>DAIDJN010000088.1:0-5810 GCA_027451365.1 Phycisphaerales bacterium | reverse complement strand
CGGACGCCTGGAAACACAGGCAACTGGCGGAAAACAAAAGCGTCCTGCTGACAGAGCCGAAATAACGGCGGACTTCTCATGCACGCCTATTATCCAAATCCGGAAATAATAGGGTAGACGCAGTTCGTAATACGGACACGGTCGATGCTGATGACCGCGGTCAAAAATGCATGCGGCGTGTCGCAACGCACGCTATGGTCGGCGGCGGCATTTGTCACCCAACTGCCGCCGCCTGATGCATGTTTTCGGAAAAAGGGAGTCAGCTATGAAATGGAAACGCCGAAATGTTCTTTGCATTCCGTTGGAGAGTATGCACAAATGTGCATTCATCAGCGTGGCTCTGGTCGCGATCGGTGCCGGCTGGACTTACCTGCGCGGACACGCCGAATTTGTGTTCGTGTGGCTAATCCCAGGCTTTGTCGCCGGTGCGTGGGCAATCGCCGCGGCCAGTGACATGAGCGACAACCACCGGCAATGAACAGTACCAATTAATAATTATGCAGGATCGCTGGTTTTGGCCGCAGCGCAAAATAAAGTTCAGACTTATGCCTTAAATGTCACGGATATATTCGGCTAAAGCGACACGACAATTATAACGCAGAGCCGCGTGATGGTTATTCGGCGTGCCTGCCGTCCCGGCACTTGTTCCCGCTGACACAAATCAAGCGATCGTACGGCGGCGATACGTCGTCGCTCGTCATCTTTGCGTTATTAGCGATTTACACCGTCCGGGGTTCGAAAAAACACCGGCCAAGCAAACCTCTTGGCCGGTGTTCGAAACCGCACCTGTTTTCAATAACAAGCCAATGCATATAGCCGTCCAAGCGCCTTAAACCAGCTTGCGGCTCCTACGCAGCAGGAAGCCCAAGCCGCCGACGGCCAGCAGGCCCAGCGCGGCTGGTTCGGGCGTTGCCACAACGGGCGTGCCGACGATCTGAAACTCGGCATTATCGGTGAACACATCGGTTGGGTCATTGGTGGAAGAGACGGGGGCTGCTGCAGGATTAGACCCCCAGCCGGCACCTGTCCAATACGTGGGCGCTGTGCTGGTGCCGCTGGCGAAGGTAGCCAATTGCGAGGAAGCAGATCCGGTTCCAGAACTTGTACCATTGCCCACAGTCAGGCCCATCGCGCTGTATCCGCTGCTTACGTTTTCAGAATAAGCATAGAGGGTGTTGGCAGCCAAGGTTACGGGTGTGCTAAATGTATAGACAATCCAATTTCCGCTCGCGCCGGCAGTTCCAACGGTTCCTGTGCCGGTATAAAGCATGTTGGCGGCCCCTGGCGTAAAAACATTCATGGTTTCGGTAACACCGGAAGCCCAGCCAGCGCCTTGCTCGTATTGGTCATACACCGCGATGGAATTAAGCTGATAACCAGCGGCATTGCTACCGGTCGTAAACGTTTCGCCCGCCCATGCATTATTGTAATAATTCAATGTGCCGCCGCTGGAATTGCCGTTGCCATCAGTTGGGTTGCCCGCGATGACCACCTGCCCGCCAGCGGGTGCAGCCAGCGTGGCACCGACATTGTTCACCGTGTCGGCTTTCGCGACGCCGGCGGCCGCAAGGGCACCCGCGGCGCACAAAGCGACGATTGCCGTCAGATTACAGGACTTCATAAAAACTCCTCTTGGGCTCCCGCCCAGAAACAGAAACTATCCGCGACCGAAACACTCGGCCGCAAGGACTTGTAAGGTATATTGGCCTTCGGATCAGCCAATTATTGCCGACGCAAACCGTGATGGTTCTTTAACCATGGAATTTGGTCCGATGAAGCGATTCAATTTTTAGCCCAATTCGCTGTCCATCGGAGTTTCCATAAATCCGTTTCCTTTACATGTTCCGCATGGCCATCGCAGAACACGACATTAATAGCCTTTGTATGCCTGTCCAGATAATAGGGAGCCATCATGCCCGGGGCACCGGCAGGGCTTTGAAAAGTGGGGGGCATATCCGACATGTTGGTACCAGAATCGCTGCTTGGGATCGGATCTGTCCAAAGCGGAAACGCATCCAGCCATGCGCAGTCCGCCATAAGGGGGGCCGAACCATTTTCATCTGCGGGATTCCAGAAATAGGCGCTATCACCCTGACCCTGGCCGGCCGAATAACCCGGAAGATTCTGCAAAATATAGCTATGCAAACCTTGGCCGTTATCCTGACCATAAACCCAACCGTTCATCCCATAGCTTCCGAGCCAGCCGTCAGTGGATGGTCCGGTGCTTTCGCCATTATTCCAGATTCTCCATCCATAAGTCGCGGATCCCGGCCCCCAGGAACCGGGGATATTGCTGGTGGTAATGGTGGATGGACAAGTCAGGATGGCCAAGACAGATCCAGGTTCAATTTCATAACCGGAACTTTGGTAACGCGCCACGGGTTTGGATGTTAAATATGGAGCCAGCAAGCAAGGCCAACTGCCATCATATTGTGCCGCGGAATTCCACGGGAAATCCCAATTATACGGAATGCTATCGCCTTGAAATGCGTCTTTGTATTCTACATCGGCAGTGCCGATCTGTTTAAGATTGGATAAACAAGCCGTGCTGATGGCCGCCTTTTTAGCTTGTGACAACGCGGGAAGCAGCAGTGAGATAAGCAATGCAATAATGGAGATAACAACTAAAAGCTCCACCAAAGTGAATCCAGTTGATTTATGCTTTGTGAACATAGATATACTCACAATAAAAAGTCACATTCAAACATATTGGCCGTCAAACCGCGAAACTGTATGAAATGAGTCTACAGCAGTAAAAATGCAATACAAGACGTAAATTTAACAAAAATAGTCGTTTTTTTTATATTATTTGAAAATTATCGCGTAGCCTGGGTTGGCTGGCACCAATGCTCGCTGCGGGATGATCTTCACTTGGCATACATCAGAGAAAGATGGTGCAACCGCGAATATTGCGGGTTTCTTTCTTAAAAGCGGTCATTTTACGTATATCAGAGCGATCGACGCGACTCGCCGCATGTCGCCATAATATCATCCATATAACCCATGTGATCCGCTATTGCAGGCGGTGCCTAAAGTCGCACAATGGGTAAGTGAAATGGGAAAGAAAGTATCTATTGGAGTCAATATAATGACGAATAACGAATATTGCGCTGGCGGCGGAGCAGAGCCTTGCCGTTGCTTGAGTTGGGGATGGGTGCTGCTTCTGACTGGCTGCGTTGCCATTTTTTCATTGTCGCCATGTAAAGCGGCGGCAGCCGACGTGGTGCGGCCTGCTGTCGCACATACGATCACAATTCAACTCAATGGCAACCTGACCGGCCGGACATTTCAGGGTATCGGCGGATTAAGTGCGGGGGCGTCGAGCCGATTGTTATATGATTATCCGAGGCGGGAACGCCGTGCCGTTCTCAATTATTTGTTTCAACCGCACTTTGGTGCCGGTTATCAGATACTCAAAGTAGAAATAGGGGGCGATGTGGATTCTACCGATGGATCCGAACCTTCTTTTGCCCGCACGCCGGGCCAATTTGCGCATCCGAAAGCCTCCTATTTTCATCGTGGTTATGAATGGTGGCTGATGCGCGAGGCGAAGAAGATTAATCCGCGCATAAAGCTGTGGGTATTGCAATGGGGTGCCCCCTATTGGGTGGGCCATCAGACGCTGTACACCAAAAAAAATGCGGAATATGTCTGCCGATTTATTCAGGGGGCCTGGAAATATTATCATCTGCGGATCAATTACTGTGGCTTATGGAATGAAAAATTATACTCCGTTGCCTATGTGAAGCTGCTGCGACGAACGTTGGATGCCAATGGTCTGGAACGCGTCAAAATTGTAGCGGCCGATGATGGAGGCAATGATGCCTGGTCGCTTGCCGCAAGAATGCTTAAAGACCCGGCGTTGATGAAGGCGGTGTATGCGTTGGGCGCGCATTATCCGCTGACGTGGGGGCCGATTAACAGAACATTTGTCGCTGACGCCGTAAAAACCGGTAAGCCTCTTTGGGCCAGCGAGGATTATTCCCAGCCGGGCGGATGGAAACATGCGAAGTTTCTGGTTCATGAATTCCTCGAAAATCATCTGGAATTTCACACCAGCTCCGAAACGATCTGGCCATTGATCGGATCCTGGTATGCGGCGCTGCCCTGTGGCGGACAGGGGCCGATGCTGGCCCGCACGCCCTGGTCGGGTCATTACGATGTGGAGCCGGCGCTCTGGGCGCTGGCACATTTCGGACAGTTTGTTCCGGTGGGCTGGAAATATCTGGCCGCAAACGCTTGTGGCAAACTACCGGCGGGTGGTGATTATTGCACGTTCCGCTCACCAGTTTCCGGCAATTACAGCCTGATTGCGGAAACATCCGCCGCGTCTGTTCCGCAAACGCTGAGGGTGCATCTTTCCGGCGGGCTTTCCACCGGGCGAGTCTATGAATGGCAAAGCACACGGAAACGTCAGTTTATTATGGTTGGAAAAATAACACCTGCGGGTGGGACATTCACCATGACGCTGCGCCCTCACGCAATCTACACGCTTACTACCACCACGGGTCAGAAAAAAGGGCGAGCATTTAATCCGCCGCCCAAACCGTGCCCATTGCCCTATCGGGATAACTTTCAAAAAGATACAATCGGCCGATCCCCAAGATATTTTTCTGACCTGCACGATGCCTTTGCCGTAGAGAAGGAAGGCAACGGTGCAAAACTTTGTCTGCGGCAGCAGATTACCCACCGTGGCATCGCCTGGATGAAGGGCGCGCCTCCTCTAACTCTGATCGGGTCAACCAAATGGCGGAATTACCAGGTTTCTGTGCAGGCAAAAATACCACCAAAGGCATATGCGTCGCTGCTTGGCCGGGTTGCCGCCTCCGGCTGGCATTCCCTCGTTCATGGCTATCGATTCAATCTGCATTCCAGCGGCCGCTGGACTCTCTGGTCAAATACAAATCCCATCGCGCGGGGCACCGCGCGGCTTGGCAGTATGCCATGGCACACCATCGTGCTGCGATTCAGCGGTCCGCAAACAATTGTGATCGTGGATGGCCACACGCTGGTCAGGCATGTGTCGTTACTGCGGATAAACGGTATGGCAGGTCTGGGAAGCAGTTGGAATCATGTGGAATTTCGTGATTTTGCGGTCACTCCGATCGTGGCGAAAAATAGTGCGCTCGTTAATACTACAGCGCATTATTTGCTCAAGTTTTAGCCGTTTACAATCCGATAGAACAGTCATGGAACAAGGAGGTTCTTATGACGGTCGAAGAAATAAGCGAAATAGGGTCGGCGTTAGGTGTATTTCTGTCGCGGTTCCGCGGCTGCTTTTCTCACGCGCCAACATTCCGGCATTTCGGTGTATACGTTCGCGGTCTGCTCAGCGATCTGCCGCGTAAGAGCGTTGAGCCGATCGCTTTATCTGCAGGCGCTACGGTTCGTACGCTGCAACAGTTTCTGGTGTTTCACCGCTGGGATGAGGGTGCGATGCGCCATGAGGTTCAGCGTCGCATCGCCCAGGATCATCTTCCAGCACCGGGAACCAGGGAACCGTCGGGGTCCCTGGGTGTGGTGGGCTGGATTGACGAGACTTCCGTGGCCAAAAAGGGCGATAAAACACCCGGTGTGCAGCGGCAGCATTGCGGGGCCACGGGCAAGATTGATAACTGCATTGTCACGGTTCATTTGGCGTGTCGCCACGGCGATTTTATGGCCCTCTTGGATTCGGACCTGTTTCTTCCGGAAGAATCCTGGAATCCGGATCGCCAGCGTTGCCGACGAGCCCATATTCCCGACAGTGTGGTGTATCGTTCCAAATGGCGGATGGCTCTGGAGCAGGTGGACCGCAGCCGGAACAACGG
>DAIDJN010000087.1:0-2636 GCA_027451365.1 Phycisphaerales bacterium | reverse complement strand
GCTGGGCGCTGCGGATTCTGGAAGGCGAGGCTTTGCCTCCCGCGCGGGAACAACGCCCATATCAGAGGCCTCATCACAGACAATTCCGGTGCCCGAAACTTTATAAAAGCGAGCATCCGGACTCCGCTCGTTAACCCCCCACAAGATTTTCAGCCCAAGCCATTGGGGCAATGATCCTGAAATTCCACGCAATTCCGTTCAAATTCGCTCCGCGCCGATTTTGAACAGCACGCGGAGCATCGGTCGCGACGTCGTGCCCAAGAAGCATGCCGCGGGTCTCTACTTTATGAATCGGCCCGCGCGGGTGTCGCCCTTGAATGGGGAAGCGCTGCCGCCGGTTAGGCCCGCGGCTTGCATGCCCGGAATCGTGAGGACTCGCCCGCCAATGGGATTATTTGGCTTTTAAAGCCCAGACACGAAAATCACGATATTGGCCAATTGTTCCGGCCATCTGCCGCAGGCCGATTTTTCCGCTTGTATAAGCTTTGCCGAACCGCGCCGGATTGTTGTCGGTCCAGTCCAAGGCGACACGGCCGTTCACCAGCAATTGAATGTGCTTCCCATCTTTGATGATGCGCAGCTTCTGGAATCCTCGGGCGCCCGGTGCCACGGCAATCGGACCGACCGCGGTCAGGTAAAAATGGTTGTTTTTTCGCAGATTGGATGATGGACGACCTGCTTGAAACAGTGGCAAATTGGCAAAATATGAAAAATGGTAGCTGGCAATGGCTCCATGGGTATATTGGCTGAAAGCACCGTTCCGTGGCGGCAGACGAGGATCAAACATATGCCAGCCATTGACCGCATGGGCGGCAAAAAAGATAATCGCCAAACCTTTTTTTGAAACCGGCTTAAACTGCCAGTCGGCCACAATCCGATTGGGAAACGTTCGGGGGCACCAGAGCACAAAATGGCCCGGGCCGGAATAACTCCCGCGCGGGCGCGTTTGGAGCTGCATAGCGCCATGCGAAAATGACATTTCCGCAGGTCCCTCCAATATCCATTTTTTCACATCCGCGGAATGGGCCAACGAGGAAGAGTACAGCAACACACCGCGCCTGCCGGCAATTGAGATCGGTTTGGGCGGCGCAAAATATCCGAAGAGTGCTTTATCATGGCCTGCAAATCTTTTGGGCACCAGTCCGCTGATCAATTCGGGCGGAACGTAGTGGTCGTGCGCCTGCACATCGCTTACACGTATCGGCCCACGGCCGATCACCACAGTCCGGGCGTGCCCCAAAATCGTCCAAGGCCGGTACGCGGTACCCGGAAGATTCATGGGTACCCCGTTGAAATACCCGTCGCACCGTCCCGTTCCGCTGTTCCATGTAAACTGAATAAAACAGGTCTGCGGTCCCGGCAGATGGGTTAGATTTACCAGGAATCCCCGATTGTAATGCGCTTTGTCCCATGCAAATATCAAGTTAATACTCTCCGACCCTCCGGTGAGTTTGCAGCTTGCCAGACCAGGCAATTTCACGAGCGTCTGATTGAAAAGTCCGGCTTGTGCACCATCTTTCCAGGTGCGATCGGTATGCATCATAAAACTTACATATCCCTGCTGGCTGACCGGCTTTGGAAACCTGATACGCACAGGGCGCCAAAGAGATGTCGTAGGCTCCAGTGGGCGGCTCACGTGGGCCAAGGCTGTCATGCGTGGCGCGACCAGCAGGGCCATCAGAAAGGTGAATCGCGAAACGTTTGCATTGAACATTACCACCAGCTTTCGTTCGGAGGGAACTTTTCTGAAATATTTTTAACCGAACGTCCGTTGCGGAGCAATTGTCAGCGACAGCACTGCCAATATTGCTTCAGGGCAACGGAATTGGCAAATCAAATCGCATCTCCGTGTATCTGAGCGAACTGCATTCTAAATTTAACCCAACCTTCACAAGTTTGCCCTAAAAGCGGCTGTGGTGTGCAACTACGGTCAATGGTTGCCACTACAACGGATGGATAGTCCGGGAGCGGCGGCCTTCAGGTGCGATGCCATAACCGCCATCTGACCGGCATAAATTTTTGGACGCGGTTGCTCCGGCAGATGCAACTCCAGCATATTTAGCGGCAATGGCCGCTCGGCTTACAATTCCGGTTTGCTGTGGCGTGACATCACCCGGCATCGACCGCGGCCTTGGCCCCCTGAGCCACAATATGGTGGGCCGCCTGGCCAGTCACCTTGAAGCCGGCGCGGATAAAATTCCGCCGCAACTTGTTGCAACTATTACGCACCCACACCGCATCCAGCGGGGCGGCAGAACTTCCAGTTGTACCATTACTTCCAAAACCCTCCACAAAATACGTGTGGTCATCAGCGACCGTCGTTTAATGCCGGAAATTTAGGGGCCGTATTTAATTTTCAATGCAGGTGATTATCGTTTCCGCCGGGCGGTCCGTAAAGAGTTTTCGCATGGCTTCGCCCGTCACCGTGAAGTCAATAGATTCCCAGTGGGTCACCAAACTTGTGCGCCCGATCGTCGTGAAAATAATCACGCAAGTTCCCCGCGCCAAGGCCGTTGCCCGTGACCGGCAAATCCTCCGGCCTGATAAAAATTGCCCCCGTCAACTTGCGGCTTAGGATAAATTTCCTGACCCGGTCAACCGTAAATATAAACCTCACCATGGGCCAAACCATGAAA
>DAIDJN010000086.1:0-40361 GCA_027451365.1 Phycisphaerales bacterium | reverse complement strand
CAATCGTGCGGCATTGGTCAATTGCACAGAGCCGGTCCAAAGAATTCCTGAGACTAAGTTGCCCAGCGCCCGTAATGGACCGCGACTGGTACACATGTCAAAACGCTCAAGATAATCTCGCAATAATGCCGATGTACAATGAAAAGCGTCCTTTGCGTCCATAAAAAGCCTCCTTGCAGTTTGTCTTTGTACCTAACTACTGCATCGGAGGTTTTACGCGCTTTACTTGAAAGTGGGGAAACTCCAACCCCGCACTTGGCGCGCTACGTCGGGGCAGTTATGGTGCCGTATCGGCCTGTGGGCTTCATACAACAGGCTTTCGCGCCCCGCTCCGGTGATACCATAAAAAGGCAGAATGGCAGGGAACGCATATGGCGAACCAGGAACACATTGACGGCCTTAAAAGCATTCCAGCGGCGCTACATGAAGCGGGCCATGCCACTGCCTGCCTGGCGCTTCGGCGGCGGCTGCGGCTGGTGCGCATTAGCGCCCGTAACGGAACAGGCCAAACGCTTTGCGGACAACATCCCCGGCTTGTTCCGGGCGGTAAGGGCAGCAAGGTCCGCGTAGAACGAAACCTGCGGCGGGAAATTATTATTATCTGGTGCGGCATATTGGCGGAAGCGTCGATAAATCGTCAAAGCATGAAGACCGCCTTGCTGGCCCGAAGTCACGATGCCAACATGATGCTCGTGCTGCTGGCAAAGCTGGCCCAAGGCAAAGCCGAGCAAATAGCCCTCGGCCGCGACCTGAGGCTCCGCGCGCTGGAACTGCTGACCGCCCACAGGAAAGTAGCGACAGCCATCGCTTTAGCGCTGATCCGGCAGGGCATGCTTACCGAAGCGGAGTGCCGGGCAATTTGGCGAAAGCACTTAAAAAAGAGGCCCAACCGGGCTTAGCGTCAGGCCGCTATTTATGACGCCACCAGCCCGCAAATGTTTTTATATTATGCATATGTGTTGATTCATTAATGGAAAGTTCATCCCGACGGCCAGTCGTCGATCTTTAATCACGACCGAGGTGCCAATCGGACTTATCAATCGGAACAATCAAATGATGGCCAGAATACCTTCTGTCCGGGTTGTGCACCGTCTGGCTTTTGACCCATGACGTGTATCAGGCCGCTTTGGTTCAATGTTTGGCAACACCCTCGGCCATGGCCAACTCGTGCACCGCCGGCCAGGTCAGCCGTCCGGTCACGCGCAGAAGATTCAGCATATTCACGCGCAGTGTGTAACGAGCCTGTTCATAGCCAAGACGGGCTGAAAGCGCCCGGTCCTGGGCGGTTATCACATCCAAACTGGTCGCCAACCCGGCACCGTAAGAATGCCGGGCCTGCACATACGCCGCCTGAGCAGATCGCCACTCGGTGAACAGATTGCGCACAAGGCTGTTGCTGGTAATCCAGTTCTGCCGGGCGATGCGCACTTCCTCAAGAATCTGCCGGGCCAGCATTTGACGCCGCAGGGCCGCCTGCCGCAGTACGGAATATGACTTGCGGATATCCTGATAGATCATGCCGCCTTCAAAAATCGGGAAATTGGCACTGAACAGACCGCTCCACCAACTGTCGCTGGGAAAACTTTCTTTATATAAAAAAGTGTTGAAATTGGCGGATATGGTTGGAAAATATTCAGCCACCGCAGCCGAAACACCCTTTTTTGCGACCAGTTCCGCCGCGGAGGCCGCCCGCAGGTCCTGCCGCTGCTGGAGCGCAATATGGTCCAAAGAAGCCAAGCTGGGAATCGATTTCGGGGGATTAAACCGGTTGACCAGAACCGCGCCTGCCAGACTTGGCGCACCGATCAGATAGGCCAGCGTGGCCCGACCATTGTTTACACGTTCCAGAGACTGGGTCAACTGTACACGCGTGGAAGCCTCATCCGCCTGGGATTGGTACACAGAAAGGCGCAGCGCCACCCCCGCCTTTTCCTTGCGTGTCATGGATGCCACATTGGCCTGTTCGACGCGCAGGGTGCGCCGCAGAACTTTTACCGATCGCTGATCGCTAAGTACCTGATAATAGGTTTGCGCAACCTCCAGAAGAAGGTTCGACTGCATATCCAGCAGCAGGGATTTCTGCTGACTGGCGTAGGCCCCCGCGGCTTGAATAGCCCGGGCATCACGCAGGACGTTCATATTCAGCTGAGCCTGCAACGGCACATCAAAATAATGCGTCTGAAAAACATTACCCAATCCGGGAAAGCCAGATTCATTAAAGCCCTGCCGCTGAAAGTCCTGAGGGGCAAGTCCCACGGTGGGCATAAAGGTGGCATAGGCCCGGTCGTGGGCAATCAGGGATTGGAGATAGTCCTCTCCGCCGATCGCGAGACGTTCATTGTTGCTGTTGGCCATAGCCAGCGCTTTGGAAAGTGTAAGTGTATGCCCAACGGCCAGCGGCGCTGCGCTGGTGGCAGGATGCGCATGCAGCACACGGTCATAATGCGCAATTTCCTTTTGCTGATTCACACACCCCGCCAACAGACCGGGAATAACCGCGACGGCCAAAGCGAAACGCGCCGGTGCGACGATCAATCGGACTTTGTTCATATTCCAAAACATAAACGACTCCTTCCTTGCCCTCGGACGCGGTTTAAGGATTATAGGCGATACGCCGGTCTTTTTTAATAAAAACATAACGTTTACTCCAGAACCGCCGGAGCGGCCTTCTTAAAACTCGGTGTACGCAGCAGCATGGCCACCGGTATGACCAGTAAAAACGTGATCGCCAGGTCATGAAATGCATCCACATATCCAAGCATGGACGCCTGTCCATGCAGATTGTTATACAGGACCGCTTCGGCGGTTTTAACCGCATGGCCGGCGGAAAGGCCCGCACGCTCCAGCAGGCCGGATAATCGATGCAAAGCCCGCAGATAGATCGGATTTGATCGCGTCACATTTTCAACCAGAAAATTCTGATGCCGTTGTGCGGTGTTGGCCACAAAAGCGGTTGCGGCGGATATGCCCACACTTCCCCCGATATTGCGAGCCAGGTTCAAAATGCCGGAAGCATCGGAAATGCGATCCCGTGGCACAAAGGCGAACGCCGCGGTGTTAAACGGCACGAACAGAAATGCCAGCCCCAGCCCCTGTACGGCGCGGCACCAGGCCAATGTGGCAAAATCGGCGGAAAGATTCAGCCCCCCCATCAGCATAAGGGCCGCCACATTCACCAGAATACCGAAGGTAATCAGCCATCGCGTCGGCACCCGGGGCACCAGGAATCCGACCAGCGGCATCAGGCAGAATACCACCATTCCGCCGGGGGCCAGGACCATGCCGGCCTGCCTGGCATCGTAGCCCATGAGTGTTTGAACCATCAGCGGAAGCAATGTCGTGGTGGAATAAAGAATGCCGCCAAAAATGAACATACCCAGTGTCGCCAGGCCAAAGTTGTTATCCTTCAACAAACGGAAGTTGATAATCGGATGCGGTTCATACCATTCCCAGATGAATCCCACGACCAGACCGAAAAACGCCAGAAAGGCGAGCAGGCGAATGGTCGGCGAAGAAAACCAGTCGGCATCCTGGCCACGATCCATCATGATCTGCAGACAGGCCAGTCCCAGGGTGACCAGCCCCAGGCCGATGTAATCCACGCCCGTTTCACTGATTTTAACGCGCCGTTGCGTCGGTGGGTCACGTAACAGCACCAGCAGCGCCAGCAGTGTCACGATGCCAATGGGGACATTAATAAGAAAACACCACCGCCAGGAATAATTATCGGTAATCCATCCCCCAAGAAGTGGCCCAAGCACCGGCCCGACCACCACCACAATGCCATAGACCGCCATGGCGGCACCGATTTTTTCACGCGGAAACGAATCGCGCAAAATCGCCTGGGTTCCTGGCTGCAAACCGCCCCCGCCCAAGCCTTGAAGAACCCGGCAAATCAAAAGAATGGGAAAACTCGGTGCCAGTCCCACCATCAGCGAACTGATTGTGAAGACTGCCATGCAACCCATAAAATATTTTTTGCGGCCAAATACGGCCGAAAAAAAGCCATTCAGCGGCAGCACAATGGCATTGGCCACCAGATAGCTGGTCAATACCCAGGTGCTTTCATCGACCGTCACGGCCATAGCTCCGGCAATATGGGGCAATGCCACATTGGCGATGGTGGTGTCCAGCACCTCCATGAATGCGGCCATAGCCACCAGGGGCGCAATCAGCCACGGACTGATCACTCTTTTGGCCGGAGGAAAGCCAGCGGTTATCGGCGATGAACCCGCAGCGCTCATTGGACTTTTACCTCCGGCACAGCCGACATTCCGGAGGCCAAATAGGGCATTTTTTTCGGGAGGTTCTTAAACAGAATTTTGACCGGTACACGTTGCACAACCTTGACATAATTGCCTGTCGCGTTTTCCGGCGGAAGCAAGCTGAATGATGCGCCGGTGCCGGCTTGAATGCTTTGTACATATCCATCAAACGTATAGTTCGGATAAGCATCTATGCTGATGGTGACCGGATCGCCGGGTTTCATTTTCGTCAGCGCGGTTTCCTTAAAATTGGCGATGACCCACATGTTGGGCCGCACAATGCTAAGAAGTATCTGGCCAGCGGTTACGTAATCTCCCGGCTCAACGGACTTTTGCGTGACATAACCGCTGACCGGCGCTTTAATGACGCAATAGGAAAGATTCAGCATGGCCTGCCGCAGGGCGGCCTTTAATTCCGCCACCTGCGCCGACTGGCTTTGAAAGCTGCTGGTCTTGCGCCCAATCTCTTCCGGAACAACATTGACAGCGGCAAGCTGCGCCTGCGATTTCTGAAGACCGGCGGCGGCCTGATTCAATTGAGCCCGCGCTGCCAGAACCCCCTGGCGGGCCGCATGAACCGCCGCATTTGCCTGCGTCAACGCGGCCACTTTGGCGAGGACATTTTTCCGGGCGGCGGTGACATTCGCCTGAGCGGTAATCGAAGCGGCACGATAACTCTCAAGTTGCACCGGTGTTACATCCCCGGTTTTAAGCAATGTGGCATAGCGGTGAAAATCGTCTTTCGCCATGACGGCCTGGGCTTG
The DNA here is from genome assembly GCA_027451365.1 of Phycisphaerales bacterium. Lineage (GTDB taxonomy): Bacteria > Planctomycetota > Phycisphaerae > WQYP01 > WQYP01 > JAJYPG01. Next base: position 35,332 of record DAIDJN010000086.1, on the reverse strand, counting down.
CGCGGCCTGTACCTGGGCTGTGGCACGGGCGATATCCGCCTTAGCCGAAAGCACCATGGCTCTGGCCTGCGCCAGCGTGCTTTGTGACTGGGCAATCGCCGCTCTGCCGACGGCAATGCTGGCCTGGGCAATGACGACCTGCGCCTGGGCCTGCGAGTAGGCGGCGCTGGAAGTTTTATTGACGAGCGCCAGGTCAAACTGCTTGCCGACAGCCGCGGCCCGCGCGGACGCAAGCTGGGCCTTGATTCTGTACAACTGGGCCAGATAGTTTCGAGGGTCAAGGGTGACAAGAACCGTGCCCTTTTTCACAAACTGGTTATCCAGAACCCGCACAGCGAGCACCGGCGCGGCAATTTGCGGTGCAATCTGAACCACATGAGCCTGCACAAAGGCATCATCTGTAGACATATATTTTTGTGAATGAATATACCATGGAACACCCACCGCCAGCCCCAGCACCAGCAAAATGCCGCCTCCGATGATAAATATTTTCTTTCGCCTGCCGGCTCCGTTGGGCGGGGGCGCGGCCACAGACGAACCTCCGGCAGCGGTCGGTTCACCCGCGTTCATGGGCGCTGCTGCGCCCGCCCGGGCGCTGCTGCCAGTGGACGAGACATTACTCATCTTGCAACTCCTGATTGTACCAAAACTGACCCATTGAATTTCCGTTCGGCTGCCGCGAGTCCTGCTACCCCCGGACTTTTTGCTTTTACCCCCGGACAGCGGACCGCCGATTTCACCTCGGTTTGGCGCCCGTGCCACCCGCCACGGCGCGATCCGCCTTGCCGGCGTGATGCCCGGCCGCGAAAGGTGGATTTACATTCAGCGACGGTCCACCTTCTGCGATTGCGGCAATGCCTCCAAGCGAAAACCGGGTGATGTGATCCACGATTTCACGCAACCCGCCAGCGTCAAAATGGTCTTTGCCGCGCAGCCGCAGAATGATCGGCCGACACCGGTAATAAAACTGTCCCTGAGCGATAATGCTTTCGATCAGCATATCCATTTCTCCGGGACCTAATCGCCGGGTGGCGAGGCGATGAATGATATCGCCCAGCCGTTTGCGGCGCAACTTGATCACATCCCGTATAAATGCCTCCAGAGCGGGCGTCGGCTCGGCGAGTTCGCGGCAAATGATTCGGGTGTGCCACTGCAAACGGTCTTTCCGAAGCAGCGTCTGAATATATGCATCAATAAACGCCCGAAGCGCCGCACGCGGTTCCATGCGGGCCAGCTCATCGGATTCCAGCAGCCGCGAATGGCTGCAACTGGCACGACCGAATTTAATCGTTTCCTCATACAGGCGTTCTTTGCCGCCAAAATGGTAATTGACCGCGGCGATATTCGCCCCGGCGGCTTTGCAAATCATGCCAATGGTGGTGCCGTGAAAGCCATGCTCGGCGAAGGCCTCGCCGGCAGCAAGCAGAAGACGCGTGCGCGTGGAATCCGCACCAGTCAACAAGGCAGGGGCGGCGGGCGCCGCCTCGGCCGGAAGCGGCCCGCTAGCGACAAAGGCGCCCGGCGCATGGCTCTTAGAATTTCGTATCATGTCCGCATCATCCGGTTGCGATTCCTGTGGCAGCTTGGCATGGGGCCAACAGCGGGTGACACACACGGTGCACCGCCCGGCCGCAGCCCGCCAGCATGTTCACATTTTAAAACAACCATTTGAAATGTCAAGTTCAAATGAATATTTGATTTTCTGCAATCAGACGGCTATAAAACAATGCCGCACACGGTGCACCGGCGACGGCAGGGATATTGGATTATCCTGCGCCTTATGAATCGCCGGGCCGAGGCGAATGACCATTACCCCTTGTGGACCCCTTTTGGAGCATGGACACTCTATGAACAGCCTTTTGTTTTCCCCCATCACGCTTGGCACGCGCACGCTGGTCAATCGCCTGGTCGTGGCACCTATGTGCCAGTATTCCGCCGAGGACGGCGCGGCCACCGACTGGCATTTTCAACATCTGGCCCAGCTTGGATACAGTGGCGCGGGCCTGGTGATGCTGGAAGCCACCGCCGTGGAACGACGCGGCCGGATCACCCATCGTTGCCTTGGACTTTATTCCGACGGCTGCGCGGCGGCGCTCGCGGATGTTATGGCGAAAGTCCGACGGCTGTCCGGTCCGACCCGGTTCGGAATTCAGCTTGCACATGCAGGTAGAAAAGCGTCCACCCATATTCCGTGGGCGGCCGAACATGGATGCTTAAAGCCCGGCGAAGATCCCTGGCTTACTGTCGCACCGTCCAGCATTCCGTTTGATTCGCACTGGCACACTCCCGCCGCCTTGGATAACCATGGAATGCAAACGGTGGCGGATTGCTTCGTTCAGGCGGCTCGCCGCGCGGTAGCCATCGGCTTTGACGCCATTGAAATTCATGCCACCCACGGCTATCTCCTGCACCAGTTTCTTTCACCGCTAAGCAATCACCGGACGGATGAATTCGGGGGAAATCTGGAAAATGCAATGCGCTTTCCGCTTCAGGTGGTGGCTGCGGTTCGCGCGGTTGTTCCGCGGGAAGTCATTCTAGGTGTGCGCATGACCGGAACGGACTGGATGGAAGGCGGCTGGACGCTGGAAAACGCCGTCGAATTTGCCCGACGGCTCAAGGCAATGGGGATAGATTATGCAGATGTGTCATCGGGCGGTCTGGTGCCGCAGGCAAAAATTCCAGTTGGACCGAATTATCAGGTGCCGCTGGCGGAAGCGGTAAAAAAGCAATCCGGCATCACAACCCGCGCCGTCGGCATGATCGCCACGCCGCGGCAGGCAGAAGATATTATTGCATCCGGTCAGGCAGATATGGTGGCCCTGGCCCGCGCATTTCTGGACGACCCGCGCTGGGGTTGGCATGCGGCCGAGGCCCTCGGTGCCACGGACCAGATATCCCGCCACTGTCCGCCGCAATATCAGCGGGCGATCCGCGGCTCCTGGCCCGGCGCGGCCATGGTGCGCCCCTTACGTTCGTGAAATGAATGCCTGTTTTTTGTGATTATCGCTTTTTAACAGAGATAAATATTTATGAATACATGGATTAGCATTGAAGTTGCCGATGGACATAAATTGGGCGCGTTTCAGGCCTTGCCCCAAGGCCATTGCCTGGGAGGACTGGTTGTGTTACAGGAAATATTCGGCGTCAATAAACATATTCAGAACTGCGCTGCAACATGGGCACAAAAAGGCTGGATGGCGGTGGCACCCTGCCTTTTTGACAGGTATCAGCCTGGCTTGGAACTTGGCTATGCACCGGCGGATATTCAGGTCGGCATGAATCTTGTAAAGCGCGAAAATGCCATTCCCAACGCACTCACGGATATCGCGGCCACCGTGCGATATCTTTCCGATCAATTGCCAGGCAAGAAAATTGGAGTGCTGGGCTATTGTTATGGCGGCACACTCGCATGGCTATCGGCGGGGAATCTGCCGGTGGCCGCGGCAGTCGCGTATTATGGGGGATATATCGCCCAGAGCCTTTCCGTTATCCCCAAGTGTCCGGTCATGATGCACTTTGGCCGACTTGATCAGCATATTCCCACCACCGATGTGGAACGGATTGGAAAAAGCCATCCCGCGGCCCAGATATTCGTTTATGAAGCAGACCATGGTTTTAATTGCGACCAGCGAGCCAGCTTTAATCCGGAGGCAGCGGCTTTGGCGCAACAGCGTTCCAGTGACTTTTTACATACACACCTGTCTGCAAAATAGGGAGACAAATTCTTTGCGAGTTGCGGTACTTGACTTGCCGCATGGCTCTCCTACTATATTTCGTGATGTTTCTGGCGGTGAAAAAATGAATGTTCTGGTGGCAGTACCTGTATTCAATGAAGAGCGTCACCTGAAAAAGGTGCTAGGGGATATTGTCGCGCATTCGCCGGCCGCCGATGTACTGGTGGTGGACGACGGTTCTTCTGATACCACACCGCAAATTCTTAAAACGATCGGAGATATTGAAGTTTTACGGCATCGCCGCAATATGGGATATGGCCAAAGTCTGATAGACGCGTTTTCTTATGCATCGCGCAACAGATACAAATGGGTGATCACGATCGATTGCGACCAGCAGCATGAGCCGGCCAAAATTCCGGAATTTGTGGCGCGGGCAGTCCTTGATGAGGCGGATATTATCAGCGGCACGCGGTATATGCATGAACTGGTTCGCGAAGGAGACCCTCCCGCGGATCGCCGCATGATCAACATGCTGATGACGCAGGTCATCAACCGGAATCTGAATCTGGAACTCACGGACAGCTTCTGCGGATTCAAGGCTCACCGCGTTGACGCCATGGCGGAATTGCGACTGACCGAACGCGGCTATGCATTTCCGATGCAATTCTGGGTTCGCGCGGCACAGGCCGGACTTAAAATCGAGGAACACCCGGTGCGACTTATTTACAACGATCCAAACCGCCATTTTGGCGGCCAACTGGACGACCCCAATCGGCGGCTGCGGCACTATCTGGACCTTTTCTTCCGTGAAATCCGCCAGGGAGAAATGCTTCGAATGACCACGGACACCCTTGCGGCCAGCGGTTGACGGCGAATGCAGCGCTCTGGACATTGCCAATAGCCAGCACACGACTATCATCTTTTGCCGCGCGGGCACCATTGAAGCCACGATTCAAAATCGTTTCCAAGGTCGCGATTAAAATAATTTGTACGACGCCGTCCCGTGGCTATATCAACATTGCCAGGGGATTTTCCAGAATTTCCTTGAGCTTGCTGAGGAATTCCGCCGCCAGAGCGCCATCCACCACGCGGTGGTCGGATGAAAGCGAAAGCGTCATTACCTGAGCGGGGACAACCTGGCCATTTTTTACCACGGGCCGCGCTTCGGTACCCCCCACCGCAAGAATGGCCGCCTCGGGAGGGTTTACAATGGCCTGAAATTCACGAATGCCGTACATTCCGAGGTTGCTGATGGTAAAGGTACTTCCACCCATCTGATTGGCCTTAAGCTTTTTCGCCCGCGCCAGTTCGGCCAGTTCCTTTATCTGGGCAGATATCTGGCGAATACCTTTGTCTTGCGCGTCGCGAATCACCGGCACAACCAGGCCATCCTCAATGGCGACGGCGATACCCAGATTCACCGTGCCGTGCTGCACAATGGCCGTGGGCGTAAAGCTGGCATTTATTGCCGGGGTTTGAGCGATGGCCGTGGCTACTGCCTTGGCGATAAAATCGGTCACACTGAGCTTGACCGGGGCAAGTTGTTCATTGGCGGATTTCCGCAGGGAAAGCAGGGCATCCATCTGCACATCAATGGAAACATAAAAATGCGGTATGGTCTGTTTGGCCTCCAGAAGCCGGCGGGCAATCGTCTGACGTATGCTGGAAAGCGGGATGGTTTTGGCTTCCAGCCGAATCGCCGGCATCGGAGCGGCTTTGCCGGCCTTTGCGACCGTTGAAACTGCTGCCGCGGTTGGTGCGGCCAACACATCGCGTTTGATAATTCGGCCGTCCGGCCCCGTCCCCTGAAGCCCGGCAAGATTCACACCGGTTTCCAACGCAATCTTGCGGGCCAGTGGCGAAACGCGCTGTTTCTGCCCAATTGGCGGCACCGGGGCAATTATTGCCGGGGAAATTGGCACCGGCGCGGGTAAAGGACCGGGAGTGGGCGATTGTGGTATCACGGGGACTGGAGCGGCCACGGATGGTGCCACCGACGATGCCGCGGCTGTGGGTGCCTTGGCACCACCGGCACTGGCCGCTTTGGCCACTGCGGCGACATCTTCACCCGGTTTAGCCAGCACTACAATCAAGCCTCCCACCGGGACTTTTCCGCCTTCGGGAATTACGATTTTGGCCACGGTTCCTGCTTCAAACGCTTCAAGTTCCTGGGTGGCTTTGTCGGTTTCAACTTCGGCAATGATATCGCCAGGCTTGATAACATCGTTTTCCTTTTTAGCCCAGCGTACCAGCGTGCCATCGGTCATGGTGTCGGATAATTTGGGCATGGTGATTTCTATGGGCATTTGGATTCCTTTTCTGCGTTCAGTGCCAGCCGGTACACGGAACCGGCCCTTTCCCGATAGTGTAGCCCGCTTTGGCCATTCCGTTAAGTCCCTGCCAAACTCGTGCAGTATCTAAACAACCTTGAACGATTCCAGCAGTTGCCGTTGGTCCCGTTCGTGCATAGACGCCAGACGCTGACGCAAAGCCGCATGGTCCGGTGTATAGCTGTCAAAATTTGCCGCAGCATCGGTCAGGAGCCGCACCAGTCCAAAAAAATCGTCCAGGTGAATGGTCTCGGCGGCAATGTGCGGGCCGGCCGTTGGGATGGCCGCGTTCATTTGCAGCTGGGCCATGTTGTGATAATTTCCCAAAGCCAGGCAGACGGCGGCGGTGTCGTATCCGAAAGCGGCAAACGCGCTTGAATCGCATGTGCCGCCATCCATAAGCTGCCGCTGGTAAAGATAGGAATTGTCCGTATCCGCAATTCCGCCGGCTTGCATGGAAAGAAAGCGTGTCAACGCCGGACTGAAAGTCAACGATTTATCCCCCACGCGAATAACCGGCCCCCGCCCCTGGGGAACGTGAGCCATCGCCATGCTGGTTTCGATGCCGATAATGCATGACGAAGCCGGAATCAGCCCGCGGCTGGCCACGGCCAAAGCTCCAGCGAAGCCCACTTCCTCGGCGCGCGTCAGCAACAGCCGGACATTTACCGCCGCGCCCCGGGCAATAAGTTCATCTAACACATAAAGCCCGACGGCCACCCCGGCCAGGTCATCGCACACACGCGCGGCAAACAACCGACCTATGGTCAGTGCGTCGGGCAAAGCCCACATTCCGATCGAACCGGGCAGTATGCTGTCTGCGGCAGGACCGTCCGGCTTGGCCAAAATAACCCGTAACGGCTGATTACCAATCGCCGGTTGCACGGAAAGCACGCGTGTGGGAATCCATAGGCCGACGGGCTTTTGTGCCGTGTCATGCGGTAAAGCCAGTGGGCACTCTGGATGCCATATACGCACCGCGGCCCGATCAAAAGAGGACGGTTTGACGCCCCCGCGGAAAATGGCTTCAAGGGTGCCGTCGGGCAGAATTTTTTCCACCAGAAAGCCAGGGTGGTCCAAATGGGCTTCCAGCACCAGTTCAGATCGCCCCGGCGAACCGCACTGGTAAAGCAAATGCAGATTCCCCACGGCATCCGACTGGACAAGAATTTTATTTCGGCGTTGCGGCTCGGCCGCCCACGAACGAACGCAAGCCGCGGCGTAGGCCTCGGCATAGGGCGCGGTCGGCACGTTGCAAAGTTCGGAAAGTGTTGAAATGTCTTGTTTCATGATGCGGCTGGTCCGGCCTGGTCAATTGGCCCCTCTTCCGATTGTCCGCCGGCCGGCGTACCAGTATCCTCCGGCGGCGCAATCGCGGATCGCGCCGCGGTCGTGTCGACGGGCACGAGTCCGCGGCGACCGTTTTCCGGCGATCCGGTGGATGGGTCCGCAAATATATCCGTGACCGGCTGTCCATCCACGTTCTGGCGGACGAGCAGATAAATGATGGTACTGCTGCTGAAGTAAAACGACATGGCAAACGCCCCGAGCAGGCTCACCAGCATAAAAAGCCAGAAATACAGGCCCATGGCCCCTAAATATTCGCTCCAGTTCATCGCCCACCAGTTAATGGGTGGAATAAGCTGTCCAAGTCGAGGAGTCTCCCACATGCTGTCCAGCTTTCCCCCGCCGGTATACCAGCCGTGGGTGGTACCAAAAAAGCTCATGCCCTGGGCCACTACCGCATGTGCGGCATACAGCAGTACAAACAGCGCGACCGTCAGAAAAAGATAGGTCAGCGTCCCATAAATCAGGGAGCAGATCGAATAAAAAAGCATCCGCCATGGGCGCGAATACACATAGCTGAAGCTACGGCTAATGGCATCAAAAGAATCGGAACCTTCCACCGCAAGCGTGGGGTAAATTAGGCTCGCCCCGCCCAACAGGCCCAGGACCATAAGCATGATAATCAGGCCGCCAATCAGGAAAATCACAAAACCAAATCCGATCAGCACTTCCCCGACAAGCGGGATCGCCCCGACCATTGCAATAAGGCCAAATCCGATAGATGTGCCAATGATGGTCGCAAGTGGCAAAAGTGGCGCTTTAATGAACGAACCGAGGTGAGACCGCACAAACCGCACCACTGGACGCGCTTCGGGTTGGGCACCGGCCAACGTCAATGCTGAATAACGGCAGATAAAGGCCCCGGCAAACGCGATGGCGGCCAGGCTGATCACAAGAAATGCCAGCAAACTAAGCAGATACCCCGTCCGGCGACACAGCAGCGACAGCACCCCCTCATGTGCGGCCCTCTGCATGGGCGCGGCACCCAGCAACAGCCAACTCGGACCGGTGATGCACATATTCGCCAGACACCCAGCAACGGTATCTGATTTCCAGAGCCGATGGATGGATCGCGGGGCCAGCCCCACCTGAATCTGCCAAACCGGGGCGGCGGTGGCATCATCCGGCGAGTTGACGGGGGTTCGGTCAGGTGCGATGCGGATTAAACCCAGCGAATTATCAATCAGTCGGGAAAACTGATGACATTCAAATTTTAAAATCGCATCAAAAATTCCACGCCCGGCCGTGTGCCGTATCGCAACCATCTGGGCCAGCAGCATTTTGGCCGCCCGCCTGCGCAATTTTGCCGGCTTAATGCTGGTTCCATCGGCGGCGGTTGGCGTAATCCTATATGAATCGGTCACGCTGCGGTGAAACTGCTTTTCAAATGCATTGCGCAGAGTGGCATAGGCCGCTCGCGGGTTTTGGCTTTCCGCCTGAATCCGGGCGGCGGATAAATTTCCCGCGTATGTATCCAATACCTGTGTCAGAAGCTGCTGCCGATTCTCCTGAGCCTGCAGGACATAGGCCCGGTAATGGGCCGCATTCATGGTTTGAAACGTACTGATTTCACCCGGCAAAACTTGCGGCCCCCACACCCCGTCCAGCAACCGCCCGGCAGAATAAATACATACTATCGCCAGCAACGCAGCCAGCCAGTTTGCCGGCTGTATGGCCAGCCGAAAGGCGCGAAAAATCTGGCAAAAATCCAGCACCTCCGACCAGGCGACCTGTCGCAGGACAAAAGACTCCGGGAGAGGCGTTTGTGATGATATTGGCTTTTTGTCTGTCATGGCGGAATATGGTAACAGAGGCCTCTGGCGAAACAAAGCCCCCGCGTTTGACCTGTGGCCGGGGCTGTGACTGTTTTAATTGGAAATCGCCTGACTGCGTGCAATTTGGCACTTTGCGATTCACAGGGAATATCCCACCATGGCCGCGAAGCGACCGAGCGATCCGGATTCATCAGGACAGGCGCAGCAATGAGGATTGATTCTTAAAACGCGTTGTCCGCGCGTCTATTTTCGGGGCGCAGCCGCGTCGCTCTTCTTGTTGACCTGCGCCGGGTTTCCGCTAATATACAGCGATGAAAAAGAGGTGTTCCGTGCAGAGACTTCAGCCCGCGTCACAGCGTTCTGATTCCAGATCATTCACCGCGGTCGCGGTGGTGATTCGTCTCTGCGCTGCCATTTCCGGGCGCGTATAACTCGCACCGGCGAGCCGGCCCGTCGTATTCCGGGAGGCATGGGCGAACGCTCTTCCCTGCCGCGGCCTGCTTCAGTTGATACTTGCAAAAATTAAACGACAATAGACCTGTCGCCAAGGCGACCGGAAGGGGTATATATGACGCGCATAACGGTATATGACACAACACTGCGGGATGGGAGCCAGGGCGAAGGGATATCCTTTTCCATTCAGGACAAACTGCAAATCTGCGCCCGGCTTGACGAACTCGGCGTGGATTTCATTGAAGGGGGCTATCCGCTTTCCAATCCGAAGGATGCCGCATTCTTTGCGGAAGCCGCCGGGCTTGCCATGCGTCACGCCAAACTTGTCGCCTTCGGCATGACCCGCCGCCGAGGTGTCAAGCCGCAGGACGATATCGGCTTAACTGCCTTGCGCGACGCGAAAACAGAATATGTGACCGTGGTCGGCAAAACCTGGGACCTGCATGTCACGGAAGTGCTGGGCGTGTCGTTACGCGAAAATCTGGAAATGATTTCCGATTCCGTCCGCTATCTGACCAGCGTGGGTCGCAAGGTCATATACGATGCCGAACATTTTTTTGATGGTGTGGGAGCCAACCCGGAATATGGCCTGCAAACCATTCAGGCCGCGGCCCAGGCGGGCGCGGTGCTGGTGTGCCTGTGTGACACCAATGGCGGTTCGATGCCCGAACATGTTGCGCAATGGGTGCGCCGCGCCGCGGATGCGGTCAACATTTCCATTGGCATCCATCCGCATAATGACAGCGGTCTGGCGGTGGCCAACGCCCTGGTCGCGGTACAAGCCGGTGCGGTGCAGGTGCAGGGAACCATGAACGGCATTGGCGAACGCTGCGGCAATGTGGATATCACGACTGTCATCGCCAATCTGCGGCTCAAACTTGGGTACGAATGTCTGCTGCCCGATTCCCTGCGGCATTTAACCGAAGCCTCGCGCTTTGTTTATGAAATAGCCAATTTGAACGCAACCACCGGCCAGCCGTTCGTGGGTGCCAGCGCCTTTGCCCATAAGGGCGGAATGCACGTTCACGCGGTCAATAAACTGGCCAGTTCCTATGAACATGTCGCGCCAGACGCCGTGGGCAATACCCGCCGTATTCTGGTATCTGAGCTTTCCGGGGTTAGCAATATTGCCGCCAAGGCGGGCCGCAAATTCAATATTGAAAATGACCGTGTCGCACTTAAGCGGGTGCTTGACCGGGTTACGGACCTGGAATCCTCCGGCTACGTATTTGAGGCGGCTGAAGCGTCTTTTGAACTTATCCTTCGCAGGGAAATAGGCCGTTGGCGCAAATTTTTTGATCTGGACCATTACCGCTGCGCGGTGTCCCGCCAGGGCCAGGGCAAGGTGGCAACCAAGGCCACGCTGACCCTGCTTGTGTCGGCCCAGGCTATTACCGCTTCAGCGGAAGGCGACGGCCCGGTTAACGCGCTGGATGCCGCGTTGCGCAGCGCCCTGGAGCCAACCTATCCGGGTATAAAATTACTGCATCTGGTGGATTACAAAGTTCGCGTTGTAAACGCCCGCGAAGAAACCGCAGCCAAAGTCCGCGTGGTCATTGAATTCCGTTCGCCAGAGGGCGTCTTTGGAACCGTTGGTGTTTCGGAAAATATCATTGAAGCCAGTTGGCAGGCCCTGTGTGACGCCGTGGAATACCGCCTGATTCATGATGTTGAATCCCGCGAAGGCACGGCACCGAACCCGCCGGCCATCGCCTGAAACCGCGGCCCATGCCATCGCCGGCTATATCACGAGTAACAGCGGGTCCCGGTGGGCCTGTAAATACTGTCAGCAAAAGGAAATCTGTGAATCAGCACAACACCACCAGCCATCCCAAGCCGGAATCCGCACGGGAATTATCCGCCCAATATAACCCGCAGGCCGTGGAGCAGGATATTTTCGCCCAATGGATCAAGGCCACCAATGGGTTCCACGCCAGCGCAAAAAGCCCCGCAAAGAATTCCTTCAGTGTGGTTATTCCACCGCCGAATGTTACCGGAGCCCTGCACCTGGGCCACGCGATTAACGGCACCATTCAGGATATTCTGGTGCGCTATCACCGCATGTGCGGCGATGCCACTCTTTGGATGCCCGGACTCGACCACGCGGGCATCGCAACACAGGCCGTGGTGGAACGGACAATTTTCGAAAAGGAAAAGCTCAATCGTCACGACCTTGGCCGCGATGAATTGGTCCGACGAATCTGGGAATGGAAGGAAAAATTCGGTGACCGCATTCTTGAACAGCTTAAACGCATGGGCAGCTCATGCGATTGGCCGCGTACCCGCTTTACTTTGGACGATGTATGCGCCCGTGCGGTGCGAGAGGCCTTTTTCAAATTGTTTCACGATGGCCTTATTTTTCGTGGACTGCGGCTGGTCAATTGGGATACCCACCTGCAAACCGCCGTGGCGGATGATGAAATATATTATGAAACGATCAAAGGCCAAATGACTTCCATTCGCTATCCAATTGCTGACCGGCGCGATGGCGATCCGGAATTTCTGGTGGTGGCCACCACCCGTCCGGAAACCATGCTGGGCGATACCGCCGTGGCCGTGCATCCGGAAGACCCGCGTTATAAACATTTAATTGGCCGCGAAGTTGAAATTCCGCTGGCGGGCCGCAATATTCCAATTATTGGTGATGGCCTGCTGGTGGACCCGGCCTTTGGCACGGGCGTGGTAAAAGTTACCCCCGCCCACGACCCCAACGACTACGCCACCGGCCAGCGGCATAATCTGCGGCAGATCAATTTACTGACAGCGGACGGCAAAGTGAATGACGCGGGTGCCGGTACATTTGGCGGCAGGCGGTACGACTATACTGGTCTGAAATTTGCGACCGAAGCCCGCCGCGCCATTCTGGAAGATTTGGAAAAATTGGGGCTGATTGCCGAGGCCAAGCCACATGAACATGAAGTGGGGCACAGCGACCGCAGCAAAACGCCCATCGAACCCTATTTAAGCGAACAATGGTTTGTAAAAATGAGCGATGTGGATGGGGGAATAACACTGGCCAATGGCCACAACGTCAGTGGTCTTGCGCAGGCCGCAATAGATGCCGTTGAAAATGGCGGCGTGAAAATAACGCCGGACCGCTACAGCCGTGGCTATGTGGAGTGGCTCTCCAAAAAGCGCGACTGGTGCATCAGTCGCCAGCTTTGGTGGGGGCACCGCATTCCGGTCTGGACACTTTGTGTGTCATGGAACGATTTAAAAAAAGATAGGATTAAGAGCGATGAGTCTCAATTAAGCGGCCGTTTGCGGGAGTCTGCCGGGGCAATTCGGACATATCTCAATCAACACGGCATTTCAGACGCGGAGTTCAATATACAGGAATCATTGGCAAAGATGCAGTTGGTTCTGTGTACGCGGACACCTGCAGCGGATGCCCGCCTGGCTGAATTGAAAACGGTACTGGAACGATCAGAAACGTCGGTGCCCAGGATTGAAAGCGTCATGCAGGACCCGGACGTCCTGGACACCTGGTTTTCTTCCGCACTCTGGCCACTTTCCACCATGGGCTGGCCCGCCAGCGGTACAAGCGACGCTCCGGAAGACCAGATTCTAAGCCGCTTTTATCCGACCAGCGTGCTGTCCACCGCACGGGAGATTCTAACCCTTTGGGTGGCCCGCATGGTCATGTTCGGCCTTTATTGCCACGGGGACATTCCCTTCAGGCAAGTTTACATCCACGCAGTTATTCAGGATGGACAGGGTCGCCCCATGAAAAAATCACTGGGTAATGGAGTGGACCCGGTGGATATTATTGAAAGCCACGGGGCCGATGCGCTGCGTTACACGCTGGCCTCCATGGCCACCGAAACCCAGGATATCCGCCTGCCCGTGGTAAAAGACAAGGTCAGCGGCAAAAACACCAGCCCCCGGTTTGACGCGGGCCGCAATTTTGCCAACAAGCTCTGGAACGCCTCGCGGTTTATTCTTTCGCATCTTGATATTTCCACGGCACCGTCAGATTCCGACATTCAGTCGCTTGTGGCCAGTCCGAGTGCGGATATTGCCGACCGCTGGATTCTTTCCCGCCTGAACAGCACCATTACCAGAGCAACCGGTTGCATAAACCAGTTCCGCTTCGCGGAAGTCGCCGCCGCATTTTATCAGTTTGTCTGGAACGACCTGTGTGACTGGTATCTGGAAATTGCCAAGCCGCGCATCAACCGCAAGGACACCGTTGTTCAACAGGTTCTGCTGTATGTACTGCGCGCCACATTGGCGCTGTTACATCCTGTTATGCCTTATGTCACCGAAGCTATCTGGGGCAAACTGCCCGATGCTTCGGGCACGGTGAAAATGCTAGTGGTGTCGCCATTTCCCACAGCGCGCGCGGCTCTGGACAATCCTCAGGCCGAAAAAGATATTGACCTTGCCCAGCAGATTACGCGCGCTATTCGCGATCTTCGCAACAGCCACAATGTGGACCTGAAGCGAAAACTTGATGTCGTGATTCAAACAGAATCCGCCGATACCGCGGCCAATATTCTCGCCTGTCGCGCTATTATTGAGCCGCTGTCCAACGCCGGCATTCTTACCTGCGATCCTAAGGCCATTCCACCGGCGGACAGCGCATCGGCACTTGTCCCTGGTGTACAAATTTTTGTGGCGGGCATTGTGGACAAACAGGCCGAAGCCAAAAAGATTTCAGCTCGTCAGCAGGAACTCACGCGACTGATTGCCGCCGGCAAAGCAAAACTGGCCAACGAAAATTTTGTTTCCAAGGCTCCCCACGCCGTAGTCGAAGGCCTTCGCCAGCAGTTGGCAAGTCAGGAAGCGGAACTTCAAGCCGTGGAAATCTCCCTGATTCAATACTCTGCGGCAACCTGACAACGCGGACCGGCTGACGAGACGCCGGAATCGGGCTTTACATCATCTGTCGCCCAATCAAGTCCGCCTCCGCTCTGCGCATGGCCCTCCCTTAAGTGCATACCCAAAGGCCGTCATGCTGTGGGCTTTGAAGCCCGCAAAACAGGGCAAATCAGCAACCCGCTTACATCCGCATTGCCCACGACTGTAGAGTGGCGCATAGTGCCGCAAACCGGAAAGTTCTGTTTCGCCGCACCGTTGCGGTCATGCTGGCGGAATATCGTTCCAGGCTGATTTTAACTCGCGTATAGCCAATGCCGTCACCCGCGCGCCCCGACCATTGGCAGTCAGCCCGCTGCCACCGCGGCCAACCTTCGGTAGGTAACAGGAACTCATGGAGCACAATCCACCGCCGACAAAAAGCTCCAGCGACGTCCGATCCAATAATAGCCGAAGCGCCAACCGGCCATTTTCCGGGACGGCTGTTCCGCTGGCACCAAGACAGCGAATGGCTCCAGTCCCGGCAGACCACTGTATGGATACCCCCCCCGCGGTGAGGGCAATTTCTCGTGAGTTGCCGACCGCGATTTCCATTTCGATATCCAGAATATCCGAGGCGACGGTTTGCAGCAGATGACTGGCATGGGCCACGGAGGCGTTGTGCAAGCGGTGTTCTGC
Organism: Phycisphaerales bacterium; assembly: GCA_027451365.1. Taxonomy (GTDB): domain Bacteria; phylum Planctomycetota; class Phycisphaerae; order WQYP01; family WQYP01; genus JAJYPG01. The sequence continues at coordinate 20,254 of DAIDJN010000086.1, read as the reverse complement.
GCGCCAAAGGTGGTGAATTTCCCGCACCGGCCAGCGTGCGATCCGCAATCCACCGGCCGACTTTTGTAATGCCAGCGTGCAGGGAAATCCCAACTGCTGATTAAACGGCATACCGGGATACGAGCCGCCGCGCATCCAGGTTATTTGTATGGTGCGGCCGTCTTTTTTTGGAATATCGTTGAATATCTGTGAGGCATAAAAGCTATTTCCGGTATCCATGGCAAACGGTCCGCTGCGGGGCGTAAAGGCAGTACCATTGAAATCACCAATCAGATACTGACCGTTGGCGGCGGTGAAAATCCAATGCTGCTTCTGGGGGGAAACCGGATCAGCCAACGGGAACAGATTGGGGCATTCCTGGCTTTGCGGGAAATGCAATTCCTGGGTTTTATGCCAAGAAATAAGATCCGGCGAAGTTAGAATTGCAAAACCACGATCGGCATTAAGAAATAATGGCACGATCCAGCGATGTGATGGCGCGTGCCAGAAAATTTTAGGGTCACGATTACCCGATACAATTTGCCCCAACACCGGGTTATGCGCATATTTGACGAACGTCATGCCGCCGTCATTGCTATAGGCAAGACATTGGGCAAATGGCTCTCCCTGCGAGATTTTGGATGAACCACCTGCGGCGGTGTACATGGCCACAACTGGCGGATTGTTACCGCGCTGAAAACCGGTGGTATTGTGGGTATCCACCGCGGCCGATCCGCTCCAGATTCCTCCGAATTTGTCAGGACTGATGGCAACTTGTAACTGCCGCCAGTGAATAAGGTCCCGGCTGATGGCATGGCCCCAATACTTGTTACCGGAATTTCCGTTCAGGCTATTTGGCAAATACTGAAAAAACAGATGATATATGCCGTTCACATAGACCAGCCCATTGGGATCGTTAATCCAGCCGTGGCGCGCGGTGAAATGAAATTGCGGTCTGAATTTTTCATGGTACAGCCGCGGCGCGCCGACGACCGGGGCGGCCAGTACGCCTGGTCCGGAATGCGGCAGCAGCCCGGCGGCGGAGGTTCCAAGGACCGCAAGTGCCGTGCGGCGGGTCATTCGGGAATATTCAGAATTCATGGAGGCGCCTCCAGATTAATGCATGCATTTAACCTCAGATGCCGTACCGGCACACGGCCGAGGCGGTCCGATCTGCAAATTGAATCTTGCGCCGCCCAACAATAAATCGGACAGCGATGGATAACGCAGTCTACCACGGGTTTATTGCGAACTGATTGGCGCCTCTGTTTTCGCCGGCTCGAAATCCAAACCATTTTTAAACCGGCCCATGACGATAACGACCGCCAGTAAAAGGGAACTTATAAGTACCAGGTCGGCACAATCGGCATAGTGCCGACCGTTCGGTCCGAAGAGTTTAGCCGCATCGCTGGTCCAGATCATTAAAAACGAGCAAAGTGTCAGGCCAACAGCCGCGGCGCGCCGCGTTAAAGCAGTCGCCGCGGTATCCACCGCCAGCATACCAGCGGCGAATAATGCAAAAATAAGGGTGACATAGTGCGGCACCCACGTACGTTCGGAAGCCCACAGCATGAACATGGAAACTGCGGCAATTTCCAGCAAATAGCGGCGTGACTTAAAACTCGGCAACCGCCGCCGCGCCCATACCATTCCACCCAGTGCAATAAGGACCAGAATTATGCGACCGATTGCATGCGATGCCTTCACCGGCAGATTTATAATGTTTACATAGTGATTGACCATTCGACCGTTCACGGTCGCTTTCCAGGCCGGCAGGTGCGTGGTGAAACGCAGGACAAATTCCGGAATCGATTCACCATTGGCAAATTTTATCGCATCATGCGTCACGTACGGCAGAATCATAAGCCCCGCCCATTGATGGAGCCAGATCAGATTCTGCCGCCATCCGAAAAAGACCGCCGGCACGCAAAACAGCCAGAAGCCGATACCCAGAATGATGGATGCCACAATCGTCCAGCGGCGACGGTAAACAAAATAGGCCACAAATGCCAGCGGTGTAACCTTGATGCAGATGGCCAAAGCCAGCATGATTCCCGCCGCGCAATCCGTCTTCGGTGTTTCAATCTGAGCCAGCCAAAGTGAAAGCGTAAGTGGCAGCAGCATCAGCAGATTCATCTGCCCTTCCTGAATATCGCCGATGACCGGAAAAAACCAGCTGAGCAATATTAAGCCCACCGCCAGCGGCGGCGGGATCGGTCCGCCGCCTCGGCGCACTATGGAAAGCACCATCAGAAATATGGGTACGAACATAAACGGTTTGCACAGAACCCAGGCCATCTGGGCATCGGGCCGGGAAAGCAGGGTAAATGGCGCGACAAAAAGCATGGCCAGCGGCGGCAAAGGAAAGCGGTCCGAACGATAAGGCTTGTGCTGATGAATGAACAGCGGAATAACCTTCATATAGGAATCAAATGCATCAATATGCTTTTGTTGATTCATGTTCACCAGAATTTTGTGGCGGGCTTGAACGGCCAGAATGCCCGTTAGAACAGCGACCAGAATCAGGGCGATGGCCCATACAATTTCCGGGGAAGCGCCAGCCGCTTTGCCTGATGGCGAAGTTGATGACTTTAATTGACCGGAGTCCTTCCCAAGGTTCCGTAGAAGATGGGTCATGGCACATTGCGCTCCGGTTCGGCGGCGAAAGTCCCTAGGCCGCTTTGACGGGAGTTATACGGCGTTTTAATGAAGGCGTCCACCTGCTGGCCCACATACACCGGAAAGGGCGGCTTTTTCAGACGAAACACCACCTGTAACACACGTGTTTCCACCTGCTCGGTTGGCGCACCGGTCAGATCCTGTTTGGGCAGTACAAACGGGTCAATGCGGACAAACGTCAGGCCGATGGAAGTTCGCGGCATTCCCCGCACAAAACAGACCGCGGGCTGGCCGGGGACAAAACGAGAAGCATCTTCCTGGTCAATCTGCAGTCGCACATTCAGATGCCGTATATTGCCCATAATGAGTGGCGCGGTTTGGGGGTTATTCGTCAGATTGGCAAACGAAGCGGCCGCGACATACTGCCCGACGCGTGTATTTATTTTCAGAACCGTACCGGCGATGGGTGATCGCACGGTCAGCAGTCCGCGCTGTGTTTTCAACGCATCAAGGTCCGCCTGGCGGGCCACGACGGTTGCCTGTGCTGCTACGACTTCGGATTCTCCTATGGCAATATCCTGGCTCCATGTGCCCGCGTTAAATGCGGCAAGAGCCGCGTTTGCCCTGGCCAGATCCGCTTTGGCGGCCAGCCAGACGTAGCGACGGTTGGCCAAATCATCCGCGGAAAAAGCCTTGGACCCAATTGCCGGCTCAACGCGTTTCCATCGCCCAAGTGCAAGGCGGTAATTGGCCCGGGCCGCGGCCACGGCCGCCACATAGGCGGGCCGGTCAATGGCGCGCGGCGGAGCTTTGAGCTTTGCTAAATTCGCTTCGGCTTCCTGAAGTTGGGTCCGCCCCACGAGCACATTGGCCTGTGCCTGACGAATTTGCGAATCAATGGCCGTTGTGTCCAGTTCCAGAAGTCGCTGTCCCTTGCGGACATGCTGATTCCATTTCACCAGGATGGCGGTCACCAGCCCTCCGTATTCCGGGGACAGGCCAATTGATCGGCTGGCCGGTTCGACAATTCCGGATGCCGCAATGCTGCTTAGGAACGGATTGCTGACCGGCGTCACCACAGGCGGCACGGAGACATATTTATGACTGGCCCGCTTGACCGCCAGAAGACCCACCAGTAATCCGATAACAGCCAGCGCTGGAATGCCAAATTTTCGCATCATATTTTGTGTCCTTCCTTTGCCAGCATTTCCCGAGCCGTGTGAGTGCTTAAAACGCGGCCGTCGTCCATTTGGGCGATTCGGTCCGCAAAATGAAAAATCCGGGTGTCGTGCGTTACTACAATCACCGCGCGATCGGCACCAACCGCCAGGCTACGCAGTGCGCTTATCACCTGTTCACCGGTGCGGCCGTCCAATGCGCTCGTCGGCTCGTCACATACCACCAGTCGTGGTTCATGAATCAACGCTCGGGCAAACGCCACCCGTTGCTGCTGACCGCCGGACAGTTGTCTGGGAAAATTATTCCGTCGATCCGCCAGACCAAGCTTATCCAAATATTCCGTTGCCCGCGCCAGCGCCTTGCGGCGCGGCCAGCCCAGAATAAACAACGGAATCGCCGCATTTTCCTGCGCGGTTAATTGCGGCAGAAGATTGAACTGTTGAAAGGCGAAACCGATATTTCGTCCGCGAAACCGGGTTTTGGCCGCCCCCCGCAGATCTCCCATAACCTGATTGAACAGTTCCACGCGGCCGGAATCAGAATCCAGAATTCCGGCGATCACGGAAAGCAACGTGGTCTTGCCGCAGCCGGAAGGACCGACCAGCATCAGCATTTCTCCGCAGCGAACCTCCATATCCACACCATTAAGTGCCCGGGTCCGTGCGTTGCCCTGGCCAAAGGATTTTTCCACGTTGCGGCACGCCACCGCGATTGGCAGGGCGGATCCGGCGCTACTTTCTTCTGTTGCCAATGGATTCATGCGGATACACTCTAAACCATCGAAATTTACGCCGGCGCGAAGCGGCCGGTCGGTCAACGGAATACCACCGCCGGCTCCAGGCGAATCACACTGACCAGCGAAAATAAACTCGCCGCCATCACAATAACCACCATTCCCAGGCCGGTACCGATCATCACCTGCGGCAAAAACGCGCCCAACCGCTGGCTTACGGGCGTGAAGTGCATGATCAGCATGAAAGAGCCGCCACTCATTCCCATGCCGACACCAAAACCCAGAGCGCCGGTTAAAAAGGCCTGAGCCAGTACCATGCGGGCCAATGTGCCATCGGTGGCACCCATGGCTTTTAGGGTGCCCAGATAGCGCAGGTTGTCATGGGTGAACTGATACAGCGTCTGCGCTGCAATCGCCATGCCCACCAAGGCCCCCAATGTGATGGTAATCCCAAAATTAATCGGTATGCCCGTTGATTTCATATAATACCAGAAAGTCTTGCTGGCAATTCCATGACGGGTGTAGGCCTCCAGGCCGGTGCGGGCCTCTATACGTCGGCACAACGCGTGCAGGTTCACCCCCTGCCGCGCCTTGACCAGCACCACCGCCAGTTGATGCCGTTGTGCGGGTGCCCAGTTGGCGGCCCGGCTGTAGGTTGTGTAAACAATCGGCAACCCCTGAAAGCTAAGGGCGGTCCGACACCAGCCGACGACCAGCGCCCGGTGGCCGTTGATCTGCATGGATTGCCCGGGCGCAATATTCTGCAATTTATCACGTGCGTACGCGGCATCTACAATGACGCCATGGGAAATGCGCAACGCACTTAAAGCAATGCCGTCCAGCAGTTCCGGCGGTCCGCCAACCAGGGATTGATCACCCAGACCGAGCAGCATGCAGGTTTGAAACTTTCCGCTGTTCAATCGCACTTGAACCGTCTGACGAAAGAGCCGCGTGGCCCAGAGCACACCACGAACGGCCTTGACACGATAAAGTTCGTTGCCGCTCATCGGTCGCAAATCATCCACATCCTGCATGGGGCGGTTGGTTACCCAGATATCGGGCGTGGAAATATTGGTGACCAGTCCATAGGTGCTGCCCATAAGACCTATGAATATATTTAGCTGTTGTGATATCAAAAATGTGGCTATAGCCACGCCCACAATGATGCCGATGTATTTGACACGGTCGCCCACCAGCATTTTCAAAGCCACAAAATTCACACCAACTCCATCGGAACAGAAGCCTGCACACCTTGCCAGCCGGAATTCCGGCTGCCGGCACATCATATTATTTATGGCCTGGCAATCCGGTGCAGGCAGGCTATTCTAGGCAGGCAATTCCGGCGATGGAAACAGGCTCCGAAATTATCCGGCAACCATAGTCTGGCCGTTCTGCAAACGGCAAAGGCCGCAGAGCGCAGCGCGCACTGCCGGCTTTCACCAGACCGCGACAGAACCGTTCATCGGCGGTTATTATAGCTGTGGTATTCTTTCTGTTCACCGGTCGGAAAGCGAGCCATGCGAACTGTCGCACTGATTATTGACACCGTCGGAAGTTACGGACGCGATCTGCTGCGCGGCGTCTCCCGGTTTGTGCAAACCCACATCGACTGGCAGGTGATTTACGAAGAACGCAAAGGCGTTGATAATCTTCCCAAATGGCTGGTTCGCGGAAGTTGCGACGGAATCCTTGCCCGCGTGCGGGACAAACGCCAGCTTGCGTCCCTGCAACGTCTGAAATTACCACTGGTAAGCTTGGGCGAAGTGCCGGGGCACATCGGAAGTGTGACACAGCTTTTCAGTGATCACCGGAAAATCGGGCAGATTGCGGCCGAACATCTGATGTCCCGCCGATTAAAACATTTCGCATTCTACGGGTCGAGTGGTGCGCCGTTTTCTGATTTGCGACTGGAAGGCTTTCACACCTTTTTCGGGAAAAGCCAAATGCGGGAGTCGGTCTTCCTGGAAGACAAATGGGAACCTGGCTTTGCGACGTACAAGCGCCGAGGCGACCCATTCTGGGAAGATGCCCGCTTGAATACGTGGTTGACGGCACTCCCCAAGCCCATCGGAATCATGGCCTGCAACGATTATTTCGGCCGCCTATTGCTAAGCGCCTGCCGCCGCAACGGCCTGCATGTTCCCAACGACGTAGCCGTCATTGGTGTGGACAATGATGAAATTATCTGTGATCTGGCAGTACCGCCGCTGACCAGCGTAGACCCGTCGGCGGAGGGGATCGGCTTCCGGGCATCGGAGCTTCTTGACGAAATGTTCCGCACCGGGACCGGCCGTGACCAGACACTGCTGTTTCCGCCCAAGGGGGTCATCGCCCGCGCCAGTACAAACACGATCGCGATTGCCGATCCGGTGGTGGTTCAGGCACTTCAGTTTATTCGCGATCAGGGTGGAATAAGCATCACGACGGAGGATATTCTGGAACATCTTTCACAGTCGGGGCATCTGGTTTCGCGCAGCACCCTGGAGCGCAAGTTTCAGGCCGCTTTGGGGTTCGCTCCACACGATGAAATCGCCCGCGCCCGGCTGGACCGCATTGAACGACTGCTGACCGGCACGGATTATTCACTGGCCCGGATTGCGGACATTGTAGGGATTAATTCAGAGCAGCAGTTGGCGGCATTTTTCCGCCGCCACCGGGATACCACGCCGGGAGCTTTTCGCCGCCTCATCCGCGGCCGTCAGTTCCCGCCTGCGGTCTGACGCATTTTGTTACAACACTTGATTCAAATTCATCCTTCCGATATGGCTCAACGGCTTTTATAGTGACATCCACAATTGTTAATGAACCTGCTGCAAATCATGTTGCAGGTATTTTCAATAGTTAACGGATATTTGGGTCCGCGGAATGCCAAACGCCATCATTCGAAGGAGTCCGAGAATGAAGACCTCACCCCGCATCACCAGGGAAAAATGTGACAGAGGATTCACACTTGTGGAACTTCTGGTAGTTATTTCCATCATCGCATTGCTGATTTCTCTACTGCTGCCCGCGCTGGCCCGGGCCAAGGCCGCCGCCGACGACACTGTTTGTGAAGCTCACCTGCGTTCACTTAGTCAGGCTGCCATTATTTATGCGCAGGAAAACGGCGAGTTTTTTCCGGCCATGTTTAACAACCATACGGATGTCAACGGTCCGAACCCATCTTTTACAGCCATTGAGAACAGTCCGACCGGCATTTGGACATACGAAGTTATTACCACCATGTATCCCTATTTAAGTCATTCACAACAGCTTTCGCCAGCCAATCCGAAATTCTGGTCGCAACCCTTCCTGTCCGTACAGGCGAATTTTATTGATCCTGCCGTCGACGCGGATGCCGGCGGAAATAACTCATGGCAATATACCGATACACACAACAATCAGGTAAATGAATATTCGGCAATTGATTATGGTTACAACGACTGGGTGGCCGCCGGGACACGCACCGCGAGTGTGGTTCAGGGTTCGCAGGCGGTTCTCTGGAGCTGCTATACCTGGCCGGGGGAAAACGCCAACCAATTGCCGCACTATCCGTCATCTCCGGATCCCTTTATAAACGCCGGATATGCGGATGGCCATGTGGAAGTAGTGCGTTATTCGACGCTGCAATCAAGCTTTGACTTAATGAACAATAACCAAGTGACACAATGGCCCTATTACGGCTCAACGAAATTTCTGAGTCTGGGTTGGAATGTGACCTGGGCCAATCAGTACTGACGGAATATGCCACACATGCAGTTTTTTCGCCTGTCCGGAACCGGAGGTGAGACTCGTGTTGTGTTGAGTTTGAACTGTTGAACGCGGTTCGGTTATCGATAGCCGCCCCGAATCGGATGAATTGCGCTCATTTTTGAATCGCGGGGCTGAACGAAGGAGTTCTCAATGTTCGGAAAACTTGTCCAGCGGAATTGCGTTGTCACGACGGCGGCCATCGCGGCGGTTGCCGCGATTGTGATCGTTGGTAATTCAGTGGCCGGAGCCGCCATGGTGGCGGCGGACAACGCCAACAACTATACAAGTGCTGATTTTAACAGCACTCCGGTTAATTTGGGCAGTGGCTTCGGGCCTTGGGCGACTGCGGGCAATTCTGGTGCCGCGCCCTATACCGGTGTGTACCTTAACAAGCCCTCTTACGTGCCGACACTCATCGGCAGCGGAACTTACAACGCCTGGGCTATTTATTCGGACTATCCGACCAGTACAACCGCAGGCACCGAATCGGTCTATCGCGCTTTGGAAAATTCCACGAGCACCGGCCTGGGCACTTTGCGGATTGGCCAGCAGATCAGTGTGGACTTATCCCTGCAAAATGGAACGGGCACCGTCAACGCCAACGGTCAGGCCGCGTCTTATGGGGTGAGCTTCATGACAGGCTCGGGGGTCTCTGCCACCAATGTATTGCAGGTTTCATTTACCGACCTGGCCACCGGCACGGGGGGCAATACCTCCAGTTCCACCGCTTTGCAGACAACCATTACTGCGGCGTCCGGATCGGCTTCCTATCTTCAGGGAGTCAGCAGCAATGCCATCCTTGAAGCGGATTTAAATGACAATTCCGCCACGAACGGCAGTGGAATTTCCGCTTCGCTGGCGATTACCGGCGGCGGCAGCGGCAGTTACAATTATTCCCTGAAGCTTACGCCGCTAAATGGCGACCCCGTCGCTTCTTATACAGGTATTTTAACCGGACCGGTTAATCAGATTGGCGTAACTTATACTGGAAATCAGGCCAGCAGCAATCACAACGCTTTCTTTAATAATCTTGCGGTCAGTAATGTTCCGGCAGCGCCCGAACCAGCATCTCTGGGTCTGCTGGCTGTTGGTGCCGGCGGATTGTTGCTTATGCGACGACGTTTGACCATTGATCTGGCCAGCAAGCATTATGATGCGGCATAAAAAAAGGTGCTTCAACGTGCATAATCGCGGCACAGCGCCACCTGACCGGAGTGGCGCTGCGTTTTTTTCCCCCGCACAGCCCAAGCAACGCTGTTGATTGTTTCGTGCGCACACCACGCGGCGTTAAGATACATGTTATATCGAAGCCAGGCGATTCGCAGCCCGGCCCATTATACGCAAGGCAAGATGCATAATAGACTGCCTTTGGAGATTCGGCGATGCGCCTTTTAAGCAGTTGCAATGATAAACACCCAGTGATAATCGCAAGATCGGAACCAAGCCCAGGCTCGCCGAACGGCCAATCGCGTGGCGCAAATTTAGGTATGCCATCGATCGCATACCTTTTAATCCTGATGCTTATAGCCATTATCACGACAGCCGCCGCTCCGGTGCGCGGGGCGACTCACAGATTCTGGGCAGGCTCGGATGTTTCGTATTTTGGCTACATTGAATCGCATGGGGGCGTATACCGGTATAACCATCAGGCGACCGGCCTGCTGCAGGCCTTCAAACGAGCCGGCTGCAATTGCCTGCGATTGCGGTTATGGCATCGGGCGACCGAGGCGGAAAAAAGGCGGTTCGGCAAACTTGGCACCATTAACGATCTGGCTTATACGCTGCCCCTGGCGCGGCGCATAAAAAAAGCGGGATTTTATTTTGTTCTGGACATGCACTTTTCGCCAAGCTGGGCGGATCCAGGCCATCAGCCAACTCCTTCCGCCTGGCGGCATTTGCCATTCGATGAGTTGTGCCGCCACCTGCGCGGCCATTGCAATCGCGTGATTACCACATTGCGAAAAGCCCATGCAATGCCGGATATGGTGCTGGTCGGCAATGAAATTAATGACGGCATTTTGTGGCCCACAGGCAAGCTCTGGGTTCATCATCGGGGGAGGTGGAACCGGCTGGCCAAATTACTTAACGCAGCCATTAAGGGTATTGACACCGGCAGCGGTTCGCAAAAGCCCAAAATTATGATTCAGGTGGGCAATTTTTCCTACGCCCCGGATTTTTATAAAAATCTGATATCCCATGGCGTAAAGTTTGATTTTATTGGATATGATTTTTATCCGGTCTGGGGCGGATCGCTGAAGCATCTTAAAGCCAGTCTTATTAGCCTCTCCACATTGGGCAAGCCGATTATTGTTGCGGAGACCGCATATCCATTTATCAATAACGCCTACAATGCCAACTGGCTTAAAAAACCGGGAATGCAGTTCCCGTTTTCGCCCACAGGACAAGCGGCCTATGCCAAAGCCGTTGTCACTATCGTTAAGGCCCTGCCGCATCATCTTGGCCGGGGCGTCTGGTGGTGGGCGGGGGAATACAACGCCGATCAGGCCGAATTTTCCCGCAATCCGTGGAGCGATCGGTCATTGTTTGATGTTCATGGCAACGCACTACCGGCCATGCGTGTGCTGGGACAGGCCGCGAGGTGAGCCACCGGCTGCCGGTTCGCCGGGGGCGCTGCGGAGGCATAGCACACCCAAATGCCAGTCATATGGCGGTGCGGCTTTCCTGCCTGCATTCCCCTGCGCCATGGGCCTGCACCACATGAGGTTAAGCCGGCAGGCGGGACGCCCGCACCACAAACTAAGTTTAAGGCGGCAGGCAAGATGCCTGCACCACAAATGAACTTAAACTGGGAGGCGGGAGGCATGCACCACAAACAAACAGGTGCTCAAAAATGCTTATTGTTACGCCCTCTTTTCACTTCCCGACCAATACGGGCAAACCTGCGTAGCCGACTGATATTTTCCGCCCCATACCCCCTTACGGATTCGGCATTCGTCCTTCCGAAATGCTATTTCCTGTAAGCGGTGCAGACACTTTTACACACCCCAGTGGTCCCGCAGGCACTCGGTCATATGCTTGGCATCGGTGCCCCGGCAGGCAGGCGAGGGTCAGTCACGTTTCCGGCCAAAGACAATCGTTCTCCGAAGGCTCGGTCTTGCATGATAAAGTTCATGATGCACGGGCCCGATCATAAGAAATGCCTTTTACAAATACCGTGCGCGGGCGCGAGTTAATTGGTGGCGGATTCTACAGGCGATCGCCCTGGCGGCGCGGTGCCGGAACTCTTGCCATTGGCCGGCGGGGCTATTATTCTTAGTCAGCATTATGTTTTCGGTGGTCCTGAATCCGGGATTTTGCCGAATAACTCATTTAATGTAGAAATGGCTCCGGACGGGTTATCGGACAATGCCTCCCCTTTGGTGCCTGAATTAGCTAAACCGGCAGGACAAAAAGGAAACGCGTGAAAGACTTAAATCAAAGAGTTGTGGTATGTGGCGCAGGCGGCTTTATTGGCGGTCATCTCGTTGGCGACCTGCTGGCACAAGGTTATAAACATGTCCGCGCAGTGGATCAGAAACCATTGGACCAGTGGTATCAGATATTTCCCAATGCGGAAAACCTGCAGCTTGACCTTTCCGAAAAGCCGGCCTGCTACAAAGCCCTTAAGGATTCCGCGCACGTGTACAATCTTGCCGCGGACATGGGCGGAATGGGATTTATTGAAACCCATAAAGCCCTTTGCATGTTAAGCGTGCTCATTAACACCCACCTGCTTATGGCGGCCAAAGACTGCGGCATCCATCGCTTTTTCTACGCCTCATCTGCCTGCGTCTACAATGGTGAAAAGCAGATTTCACCAGATGTCATACCCCTTAAAGAGGCCGATGCCTATCCCGCCATGCCGGAAGATGGCTACGGTTGGGAAAAGCTTTTCAGCGAACGCATGTGCCGGCATTTCCGTGAAGATTTTAATATCGTCACCCGGGTGGCCCGTTACCACAATGTCTATGGTCCGCACGGAACCTGGGATGGTGGCCGGGAAAAGGCGCCTGCGGCAATCTGCCGCAAAGTCATTTCCGCCAAACTGTCCGGAAAACATGAAATTGAAATCTGGGGCGATGGCCATCAGACTCGCAGTTTTATGTATATATCGGACTGCCTTAAAGGTACCCAGGACATCCTGTGGAGCAATATTATAGAGCCTATCAATCTGGGCAGCAGTGAAATTGTCACCATCAATGGCTTGGTGGATATTGTTGAAAGCATTGCGGGCATCAAATTGCGCCGCAAATACAACCTGACGGCACCCAAGGGCGTCAATGGCCGCAACAGCGACAACACCCTTATTCAAAAACTCATGGGCTGGGAACCTTCAGTAAAACTCCGCACCGGTCTGGAAGCCACCTATGCATGGATATACAACCAGATGACCGACAAAAATGCCCGCAAAGTTGTGTGAGCCGGCGGATTTTTCGGGAAAATCGCCCCACTTTTCAGCATGCCAGCCGGATTAAGCCATGACCGACCGTCAGCCTTCACCAGCCATCTCCGAACAGGCGCCCCTGCTGCTTATTTTTTCGCAGACTTTTGTTCCCGACCCGGCTTCCGTCGGCCAGCACATGACGGATGTTGCAGTGGCCATGGCCAGCCGAGGCTATCGCGTGCGCGTCTATACATCCCAGCGCGGCTATGAAGACCCCAGCCGGCGATACCCGCTGCGGGAAAACATGAAGGGCGTGGATGTGCGGCGGATGCGATGGTGCTCTTTCGGGAAGAAAAACCTGCTGATCCGGATTGTGGGCACGGCCAGCTTTTTAATTCAAAGCTTTTTCGCGGGCCTGTTTACGCCGCGGGTCAGCGGAATTTTCTTCAGCACGTCGCCGCCCATGATGGGATTCACCGCGGTCTGCCTGAAAAAGTTGCGACGTGTTCCCATAGCCTACTGGGCTATGGATCTGAATCCCGACCAGTTGATTATGATGGGAAAAATCCGGCAGCACAGCCTGCGGGCCAGGCTTCTGGAAACAGTTAATCGCGTCATTTTGCGCAATTCCGCCGTGATTTTCGCACTGGATCGCTTCATGGCGGACCGGCTGAAAAAGCGAGGCACATTTTCCGCCAAAATGCCTGTAGCCCCTCCATGGTCGCATGACGTTGCCGGTGAAATGCGGCATCATGACAACAACCCTTTTCGCCTGGAACATGGTCTGACCGGAAAATTTGTAGTGATGTACAGTGGGAATCATACGCCGGCGAATCCACTGGCCACAATTCTGCAGGCCGCGATTGAACTTAAAGATCACCCCGTGATCCGCTTTGCTTTCATTGGCGGCGGACTGGGAAAAAAGGAGGTCGAGGCCGTAAAAACGGAGCATCATCTGCAAAATATGCTTTCCCTGCCGTATCAGCCGCTGGACCAGATCAAATTCTCCCTTTCCGCGGCGGATGTTCATATTGTGTCGCTGGGGGACAATATGGTCGGCATTATCCATCCATGCAAGATATACGGTGCCATGGCGGCGGGGCGCCCAATTCTGTTTCTTGGCCCGAAGCCGAGCCACGTATCGGACATTCTGGACCATTATCCCATCGGCTGGCACATTGCCCATGGGGATGTGGCCGGAGCCGTCCGTGTGCTGCTGGAAATTCAGGCCACGCCGCAAAATCAGCTTGCGGAAATGGGTCGCTGTGCCCAGCGGGTTCTTCGCGAGACCATGAGCCAGGAAATTCTCTGTGGCCGCCTGTGTGATGATCTGCAGGCCGCGCTCGGATTGCCGCCCCCGCCGAACCATGTAAACGCCGGCGGCATTGTCTGATTTTATTTATCCATCTGCCTGATATAATTCCGGCCGTACCGCAAATCATGCGGCCAGCCCGTGAACGTTTATTGCGTGAAGGAACCGAATGGAACTGAAAATTCATGATCCCGCCCCGCCCTTTTCCCTTCCAGCCACCACGGGCCAGAAGATCAGCTTAAAACAATTCCCGGGTAGTAAAGTTGTCCTGTATTTTTACCCGAAAGATGACACACCGGGTTGCACGAAAGAGGCGTGCCAGTTTCGCGATGGCATCGCGGACATAAAAAAAGCCGGTGCCGTGATTCTGGGGGTAAGTCCGGATGATGTGGCCAGCCATGAAAAGTTCCTGAAAAAATTCAGCCTTCCATTTCCATTGCTTGCGGATGTGGATCATGCGGTGGCAGAAAAATATGGCGTGTGGGTGGAAAAATCAATGTATGGCCGCAAATATATGGGAATTGAACGATCCACGTTTTTGATTGATTCCCAAGGTCGAATCGGCCGCATATTTTCCAAAGTAAAGGTGTCCGACCATTATGCCGAAGTGCTTGCGGCGCTGGCGGAAATCAAATAATTCAACTTTCCCGTGTGGGTGTGCCCGCTTTGGTCGGGACGCTTTTCGCCTTGGGCTGCCCCAAAACAATTGGTATGCCCAGAAAGCGTTCCTATTGTTTGTGGTGCGGGCATCTTGCCTGCTCGCTTAAACCCATGTGGTGCAGACCCGCGGCGTACGGGGATGCAGGCGGGACGCCCGCACCACAAACAGCCCCACCCACTATGGCGCCATCCTTCCACTTCCCGACAAAAACGGGCACACCCTCCCGTGTTGCGACCTTCAACCCAGGCGTATGCGCGGGTCGGCGATGGCACATAAAATATCCACCACCAGATTCAGCAGCACCAGCAACGCGGTGTACACCAATACCGTACCCAGAACCAGTGGAATGTCTTTATCCAGGCAGGCGTTCACAAACACCTGCCCGAGGCCGGGAATGGCGAACAGTTTTTCAACCACGAATGATCCCGTCAGCACACCCGCCGTTGCCGGTCCCAAAAAGGTTAATACCGGTATGGAAGCATTTGGCAGCAGATGACCGGTCAGCACCCCCGCCGCACCAACACCCTTGGCCCGCGCGGTGCGGATATAATCCGCCGATGCGACATCCAGCACACTTCCCCGTGTAAGGCGCGCAATATATGCCAAATAGGGTATGGAAAGCGTAATTGCGGGCAGCACAAGCTGAGAAAAAGTTCCCCACCCGCCCGCTGGAAGCACCGCCAGGCTTACCGAAAACAGCATCAGCAGCCCAGACCCAATCACAAATGTCGGCAAAGATATTCCCAGCAGTGAAAACACGGTCATGGCCAGGTCCGGCCAGCGGCCGCGGTAAATCGCCCCCATGAGTCCCGCCGCAACTCCGAACCACAGACCGATCAACAGCGCCATCGCCCCCAGCGCCATGGAAACCGGCAGCGTGGAACGAATCACATCCAGTACTGTCCAGTTTTCATAACTGATGGTAGGCCCCATGTCGCCGTGCATGATAATCCGCCACATATAGGCCAGCCATGCGTGCACCGGGTCATTTAATCCGTAGCGGGCCTTAAGCGCTGCGAGAATGGCGGCGGGTGGCATTTTATGGCCCAGAAATGGATCGCCCGGGGTGGCCATAAGCAGCCAGAAGGTTGCGCTATAAACCAGAAATATGACCAGCACGGACTGGACCAGCCGGCGAAGAATATACATTTTCATCGGACCGCCCCCGCCACCCCGGAATGGTTTCGCCAGTGAATGTACTTAAAAAGCGTAATCAACTGCACATTCGGCCTGATGCCGCCAATTCGATTCCGATTGTACATATAACCATCGCTGGCCTGGTAAAGCGGAATGGCGGGTATCAAATCCGACACTAACAGTTTTTCCGCGGCCGACAGCACCGCCAGCCGATTTTGCGGATCCACCGTTCGCGAGGCCTCCCGCATGAGCGCTTCATAACGCCGGGAATTCAGACCGGTGTGATTGTTCGGATTTGATGCCCGGAACAGGTTCAACCAGGTAGTCGGATCACGATAATCGCCATACCAGCCGCTTAAATCCACATCAAAATTATGATTCACCGTGTCTTCATGAAAAATTTTGCTTTCCTCCTGTACAATCCGCGTCCGTATCCCAAGTCGCTTTTGCCACATGTGCGCCACCGCCTGAGCAATCCGTGCTTCGGCGGTCTGACCGCCGCCGATAATCAGAAATTTCAGTCGCCGCAAACCCCGCCCGCCGGGAAAGCCAGCCTGCCGAAGGAGCTTGCGCGCCCCGGCCGGGTTATAGCCTATCCCGGCCGGACTCCGGTAACCGGGTATCGAATCTGGTGGAACAAGAACATTTACCGGCCGCTCGGGCAGGCGCAACACATCTTCCACAATCGCCTGCTTGTTAATGGCCATGGCCAAAGCTTGCCGCACGCGCCGGTCGTTCAGAGGCGGGCGCAGACAATTAATATCCATGAACCAGGTGCCGAATACCGGACGGTAATGCACATCATGCCGCGCACCGGCAGCTTCCAGATGAAGAAGCGCGGGCGCGAAATTCCCCGGAATAAATGACAGAACATTCACCGTCCCGCTTTGGTATGCCAGAAACGCGGACTGAGCATCTGGATAATTTTCCACGAGCAGACGCCGACAGTGCACGGCGGTTCGATCGTAATAATATGGATTCGGTTTAAGCAGCAGATATTCATGAAACCGCCAGTCTGCCAGGTAATAAGGGCCGTCAGTAACCAGCCAGGGCGGCCGTGTCCAGCGGGCGTTGTAATGCACAAAACCGCCCGTGTGGGTTAAAAATCGCTGCATGGATCCGGCATCCAGCGGGAAAAATGGGGGAAAGGCCATCAGCGAAAGAAAATATCCGCATGGCCGAGTCAAATGGACCACCAGTTCGTGGGGGCCGCGAGCCTGTACGCCCACGGTGGAAAAGGCCAGATGATGCCGCGGATGATGCACCAGCGAATAAAAATAGGCACGGGCACCGGCCAAATGAAAATAAAGAGCCACATACCCACCCGCTGTGGATGGATGCAGCATGCGCCGCCACGAGAAAACAAAATTCTGGGCCGTAACCGGATCACCATTTGACCAACGGGCACCGCTCCGCAAATAGAAATGATATGTGCGGCCGTCCGGTGATAGAGTCCATTTTTCCGCAATGCCGGGCATGGGTTCCAGAGTTTTCGGATTGTATTGGGTCAACCCCTCCCATAGTCCCAGGGCAACGCGGATATCCTGCATCCAGGTCATACGCTGCGGATCCAGCGTGTGAATTTGACCGGCCTCACAAAACACGATGGCACCACGCCTGCTGGCGGCTGATGCGGAAAGAAAAAAACAACCAAAACCGACTAACAACAGAAGTATAGTAGGAAAAAGCAGCGTCCGTTTCATGGGAATAAGAATAACCGATTGCCATTTACTTCAGAAGCCGAACCATTAACTGGTCATGGTGGCAATTCCGAAGGTTGGGCATCTTGCATGACTTCGGAATACAAGGCGGGCGAGACGCCCGTCCCCCAGACGCGTTTGGTAACCGACAACGGCCGGCCCCAGTTAATTTCCTTTCGGCTTTAATCGTCGTGTACATTGCCAACTGCCGGGGACGGGCAAGCCGGAGCGTTGTCAGGTGCGGACATCCTCCAGTAAGCTGATGGAGGCGATTATTTCGCGACGCACCATGACCTTGGCACGATTGGACCGAACGCCAAGTTCACGGGTCTGGGCGATATAATATTCCTTGGTTGAGCCGCTATCCTGCGTATCGTGCACATCGGCTTCATGAAGCAGCAAAACCTCTGCGTGAAGATCGCCCAGTGTGCCGATATAAATAAGCGGCCCCGGCGTATCCAGGATTACAATCCGGCCACGCCAGATGTCCAGTGGATCGGTTTGTGCCTTGTTTTCCATTGCCATCCTTTCCGCCTGTTTGTTGAGACCGTGCGATGGTACGATTATAGTGCCTGAAATGGAAACCGGCCTGTTCGGGTGAACGGCGGAAATTCAGGGGTAAATGGGTCCGGCGGACTGGTGCGGCAGGCCTTTCCTTCGCACCGGGTAAAACCGGATCGGGCTTTTGAAAGGAATCTTCCATGGCGCGAGTTCAGAAGTTCTTGACCGGAAAATGTTTGTTTAACCAAAGCCCGTTAAGCCGGCTACGGGGCACAACCGGCTGGCAACGGGCCGCAATGCTTTTACTGGCCACGGGAGTTTTGTTCGCCACGCAAGGCAACGTTCGCGCGGACCAGGCGTTTGATCAGAAAATTGCCGCCCGGGAAGCGAAATTGACACCGAATGATGCGGTGGAGCGGGTCAACCTTGCCACACTTCTTTACAACCACCGTGAATACAGGCGCGCCTTGGCACTTGTAAACCAGGCGCTGGCGATTAACCCGCAACTGCAGGACGCCCATCTGCTTAAGCGGCTCATAAGCCGGAAAATGGGCACCGGAGCCGCGGCGGGCACACAGGCCGGTCCGGCGGCGGCCACCAGCGAGCCGGTTCATAAGTTGCTGACCATGAAACAGATTTATTTGGTTCGACTCTGGGAATTAACGCGGCATGAAACAGCCCCGCTTCAGGGCCTGATTCTGGATCGCACCAAAACCCTGAACAAATTCTGGCATGAGCACATTCTGCTGAATCGGCGTTACCAGAATCCGCCCCCCACCCGGCTGGATTATGAAGAGTTCATCAGCCCGACCAATCTTAAACGCCAGATCCAACTGATGCGGCGGTTCGGCAATCCGACCGTTTTAAGCAAAATTGAAATTCAAAGTGATCCCGACGCATTGCGCACGTACCGCACATATATTCAGCCCTTCGTTCTGCAAAGCTGCTCAACGATTGGTTGTCACCGTGGCCAGGATTTCAGTGGCTTTAAACTGTTCGGTGCCGGTGGCGTGCCGAATGTGCGTCAGACCTATACGAATTTTTATATTCTTACCCATTATCGATACAAGGGCCAGCCGCTGGTGAATCAGGATAATCCGAACATGTCACTGATTTTACAATATGTGGCTAATCCTGATGTGGCGGCATACCGCCATCCGGGCAAGAAAGCCGGCCCGGTCAGTCGACGGGTGAACACGAAGCGAATCGTGGCTTGGATAGAATCCTTGCGGTATCCGCACCATAGTTATGGATTTACATATGTCATGCCGCATCCGGTGCATCAGCCGTAAGGCGGCATTTGAAAATCCGCGGACAGTGTCATGACAACTCGCACGATGAGGCGCGTCGGCGAGCTTCTTCGCCCGCCCATGGCGGTCTGGCACCAGGCGTCTGGCCCGAAAAACAATGCCGCCGCCGTGGATATAGAGTCCACACTCTCCTGTTTTAGGTATGCGTCCGACCAACCGCATCCGTGGGAAATTTCCCTGCGGGATGACCCCTGATTCCTGGAAAATACGATAGAGAACGCGACGACTTAGAACAGCATCAAACGAATGGTCACTTAATTATTATCCTCTGCGTTACCCGGCGTCCTCTGTGGTTAAAATTCACCGCAGGGGATGCAGAGGTCGAGCCATGGAAAGAACTGACAAACGCGGCCCGGGCCTGTCTGATATTTGCGGGACGATTACCGCCGTGTTGAAACAAGAGGCATGGCCGCAGGTTCAAATATTCATAACTTAATAAGCAGAGTCAGGATAACTGGCAGGTAAGTCCAAAAATAACGGGCAGCAAACGGCATTTGATACCAACAGCGAATGATTTCCCCGATCTATTATGCTTAAAAAGCAGGCCCACGATGGATAGGCGGGGAAATATTTTCGGGCGTTGGCAGACATGCCGCACTCATAGTCCTGAAAAAGTGGCGACAGCAATATGAGAAATGCCACTTTTATACGCATTAGAGAAAAATGCGTTTATTTTAATTTTTTACTTGCAAATCGTGCCATCCTGAATTAGAATTCTCCAGCGTTAAGGGTGAGTGAGCGCCACAATTCGTAAGTGCGTGGTGCACACTTTGGTTAAAAATTAGTCGGATTCGGTATCCGCGTTGCCTTTGGCATGGAAGTTGCAATAAGGCAAATGGAGTTTTGTGGTGGCCACCGGCTTTTTCCCGGAATGTTTCTGGGAATCGGTGAGTAACCGGAGTTATTTTGGGTCGGTCAATAACTCAAGAGTACGAGAGCCGCAAGGATGCGAACTAACTCAAATCTTGAGAGAGCAATTGAGGACCCCAGAGAGAAAGGTTCGTGTC
>DAIDJN010000085.1:0-24777 GCA_027451365.1 Phycisphaerales bacterium | reverse complement strand
GGACGCCTGGAAACACAGGCAACTGGCGGAAAACAAAAGCGTCCTGCTGACAGAGCCGAAATAACGGCGGACTTCTCATGCACGCCTATTATCCA
The DNA here is from genome assembly GCA_027451365.1 of Phycisphaerales bacterium. Lineage (GTDB taxonomy): Bacteria > Planctomycetota > Phycisphaerae > WQYP01 > WQYP01 > JAJYPG01. The sequence goes on along the minus strand of DAIDJN010000085.1, from coordinate 24,682 downwards.
AATCCGGAAATAATAGGGTAGACGCAGTTCGTAATACGGACACCTTCTATTTAGGCTAAGGGATGAAAATTCTACTTCGGCACAACCCCTACGGAAGCATACCGGTAGAAATCGTGTGCGTGACATTCAACCGATCGCAGCATACCGCATGGCGTGCCAACGGACCGTGTATGAACCGCAACAGCACCGAAGCCCGCAACAGGACTTATAATCACTCTCGGAGTGTGCCAATGACGCCGAAAGCGACGACAAAGATGTCCGATTCTGAATGCAACCCGGCGATTTTTGCGAACGACCTTTTCCCGCGGCGACGGCATCGGGGCCAAGGCCTGGTATAAATGTCCGGCTTCTTTTGCCTTGCCATCTTTGCGATTATGCCCCGATCTTGCGTTCCCAAGTCATCGCAGATTTGTCGGGCGGTCTTGCCAGTCGGCAATTTACCGAACATCAGAACGAAAGTGCGATCGGCTGGTAATTGACGGCGGCCGGCGCGGTCCGATCGTGCCGCCGCGACTTTGGAAGTGTTTTAATTATTTTGCGGATAGAGGCCGGGGGATTAAGCGATTGGAGCGTCGCCGTGCCACTTGCGCCTTTTTGTATCCACCAGCGGATCAGTTCAATCTGGCCGACAGTCAGTTGCTTGTGGCTGCGCGGTGGCATGTGATGATGCTGCCATCGTGGCAAGGAGATAAGCCGGTACAGCCGACTGCGATTAGGTACGCCGGGAATAACCACCGGCCGTCCACGGCTGCCACGTCGAAGCCAGCGGTAGGAATCCAAGCGCAAATGCCCCTTTTGCTTATCCCGGCCGTGGCAGCGAATGCAATCCTGCGTAAAGGCGGTCTGAATAAATTGACTGTAAAAACTTCCCGTCGTATCGGCGACAGGCCGAACCTGTACGGCAGCGGACTGACTGACAACAGAATAAAAAGCCTCTGTGGCCGGAATGGTCGACTCAACTGCAACGGTGGGTCCGGCCGATGTGGCTGCCGCATCTCCAAGAAGCGGCTTAAGCACAGGAGGGGCATATTTGCTCAGGTAGCGACTGCCGAAGGTTAGCGAACCGCCAAAATGTGCGGCAATGGCCATCACGAGAAGCGCGGGAACCAAAACGGAATAATACATCAATCCGGTTTTCTTACGCCACAGCCAAACGCCAAGCAGAACGAGACTCAGCACCGCAACCGATGTACCGAGCCAGCGGTGCCAGAACAAAATGCGATGGTTATAGCCGCCGCCGCTGGCCAGCAGCCAGCCGCAAGTGACGGTTATTGCAGCGGCAATCGCCAACATAACCAGGATAAAACCACGGGCTGCCGTGATATGGGAATATTTCTTGAAACAGCTCGTTAGCTCCATCAATCCCAGCAATACCAGAAAGCCGACCGGCAGGTGCACAAGCAGCGGATGAAAGTGTCCGAAGAATTTGACCCAATTCGTGGCCGCAGCCAGATTGATCATCATGCCCATCGATATGCCCATTGTTCCAAATCTCCTGACTACTGTGTTCCAGCGGATATTCCCCGCAACAATCCTGATTGGCGCGCGGTTACGGCACAGCGCAAACTGCCTCCTGTCTGACTATTACGCCCCGACGCCGCGGTGGTTTCATTATTTTCAGAAAATTATTGGTCATTCTTAATGGCGGCTCTTGCGAAAGACTGGTCAGACAACGGCCTTGTCTGCGGCCGGGGTTTCGCTGGCTTTACCCACCGGCACCGCTGACGGTTCGCCGACAGCGACCACGACGGAATTCAGACTTTCCGGAATCATATACAGGCTGGATTGCGGGCCGTGTCCACCGGGGAACTGCAACCAGTTGGCACTGTCCGGATCATCCATACATAAAAGGGTATACGCATTGCCCGCCGGCACCATATCAATGGATGCCGCGGCCCTTGAAAGTGCCACCACCACGTATTCCGCGCGTTTCGCAGCATGTTCGGGCGGTGTTGTTGGCGGAATAGCACCGGCATTCAGTTTTTTCAGGTCCAACAGGGCTAAGGTCTCAAGCAGGACCTGCCGTTGGGGGCGTCCGGAAGTCACCATCACCGGCACTGGCTGTGATGAACCGGGTATTAACATGCCAACGGCAAAATGGTCCATCATGGCGCGGCAAATCCACGCCGCGGCAAGCTCAATGGCCTGCTCCGCCTTTATCCTGCCTTCTGGCATCTCGCGCCATACGCGAACATCCACCACCACTATAATCGTCGGAGGCGTATCTGACGTGAGTTCTCGCACCACCAGTTTGCCAGTCCGTGCGCTGCGCCGCCAGTGAATGGATCGGAGCGGATCTCCCGCTACATATTCCCGCATACCATAAAATTCATCCGCCCCGCCACGGTTCGGACTGCTGACCGACCCGGCAGATGAAAATGTCCGCGACCGCGCCAGCAAGCCGCGGCTTAACATGCCAATCCGTGGAAAAACAGTTATTTTTTGCGGCAGCACGGTATGAATTGCGCGGTTTATGAAACCAAACGGGAACGAGCAGCAGACACGCTGTTCATGAAGTTCCACTACGCCGCGGTGTTTAGGCACAAGAAAAGTGGTCACATAAGTACTTTGCCCAGGGCCAAGGTGCAAACAATATCCTTCTGGAAGTGTGGCCAGCTCACCGGTGTGGCGTGCTTCAGTCACACGAACGGCGCATGAAGGCATGAATCGTTTGGTATTGGCCAGGCGATATTGCACTTCCACCGGTTCACCGGCGATGGCATGGTCCGCGACACTGCGCGTCACCACAAGTTTTTTCAGCAGCATGGAACCAAGCACTGCCGACAGCAGCAGCGACCCGGACACCACACCCAGCGCCCAGAAAAGAATATTTGTCTGACTGTTGACCGCGGCCATCAGGACAAAGGCCACCACACCGGCAAACACAAAGCCCGCGGAGGTCAATTCGTAATAGGTGCGGCGAGTCTGCTTGTTTTTTTTCACGGGCGACCACCAGGCAAACCGTCACAGCGGGCAATGTACATTCTGAAGTATTTCCTGCATGATGCGCGCCGCAGTACTTACATCGCCATTGGCCATGTAGCTGCGGGTAATTACACGATGGGCACACACAGGCACAACCATTTCCTTTATATCATCCGGCGTGACGTAATCACGGTTCTCCACCATGGCTCGGGCCTGCACCGCCTGCATCAAGGCCAAAGATCCGCGGGGTGAAATTCCTGTGTGCAAACCCTCATGGCGGCGCGTTGCCTCCACCAGATCCATCATATATTCCAGAAGTACCGGGTCAATTTTAACCTGCGAGGCCTGCCCCTGAAGCACACGCACCTCATCGGCGGTCAGCACAGGTTCCAGTCGGTCCAGGCGGTTGCGGCCGGGCTGTTCACGCAGAATGGATAGTTCACGCGACCTTTCCGGATAGCCCAGTTGAATGCGCAATAAAAACCGATCTAACTGATTTTCCGGAAGAAAATAGGTACCTTCAAATTCAAACGGATTCTGTGTGGCCACCACCATAAAGGGCTGGGGAAGTGCCATGGTCTGGCCATCGGTTGAGATTGAACTTTCATTCATCGCTTCAAGGAGGGCACTTTGCGTGCGCGGCGTGGTACGGTTAATTTCGTCCGCCAGAACAATATTGGCGAAAACCGGCCCAGGTTTGAAGTCAAACGCCTGCCTTTCCTGATTGTAAATGGATACACCCAGAATGTCACTGGGAAGAAGGTCCGGTGTTAATTGAATGCGGCTGAACTGACAGTTGATGCTGCGTGCCAGCGCCCGCGCCAAAACTGTCTTCCCCACTCCTGGCACATCTTCAATTAACACATGGCCGCGGGCTATCAAGCCGACCAGCAAATGAGTAATTGCTTCGCCCCGACCAAAAAAGACTGTTTCGATATTTTTCCGGAGCCTTTCGAGTGGGTTCATGCTTCAACGCCTTCCGCCAGTATAAAAATCCAGCCAATTCCTCCCAGTCACCCATATTTTTCCACGGTCCCGCCGCGACTTTACGACAGGGAACTCAACCGAAAAGCCGACATTGGCATTTTTGCAACCAACCTTCCGTTAATTCCAGCTGCAAGCCTCGATATCGCCGACAGTTGCAAACCGGCAGTATAAACGCTGTCTGGCGGAATCTCCAAGCCAGACTGCGATACTAACGGGCGATACTGAATGGCCAATCCGGCCCGGCACTGACCTTTTTATCGGCATTTCGCAGGCATTGGGACCAGTCCCACATTTTTCCCTTAATGCGATTTTTAAGGAAGCCAGTCCTGGCAAGCATCATGCCCCCGGAAATGATGACATATGTCCGGCCCAAGGTCCTTCAAATAAAAAACTCTATGCGCTCTGCCAGAATAAAAAATTATGCTATATTTAGCTCCTCCCCGCTCGGGTGGCGGAATTGGCAGACGCGCCGGATTTAGGTTCCGGTTCCGAAAGGAGTGCAGGTTCGATTCCTGTCCCGAGCAATCCGACGGGTTCTGCAATGCGGAACGATGATGCCGTTTATCTGCCGGTAATACCGACGCTGCGGCCAAATTCCAAACAACCGCAATCAGAACGTCGTCCGTCGGTAAGATCAGGTCACGGTAATAATGGACTCCGATGTGGCATTTCCGGTTACATTTCCAAAATTGAGCGTGTCAATCGCATTTGAACCGCTCATGTACAGTCGCGGCTCAAGCGCTTCCAGACAGGGTGCCCTGCGGACGCCAGCCTTCTGTTTTATCACACTGTTTTTCGCAGACTTCCTTCGCCGCCAAAGCATAGTTTCTCCTCGAACAAGGTATTTCCGAAACTTTTTCTTTTTGGGGCGAGTCAATGCGATGAAGAATGGCCATCGCTTAACAAGTGAATACCCGCCGCCATCAATGCATGAAGAATAACCCGAATCAAGAATTCGTCAATATCATATTGCCTTATTATTTTATCATCCTGCGACACCGGTACATGCATGCAATTATGCCCCCGCCCGCGGTTCGACCACGAGCCGGCGGACTTTTCACGGCAATTTGTCCTCGTTTTTCACAAAAATATAGTTCGCGAAAACACGTCGCCACTGTACGCATGGGCCGCTCCCGCGGGCCGCTTTATGCCGGCTCGTTACTGATGCCATGCATCGGCCAGACACTGTCCCATTCAAAGCCGTCTCTCCGCGTTAATGCCAGCAGCAGTTTGCGGCGTGGTGCCAACTGGGCAACAGCATTACGAAAAAGCTCATCCGAAGCCGCTGGAATGCCCGCGTCGCGCAGCGTCTGAAGCGATGGAGCAGGCGGAATCTCCTGCGGCAACGTCAGAAGCGTGACCCGGAGTGTTTCAAGATATTGCGTGATCGCCTCGCGTACGGCACCCAGTGATGGCGTATCCAGCCGACATCCTTCGTCAAGCCCGCATTCCAGCACCGTAATCACTTCATCAATTGCGGCAATATTGGGTCCCGCCGCGGAGCTTCGCCGTGATGCAAAGAAAAAATAAAGCACCGGGTAGGTAATATGACTTTCCGCCAGCAAAGTCAGACTTGAAACAAGTGCGGCAAAATGCGGTGCCAGCGCCGTTGTATCCGCACCATTCCACCCTCTGATAATAATATCCGCAGGTGAATGCCCAAGACACCAGATATTCAGCGCCACCTGCCGCTTTTGCGTTGCGGCACTGCTGACCGGCACCAGATAAGCCATCGCCAGCCCCAGTAGCACAAAACCCGAACCGGTCGCAAAGTCGGTGGCTATCTGAAACACCGGCCCCTGTGGTATAAAATCCCCCAGCCCCAGCGTAAAAATTGTGGTCCCGGTAAAATAAATTCGTTCACATATATCCGCCGGTTTATGCGTTGCCGCACTTACCACCGCCCATGGCGAAGAACAGAATATCAGCGACCAGCCAAACCACACAAGCCCGGTCCAGATCAGCAGGCTCATCAGCACGACCAACAGCCCGGATATTTTTTGAACTTTAATTCCACTCCGGACATGGATCCGGCGCAAGGCATAACCAAGCCGCGGATATAGATATTTTGTCAGCGGGCCGGCACCCTCAAGAAAAACGGTCCACAACATATCCACGGCGGCCAGCAGCAGTATGCCAGTTCCGGTGGCAAATAGCGCAATTCCCATCATCAAGACAAGCCTCCACCGTTCACAGGCGGATCGACCGCGTCCATGTTCTGCTGCGCCCCTGCCGCTTCCGATGAATCGGTCGCAAGTTCCGCTGCCGCAACAATAGCATCCTCAAGAGCCGCCGCATTGTTTCCACCGTTATATCGCAGCCCTTGGAAATACAGCGTGGGCGTTTTATTGACACCGCTGCGCACGCCGCTTTTGATGTGATCCCGCACACGTGCCGCAAGCAGTGGATCGGAAAAGCAGTTCGACATCTGGTTTGGATCAACGCCAGTCTGCGCCGCATATTCCAGCAATTTCTCGCGCGAAAGGTCAGGACTGCGATCAAACAACAGATGATGCAGCGGCCAGAAAAGCCCGCTCCGCGCGCCGGCCTCGGCCACCAGCGCCGCGTCGCGCGAATGTGGATGGACCTTAGCCAGCGGAAAATGCCGCCAGTAAATCCGCACGGGAACGGCCAGCCTATGGCGAAGCTCACGCAACACCATATCCACGGCCTTGCAGTGCGGACATTGGTAATCGCCAAACATCACCAATTCCACCGCCGGACCTATCGAACCGGTCCAGTGATCATCCACCCCCGGCGGCGGTTTTAATTCCGGACGCGGCGCGATGGGCAAACTGCGAAGCATACGGGGTCTCCATTCGATCCGGTCCAAAGGCCGATCATAACTCGGCCAATGCCGCCAGAATGCCGTCCGCTCCCGGGCTTACATCCATATCCGCCAGATGACTCCAGTGAATGATGCCGGCCGCATTAATCACGAACAAAGCCCGGCGCGCCACGCCCCACGCGTGATGATAAACGCCGTACTTCCGCGCAACCTCACCTTTGGGTTCAAAATCCGCCAGCAATGAAAATTCCAGGCTGCGGCTTTTCGCGTATGCCTGATGGCAAAACGGACCATCCACAGAGATTCCCAGCAGGCACGCTTTGTAGTGTGCGAATTCTTCCAGAATCTCGTTGTAAAGGGCCAACTGATCCCCGCAAACCGGACTGAAATCCGCCGGGTAAAATGCCAGCACCACCGGCCGACCGCGATAGTCACTTAGCGACATACATTTACCCACTGCATAAGGCAGGGAAAAATCCGGTGCGACCGCACCGGCCGGCAAAATTTGGGCTGGCAACGCCACGCCCTGATGCAGCGCTGCAGGATTGGTTATATCTTTTGAATCCACTGGCACACACACTCCCGTCTAGCAGTCGTCATTGCCCGCGGACCAACAATTCCACCGCAGACGACAATACAGATTGTATGCCGGAATTGGCGAGTGGCAATGCACCCGCATATTATTCTTGGGTTCGTATAAGGCAGCCGTCCCGCGAGCCTCAACAAATTCGGCATAGGCGATATTTTGGCCAAACCACCGATTTCCCGCTGGTGCCTGCTTCTGGCCGCCGGCTGTTAGCTCCGCTTTGCTTAGCGAATTTATTATTATGCTGCGTTTACCCTCCGGATTTCAAAGGTTCGATACTTTGGTCAACATAACTGGCACCAGAGGCAACAATGGCCACAAGCCCGCGGTCTTCCAAAAGGCCGATTGCAACCATCATGACCACATCCACTGTTGTCGCTTTTAGTCCCTCCCCGGAGCCGGCACCGCGCGGCCTCTTTTGCGTGTCCGGACCCGCTGCCTGGTATTGGCATTGACCATTCCCGAATCGCCCCCCAGCCCCGGTCGTAATGATGGAGTCGCACTGCCGCGGCGGCATAGTGGTACGCGAAATGTCGTGCCAGGTCAGATGCAGGGAAACCGCCCCTATCGGCCGCAGGCGGCGCACGGACGCGCCGACCACATTGCGGCGCGGGTGGCGACAATCACCGTACATTCCCAATTCCAAGGTTGCCTCAAGTGGCCGAAGAGCATACTTGGGTGTAATATTTTATTCATGGAAATTCTGCTGAACGGAAAAAAGATGGAAATTCCGGAAAAAGCAACTATCGGCGAGCTTCTGGCATTGCACAAGCTTGCGCCGGTGCGCGTGGCGGTGGAACGCAACGGTGAAATTGTCCGCCGAGCGGATTTTTATACCGTTCGCCTGGCGCCACAGGATCAAATTGAAGTCGTTACACTGGTTGGCGGCGGCTGACTTAAGCCTTGGCAACATCTTACAGCATTTTTTGGAAGGTTATTTTCACCCATGATGGACAAACAACTGAAAATAGGCCCTTATACGCTTTCATCACGGCTGATTGTGGGCACCGGCAAGTATGCCACGCTGGAGCTGATGCAGCAGTGTCACGCGGCAAGCAAATCTAATTGCGTCACGGTAGCAGTCCGGCGTGAACGACTTGTGGACAAAAATTCCGGTCGCAATATTCTGGATTTTATTGACCCCAAAAAATATATTCTGCTGCCTAATACAGCAGGCAGTTTCACCGCCGACGAAGTGGTTCGCGTCGCTCGGCTGGGGCGGGAATTATTGGATGGGTCGGGGTATCAGGGAGCACAATGGGTGAAACTCGAATGCCTTGGTGATACCAAAACGCTTCTGCCCGAACCGCTGGGAACGCTGGAGGCGTTGAAAATTCTGGTGGCTGATGGGTTTCACGTGCTGGTCTATTGTTCGGACGATGTGATGCTTTGCAAGCGCATCAAAGAAGCCGGAGCTGCAGCCGTGATGCCCGCGGGATCCCCCATTGGGTCCGGACAGGGCGTGCTGAACCCCAATGCGATTCGCATCATTCTGGAGGAACTCAAACACAACGATCCCGCCTATCCGATCATCGTGGACGCCGGAGTGGGAACCGCCAGCGATGTAGCCGCCGCCATGGAAATCGGGGTGGATGGGGTTCTTCTGAATACCGCCATTGCCGGCGCACAAGACCCCGTCAAAATGGCTCAGGCCATGGCACTGGCCACCGAAGCCGGACGGCTGGCTGGCACCGCTGGCCGCATCCCTCGCAAACTGTATGCAACAGCCAGCAGCCCATGGGAAGGTCGTATCAACGGCTGATTCAACGTTTCCCGGTGGGAATATTAATTGCCTGGCAATCGCCAGAATATCGCGACGCAACTGTTTGTTGAGGCAATTGGAGCAATCAAGAAGCGATCGGTACGTTGTCATGGTATCGTTTTGCGTTTGCAACCTATTATCTTGCCGGAATTTTAATTGTTGAACAGATTGCAAAACCCTTTACCAGCAGCGCGCGTTGCAATGCTCTTTTTAATTTAAGAAGGACACACTTTTATGTCACACTTGAACCGCCGGGAATTTGTTAAATTTTCCAGTGCGTCGGGGTTCTTCATTCTGGCTGGTGCAGCGGGAGCAAAATCGGCGAGTGGAAATGCTGTGCCTTCTTCAATTCCGCAATCAGTCGCATCGGATATGCCGGAGTCAATACCGTACGATCGTTTATCCCGCGAATTCCTCGCACCACCTGACAGCGCCCGCCCGTGGGTTTATTGGTTCTTTTTGGATGGCAACCTGACACGCGAAGGCGTCACCGCGGATCTTGAGGCAATGAAGGCGGCGGGAATCGGGGGCGTGCTGATCATGGAAGTTGCGCAAGGAACTCCGCCCGGACCGGTGCGATTCGGCAGCCCCGAGTGGCGCACCATGTTCGGCTTTATCTGTTCGGAAGCGGCTCGCCTGGGCCTGGAAATCAACATGACCAACGACGCCGGCTGGTGTGGCAGCGGCGGTCCCTGGATTACTCCAGAACTATCCATGCAGCGACTGGTGTGGACCAGCACCGGCGTAAACGGTGGCCGTAAAGTGGATGTGATGCTTTCCCAGCCCGCGCAGACTGATGGCTATTACCAGGATGTCGCTGTTATTGCTTTTCCCACGCCAACTGCCGCAACCCATGGACAGCTATACTCCATACCAGACCTCGCTGGCGTCACCGAAGTGGTGACCCAGGATGATATTGCTGCACAGGCAACTTGGCCACGGCTGGCCGCGGGAGAAATCGTCAAATTCAATCAGGTGGTTGATTTGACCACTCACACCAACGCCTACGGACGCCTTCTTTGGAATGCTCCTGCCGGCAACTGGACAATCCTGCGATTCGGTCATACCAGTACCGGCGTGGACAATCACCCGGCACCCGCAGGCGGTCTGGGCTTGGAAACCGATAAACTCAGCAAACGGGCCACCACATTTCACTTTGACAACCTGATGGCAAAATTGATCGCGAAAGCCGGTCCACTGGCCGGTGGGACCCTGGTCTGCACGCATATTGACAGTTGGGAAACGGGTTCACAAAACTGGACGCGAACATTCCCCGACGATTTCAAAACCCGCCGCGGTTATGACCTTCACCGCTGGCTGCCCGTGATGACGGGCCAGGTTGTGGCAAGCCTGGAGGAATCCGAAAGATTCCTCTGGGACCTCCGTAAAACAATTTCTGAACTGCTGGTTGAGAATTATTCAGTCTGCATGCGCAACCTTGCGGAAAAGAACGGCCTGCGGCTGTCCATTGAAGGTTATTCCGGCGTACCAGTGGATGAAATGCATTATGGCGGCACCGCAGTGGAACCGATGTCCGAATTATGGTCGTGGGGCCGGTTTGGTGCCGCTTATTCGGTAACGGAAATGACTTCCGCCGGCCATGTGTACGGCCGACGGATTATTGGCCAGGAAACATTCACCGCCGACAGCAATGAACGTTGGCAGGGACACCCCGCGGTGGTCAAGGATATTGGCGACTGGGCCTTCTGCCAGGGCGTGAACCGTTTTGTGGTGCATCGCTACGCCATGCAGCCATTTTTAAATATCGCGCCCGGCGTTTCAATGGGACCTTGGGGTCTCCATTATGAACGCACACAGACCTGGTGGAAGCAATCCCTTTCATGGCACCAGTACGTGGCGCGGTGCCAGCATCTGCTGCGTCAGGGCCATTGGGTGGCGGATGTGCTGTATGTGCAGCCGGAAGGCGCGCCATCCGGCTGTCCCACCATGCCCGGCGCAGGCGATCAATCTTATGTACACACTTACAAATGTGATGGATGTCCAGCGGAGGCGGTCATTTCCCGGCTGCGCGTGCAAAATGGAAATCTGGTTCTGCCTGATGGCATGGCATATCGTATTATGGTTCTGCCTGATTCACCGTGCATGACGGTGGACCTGCTGACTAAAATTAAAGCCCTCGCAGACGCCGGCGCAACAATGATTGGAGCCACCAGACCGATGAAATCACCCGGTCTTTCGGGTTATCCCGCCTGCGACCAGAAAGTCTCCAGCTTGGCTGATAAAATCTGGTCCAGCGGCAGAATTATCACCCATAAAACGCCGCAACAGGTCCTTCATGAAAAGAATATCCCCCCTGATTTCACCAGCGATTCACAGTTGCACTTTGCGCACCGGCGAACCGACGATGCCGATATCTATTTTGTCACCAACTTGGCGGAAAATGCGGTTGATGCCAACTGCGCATTTCGTATCACCGGCCGCACGCCGGAATTATGGAATCCGCAGACCGGCGCCATCGAGCCGGCGGCGATCTGGACGCAGGATGCCGACCGGAAAGTGACCCACGTGTCCTTGCGGCTGGAATGGAAAGAGTCCACCTTTGTCGTGTTCAGCCGCCCAGCGCGCAACAAGGGCGGCATTACCCGCATCACTCGAAACGACACCCCCCTGTTTGGATATCCGACTCGCGCATCGGCGATACATATTCTGCACGCCACGTACGGGCCGGCGGATGATCCGGCCAGGACCCGGGTTGTGACCGCCATTGTGGCCAGCCTTTTTCATGAGGGGCACACCTCATTTCCGGTGGTACAAATTGCGCAGATAGGCGGCGACCCCGCCTTTAACGTTGTGAAGACTTTACTGATTGATGTATTAATTGACGGCAAAAAGCGGCAACTTCGCTTCCTTGATGGCCAGACCGCAAATCTGCTGACTTCGGTCGCCGCGCCATTGTCCGTTGATATCACACCCGTCTCCGGAAAACATCTGTCTGCCACGGTGTTTGCTCCGGGGCATTACGGGTTTTTCAGTACGGGCGGCGCAGTTCGCCACGCGCGGGTCGCGTCGCTTCCAAAACCACTGGAATTATCCGCCCCATGGACCGTGCGATTTCCACCGGACCGCGGAGCGCCCGCCCAGGTGGTGCTTCCAAAACTTATCAGCCTTAGTGAACATCCGGTTGCGGGTGTTAAATATTTTTCCGGTACAGCGGAATATTCCACTGAATTTCGTCTGCCGCCCCGGATGCTCTCGGGGCACCGGCGCCATTTTCTTGACTTGGGGCGGGTTGCGGTCATGGCGGAGGTCAGCCTTAACGGCCACAGGCTGGACCTGCTCTGGAAACCACCATGGCAGATGGATATTACCGGTCTGCTGATGCCGGATCGCAATACATTGTCGGTGAAGGTGACCAACTTGTGGATCAATCGCATGATCGGCGATGAGTTTCTGCCAGAAGACAGCGACCGCAATCCGGACGGCACCCTCAGGCAGTGGCCGGACTGGGTGCTGGAAGGTAAGAAAAGTCCCACAGGCCGAATCAGTTTTACCACTTGGCGGCTATGGCATAAAAATGATCAACTGGTTGAATCCGGATTGCTTGGACCAGTCACGATACGCACCGCGCAGATTGTTGTCCTGGCATAGACACCTGTTTTCAAGGTGTCATGGATTCAATTCAATGGCACATGTGTATTTATAAGCATAAGCTTTGCGCGGGAAATGCGACACTCGGTCAACTCCGCCAGGATACATTGATGATGCAACACCTTAAAATGCCTTTCCAGATTATTTCTAACCAAAATGATTATTGGACTTAATGGACACGGGTCGAAAACGTCGGAAATGTCGCGGCCCATTCATCATTCAAGTGATTTTTCCGGATATTAGCGAGCCAGTCCCTTTATTTTATTCCAAGTCTGCTGTATACCGGTACCACCCGGCCAGGTGGATCGCGACTCCGTGGAGCGACCAACTTCCAGGCACACGCGTTTTAATGGAGAATGATAAAAATCAGTGTATTTGGTGGAAGACCTTTCTCACCGGATAAGGACGACGCCCCACCGTTACGGTTTCTCTGAAATATGACTGTGAAAGACATGCTGAACCGCAAAATACCGCGTAATATCCTGCTATTGTTCTGTCTTATTCCTTTCTGCTTCGCGGCGCTTGCCGCAGCGGCAATTGATCCTGTCGCCTTGCGTTGCAACTATTTTGTGCGGCCATTGGGGCTGCAAAGCGCTCATCCGCTGCTTGCGTGGCAACTTAGGGCCGACACGCCGGGTCTGACCGGCGCTCGGCAGACCGCGTATCAGATACTGGTTGCCACAAGTCGGGCGCATCTGAAAAGCAACCATGGTGATCTGTGGGATTCCGGCAAAGTAGTTTCGAACCAGACCATTGACATCCGCTATGCAGGTCAGCCCCTGGTCGCCGGGCAGCGCTGCTGGTGGAAAGTAAGGGTGTGGGGGACCGCCGGCCATGCTTCGGCATGGAGCAAACCCGCCTTATGGACCATGGGACTGCTGCATAAAAGCAATTGGCACGCACACTGGATTACCGCTCCACAATCACCATTATCGTCAACCAAACAGAAGCTTTCGTGGGTCTGGCTGCCCGAAGTTGGCATGAATGCTCCTGTGGGCAACGTCTATTTCCGAAAAACCGTCAACCTGCCGATCGGCCCGACCATCTCTAAAGCCACATTTGATTTAACAGCGGACAATGAATTCCAATTGTTTATTAATGGTAAATGGGCGGGTTCCGGCATGCACTGGCGGCTGATGCAACACGTCAATGTATTGCCATTGTTGAGCCATGGCCGCAATATTCTGGCGGTAAAGGCAACCAATACAGGTTCATCGCCCAATCCAGCAGGATTGCTTGGAAGGCTTTCCATAACCTGGTCCAATGGCCGAACGCAAATAATACCGGTGGATAACACCTGGAAAATATCCGCCGTTTTAACCCGAGGCTGGAAAAGCCGGGAATTTAACGATTCAGGATGGCCTGACGCGCGGGCAGTCGCCAAATTTGGCCGCGGCCCATGGGGCAAAATAAATCTGTCGACAGCCAGACTGCCTCTTTTTCGTTATCCGTTTTCTGTGGCCAAACCCATCGCTCATGCGGTGGTGTATGTTTCTGGTCTGGGACAGTACGACTTGTTTATCAACGGGCGAAAAGTCGGGCATGATGTCATGCAGCCAGCCTGGACCGATTACCGAAAGCGGGTGGACTATAACACCTTCAATGTCACCACGCGCCTTCGTCAAGGCGCCAATGTCCTGGCCGTTATGCTCGGCACCGGCATGTATGACAGTGCCGATTACCCAGGGCGATACAACCACGCACCGGCCAGTTTCGGACCGCCAAAACTGATATTGCAGTTGCAAATTGCATTTACCGATAGCACATCTCAAACCCTTGTCAGCAATGGTCAATGGCGAACCGCGCCGGGACCTGTCAGCTTTTGCAACATCTTCGGCGGGGAAGATTACAACGCGATCGACGCGATTCCCGGATGGAAATTGCCCGGTTTCAATGATGCTGACTGGCGGCACGCGCGGCCGACCCATGGTCCGGGCGGCAGACTCGTGGCACAAACCGCGCCTCCGGTAAAAGTGATGCATGTATACACAGCCATTCGTGTATTGCATCCCCAACCCGGCGTGGCGGTTTACGATCTGGGGCAGAATATGGCTGGCCGACCGGTCATTACCGCTCGCGGACCGGCCGGCTCCACATTAACGGTCTATCCGTCAGAATTAATTCACCCCGACGGCACGAATTGGCAATCCTGTGCTGGCCCGATCTGGTGTACGTACACATTGAACGGCAAAGGCGTTGAAACATTTCACCCGATGTTTTCCTATTTCGGGTTCCGCTATGTGCAGGTCAATGCCGCCCCTGCCCCAAATTCCCATCAATTGCCGGCCGTACTTGCTGTAACCGGTCAGGCCACCCACACATCCGCTCCGCTCATAGGCTCTTTTTCATGCAGCAATCGCCTAATTAATCAGATCCATCATCTTATAACCATGGCCATGGCCAACAACATGGTCAGCATTGTGACCGATTGCCCCACGCGCGAAAAAAGCGGATGGCTGGAGGATACTTACCTGGTGGGGCCAGGCCTTATGGATAATTTTTTCGTGCCGAATTTGTACGCCCAGACCGCGGCAAACATGCGGGCCGATCAAGACGCTGATGGTCATGTGGCCGATATTGCGCCGGTCTATTTTAACTATGCGGGCGGCTTTGTGGATTCACCGGAATGGGGCAGCGCTGCAATTATTGACCCATGGCTGATTTACCGTCATTTTGACGATCAGCGGATTCTCCGGGCCAATTACATCATGATGGTGCGTTACATGGCCTACCTGAAATCCAAGGCCCGTGGCAATCTTTTGTTTTTTGGATTGGGCGACTGGTACGACCTTGGCCCCAATCCCCCCGGTTATGAGCAACTCACCAGTTCAGGTGTGACCGCTTCGGCCACCTGGTATCGTGACTTAAATATAATGACCCGAATCGCCCGGTTGCTCGGTCACCCCGTGCAAGCTCGAATCTACGCCGCGCAGGCTCAAATCGTGCGATCCGCGTTCAACCAGCGGTTTTATCATCCTGCCACCGGCCAATATGACCGCGGCAGCCAATGTGCCAACGCCATGGCTCTGGCCACCGGACTGACACGCAAAGCTGACCGCCCGAAGGTGTTGGCCAGTTTAATTGCCAGCATTCATAGACACGGCGACCACACCACTGCGGGCGATATCGGATTCCATTATGTGGTTCAGGCTCTCACCGACGCCCATAAGAACGCCCTGCTATATAAAATGACCACTCAAACCAATCCTCCAAGTTACGGTTATCAAATAGCCCACGGCGCGACTGCCCTGACCGAAGCCTGGAACGCGCTGCCCCAGGATTCTCAAGACCACTTCATGCTCGGACATATCGACCAGTGGTTCTACAATGGTCTGGCCGGCATTCATTTGAATTTTGCAAACAAGCCAGGGCATCAACTGGAAATCCGACCATGCATGGTGGAAAATCTGACTTGGGTACGTGCCAGCTATCAATCTGTGCTGGGAAAAATTGTCAGTAATTGGCATCGCACGGGTGGAAATTGCACGATGGATATCACCATCCCTGTCAATACAGTGGCCACGATTTATATCCCGCATACCGGCCGGTCGCCCGTGCTCCTCAACGGTGCCCCCCTGACAAAACAACCCGCTGTCATTATACGTGGCCACCAGGCCGATCGTGTGGTTTGCCGGTTGCCCGGCGGGGTTTATCACATTAAATCCCATGACCAGCCGCACAGCATCGGGCACAATTAAGCGTTGTGCCGCCTGCCGATCAAATTGGTCAGGCCGCCCGCCAAGACGGTCAACACACCGGCCGGCAGAATGCCTTGGGAAAGGAACGGCAATCAAACCGCAACGGTGGCCTGCAAGGCCGCTGCGGTCAGTTTGCGCCGGTGAGGTGGAATCAGCCGAAGTTGGGCACATAGTGCGTCAGCCAGGCGAATCGGCACTGCCAAGCGGTCTTCGCCATTTAGACAATCCACCACTGTTTTTAACGCCTGTTCCGCGGAAATCCGATTGCCCGGACTTATGTACAGCGGTTCGTGCCCCGCCCGCGGACGAATCGCATAACCGGCAAATCGCTCGCTCCCCTGCCAGTCGCACACCAAACGGTCGAGCGCCATATTG
This sequence comes from Phycisphaerales bacterium, assembly GCA_027451365.1. Lineage (GTDB taxonomy): Bacteria > Planctomycetota > Phycisphaerae > WQYP01 > WQYP01 > JAJYPG01. The sequence continues at coordinate 7,952 of DAIDJN010000085.1, read as the reverse complement.
GCTTGCCGAAGCTTACCTGGCCCTGCCAGCCGCCCTGTCAGCAGGCTTTTGGCAACGCCAATTGTTGGCAGATTCAATGCGACGCCAATGTGCGTTGCCAGTCCGCAACCGCGCCGATGCGCAATGCCGTGCCCGTCCACCAGCCAGACATCCACCGGGGAATCAATGCGTCTGATTGCGGCCATCATCAGCGGAGCTTCCCGGAAAGAAAGGAGTCCCGGCACATAGGGAAACCGAACGGTTCCCCGGGCGCAAACCGCCTGCACACACCTGCGCGTTTGTCGGTCCCACACCACCGCAACCGCCACTGCGGGCGAACCCACCGCCCCCGACCGGAGGCCCGGTTGACCCGTGGCCCGCCCAAATGCCATGTCCACCCCGCCAACGTAACGAACATCAGGTGGACACCCGATGAAACAAACATCCCGAGCCATTTTCAATTGCCGCTGCTGCGCCCGGCGAACAGTTTGCGTGCTCAGGTATCGCCCCATGCGACAGCCCTCCTTCCATCCATCTTTTGCCGCGCCGGGCGGTCGGGTAAGCAATCTTGATCAGGCCAGTCCTCCCCACTCGCCCACCAATTCTTTGAATTTGTTTGAATGGTGCTAATGACGGCCTCCACCAGCCGTTGGCGTAATATCGCGAATTTGCACGCGTCGGAAAAAGGCGTCGCCAGCGTTCAGATAGCTGAAAAAGTCGATGCGAATCCATTTTATTGGATGTTTTGCATTCAAACTGCGCATCGCCCGCGGTGAAAAATCCGCTTCCGTGGTAGTCCAGCCCTTGTTGGCGGTCAGCGGCAACAGTTGATATCGGTAAATCTCTTTCCGCTGGCTGGCCAAATTGTTATCACTGCTGAAAGCGTCCGGCCAGTAGGCAAACCCTTTCAGAAAAATGCGTATCCGTGGCGCGGCACTATGATACTGCACGGAAAATCGGTAACGATGCCCATCTATCACTGGAATCCAAAGACTTTCACACGCCAGGCCATTGTTCTGCGCTGTATTCAAACTGGTTCGCAACATCAGACAATAGCCGTGGCTTCGGGCACCCGAAACAACGCTTTGCGGCACAATGGCCACTGAATCCGGCTGCAAATTCCGCGCCTTGGCTGCGGAAATCAGAGGCGGATGGTAATCCTGTTTTTCAAGGAACATCTGCCAATCCGGTGAAGCGGCCAAGCCGCGTCGCTCACAAAAACTGAAATTCGGGTCCGCGACCAGATTAGGCCTGATTTTAAACAATTTTTCAATTGCCGGGTTGGAATGATCCACCTGTTTGGAACTCATATGATGAAAGCCAATTTTGTCAAGCTTGGTCAACATCGCTTCCACTGTCAAACGCGGACTGGTTGTGTCCGGTGGAATTGTCGCCGTAACGGTTTTCGCCAGTCGGGTGCCCACAAACAATTCCAGTTTCAGCCGACGGCCCTTCAGGTAACCCATCACTGTCTGGCTGGTCGCCAAATTCTTTATAACCGTCACAATATCCGCTTTATGCACAGGTGCAGTCCATGGAATTTGCAGCGCGGAAATCATCATGTCCACATCATGATCATCCAGTCGCTTGAAGTGGCCGTTTCGTGACATTTTTTTTCCCACGGCAAACCGCATCCGGTCGGCCAGGCCCTGCGAACTGCCATTTTCAGTTACAAATGGCAGGATCGCGAGCGTAGGAACCTTTTTCTGCCTGGATGCCGCCGCCGCACGTACGCCGGTGTGCAGTGCCGTCAACCCCAGCAGGGTTACCGCGCCAACCACCGCAAAACGGAAGATTCGATCCATATCATGCTCCTTGGCCACCGGCTCGCCACCCGGCCGCCGTACTACTATTCTAACGCTTAACAAGCCGTTTGTGATGCAGTAAAGCGGTCGGTGGCCGTCAACCCAAGCCTCCGTTCGGCTGGCCAACCACTCCAGACCACCCGCTTTCACCACCTGGTCGGGCCGGCCGTGCCGCCTTGGCCACTGTGGACAGCCGGCATCAATTTATTTTGACTATTGACGATGCCTGCCTGCGCCGATACGTTTATGAAGGCGGTTGGTCCGAAAAAAACCTGTTTTGCCATTCCGCCGGTTTAAGGAGTTTCCGAGTGATCATCACATTGACTGGACGTCACATGGACGTAACCCCCGCGATCCGCCAGCATGCGGAGGAAAAAGCCGGCAAGTTGCCCAAATTTTATGATCTGATAAAGGAAATAGAGGTCGTCCTGGACGGCAGCTCCGGAAAATCCAAACGGGTCGAAATTATCGTCAGTGCGGAACATCGCAACATGTTTGTCGGCAGCATGGAAGGGGACGATCTTTATGCATGCATTGATATGGTCGTCCACAAACTCGAACGCCAGATTTCTGAACATAAGAAAAAATTCCGGAACCGGAAACATCCGGAATAATCAACCCCAGCCGGGCCGTTGGCGGCGACCGGCGCAAAAAGGAATCCTGCAGGAACATAGCGAGGCGTGACCAACAACCAAACGGGGAAATCCAATGAAGTTCTCGGAGTTTATTATTAAGGACGCAATTGTGCCTGAGCTTAAGGCTACGGCACGCGACGGGGTTATTCGCGAGCTTGTCGTATCTCTGGCTGAAAACAAGGCGATTGCCCAGGCAGACGTGGATACCATCTGCAAAGCCATTCTTGACCGCGAAAGGCATGGCAGCACCGGTTTCGGCAAAGGTGTGGCAGTTCCTCATGTGAAGCATTCGCTTATAAAAAAGCGGGTCGGAACCATTGGACGAAGTGCCAACGGTGTTGATTTCGCGGCACTCGACCAGGCGCCCGTCTACAGTATCGTGCTGCTTCTTTCTCCGCCGGAAAGCCCCGACGGCCATTTACAGGCCATGGAAAATATATTCCGCAACCTCCAGCAGGACAACTTCCGCCGATTTTTGCGCAGAGCAGCCACTCGCAAGGAAATCAGCGATCTTCTGGATGAAGCCGATCAGACCGGCGTCGCACGCTGATTTCCTCCGCGTTTTTAACGCACCGCGAAGTCGCCCCCCATGCGGAAGCGGACAACATTCCGCAATTTCATAACACAACCTGAACTTTGGAAGCGGCACAGGCCAACATGGAAAGAGAAATTAAAATATCCAATAAGCTCGGCCTTCATGCCCGGCCCGCGATGCAGTTTGTGGATGTCGCCAACCAGTTCCACAGCGCTATTCGCGTTTGGAAAGCCGATCAATGCGTGGATGGCAAAAGCATCATGCACATGATGATGCTTGCCGCCACCGAAGGCACAAGCCTGAAAATTCAGGCCGACGGCGACGATGCCGCCGCCGCGCTTGACGCTCTCGAACGGCTGGTCAATGGCCGCTTTGGCGAGGAATAAATTGTCCGGTTTGCCCTGAATCATTCCAATCCGCCGACCGTTTGCAAGCGGCGGATATGTCGAAAGTGTTCGCCTCTTGATGGAGATGCTTCGTGCCTGTTTCACCCAATGCCGGCCAGCCACCCAGCGCCGATATGCTGATCGACATGGCTACCCTGACGCGTGACTATTTTGACAAAAAGCCTGATCCTGCAGATCCACGCCAGGCCGTGAGCTTCGGCACCAGCGGCCACCGCGGCACCCCGCTTGACGGCTCGTTTACTGAAGCCCACGTGCTGGCCATGACCCAGGCTATTTGTGACTGCCGGCGGATCAAAGGAATTGACGGCCCGCTGTTCATTGCCAAGGACACCCATGGTATTGACACCCCCGCCCACGACACCGCCGTGGAAGTGCTCGCGGCAAACGGTGTGGAACTGCGCCCCGCTGTCGATAACGAATACACCCCTGTGCCACTTCTTTCACACGCCATTCTGCAGCATAACCGTGGCCGAACCGGCGGCTTCGCCGATGGCATTGCGGTCACGCCCTCACATAATCCGCCGCGCGATGGCGGCTTTAAATACAATCCCCCCACCGGCGGCCCGGCTGATGTGGACATCACAAGCTGGATTCAGGACCGCGCCAACACGTATCTGCGGGCCGCCAACCGCCAGGTCAAAAGAATTCCGCTCAAACAGGCCCTGGGCGCGCCGACCACCCGATTTTACAACTTTATCGAGCCGTACGTCATTGATTTATCGACAGTCATTGATATGGACATTATTAAATCATCTGGTTTAATCATTGCCGCCGACCCCATGGGCGGTGCCGCGGTTCACCTGTGGGAACCCATCCGCCGGCGCTATGGCCTGAACCTGACGGTGATCAATGCGGATGTGGATTTCACCTTCCGCCGCATGCGCGTCGACCACGATGGGCAGATACGCATGGATTGTTCCAGTCCTTATGCCATGGCCGGACTCGTGGCCCTTAAAGATAAATACCAGATCGCTTTCGGCAACGATACCGACGCCGACCGCCACGGTATCGTTGCACCCTCCGTTGGATTGCTGCCGCCAAATCATAATCTTGCCGCCGCGGCGCGCTATCTGTTCAGCCACAGGCCCGGCTGGCCCGCCGCCGCCATGGTTGGAAAAACGCTCGTCAGCAGTGGAATTATAGACCGTGTCACCACCGCCGCCAGCCGAAAAGTCTATGAAGTTCCCGTCGGGTTCAAATGGTTTGTCCAAGGCTTGTCCGATGGCTCGCTTGGTTTTGTGGGGGAAGAATCCGCAGGTGCCACATTGCTTCGTCGCGACGGCACCGTCTGGACAACCGACAAGGACGGACTGGTCATGGACCTTCTGGCCTGCGAAATGACCGCCCGCACCGGCAAAGACCCCGGCGTCCATTACGCCGAAATTGAAAAGCAGTTCGGACGATCCTTTTACGTGCGGGAAGACCAGCCTTGCACATTGCGGGAAAAAGAGGCTCTGAAAAAACTTTCACCTACAGCTGTCACACAAAAGCAAGTCGCCGGTGAACAGATTACCGCCGCTCTGACCCACGCCCCGGGCAATGGCGCGGCCATCGGCGGGCTGAAGGTCACGACCGCCAACGGCTGGTTTGCCGCGCGACCCTCCGGAACGGAAGCCCAATACAAAATATATGCAGAAAGCCTCAAAAGCCAGGAACATCTGAACCAGCTTGTGGCCGATGCCCGAAGCCTGGTGAAAAAGGCACTGGCCTGAAGCAAAATTGGCGAGCCAGTTCCAGTCCCCCCACTTTCTGTTATTGCACCGCCCCCAGTGGCAGCACAGTTCGTCCATAGACTTCATTAAGGACCTGCGCAAAACCGGCGTACATTGCACTGCTTCCACACACGATTCCCTCGTAACCCGCCACAGTGCCCACCCAGTCGGCTCCGGAAAATTCCTTCGCCGCCAGCAGTGCAAACAGAATGGTCAATGTTGCAAACACAAACTGCAGCGTGCGATTCAACCGCAGTGTGCCAATAAACAGAAACAGAGTAAAAACTCCCCAGATGGCAAAATACGATCCCATCGCCTTGGCGTCCGGGGGCAGTTTTAGTCCTGGGCTTTCAATCAGCCATACCAGCGTCAGCCAGAATGTTCCATACGAACAAAACGCCGTCGCGGCGAAGGTATTCCCCTTTCGCCATTCCATTATTCCGGCAATAAGCTGAGCGATGCCGCCGTAAAAGATGCCCATGGCCAGAATCATGGAATTCAGGCTGAAAAATCCGGCGTTGGCCAGATTAAGCAGAACAGTGGTCATCCCAAATCCCATCAGCCCCAACGGAGCCGGGTTACCGGTTGAATCCTTTACCACCCAGTTGTTTGCTTCCGACATTGCGACTCCAAAATTCATGTGGCCAACCGAAATGATACTTCCCGGTTCCGCCTGAGCGGTCCGCCCGGCGAAGCCAGAACAATGGTTGGAAGTATAATCACGACTCCATAACAATAGCAACCGACAATATTTGTCTTTACCTATACGGCGGTTCTTTTGCATTGAAACAGTTTTTTTGCGGTCCAACGCTATGGTGCGGCCATTTTTCTGGCGACCGGCAAATGATCTGATTCACGGCTCCATTAAGCGCTTGGCGCGCTCTATTTGTTCGCATAGCGCTCTCAATGAACCGGTATCGGGCGGAAGTTTATGGATAAGTAAATCAGATACCCGGTGATCTGGGGGCATTGGCATATGAGTATTGGCATACGCTGGAAGCAACGCAACGCTGGCGGCAGACAGCCACTTTGGCCGCAGACCAAAACACCGTGGTCCGAGAAACAGCCACGGTCCGCGTTTACCACCCAGGAGGCTGGGTAACGCATAACCGGAAGCCAATGATCATCACCACGACACAAAGGCGCACCGGAATAAACCGATCCACAGTAACCTACGGCTCTCACGATGGATGATAGAAACGAACATTCGCCACCTGAAAATCACACTGGGCATGGATGTACTCAAGTGCAAGACCCTTGATGGGGTGCGCAAAGAAAGGCTGATATTTCTATTGGTATACAACCTTATCCGAATCATCATGCTGCAGGCGGCGCGACGGCAGGGTGTCAACGTCAATCGTCTGAGCTTTGCTGATACCCTCGCATGGATGCGCCACGGTGACCTGCATGAATGCCCGGCCTTGATTGTCAACCCCCTTACGTTCCGGCCAATTGGAATCGCGTGTACTCAAACGCCCCAAAAAGCAGTTCCCCTATATGACCAAACCGCGGGCCGTACTCAAAGCACAACTCTTTGAAAAATATGGCGATTTGGCTTAACTTAGTGGCATTAAGCTACGTCCCCGTTTCGCTCTCCTGCAACACTGCGACACAGAAGACACAAGGCACGCGGCGGCGCCGGGAATCGCAAGTTACTAAGAATGAATATTCCCCTCCCGTGTTCGCATCCGACAGAAGTTTACGATATCAGGAGTAAACCTCACAATCAGGTACCACTGGATGGCACCAATTATCGCAAAATAGAATGCTGGAAACCAACACTCCCCCCACATTGAGTAAGTCGCTGGTTCAGTACCGGGAAACCAATGGGAGAATAGCCGCAAAACCAACGCACCGAAGATACTGGCAGGAAAATCGATTGCCATAAATAGTGTCCAGAGTACTTGCGTAGCTTCAAGACTATCTGCGCTTTGCAGGTCTAGAGATTGAGCCAGAAGGAAGGCAAAGCCAAACACCAGGATTGTGTGCAGAAGTACCACCCAATATGGAAGCCATTTTCGCATGTTCATTCTCAGCGTTTCAAATAGAATATTGGCGGGTCATATATATCTATGGTCCTCACACCACCGCACCACGCCTCATCCTGGCAGTTCCATTGGCATTCATACCATTTTCCTAATCTATGAGAAGCTTTGGGCTTATTGCACTTTTTCCTCTTTGCAGCGGGGCAAATCTCGGCTGCGTCACAGCCGCCCCCTTTCAACAGCTCAGGCGGGAGCAGGCTCCCTTTTAGGATTGCCGTGCCCGCCGCAGGGTAACCTCGTCCCAAACCGGCGGGATAGGCACCCGGATTGCCAAAGCAATTCTTATTGGGCCCGTCGCAGCAATAATAGCCATGTCCGGTCTCGAAATGTCCAAGGAATGGAATGACCGGAATCCAGTTGTGGTTAGCGAATCGGCGGACACACTCCCAGATTGGCTCCATAGGAACAACCTTTCCCTTTTCACAACAATCGGTCCTAGGATCGTATTTATCCTTCCCGCAACATGCTTGAGGAGCAAAAACTCCCATCTGATGCTGAAAATACCACATATCATTTAAACCCGTTGAGTCACTTCCTCCAGCGGCACCTCCCCCCACATACTCATACAAATTAATCCCGCCGGCATACCCAACCGGATCACGCTGAATCCAACGGCCAAGGACGGGGTTATAGGTCCGATTGCGGACAAAATACAATTCTGTTTCCGAATCGAAGCGATAGCCGCAATAGATAATTTCATTGGCACCGTAGCTGGACTGTGTGTCATCATCCGTGAACCAGCGGCCGTCAGTGCCAGGCTCGATAAAAATTAACGTGTTGCCATATGCATCCGTGTCATAGGCTTCCACGATATAGCCGCCGGAATTCGTCAGC
>DAIDJN010000084.1:0-126868 GCA_027451365.1 Phycisphaerales bacterium | reverse complement strand
TTCACCGTCATCAGCGATGCAACGCCCCTACAGGAGCGAGCCTTGAAACTGCTGGGGTTGTACCCAGTACGGTGAATGGCGAAAACAACGGAAACCCCTGTATTTGCAGGGGTTTTCTGCTTTTCGTGCGGGGAACTACGGACTAGCCGTCGGTAGGCAAAGCTGCTTAAACCGTGCGCTGTTCTGCCGACAGATCAATCTTGCGGATCAAGCGCCCCTGTTCCCTGTCAATAAGCCCAGGTGCGCACGCCTTGGCAGTTTCTAAACCAAAACGTTTCCAAAATCTCAGCCTTGCCCCATTTAGACTCATTATATCCGGCGCCATGCAGGTCAGTCAAAATCGATATCAAGCTGTTTGCCAGGCAACGCAAAAATTCGGTTAGTGGTATTTTGAGTATCCATAGGTTTTCACTTAATCATCCGTCATGGCCAATGACTTCAGCCGACAGCCGCCTGGCCGTCCGTCGGCACGAGTCGCGCTGTCGGCTTCTGCCAATGTCTTGGCGAAATCGTAGCCGCTCGCTATGATCCGTCTTGAGATAAATTCTTAGCGTTGGTTCTGGTGAGAAGGTCGGTGCGGAGCAGATATTATGGCGCCAAACTATGGAATGAGCGGCGGCCCGGGTAACCGGGCAACTGGAAAATCGGTGCTGTTTGTGTGGATAGGATTTCTTTTTATAGGCGGAATATTTGCCGCCATTGGTACCCGGCTGGTAAGTTCCCAAATCCACGCGCTGAATACCTGGCTTCCCGTAAAGGCGCATGTCTTCCACCGGCATATTCGCAGCGACGATTCCGGCAACAGCGATACGACCTATGAACCGCGCGTCTGGTATACCTACACCGTTCGCGGTCAGAAATATACCAGCCATCGGGCCATTTACGGCGGTGAATCTTCGGGATATTCCTGGGCGGAAAAAATTACTAGCCATTATCCTGTGGGTCACTCCTGCACTGCGTACTACGATCCGCAGGACCCCACCCAGGCCTTTCTGGTTCATAAAATGGATAAATTGATCTGGATTTTTCCCGGTTTGGGTTATCTGTTTTTCGTGATTGGCCTGATCGGATTGATTGTCATGGGTACTCAATTCGCGCGTGCAAGATATTCCAATGCTTGACCGCTATCGACGGATGTATTGCGCGATATCGCCGCGCTGAAAAGGACAGGTTGTTTATGGGTATCTTTGGTTTTCTTGAGACGACCACCAAAAACCTTTTTATACTGGCGTTCGCGACCATTTTTCTGCTTGCCGGATTGGGCATATCTGGCCTGGGGGTTATTAGTGAATTTCAGCAGCACGCCCGGCTTGCTGCGGCCTGCCAAACCCACGCCGTTGTACTTTCCAGTGCAATTGGAACCAAAGGCAGCGGTGGCGATCGAAACTACGTTCCGGAAATCCGTTACCAATACACAGTCCATGGCAAAAATTATACCGGCCAACGTGTTTATCCGGGAATTTCCGGTTTTCGTTCCGGCCATGGCTATGCCGATTCCGAACGTATGGTATTGGACTATCCCAAAGGAAAAAAATGCCACATCTGGTATGAAGCAGATAAGCCACAAATCGCATTTCTGGTGCCGCGGTATACATGGACGAGCATTTTCCTTATGCTGTTCGGCATCCCTTTTTTTGTGGCGGGACTGGTTTTCATTATTGGCCCATTGCGGGGCGGTTTCCGCCGCGCGGAAATGATCGCGGCCAGTCGAATGAATTTATAATGATCCGCGGACGGCGCTCGATTTTACCGCCAGCGGGGATCGTTATCGGTCGATATCTGACGCGCCTGGCCGCGACTGGTCAACGGGGTAAGTCAGATGGGGTTGTATGGGGCGTGCAAATTGGTAATATGGATGCAGTTTACGAGTCGAAGGCAGCTTCGTTCGCAAATGCGAGTTTATTCATCATGCAGGCCTTATTCAACCGACTATGATTGAAGGCCTTGTTTTTGGAAATGCTTCAATATGGCAAATCAATCGGGAAATGGCGGCTCTGGAACCGGAAACAACTCGGGCGGATCGCCCACCAGCGGCGGATTCCGTGGCCGCAAGGTCACTCAGTGCAGTTTTTGTGGAAAATCAAGCCGTGATGTCGGTCCTATGGTGGAGGGACCAAACGATATTTATATCTGTTCAAACTGTTCCGAACTTTGCCAGAATATTTATAAGCAGGAAAAACGCAAGGTTACCGCAACGCGACCCACTATCGGCCAGATTCCCCCGCCGCGTCAGCTCAAGGAATTCATGGACCAATATGTGATCGGCCAAGATGTGGCTAAACGCGCCTTGTCCGTGGCGGTTCACAACCACTATAAGCGGCTCGCCCATGCAGATGGTCGCGCAGCCGACGATGTGGAAATTGACAAGTCCAACGTGCTGCTTATTGGGCCGACAGGATCGGGTAAAACGCTTCTGGCTCGCACGCTGGCGCGTTGCCTGAATGTCCCCTTCGCCATTGGCGATGCCACCACCCTGACCGAAGCCGGCTATGTCGGTGAAGATGTTGAAAATCTCCTGCTGAAACTTCTGCAGAACGCGGATTTTGATCTTGAATCGGCGCAGCGCGGAATTATCTACATTGATGAAATTGATAAAATCGGCAAAACCAGCATGAACGTGTCGATCACCCGTGACGTTTCCGGTGAGGGCGTGCAGCAGGCTCTTTTGAAAATGCTGGAAGGAACCATGGCCAACGTGCCGCCACAGGGCGGCCGCAAACATCCCGAACAACAATACATTCAATTGGATACCACTCATATTCTGTTTATCTGCGGAGGCACATTTGTCGGCTTGGACCAATTGATTGCCAAGCGGCTTGGCCGCCAGTTAATCGGCTTTAATTCCGAAGTCAGCGGGCCAATTCAGGCCAATGCGGAGCAAAAGACGCAGTTCCTTAAGCAGGTCACACCGGATGACCTTATTGAATATGGCATGATCCCCGAATTTGTCGGCCGTCTGCCCATTATCGCACCGCTTAATGTGCTTAGCGAAGATGCGATGATTCAAATTCTGACTGAGCCGCGAAACGCGCTCATCAAGCAGTACAAGAAGTTTTTCCAGTTGGAAAATTGCGAACTGGAATTCACCGTTGGAGCGCTGCGGCTTGTGGCGAAAAAGGCCCTTGAACGGGATACCGGTGCCAGGGCGCTGCGAAGTGTGATGGAAGAATTAATGCTGGACCTGATGTACCATCTGCCCGACCAGCAGAACCGCGGGCTGTTTACCATCACCGAGGAAGTGGTGCGCGGCGAAGTAAGCCTGTTTGACACCAAACCCATGCCGCTGAAGGAAAGCGCCTGAACGCATGGCGGCAATCAGGGCCAACCGTCCGGCGGATTCCGGGGATGACGCATGACCGCCGCAACTGAACAATCTTCCGCCGTTCCACCGGATCCTGATAAAGCCCTGTCGATCGGTTTGTGGGTGGAGCCGCAGCAGATTCCCGACGATATTTCCTTTATCCATCATCTGGCGCTGGGTTTAAAAAGCGAAGGTCATTCTGTCTGTCTGTTCGCAAGTTCGCAGCACACAGATGAGGAACTTGGAATTTTTGCGGTGCCGGTTGTTCGCGTTGATCAGTCGCCGCGGCACTGGCATGACTTTCTGTTTCGGGACTCCGGTCACAATCCGTTCCGAGCGGGTTCCAGCCGCTCGGACTCCGTTCAAACCCTTCTTAACCAATGCCGATCCCAGGAGTTGCAGGTGGTCATTCTTTTCGGACCGACGGCAACGGCATTCCCCGGCTTTTTGGAATTGTCACGGAATATTCCGGTGTTATATTGGTGCTGGGACCGCGCCGAGGCGCGCGATCGACTGGTCGGCGGGGCCGAATTTTCCGGATTTCTGGCGGCCTCTCAACCACTCCTAAACGGCCTGAAATCCCGGTCCGGGGTCGCGGCACATATATTACGTCCGGGAGCATTTCTGTCCGCCCCGGAACCGCGCCAACGGGCGAGCCAGTCGCCCTGTTTTGTCTGCCTGGATTCACTGGCAGGTTTGTCCGATTTTTCCAATCTTTTGCATGCCTGCCGGGATGTGGCCGATGCCTCGCACGATTTCCTTATTTTTCTCTACGATTCAGGCCCGGACAAACATGCCATCTGGAAACTCACCCAAAGCCTGGAATTGCTGGACAGAGTCAGCTTTGTGCCCTATCGAAATGACTGCGAATCACTGCTGCTGCACGGCGATTTTTATCTTCAGGCGGTTGAATCATCGCGGCTGAATTATATAGTCCTACAGGCCATGGCTCGCGGCATGCCGGTCCTGTGCCGCCCCAGCGAGGCCGCGGATTTTTGTATGGATGGTCAGACCTGCCGGATTATTGCCCACGGCTCGCGTGAGGAATGGCGCCACGCCATGATCAGCGCCTTGACCCAAACGGAGCCGTTGCGACGTATGAGCCACGCCGCTTTGCAGCGCCTGCGGCAGCACCATTCCATGTCCGACATGCTTGCACAGCTTGTTGGGCACTGCCGCAGAGCCGTCGCGATGCCGATTCCTTTTCCGACGCCGGGTGCCGTCGGCCCTTGAATCAGGAACTAAATACAATGAATGTAACAATAGAAACCGTAACCGAATTCAGCCTTCCCCGCGTATTGCCGCTGATTGCGGACTATCAGCGTTTTTACCGCGCGCCACCCGACGCACATAAGAACCGCGAACATTTCGGAGGAATTGCTCGAAATCCTGCTCGCGGAATCATGTTTCTGGCCTGTGACCAGACCGAACAGGCGGTCGGCTTTGCCACCCTGTACTTTCCTTATTCATCGGTCCGGGCGATGGCTATCTGCCTGATGAATGACCTTTACACCTTGCCGGCTTGTCGCGGACAGGGTGTCGGGCGGGCATTGATAAACCACTGCCGTAGCTGGGCTTCGGAACAGGGCTATCCCGAACTTGTCTGGAACACTGAACAGTCCAACAGTACCGCGCAGGCTCTGTACGGTTCCACCGGAGCCAGCCGGTCTGCCTGGTTTGAATACCGGTGGCCTACGGCCTGAAACCGGCATATCCGATTCTCGGCAACAGTCTTTTCCCTTGACCTTTACGGAAAACTTTTGATGGGATTGCGTTGGTACCCGCTGCGCTCTACATTCAATTTTTGGCACTGGATTGCCATTTTCCTATTTAATTAGTAGGAGTACGCTTGATTTTGTTCTAATTAATCGCTTATAATGCTTTACGTAAATGCTTTGCGTATTACCTATCTATTAGATAGGCAATACGCTGAACGAGTCTCTGGAGTAGTCTTATGTCCGCTGAAACAGGTACCATTACCGCCGCCGATGGCCGAAAACTAAACAAGGTAGAGGCCATTAAACTGGCCAAAGACGGCCTGGATGTCTGGGAAAATATTTTTGCCTATGCGCGCGCAGATGTCACCGAACCGCTTGAGTCGCTTCTTAGTCCCAAAGACCTGGATACGTATCACCAGCAAATTCCAAATTCCAGCGATCCGGCGGTTCGCTTAAGTGCGGCCCGCCGCGCAAAAATATCCGAAGAGGATTTTGTCCGCGTCCGCTGGTTTGGCTGCTATCAACAATTGCCGAACCTGTGCCATTTCATGCTGCGCATCCGTATTCCCAACGGCTTCCTTACTGCCCGACAGCTTGCAGTGGTTGCGGATATTGCTCGCCAATATGGCCGTGGCTTTGCCGACATTACCACCCGCCAGTGCTTTCAAATTCACTGGCTTACGATTGAGGCACTGGCCGATATTCTTCCCCGGTTGGAAAAAGTCGGTCTGGTCAGTAAATTCGCCTGCGGCGATACGCCACGCAATGTCGTCGGCTGCCCGCTTGCCGGATATTTAAGTGCGGAAATTATTGACGCTTCCAGCGTGGTGGAACAAACCAACGAGATGTTCCTGCGCGGCGACCGCGAATTCAGCAATCTTCCGCGTAAATTCAAATCCGCCATAGCCGGCTGCCATCTGCATTGCCATCAGCCGCAGATCAACGATATTGGCTTGTTTGGAGTGCGCCGCATTAACCCGTCAACCGGGCATGAGGAATCCGGCTATGGACTGACGGTGGGTGGTGGACTTTCCAGTCAGCCGTACATTGGTCAGGGGCTTCGTGTTTTTATTCGACCCGAGCAGGTTGCCGCCGTCAGTCGGGGAATCGCCCATATCTTCCGCGATCATGGTTATCGGGAAAAGCGCACCCGCGCTCGCATGAAATACCTGGTTTCGGACTGGGGCTGGGAAAAATTCCGCGATTATCTGGAAGCGGACATCGGCTTTAAGCTGGAACATGATGACAATATTGTGGCTCCGGAATATGCCCCACATACCGATCATCTTGGTTCCGGCCTGCAAAAGCAGCCCGGTCTGGCGTATATTGGCGTGCCGGTTGAACGCGGGCGGATCACGGCGGATCAGATGACACTGGCCGCACAACTCTCCGAAAAATATGCCGGTGAAAAGGCCCGCGTGGCCCTTTCCAACAAACAAAATCTTATTTTCCTGAATATTCCGACTGGCTCGGTAAAACAGATGACGCATGAACTCGATGCCGGCGGACTGACACCGCACGCACCGCTGTGGCGATCCACTCTTATTTCCTGCACCGGCACGCAATTCTGCAATCTGGCAATTGTGGAAACCAAGCAGCGGGCGCATGGAATCTTGAAATATCTTGAGGAAAATGTCGGCATTGATTCTCCCATCATGATCAGTGTGACCGGCTGCCCCAACAGTTGTTCGCAATATCAGATTGCGGACATTGGCCTGATGGGCGTAGTCTGTAATTTTCGTGGAAAACGCGGTACCGAGGCATATCAGATTATGCTCGGTGGCGGATTGGGAATTGATGCTGGTTTTGCCAAACTGGCCTTGAAAAAAGTTCCGGCCGAATATGTTCATAAAGCCATCGGCCAGATTGTGGAAGCGTACAAGCAGTACCGTATGGATGCGGATGAAACCTTCCGTCAGTTTGTGCAGCGGAACACACCCGAACAGTTGGGCCAATGGCTGACCATACCGGAAATGGCCGATGTGGCATAGCTATCTGGCGGCCTGACGCAAATCCAGCACGATCGGAAAATGATCGCTGGCGAACCGCGCCATCGGGCTTTTTACGACGCGACATCCCGCTACACGACTCGCCATCGGGTTAGGCACAAACAGGTAATCCACCCGCATGGCGGGATACGCGGTGGTGAAGGTGGTATCCCAACCAGCAGGATCGCGGGTTGCGGCGTGTGCGTCAAGCCAGCCATTTTCCAGTATTTTTTTCACCACCTGGCGGGGCGCACTTCCACCATGCGCCATCATTCGCTGGTAGTTTTTCGGGTCCAGCTGGGCTGTATCTATCGGCTGATCCGGATGCACCGAATTAAAATCACCGCCAATTATGACCCCCTCCGATTCAGCCGGGTTGTTCCGGGCAATATCCAGAATAGCCTCCATCTCACGCAGGCGAATGGCTTCGTCAGCGGGTGTGGGGTAGGGGTGCAGGTGCACACATAGCAGGCTTACGGAAAAATTCGGACCGTTCACTGTCGCCAGTGCCGCGGCGCGGGTCAGTCGCGAATCCATCGGGCCGAAGTTGATGGCGCGGCGAATGGGGAAACGGCTCAAAATACCCACATTTCCGCGCGAATTTCGCGGATTCTGGGCCTGAAATATCTCCATGCCGAGTTTTATGGCCAGCTTTTCAAAAATGGCTGTTTCCCAGGTCTCTTGAACCAGAATCACATCCGGATTTTCGGCCCGAATAACCTCGTAAAGGGGGTCTAAGCGGCCCATGCCGCCTTCAAAAATGTTGTAGCTCATAATTCGCAAAATTGCACGCTCCTGTTTTCTAAAGCCATCAAACTTTACCGGAATTGTGGTTAATTCGCAGCAAGACCAGCCAGCCTTGGCCAAGAGGGTGCAGTCTAGCCATTTCGGCAGCAGGCCGCCGCGGGGGCTTCGGCGGCAATCGCGGGAGAATTTCGGTTAATTCAGGTGTTCAAATAAAAATTGCAAAGAAAATTTGCTTTTATACCGATTTATCACATAGAATCCACGCGGTGGGCAAGATGGCGCGATCCTATCGCTGCCGACGCAGAAATTAAAAACGTATGTCCATCCTTTTTTAAGGGGTATCGTTATGTCTGAGGCAGTATTAACTGGCGATGGCAAGGCAACATCCGGTGGCGTCCAAACCGATGCACTTCGCCAAAAGGCGGTTGTAGCGGGACAGGCGGTCAAGGACCTTGCGGGCGAGGCACGGCATGTGGCCGTGACCGGTGCTACCGAACTCGCGAGCCACGCCAAGGATTGGGCCGCCACCAAGGGCGATGCCCTGCGGCACCAGGCCGAACACCTGCATGTTTCCACGGTCAGCTATGTGCGGCATAATCCGTACAAGTCTCTGGCGATTGCAGCCGGTGTCGGCGTCATGGTCGGCATGATGCTGCGGTTCCGCAATGGGCGCGATTGAAATTGCAAAACGTGCCGCCCACGACCGGGCGATGCACCGCGCTGCCTAAGAACCAGCCGCTGACAACGTTCGGCAGCGGGCAGGGTGCAGACCATTTGTGGGGGGTGTTCAGGGCGATGTCTGTCCTGGCCGCTTCGCCGGTATGATGTTTATAAAGGCGACCCATGCAGGAATCTGGCCGCAACGATGTACCCTTTTCCGAAACCCCGGCGGCGGCAGAATCGCGCGCCGGGTCAGCCGGGCGTCGGATTTTCCACGGTGTTATGGAGTTGATTGAGCTTCAGGCCCGCCTTGTCGGCTTGAAAATATTGGCAGCAATTCAGGCATCTTTTCAGAGAATTGGGCTGCTTTTTCTAGCGGTTATCACAGCGCTGGCGGGGTTGGTTTTTCTGTACCTGGCGGTTTTTCAGTCTTTGGAACGGATCCTGCCAACGCGCTACGTTTTCCTGATTTTCGCGATGTTTCATTTTCTTCTGGCGGGTGGGCTTTGGCTTGCCGCCGGCCGGATTACTGATGTCGGCATTCGCGCGAAGCCGCATCGAAATAAGGCCGCCGACGGAGGAGCAGACCAATGACCCTGCGCAATGAAATAGAGGCCATGGAGTTGCGTCGTGAGCAACTGCTGGATGAAATAGAGGCCGATGTGCATCAAATTCGCCAGCAGGTGCGCGAATCGATGTCTCCGGCGGCTTTGCTGAAAAAACATCCCATCGGATCCATGGCCGCCATGGTATTAGCGGGAGTTGTTTTCGGTCGCGGCGCGGGACGCTGGGCGAGCCGTGCCAGTGCCGCTGCACCGGTCAATGAGCCTGCGGATTCCGCGCCCAAGAAACCACTGGGACGACTGGTTGATTTTGCCATTCGCAGCGGTGCTGTGGAAATGCTGGCCGCAGTCCCCTGGCGCGACATACCGGGCGTGTTCCGCGGCATGAAGCATCGCAACCAGGAAAAAACGTCACAGACCCCATCAGGTCCTTCAGATTCCGCCGGGCGGTGAATGCCGGTTCAACCGCGACAAGTCAGAGCACTGCATCCGCCGGTCCGACGTAATCAACCCGGAGGCGTGGCTTCTATTTCTTCCTGAGTGGGCTGACGTTTGGCGGGTATGGTTGACCGCTGCGGTTTTCCAGTGGAAATTTCTTCCGCACCGGGATTACGCAGAGAATCGGTTCCGCGCGCCATTGCCACCACACCGGTGCGGCCAAGTTCCAGAATGCCATAGGGGCGAACAAGCTCCACAAAGGCTTCAAATTTTTCTTCTTCTCCGGCAATCTGCACAATGATGGAATTGGCGCCCACATCCACCACCTGGCCGCGAAAAAGATTGGTCAGTTCAATAATTTCACCGCGCGTGGCCGGAGTGCTTCGCATTTTCACCAGCATCAGATCCCGTGAAACAAACGGGACATCTTTATAATCCCGCACCTTGACTACGGTGACTATTTTGGCCAGTTGCTTGCGAACTTGATCGAGTGTGCGTTCGTCCGCTATCGTCACAATGGTCATGCGGGACAGATTGGGGTCTTCAGTCCGGCCCACCACAAGCGAATCAATGTTAAAACCGCGTGCGGCGAACATTCCCGCAACATGGGCAAGCACGCCGGGTTCGTTCATCACCAGGGCTGTAATGACATGTTTCATAAATACGCTCCGTTATTAATCAGGCGATCCAGCCTTCTGAACGCAAGGTCCACTATGCGGCCGACTGAATGACCGTTAAGAAGTCCACCGCCGAACTGCCAGTTCATACAAAAAAAATCAGATACCGCGTCGCTGCCGAAACGGGCGAGTGTTGCGCGGGCGGGAAAAAAACCGCCGGCACTTAAGCCAGAGTTCCCATTTCCCGTCCGGTATTGGGCGGTGCCGCTCCAACAACACCAAGCTCCATTTCATGAAGGCCTTTGCCGCTGGCGACCATTGGATAAACGTTCTCATCCGTTTCACAAAGAAAATCCACCACGCATGGGCCGGGGTGGTTGATCATTTCCTCAACGGTTTTCAGAACATCTTCCTTCTTTTCACACCGAATGCCGCGAATGCCGAAGCTTTCGGCCATGGCGGCAAAATTCGGGTTGATCATTTCTGAATGGGAAAATCGACCCTTGTAGAACAATTGCTGCCATTGACGTACCATGCCCTGAAAGTTGTTGTTCAGGATAGCGACTTTCACCGGCAGGTTGTACTGACGGATGGTGGCGAGTTCCATGGCGGTCATGATGTAGCTGGCGTCGCCGTCAATATCTATGACCAGTTCGTTGGGGCGACCCACTTGAGCGCCGATCGCGGCGGGCAGGCCGAAACCCATGGTGCCCAAGCCGCCACTGGTAATCATGCTGCGGGGTATGCTCCAGCGGATAAACTGGGCGGCCCACATCTGATGCTGGCCAACGCCGGTGGTGAAAACAGCCTTTCCCTTCGTGACCCTGTTGATGGCTTCAATAATGGCCTGTGGTTTGGCCAGCTTTGAATCATCTTTATAGGTGAACGGGAATTTGGCCTTCCATTGGGCAATCTGTTCGAACCATTCCGTCCGCGGACGGTGTTCAATATGGCTCAACATGTCGCGCAGGCTGGCTTTGGCATCGCCGACCACCGGGATGTCCACCTTCACATTTTTGCTGATGCTGGTGGGGTCAATATCCACGTGAATAATTCGCGCCTTGGGGGCGAAGAGTTTTAGGTTGCCGGTCACGCGGTCGTCAAAGCGGGCACCGATGGCGATTAAGCAATCGGATTCCTGCACAGCGTAATTGGCGTAGGCACTCCCGTGCATGCCCAGCATGTGGAGACTGCGCGGGTCGTTCTCATCAAACGCGCCCATGCCCAGAAGTGTGGTGGTGGTGGGAATATTCCCTTTTTCGGCCAACTGCCGAACTTCAGGCCACGCGTCGGAAAGTATGGCCCCGCCGCCCACGTAAAGTACCGGACGATGAGAACTGTTGATCATTTCCGCAGCGGCCTTGACCATGCGGCTATGGCCGGCCTTATAAATTCTGTAGCCAGGCAAGTTCGGCGAATCATCAATGATCTCTTCAATCTTGCTGGTAGTCACATCCACTGGAAGGTCTATCAACACCGGACCGGGGCGGCCGGTAGTCGCAATGATAAACGCTTCATTAATAATGCGCGGCAGGTCTTTGACACTTTTGACCAGATAGTTGCGTTTGGTGACCGGACGCGTAATGCCCGTGACATCGGCTTCCTGAAACGCATCGTTGCCGATCACGTAGGTTCGCACCTGACCGCAAAACACGATCATGGGGATGGAGTCCATGTAGGCGGTGCCCAGCGGAGTGACGGTGTTGGTGGCTCCCGGGCCGCTGGTGACAATCACAATACCGGGCTTGCCGGTGGCGCGGGCGTAGCCGTCAGCCATGTGGCCGGCACCCTGTTCGTGACGCACCAGAATAAAGTTCAATTGCTTTTCATACAGTTGATCGAAGGTAGGCAGGATGGCTCCGCCAGGATAACCGAAGGCATCAGTGACGCCATGTTCAACAAGCATTTGCAGGAGTATTTGTGCGCCGGTCTGGCCGATATAGCGGTCGGTCGGGCCGGTCGGCTTGCCGAGTACAGGCAGTGCCTGGACTGCATCAGCCGCTGTGTCCGCAGGGGCATCCTTCTTGCGAGCAGGGAAGGGTTTTATTGAATCAGTTTTGGCCGCCGGCGCAAAGCCAGCCGCCCCGGTGGGTGGGGTCATGGAGGACATAAAAACCTCATACAACTTGCGACTGCGATGAAAAGGGTAGCGGGCGTCCGCACAATGGCGAATTACACCAGCGCCAATTCAGGCCGCCGTTTTCTTCCGAAAAAGCCAAATGCGAGCGGACAAAGCCGACCGCACAGGCCGTTGTAGGGATGATTATGCCAAAACCAGGTTGGAAATACAAGGGGCGGGGCGCGGGCTGCTCTCTAAACGTAAAAATGTAACCCCTCATCGATCCCGTGGCCCGGTAGTGGCCTAACGGCAGCAACGGATCGCTGCGCGATGGCGGCGGCTGCGTCCAGCGCATAAGAAAGGTGATCGCGGACGGTAAATCTAAAGGAAATTGCGCTGTATGCGAAGGTGGCGCGGCCGATTTGCTTAAGCGAATTAAACGAGCGGTCGGGGCTGCCGCGATTGCGACCGCAATGAACGGGATGCCTGCGGAATCTTTGAACGAATCGCATCATTTGAATACTGGGGTGCTGTGCTTCCTTTTTTTATTGTATTGGGGATGGTGAGTGGCGGAGGCGGCGCGAGTTTGGATTCATGAATTCTTTGCGCGCGGCCAATAATAAATTTTTATATGATTTTATGCTTTCGACTTGACACGCTGTTTGGTGGGTTGGTATAGTCCGCCTTCAGATTGGGAATGAAGAGGGGGAGTTGGAAAAAAAAGAGGGAAAGAGGGGATTGGGTAATAAATTTTTGGAACTCACCTTTTCCCGTGACGTGCTGTTCTGGCGCTCGGGGCTGTTCGGGAAAGGAATTATATTCATGAGCGGTGCGCAAGCCAGGTCGCGTCGTGGTTCGCTTATTCAGAGATTTCTTGCCGGCGCGCGCGGGTCCCTCCGGTCCGTCGCAAGGCCCAACTGGCGTGGTAATGGTTCGCCTGAGGCTTCGCCGGCGCGACTGGCCCGGGCGGCGCGACAAGGCCCGGTGTTTGAGCAACTTGAACAGCGTATCTACATGAGTTCATTGCCGACGCCCTTTGCCAATATGGATATTGGCACCCCGGCGATTGCCGGTTCGGCTGTTTATGTCTCGGCCAGCAACCAGTGGCAGGCGTCGGGCGCGGGCACGGGTGTTGCAGGCTCCTCCGATCAGTTCAATTACACCGCTGAAAACTGGACCGGTTCGGGTTCGCTTGCCGCGAATGTCGGCGGTGTGGCCAACACCGGCACCAATGCCCAGGCCGGCGTAATGATTCGGGATACCAGCGCGGCGGGCAGTGAATTTGCGGCGGTATTGGAAAATCCCAATGGAACCATCAGCCTGAGCTATCGCAACAGCACCGGTGGCGCGGTGACGGTGGCTGCCACCACCAGCATCGCGGTAAGCCCGGCGTGGGTGCAGCTTTCAGAAACACAATCGGGCACAACGGATTCATTCACCGGTTATTACAGCACCGATGGCGTGACCTGGACGGAAATGAACACCGCGCCAATTAACATTACCTTTACCAGCACAACGAATCTGGCGGGTCTGGCGGTAACCAGCGGCAACGCGGCACAAAGCCAGACGGTGAATTTTAATAGTTTTTCAGCCACGCCAATGAATTTCGCAAGTCAGGACATCGGCGGCCCGGCGATCGCCGGAAGCGCGACTTATGACCCGACCACGGGCAATTGGACGGTCAACGGCGGTGGGGGTGATATTTGGAATTCAGAAGATCAGTTTAATTTTACATCCCAGAGCTTTACCGGCAGCGGGTCAATCATAGCTCAGGTCAACAGTCAGACGGATACGAATGTCTGGGCCAAGGCGGGGGTGATGTTCCGCAATGACAGCACCGCCGGGGCGGCGTTCGCCGATGTGATAGTCAGCCCGGGCGAAGGTGTGGCGTTTCAATGGCGGAATATTGCCGGAGGGCAGTGCGGCAATGCCCAGATCACGGGGCTTACGGCTCCGGTGTGGGTTAAGTTAACCCGTGTGGGCGACAGCTTCAGCGGCTATTACAGCACCAACGGCACGACCTGGACGCAGGTTGGAACAAGCCAGAATGTGTACATCGGTCAGACGGCGCTGGCGGGCCTGGCGGTAACCGCCCATGACAACACGCAATTAAGCACAGCAACTTTCAGTAATGTGGCAGTGACGGCGGCCACATTGCCGGCGGGATTTACGGATCAGGACATTGGGAATCCCGGGTATGTGGGCGGGGCGAGTTATGACTCGGCGACGGGCAATTGGACGGTGGTTGGCGGGGGAAATGATATCTGGAACACGGCAGACCAGTTTAACTTTGCCAGCCAGAGCTTCACAGGCGATGGGCAGTTGGTCGCGGAGATAACCAATCAGACGACGGCGGGAACGTATGCGAAGGCGGGGGTGATGTTCCGGGATTCCAATGCGGCCAACGCGATCATGGCGGACGCCATTGTCATGCCCGGGGGCACGGCGGCGTTCCAATGGAGAACCGTGGCGGGCGGAAGTGTCAATCAGCAGCAGGTTAATGGTCTAACCGGGCCGCTGTGGGTGAAGCTGGTGCGCGCGGGAGATTCATATTCCGCGTATTACAGCACCAATGGGACGGCCTGGTTGCAAATAGGCAGTGATCAGACGATAGCCTTTACCAACGCGACAAGTCTGGCCGGGCTGGCGGTAACGGCCCAGAACAACGGCGAACTAACTACAGCAAGTTTCAGCAATGTGGCAGTGGCCGGTCCATCGCTTCCCAGCGGATTTAGCGACCAGAATATCGGGTCCCCAGCCATTCCCGGGGGGGCGGTCTATGATCCCGCCAGCGGCAATTGGATTGTGTCCGGTGGGGGAAGTGATATCTGGAACACGGCAGACCAGTTTAACTTTGCCAGCCAGAATCTCACGGGCGATGGACAGATTGTCGCGCAGGTTGACAGTCTTACCAATACCAACGGCTGGGCGAAGGCGGGCGTGATGTTCCGCAACGACAACATTGCGGGGGCGGCGTTTGCGGATGTGATAGTCAGCCCAGGCAGCGGCGTTGCGTTTCAGTGGCGCAACAGCGCAGGCGGGCAGTGCGGCAATGCCCAGATCACGGGTATCACCGCCCCGGTGTGGGTAAAGCTCACGCGGGTGGGCAATCAGTTCGGCGCTTATTACAGCACGGACGGTACGAATTGGACGCAAATTGGCACTTCTCAGGCCATTAATTTTTCCAACAGCACAATCCTTGCGGGCCTGGCGGTAACCGCCCATGACAATGCGCAGTTAAATACGGCAACATTCAGCGGCGTAAGCATTGGGACGGCCGCAGCGCCGGCTGATGCGGTAACGGGCCTGACGGCATCGGCCAATGGGGCGTCAGAGGTCAACCTTGCCTGGACCGATCCCAACCCGGCCGGTACGGACAGCAACTATGTCATTGAACGCAGCACAGACGGGGTGAATTTCAGCCAGATTGCCAGCGTGGCAGTGGGCACGACCAGCTTCACGGATAACGCCTTGCAGGCGGCCACGCAGTATTATTATCAGGTGGTGGCGGCGAATATCGGCAGTCTGGGGACGCCGAGCGGTGCAGCGTCGGTAACGACCGGGGCTTCAACACTTCCCTCCCCTTGGAATTACACCTCAATTGGGGGAGCGGTCAGTAATACGCCAACCATCAGCAGCGGCACCTACACAATTGTGGGCGATGGCACCATCGCAGCCAATACGGATTCGTATTACTACGTTGGCGGCACGACGGATAGCTTTGATACCATTTACCAATCGCTGGGGACCAGCCAGCAAATCACCGCAGAAATTAGCAGCCAGACCAATACCGATCCCTGGGCCAAGGCGGGATTAATGATGCGAGCGGGAGGCGACTCGGCGGCGGTTTTCGCGGGGATATTTATCACGCCGGGGCAGGGTGTGATGATGCTTGCCCGCACGGCTGCTGGCGACAATGCCACCGACCCCGGCTACGACAGTGCCTACAGCCTGACCAATGGGCCGGAATGGCTGAGGCTTACGATAAATAACGGCACGGCAACCGGGTATATCTCAACGGATGACATCAACTGGTCGCAAGTCGGACAGGTTGCCATCACGCTGGGGGCCGTGCCGGTGGTGGGCTTGGCGGTGGACTCGAGTTCGCCGAATCCTTCCACGGCCGTGTTCAGTAATGTATCGGTTGGTGCCATCGCCAGCCAGACGGTCACACCAGAGACGCCTTATTATCTTCAAGCGGAGGCTTTCTCCGCCAACGATGGCCGGGTAACATGGGCACCTATGAACGGCGTGACTTCATTTAACGTCGAGGAATCTACGGACAACGGCCAGACCTGGCAATTGGCTGCCAGTGGCGGCAGTGCGACGACCGACACCTATCTGCCGGATAATCTTACAGCAAATACCGCCTATCTGTTTCGGGTACAAGCGGTGAATGCCAATGGCGCTTCGGCCTACAGCCAGGCGGTATCCATGACCACGGGAACCACGGCAAGCTGGGCCAATTATTTTGCCCAGGCACCGGGTTTGGGGCCGATTGCCAGCAATCTGGAAACCAACGTATCTTTAAGCTCCACCAATGCCACTGTGAATGCCCCATCGTGGCAGAATGCAATGCTGACGCAGCTTTCCGGAACGGTGGATGTGCCGCAGTTGGACACCAGTTATGTGATTGGGAATTTCAGTGGGGCAACAGCCGGAAGCGGGACATTCGGTGCATCAGGCGTATTGCTGATGCCGTCATTGACCAGCAATAGCCTGGGTGTGAACAACAATTATGGTGAATTGGGGTCGAATCCGAATCAGAATGATAATACCCCCAAAGGCACCATCAACGAAATTGAAAATGCGCCGGGTGCCAATGGCGCGGTGTTCAATCAAACAGCGGCGGAGAATATCGACCAGGGCGGATACCTGCTTCTGAACAGCAATGACTACGATTACCGGCTTAACGGTAACAGCCTTGAGCCTGCGTATAGTCAGACAAAACTGACGGTTGCCGATCCGGCGTTGCAGGAATTGCAAATCAACGCGGTGAATCCCACGACGCAGGGTGGAATTTACACACTGACCACCACAGACGGGCTGCAACTTTGGCTGGATAACGAGAAAACCACACAGGTTACAAGTACCTATACGTTTGACGCGACCAAGACAGAGACAATTTACGTTGAAGGAATCCTGCCTGGCGAAGGGGCGATCGCGTTGAACTGGCAGCCGAACGCCGGCGCTGCGGCCCAACTGCTTGATATGGTTTATTACAATGTCTGGCAGATCACCGGTCCACAGAATGTGCCGGGGAACGGCGAATATGTCTATTCGGTCCAACTTCCCTCGGGAGTTAATCCTGATAGCGCCAGCTGGGACGTTCCGAATTCAGCCGATGTTCCGGTGGCGCAATCCAATCCGGACAACATTGGAGTGGTGTGGAGCAATGGGCCGGAAATTGGTGAAGTGAACTACAGCCCGGTTGCAGGATTCATGGGGCAGTGGAATGTGAACGTTGTGCAGGTAAAGGTTGCCGCGCCACAGGGAGCACAGGCCAGCACGCCGGGCGCGCCAGTTGACGCGGGTACTTTCCTAGACGGGAATAATGTCCTGCGTAAGGTAGTCGCGTCCAGTGCCAATCACATAACCGCACCAGGTATTCTTTGGCACGCGCAGGTTACGCTTACGGGCACTGGTGCGGATAACAACTGGGGTATTTCACAGATACAGTTTGGATTCATTCAGAATGGAACCGCCTTTCAAAATGATGGATATTACGCCGATGGAAAGGTCCTCAAGAGTTCCCTGGATGGTCACATTACTCCAGGCGCGCCAGTTGTCGATTACGACATTCAGCCAGGCGGGAAGGCACCTTGGTACGACGGATACACCTACACAGTTAACGCTGCCGATGGCTACACGATGGCCATTTCGGAAGGAGACACCCCGGCGGATGGCCCGCCCGTCTATTCTGATCAATTGATGGCTTGGGAGGCCACCAATGCGCACGCGCTCACCTCCATGGTGCTTGAATTCGATTTTAATCTTTACGTTGCTGCCCAGACGTTAAACGACGAGAACGTATACGCTCCAGAGGCCGTGGGGAGTTGGTCTTTCAACGGCAGCGGCATCGTGACCGTGGATCCCGGCAATGGCACCGCAACGTGGGCTGCTGGTGCCGCGGCAGGTGTCATAGGCTTCGATTCGTGGACGCAGCCAACAACCGAGGATGCGCCTGTGACAGCCGGCTCATCATTTAATGATCTGCTTCGGACGGCGGACGGCGGGGAATCCTTCGCCGCCCGAGCGGCCGCGCAGGCCCCGAGCATGGCGTGGCATTCCGCCGATCGATTGCCCATATATCCGCCGGCCAGCGTTTCAGACGTACGAGGTGGGACTTCGGAGAATGGGCGATCCTCTGTGGATTTCACCAATCCACGTTCGCCACAATTACGGGCATACGAACGAAATGACATTTCATCGGTGCGTTTGGCCTTCCGGGCCGCCGGTGGCGACGTCCCCGTTAAATTGACAATTGTTTCCTCCGACGGTTTCAATGGGCTATTTGCTGCGAGGCGGTGGAATCACCCCTTCGCCCGTCGGGCCGTGTCCGGAACCTTCCTGAACCCTGATGAGGTGCGCCTATGAGATCGCTCCGTAGGCGGTGCTTGCCGTTTCGCCTAATTGTCGCGGCGATTATGGTTGTCGCGAGTTTTAACGGGCTTGCCTTTCGCCGGTGTGATGCCGCCGTCCCCGTAATCCGCGCCACCTCGGCGCGATTTTGGCGATACTCGGCCGTCGCGGTCGTAAGGATAACCGCCGACTCAGCGCAGCAGCGAAAGCCAAGACAATTTAAAAACCCCCTAATTGGCACCTTTCACGGGCCAGTGCAGGTACATGTTTTGGCCGTATTGGCCACACAGAAAACGGTAAACTCCGTTATGCGCCTCGACGTTTACCCATCTGCGGGTGACTGTTATTTGCAAGGGCCGATTTCGGCCTATTCGTCCGGCACCTTTCTGGTATGCATGACATTCGATCAGCATCGGCAACGTTGGTGCTTGACCGGCAGTCTAGGGGTGCCATTCATGCCAAAGGGGCTCGAATCGGCCTCGGTGGCCGGCGTTTCTGATCCGCTGGTGAAGAAAGTCGCGGCAAAAATTGAGAAGCTCATTGCGCACGCGCACAGGTGAAGCGATGAGGATGGCGGCCGCAGCTGAAACAAACCGAAGAATTGCTGCTCGCAGTTTCCACGCGGCCGCTGCAGACGTTTGTCCCGGTCCAACGGATTGTGAGACGGTTGATATCCATAATAATTGAGATTTGAGAGGCTGGTGCAGCGGCCCAGCGAATGGTGATGTCCCTTGGGGCGGCAGCGTTGCGGAGAAAGCGGCCTTGCCAAAAGGGGCCGTGTCAAAATCACCACATTGCAACGGATAAGCACGACACAACCTGGACGCCCATTTTTCATCGCCAGTTCCAGCGGGCCGGAATGGCGCTTTCAGGGAAGGCTAATATTTGCCGCATTTGCGGCCTTGGAGATAATCGCAAGCACTCGGGGCCATATCCCGAAGCGTACCACCGATGGATTGACGGGCAGATATCGCAATGCGTCGGCCGGCAGCAGGTCGAAATCTGGAGCGAGTCGCAGATGGGGCAATTCCTCCAGTCCCTGCTGAACCTGATATGCGAGCAATTGAACACGGTGGGAAATGCCATGCGCGACTTGGTGACGAAGCCGATCGCAAAATAGTGGAATTTAATTTCCGCACCCGGAGCAAGCGACTGTGGCTTTCCGGGCGGAAAAGGAGTTGTGCCTGTGGACCATTCCAAGTTGACAAAAATCTGGCATGACCTTGCCAAGATGGATAAGGACGG
Source organism: Phycisphaerales bacterium (assembly GCA_027451365.1). Taxonomy (GTDB): domain Bacteria; phylum Planctomycetota; class Phycisphaerae; order WQYP01; family WQYP01; genus JAJYPG01. Next base: position 106,950 of record DAIDJN010000084.1, on the reverse strand, counting down.
TAAAACGACCGGACAGCGGATACAATTCGCAATTTCGCGGTTTGGGAAGTTGCATGCGCACCGGGATTGGCCAAGACTGGCCGGTTTGGATTGGGAGGGCGAGCCATTGCGGTTGGCCGCTTGGCTGAGCCGTTCCCTTATCTCCAGACGTCTTAAAGATACTGTACACGCGTTTTATTTTGGCCTCAACAATCCTTGCCGCGGGGAAGTTGCAACGCTTGGGATTGAGTGTGGGGCGCTATTGAGAGCGTTTCCTGGGTTGGATGCCTGGAAAGCTTTTGCCGCGTCATCGGAGGACCAATCGTTAGCGGGAATAACATTGGGAGATTACGAGTCCGAACTGCTCGATGCCTTTTATCAAATCGCCTATCAGAACGAGGAAACAGGATTGGCGAACGACGCGGAATACCCGCTTGGTCTTGCCTATTGTATCTGTGTGATTCCAGACGCCATTCGCGCCGCGAAATGGAATAATAAGACACACCACCTTTCTGGTCGCGTCGAGGTGTGCGCCGGCTTCCATGATGGGGATGCGCTTAACTTGGGGTGGCTAAGTGGCGATGAATCGTCCATTTTCACGCTCGATCTGCGGCAGAGCTGTTAATGGTAATAGATAAACCTCTTTGCGATGGAAACGCGTGGGAGTTTCAGATGATAGATGATGGCGGCTCAAATACGAATTACACTGTCAGCGGGCGGGCAAAACCGGCCAGTTATCAATTTACATATTCTATACCTCCGACGGCCAAAATTTGAAGGCTTTATTGCTGGGTGAGGGCCATCCTGGCGGCTTCTTTTCAGGCCAGACGCCCGCCCCCCCCGCCGTGATCTGGTCTGCGGCATGTGTTTCACTGAATTTAGTTGCTGATTCCGTGCCTTCTGACGGGATATTGGTGGCGTATTCTGGTATGAAAGTTTATCCGCCTTCACTGTGGTCTTTTACCATACATGACGATCTATGAACAGAAAAATAGAACTCCCGCCAATTTGCGAATGGAAACATAATCTGTGGAATCTGTGGATTGGTTTATTTCGGCGTGCCTTTGTTTCGTGGTGATGATCAATGGCTTCTGGTTATGCGATACCCAGCGCCCTGGGCGGTGAGCGCGGCCCTCGCTGTTTCTTTTCGGGCGTGACGCCTGACTCCCACGGTGTTTTAGCCAGCCATCCCAAAGGTATGCCCGGAAAAAAGGCGATACAAAAATTGTTCTCCGCGGTTCCCGGGAGATTTTATTTTTTCACTTAACCGCCAAGCTGCCAGATGCGCCTAACCCGCGTCCGAATCCCCACGCGGCTTGCAACTCTCTTCCTTTTAATCGCGACGCAGTTCAAAGGCAATTTATCCGAGGATTCCGTGTGACCAACCAACGGTAAAATAGTGTTATATGTACACATGTTATGACATTCCAAACTCCTGGGTACAAGTGGATTCATAAATCGGGGCTGGACAGAGCCGGAGTTAAGCTATCTGTGTTGACTGGTTCGTTCCTGGCGGGTTGCGATGGGCACGTAACCGACTTCCATTCCCTTGGGCGGGGTGACAAGAAGTGCGGGGTCCAGATCGCAGAGCGTTCCAATCGTGGGCGGGGCGAAGTAATTGCGATCCTTCGGCCAGGAGCGATGAATCTTTTCTACCCGCGTCTGAAGTTGCGAGCGTTCTTCATCAGTGAGGCCGGCGTTAAGCAACGCCGGTTGATCGGCGAAACGATACCAGTAATAGGTCACAACACTGCCATCGCCTAGTTGTGCCTTGAACGGGCCGGCAACAGGGCCGGGTTTCTTCCAGCAGCTATTTGGGTCATCGGGTGTTGTGTAGGCCTGCGGCGCAGGCTGGGAGGGATGATCAAAATTCACGCTGGCGAGATTGGCTAACGCGGGTAGATCGTTCCGCGACACGGGAGTCCACTCCGGTTTGTGTTTGGCATTGGTGGTGAGGTGAAAATAATCGGGCAGTTTCACAAGCGAACCGTCAGCAGTCGTGATGCGAGTCAACTCATGATTCCACCGGTAACCGAAGGTCAGTGGATCGGGCGAGAACGGCGTAGTCAAGGCGTTTAGTATTAACGGGACTTGTTGAGCCCCTCGATTCGGAGGCCAATAATGCCATCCTGCGCCGCCATCATGGACTTTCTGCACCACTGCGGACTGGGGATGGATCGAGCCGCTAACCTCTGGGCCGCCGTCAAACCATTTTTGCACATCGTTCCAGAGGGCGCTCTTGTTGTAAACGGTGCTGCGATGTACCAGCACGGAATTGCCATCCGCATCGATGGGGAATAAAACCGACGCGGTTCGCAAGTAAGATTCCCCTTTTGTGCCTTGAAATACTGCGGCTGGCACAAAGGCCGTCTCCATTTGTATCGGCTTGTTGGGCTGCCCCGGTCGCGAGTCGAGCAACTTGCCAGCCCATTGGGGTTTATTCACGGTGGCGTGCGACCAGAAGTAAGGCGTGAAAAAGGCGACGGGACCTTTGAAATTCTTCGTACTGAGAAACAACGTCCAGGAATGATCGCCGGTGGGGACATTGGCCCCGTCGGTGGTGGCCTTGGCGGGCGTAAGCGGCAACGCGAAATAGCCGTAGCCGAAAAGCTGTCCGCAGGTACCTTGGCGAAGGTTGAGTCCGTCAATGGGGAAAAGGAGCCAGGGGCTGAGCTGGGCGACGCCGTAGAGGCCGCGTGGATGGTCCCAATCGCCGGCACCATGGGCCGGACCGTTCGCGATCTCGCTGAAATTTGGCCCCACGCCGCCCATGATGAACTTTGGAGTTTCAGTGGGAAATCGCGTGTCGGTCCACCAGCCCAGACCGCCCTCGATATCGGAATAGAGATGGGCGGGAGGAGCACCGTCATATTGCCGGCTCAACCAGGTGCCGAAAAGTCCGCTTTGAAACCGATGCCCCGGATACTTCGCTATCAGTGGCCAGGCGGCCGAATATAAGGAGAAGCCGGCATTGAACGACTCGGGCGCGCGACTATGTGGCACAAACCGATAGCCACCTATGCCCGCGCTCAAAATTCTGCCGGCTTGGGGTGCGGCGTTGCGGGCAGCCGCAGACGCAGGCACGCGCGGCGAACTGTCGGCCTTGATGGATGCGAAGGCCGGCGCTACTGCTGCCGCGGCCGCCGCCAGCACAGATTGTCGTAAAAATGCCCGCCGCGTGGGGGGGGTAAGAGACATGCACGGCTGTATTCGCGGGGTTGTCTGGTTCAGATACTGACGGCGTTTATTCATAATATGAATACCTTAAATTGACATTTATATTTAAATTCTGATCAAATTGTCGTGTCCATTCTCAAATCGGCGGCTCGCCGTAGTTTATCAATGCGTACTTAGTAATACCTTAGCCTTTACGAGCAGTTCTGCCAATACCCATGGCGCGAGGGGTACTGTTTCAATAGAAATGTCACCCCATGGGGGGGGCGAAGTCAAGCCTGTGCAGCGTAGGGGCGGTGAGCGCAGCGAACCGCCCCGGAGCGGAGCGGGCTTGATTTCGCCGCCGACAACGCCCGCCGGGAACGCCCTTTACATACCCCGCCGCCAAGGGTGATTGGGACCTGGACGCTGTGGCTTTCTGCAGAGCGCTTTGAGTGTATTTGTCCAGCGCTTTGGCCGGCCGCTGCGGTACCCCACGCCAGATCAGCGTGGCTTTTTTGTACGTCATGTGGATTGTCAAATCCGCACGAATCGCCAGTTGGATTCTCCGGCCCGCCAATGCCAGAGAACCATGCTTCTTATCGATCTGAAGAATGCGTCCGCCAATATGGACACACCAGTCTCTTCCTACGCCCCCATATTCCTGCCGGCACAAAATCTCTGCCAGTTTCACCTCCCTCCCAACTCGCCGTGATGGTCGACCGGCGAGGATGGCTTCACCCCGGTGGCACGGTACAAGGAGCGGAGAAAAATCTTTTCCAGATACCTATTGGCTCTGGTAATGTCCGTGATCCTGGCCGCTGCCAACTCTTTGACCAGACGATCCTGCAACGTCCGGTCCATCCGCTCAACACGTCCCTTGGCCTGCGGGCTATGGGCAAAGATCATTCCAACGCCCAGTTGTTCCATCGCACGACCAAATTGCGTCAGCGGCGTTTTCTGCCCTGTTTCCACGCACCTTTGGCGAAGGTCCTCATCGTTGACACGGTGGATCGAATCCCGGTCCACATACAACTCCTGCGGCAATCCATACCGCCGGACATAGCTCCCGGAAAGATCAAATGCCGATGCCATATCTTCCGACGCATAAAACCGCGCCCATACACGGCCGCTGGCACCATCAATCATCACGAACAGAACGCACGCCGAATACGCCCGACCGAACCAATGGTGCGTGCTGCCATCCATCTGAACCAACGATCCAACCTGCGCCTGTCGGACGCGACGGTTCCGATGCGCTGACACCCGCCGATGTGTTACAGCGCGGCTATCCGCCTTCATCCCGCGCCACGCGGAAATCCGCGAAGCCACCAGGCCGCCTTCCGCCAATTTCCCACCCCTATGCGCAGGGCCATAATTTGGGCATTCTACCAGACTCCGAGACAGAAACTTTTTCCGTAACGCTTCGTTGGAAGCATTACCTGTTCTTCCACGTAAACCGTGAATCAAACCGCCGTCGCCATCCTGCTTAAACCGCTTCCACATCCGCCGCGCCTGACGCTCACTTACCGCCAAATAAAGCCCGGCTTCCACCACGCTTATCAACCCCTGTTTGACGCGACTGAATAGCTCCAGCCAAGGTCGTTCTCGACGACTCATTAAAAGTTTTTCCATCGGACCGGTATATTCTGTCCAGCCCGTGGGGTGACACTTCTATTGAAACAAGGGGGTGACATTTCTATTGAAACACAACACGCGTCCAATGGCACATGCAGATAGCAGACGCCCGCAGAAAGCTCATCAGCGTTTACACTAAAATTATGACGCTACAAAGCCCTAGTGCTTTGTCACAGCGAAATTGTTGGATGGCTGCCTCGCAAAAGACGCGCCCCGAAAGGCCGGAATCTCGCCCCACCCTAGAATTCTGTTGTGCTTTCGCCCTGGCACCGGGGCGCGGAAAATAAGACCCGATCGTCAGAACAGCGAATAACGCTGAGTCAGCGGCAGAGTTTCCGCTGGCGCGCAAGTCAGGTCGATCCCATCCGCTGTGACGCGATAGGTTTCCGGGTCCACCGTCATACGAGGCAGATAGTCGTTAAGTTTCATGTCACGTTTGGAAATGGACCGGCAGTGTTTCACCGCTTCGGCTGGTTTGCGCAAGCCATAGGCGGCTGGAATATTTCCATTTATGGCGGCCTGGCTTACAAACGCCAGCGAATTGGTGGCCGCGGTCTGTCCGCATGCGCCAAACATTGGCCGCATGATAATCGGTTGCGGTGTGGGGATGGAGGCGTTGGCATCGCCCATTTGCGCGCAGGCAATCACGCCACCTTTGATAATCATATCCGGTTTAATGCCAAAAAATGCCGGCCGCCAGAGGACCAGATCAGCCAGTTTGCCAGTTTCCACCGAGCCAATGACGTGTGAAACGCCATGTGCAATCGCGGGGTTAATCGTGTATTTGGCAATATAGCGTTTCACTCGGAAGTTGTCTGCGGGGTACGGGCCTGCAAGGCAACCGCGCTGCTGCCGCATTTTATGTGCGGTCTGCCAAGTGCGGGTAATGACCTCTCCAATGCGACCCATTGCCTGAGAATCAGAACTGATGATGCTGATTGCGCCCATGTCTTGAAGAATATCCTCGGCGGCGATCGTCTGTCCGCGGATACGGCTTTCGGCGAAGGCGACATCCTCGGGCAGATTCGGATCCAAATGATGGCACACCATGAGCATATCTAAATGTTCATCAATGGTATTAACCGTGTAAGGGCGCGTGGGATTGGTGGAACTGGGAATGACATTGGGGTATCCGCACACGCGAATAATATCCGGCGCATGACCGCCACCGGCACCTTCACAATGATATGTATGAATGGTGCGGCCTTTGAAAGCGGCCAGTGTGCGTTCAACATAGCCGGATTCGTTAAGGGTGTCGGTGTGAATGGTGACCTGAACATCAAATGCGTCGGCCACCGTTAGGCAGCAATCGATTGCCGCCGGGGTAGTGCCCCAGTCTTCATGCAGTTTCAGACCAATGGCACCGGCCCGCACTTGGTCATCCAGTCCGGCTGGCAGTGCCGTATTCCCTTTTCCTGTGAATCCGAAGTTCATTGGCATCGTATCCGTGGCTTGCAGCATGGCACGAATATAAAACGGCGACGGGGTGCAGGTGGTAGCGCATGTGCCGACCGCCGGTCCTGTGCCGCCGCCGATCAGTGTGGTCAATCCAGCTGCCAGCGCCTGTTGCACCAGTTGCGGGCAGATGAAATGCACATGGGCATCAATTCCGCCGGCGGTAAGAATAAGGCCTTCCCCGGCGATTGCTTCGGTGGTAACGCCCACAATCATGCCGGGGGTTACGCCATTCATGACATCGGGATTTCCGGCGTTGCCAATTCCATGAATGCGGCCATTTTTAATGCCGACATCGGCCTTGTAGATTCCTGTGTAGTCCACAATCAGGGCGTTGGTAATAACCGCATCCAGGGCGCAGGCGGCATCCACGCCGGCAGCTTGTCCCATGCCTTCGCGCAGCACTTTGCCTCCGCCAAATTTGCACTCATCACCATACGTTGTCATATCGCGTTCGACTTCAATCGTCAAATCGGTATCACCTAGGCGAAGTAGGTCGCCGGTGGTACAGCCAAACATTGCAGCATATTGATCACGCGGAATTTGAAAGGCCATAAAATCTCCGTAAAAGTTATCTCGCATCACAGCGGATCAGGATTGCCGTGCCGGAAATATTTCCGAAACAGGTGGTCCTTCGGCTGATACGGGGCCTGAGGCGAACGCATTTCCGCCGCGGATAACCCGGGCTCCGCCGATGGCCACCAGCCGTACCAGTCGTGACTCGCCGGGTTCAAAACGGACTGCGGTACCAGCGGGAATATCCAGCCTCATCCCATAAGCCCGCGCCCGGTCGAAGGAAAGCGCCGGGTTGGTTTCAATAAAGTGGTAATGGCTGCCCACCTGAATGGGCCGGTCTCCGCCATTGGTTACCGTGATTTCCGCGGTGGCGCGGTCGGCATTAAGTGTAATCAGACCGGCTGCCGTAGTGATTTTTCCCGGTGCCCAAGCCGTCGCGGAGGCCGGCTCATCGGGCGGAAACAATTCGGACGCCGGGACAGGCAGGAAACTTCCGTACAGGGCAAGGTTCAAATCGCCCTGTTCCTGAACAATCGGATGGTGAACCGTGACAAGTTTGGTTCCATCCGGAAAGGTTCCTTCCACCTGAACGTCATAAATCATATCCGCCACGCCGGCTATCACCTGACGATGGCCGAGGAATCGGCGGCCAAGGTCCATGAGTTCCGCCACGCTGCGGCCGTCACGGATGAATTCGAGCAATTGCGTGGCAATCAGCGCCACAGCCTCCGGATAGTTCAGTTTGACGCCGCGGGCCAGTCGTTTCTGTGCGAGAAATCCGACGCTATGCAGAGTTAATTTATCGATTTCCTGGGGCGAAAGGTACATAGATAACCTCCTTTACCATTTGCGGTGAAACAGACTTCCAGAAAGGCACAATGGGCCTACGGATTCTTCCAGAAACGCGGTGACGATGCGGGTTGATTCACCCGCCGCGCGCAGAATATGACCAGCCGGACCATCAGGGCCATTGTGGTGCGGCCACATGGCGTAAATTAGTCCGTTGGTCGGCCCCGGTGGGGCGAGACTGATGCGTTCATGCAATTCCTTCCCCTGTGCTGCATACCGCGGGCCTGCGAATACTACCGTACTGATACAGTTCCATACGCCAAATTGCGCGGCCAGCGGGTTGGACGTATCGGTGCCGCAAAGAAGCATTCGGTCCGCAAGCCAGGGGCGGCCGGCGATATGAATGTCGATACGATTTTCCAATCGGGCAAATGCCCAGCGTTCGCCGTTACTCCAGCGGCCGCTGGTGAAGGTATCAACCAGAAGCAGGGACGCATCATCCGCCAGATTAAAAACCTGCCGTTGTGCAATTCGCGCGTCGTGGAAACAGACCAGCGGGTCTGCCAGAACTTCCAGAACAGCCGATCCGCCAATGTCAATGTCAATATTCTGACGGGATGTGCTGCCCTGCGGACAGGGATAAACCCTGGTTGATGACTGAGTGGTAAAAATACAGGATGCAGCCGGCCCGATGACGCCGTGCAGCCGGATATGATCCCCCTGTACCAGCCCGCCGCCGAAGGTGGTGGCATAAACGCGTGCGACGGTATCGGAAGTCCGGGGGACCAGCAGCCGCAGCGGATTATGCGAAAAAAGCCGGGTGACCCGCATACGATCCGCAAAGCGGCTGATATGAAATTCGCCAAAGCCAGGCTCCCGCGTCAGTTTGGCAGGAATGGTATTAGGTGTCAATGGACATCCGGCTTCTGCGGTGGCACGCCGGGTTGATGGTTGGTCGGCACTGCGACCGCCATGATCTGCGGTAATCAAAAACGCATTGTGTTGAATAGGTCTGATCAAATCAATCCTGCTTCCGGGTTACTTGCCGGTCGGAATTACGTGGCCATTGCCGGAAATATGATCGCTCTGCGTGGCCATTCGTCCGGGCTGCGGATTCGGGTTTGATGCAGTCAAATGCTGCTGAACCATTTGGGCGTCCAACTCGCGTGTGGAACCTTCCGCCACCACACGGCCTCGCCGCATGAGATAAAAATACTGACCGAATTCGCGAATAAAATCCAGATATTGTTCCACAAGAATGATCGTCATGTCACGCTCGGCAACCAGCTTTTTAAGAACTTGGCCGATCTGCTGAATGACATTAGGCTGAATGCCCTCGGTCGGTTCATCAAGCAGCAGCACTTTCGGCCGGGCAACCAGGGCGCGAGCAATGGCCAATTGCTGCTGCTGTCCACCGGATAGATCGCCCCCCCGGCGATTGGCCATTGTGGCCAGAATGGGAAAAAGCTCGAATATGTCCTCCGGGATAGTGCGAACAGCTCGTGGGGCGGCCTGTAGGCCGACTTCAAGATTCTCGCGCACCGTTAATTTGGGAAATATGCGGCGCCCCTGCGGCACCAGGCTCACGCCCGCGCGGGCCCGTTTATGTGCCGGCCAGTGCGTCATGTTCACGCCATCAAGCATGATGGTGCCGCGCGCCGGCTGCAGAACGCCCATAATATTGTAAATGAGTGTGGTCTTTCCCGCGCCGTTATTGCCCATGACACAGGTAATTGCAGCCGGTGAAGCATGCATGGTCAGGCCGCGAAGCGTGGCAACATCACCATGGCTGAAGGTCAGGTCATTAATGTTCAGCATCGGGTGCTCTCCGGGCGGTTATGGTATCAACGGCCAAGGTAGGCTTCAATGACATCCTTGTTGGTCTGAATTTCATCAATCGAACCTTCGGCCAGCATTTGTCCTTCATTAAGCACGGTAATTCTGCTGTTCAGGCGGCGAACGAATTCCATGTCATGTTCTATAACGATAATGGTGTGTCTGCCGCGCAGTTCCAGAAGCAGGTCCGCCGTGAGGCGCGTTTCATCATCGGTCAATCCGGCGGCCGGTTCATCCACCAGCAGCAGCTTGGGTTCCGCCACAATCAACATGCTTATTTCCAGCCACTGCCGCTGGCCATGGCTTAAGAAGCGGGTGCGCCGGTGCTGATGTTCAAGCAAATGCACCCGCCTGAGAATATCCGTTATCTGGGATCGCTGATCCTTCGACTGGCCACGAAAAAGACTGCCGAAAACGTTTCGCCTTCCAGGTGCGGCGAGTTCCATATTTTCATACACAGTCAGGCTGTCAAACACGGTGGGAGTTTGAAACTTGCGACCCACGCCCCGGCGTGCGACCTCGGTATCGCGCATGCGTGTGATATCTGTCCCATCAAACCAGACGCGGCCCTTATTCGGACGGGTTTTTCCGCTAATGACATCGCAAAGCGTCGTTTTACCTGCGCCATTGGGGCCGATGACTACGCGCAGTTCGTTTGGCGCAACAGAAAAATGCTGGATATTCAGGGCTTTAAAACCATCAAATTCCACTTCCACATTTTCCAGATCGACCATGGCGGGCCTGCCGGGGGCGGCGGGTGCCTGGGACTGAAGCCCTTGTTCAATTGTTGGCCTCATGATGGTTCCTTCGTCACAATGCTGCCAGTTGTAACGACTTCCACTAGTGGATCGGTGGAAAGGGAGGAATGAAATTTGCGAGCCAGATGCCGATTGTACAACCAGCGGCCGAAACCACCGAAAACCAACAGGCAGGTCAGGACAACATATTTTAATTGAATGTTCGGCAATGTGTTAAGACCAACCGGAATATTATGTTGCATGATTGAGGGCATCATGCTTAAGGCTTCCAGCAAAGTAAACAGGGTAATGGTCAGAAATGGTACAACTGCGAGCAGCAGACCTAAGGCGGACTCATGGGCCTGGATGCTCTGTTCAATTTTATCCCACAACCCGACCAGCCCATCTGGAAAAAGCAGCACGACCAGAATAAACAGGCCACCCTGGACGAATGGCCATACCATGGGAATATCCGTGGTAAGCGTGCTATAGGCGTAACGCACAACCAGTGCGCCAAGAATGGCACCCCACAGCCGGCCGCGACCGCCCAGTGCAACCCAGATGACCATGCCAATTGAGGCCGGGACCCGCATCATATCGGGTGTGATAATGCCATTCTGCGGAACGTACAAAATGCCTGCAAGTGCGCCGAGTGCTGCGGCAATGGCAAAGGCGACCATTTTAAAGACATAGGGGCGATACCCGGCAAAGTTCAGGCGAAGCTCTTTGTCACGCACCGCGACGAGTATACGTCCGAATTTGGAACGCACCATAAACAAGCACAGAAGATAGGCCAGAATAAGGATGGTTAGAGTCAGTAGATACAGACCGAGAATCCAATGCCGTGAATTGTTGAGCGGTGGATAAAAATTTGTCAGACCGTTAGAGCCACCCAGCAGCATTTCATTGCGGCAGAATGCCAGATAGGCTGCCCAAGCCAGCGCCTGGGTAATGATAGCAAAATAGACGCCGCGCACCCGGCTGCGAAAAATAAAATAGCCGAAAATGGCGGCAAAAGCGGCGGGAATAAGCAATCCCACGGATACGGCAAACACCGGAGAGGCAAACGGCTTCCAGAACGCGGGCAGCGTCGTGCGGTCATTAAAAAAGAAGAATTGGGGAATATGGTGATAAACCGCCTGAACCTGTCCGCCGCCCTGCGGCAGACTTAAAAACATTCCGATGGCGTAACCGCCGATCGAAAAAAAAAGGGCTTGACACAAAGACAATATTCCGCAATAACCCCAAATCAGATCAATTCCCAACGCCGCGATGGCGTAACAGAGATAACGGCTCAGCGTGTTAACCGCCTCGTCGGGCATCCAGCCGACAAGATCACATGCCGGTACGCCAGCGGCCAGAATCAGCAAAACAGCGCCAATGGCCGCAATGCGCACGGCGCGGATGCGGCGCGAAACGCGGGGAACGGCATCTTCCGGTGTGCGTGCCTGAACAGGCGGCGCGGGAACCGCCGTCGTGGTTGGCGGCAGTGAACTAATCAATGGACCTCCCGCGGGCCGGGAACAATCCCGAAGGGCGCCATTGCAGGAAGATGATCACCAGAATCAGAACAATGATTTTAGCGTATACCGGGTGGGTGAGAGGTTCAATATACTTTTCCACGAAGCCGAGGCCCAGGCCCGAAAATATGACACCGGCCAGATTTCCCACGCCGCCCACCACCACCACCAGAAAGCTGTCCACAACGTACGACTGGCCCATGCTTGGATTTATTTTGTCAAACAGCGGAACCGTGCAGCCGGCCATTCCGGCCAGGCCGGAACCTAGTGCGAAGGTCATGCCGTCTATGCGGCGCGTGTGCACACCCAAGGCCGCCGCCATGGTGCGATCCTGCGTGGTGGCGCGAATCAGCAGGCCAAGTTTCGTTCGGCCCACCAGCAGGTAAAGCAATGCAATACACAAGGCGCAAAACGAAATAATAAACAGGCGGTTCATAGGCAGAACCAGACTGGGCATGACACGCCATCCGCCGGTAAGCCAGCTTGGCGGCGTAAGCGAATTGTTATTGCCGAACACCAGGCGAATGGCCTCTATCAGGACCAGACTTAAGCCCCAGGTGCAAAGCAGCGTTTCCAATGGACGGCCATACAAGCGGCGGATGAGCGTGGCCTCTACCAGCCAGCCCAGCGCTCCGGAAACCAGAAAGGCCATCGGTATGGCCGCCGCCATATACCAGTTGAATTCCGCCGGGAAATGATTCTTGAAAAGGTTGCTTACCACCAGCGTGGTAAATGCGCCAATCGCCATGAATTCACCCTGCGCCATATTGATCACGCCCATCAGGCCGAAGATGATCGCTAGACCCAACGCCATGAGAATATAAATGCTGGAAAGCGATAGCCCCGCGAAGGAATTAAATAAAATCCGCACGGTTCGCTGGTAAGTACTGATCTGTCCAAGGGATGCGGCACAGGCACTGGCAAGGGTAGGATCTTTTGCCTTTGCGGCGCGGCGCATGGTTTTCTTTAATTGGTGTTCCGCCCGGGCCGAATGCAGGCTGCCCAGCGCTCTGGCCGCCGCCACCTGTTGGCCGGGCGTTCCGGTGGCCAGAATAATGCGATTGATGCTCTCCTTAAGAATGCGGGCGGAAACGCCGTTTCCACCGTGAGCCAGAAGGCTTTGGAGTTGCGGCAAATACCGAACGTCATGGGAATTCCCGAGGGAAATCACGGCCCGGCGGCGCTGCCGCATATCGGTGGAATATAATTGCATGGAATGAATCGCAATGCTTAATAGATCCGCATCACGGTCATGCACGGTCAACAGGTTGTCGGGCAAATTTGCCAGTAGAATCGGTTTGCCGTTGGCCCCCTGCACAGGTTGCAAAGTCAGTGCATCCTCCATGGGGAATAATTTTCCCGCCGATGGGCTGATAATCGGCGTGCCGAATACAACGGCCTTTCCGTTCTGTATCAATAGCAAACCGTTTTGATATGCCCGGAGAGCTGGAATAAGTTGCGCCGTGTGCATGTTGGCCAATGCACGAAGTATCTGCTGGCGGCGAGCCTCGTGCGCCGTGGCCAGTTCCACCAGCATGGCCGATGTCTGCAAAACTGTCGGCGGTGCGCCGGCAGCCATAATCGTGGGTGACACGGACTGCGTGGCCGAGCTATGTGCCGCCTGCGGAGCTACCGTTTGGGCCTGACTTTTGGCGGCAATGGCCAATAGCAGCAGGCCGTAAAGTATCGCGGTCCGCCAACGGCAGGCCTTGAATCTATAAGCCGGCCGACCTGGACATAATTCATATGGAATGCGGAAATAGCCTCCGGCGGGAGGAGTGTATCCTCCCGCCGGACAGCGGTTATTGCGGTAAGCGAATGGCTGTTGTGTGATGTCCATCATTTCTTCATGAATTTGCTGATGTACGGACTGAAAGCCACGGGTTTTACATACGACTTGCTTTTGTAAACAATATGGAACTGGCCATTAGCCATAATGCGGCCAATGTAAACCGGTTTGTAAATATTATGATTTTTGGAAACCTTCACCGGGCCGGCCGGCGTGGCGAGGGTTTCCCCGATCATGGCTTTTACAACCTTCATCGGATCAAAGGAGTGGCATTTCTTCACCGCCTTGGCCCAGAGATACACGCCCACATACGCGGATTCAATCGGATCATCTGTTACGCGGGCCGCTCCGCCGGGAAGATGGTGCGTAGCACACCAGGTTTTAAAATCGTGAACGAATATTTTATTTGCCGGAGACTTGATTGATTGGAAATAATTCCACGCACAATAGTGCCCGACCAGACGGGTGGTATCCATGGAGCGCAATTCATCTTCAGCAACCGAATAGCCCATAATTGGGCATTTGCGTGCAGTGAGACCCTGATTAGCAAATTCGGTGTAGAAAGGGACGTTGCTGTCCCCATTGATGGTTGAAAGCACGCAGGCATGGCCGCCACGTGCAAACTGTTTGATTTCCGCCACAATCGTCTGGTAGTCGCTGTAGCCAAAGGGAGTATAGACAACTTTGATGTTTTTCTTCGGCACGCCATGGGAAAGCAGATAACCTTCCATGATTTCGTTGGCAGTGCGGGGAAAAACGTAGTCGGTGCCGACCAGGAAAAACTTTTTACGGGACCCGCCAGCCTTGGACATCAGCCATTTGACGGATGGGATAAGTTGTTGATTGGGCACCGCACCCGTGTAAATGATATCCGGACTGTATTCTTCGCCTTCGTATTGCACCGGATAAATCAGCAGGCCATGATCGGCCTGAAACACCGGAAGTACGGATTTACGGCTTACAGAAGTCCAGCAGCCGAACACGACTTTAACTTTATCCTTCTCCAGTAACACGCGGGCTTTCTGGGCAAACATGTTCCAGTTGGATGCGGGGTCCACGACCACCGGAACCAGCTTTTTGCCCAGCAGGCCGCCCTTGGCGTTAATTTCATGAATGGCCATCAATTCCACATCGTGAAGCGACGTCTCGGAAATAGCCATTGTTCCGGTAAGCGAATGAAGAATTCCCACCTTCACCGTTCCCGCGGCGTGCAACAGCGGTGCACAGGAAAATGCGGCGATTGACGCCGCCAGAATGGATTTGACAAATCTGCCCAAAATCATCAACGAGTCTCCTTAAAAAAAGGAACAACCTGCTCCGGCGGACAAAAAAAAGTCCTCCAGCGCCGAGAACCCATAAGCAAGCACCGGCAAACTGTTAAAAGTGAACCCGGCATGCCGCTGGTTTCCGCGTCGGTCGTGAGTAAACACTCATCGATGCCGGCACCACGAATGTAAAAGGTATGCAAACCGCGTACCGGGCCCCAAAAAAATTCTCAGAACGGATCGCCGGCTTCGGCAGGGGCATGGTAAGGTTTTCCACCAATCGCGGATATTATTGATTATTAAATTCCATGACGGGCTGTAAATAGAAAACGGGCATTTCGTTTGCTTGTTTGACCGACTGAACGAAAGTTGCGCAGCGGCGGTTTTACGGAACCTGATTTGCCGCGCATGGTGACAGTCTGAATAGTGGATCGATTAATCTTATGA
The DNA here is from genome assembly GCA_027451365.1 of Phycisphaerales bacterium. Lineage (GTDB taxonomy): Bacteria > Planctomycetota > Phycisphaerae > WQYP01 > WQYP01 > JAJYPG01. The sequence continues at coordinate 91,826 of DAIDJN010000084.1, read as the reverse complement.
CCGAACGAAGCGAAACATTTGTACTTTGGCAACTCCTTGATTCAGCGTTTCCGACTGGCGGCTTCGCCCATTCGTCTGGTCTAGAGGCAATGCTGCATTGTCGGCAAATTGGTGATTTGGCCGCCTTGCGACAGACTTGCCGCCAAAGCGTGGAGCAAGTGGCCGCACAACATTTGCCGTTTTTATACGCGGCGTTTCAATCGCCTCTGCAAGCCACGCAATTGGATGGCCGATTTTCCATACTATCGATGAACCACGCCGCCCGACGGGCAAGCGTTGCCCAGGGGAGGGCCCTGATGCGCGCGGTGCAGGACATATTTAATGACGATCAGGCACATTCCGGATTGAAACTGTTGGCGAACTCCGACTGTCATTTGCCGGTTGTATTTGGCGCGGTCGCCGCGGCACTTAATTTAAGCGCAGATTGCATAGGAAATGTGTATTTGTTCTGCCATATACGCGGGCTGACGGCTGCCGCCGTTCGGTTGGGTGTGCTTGGACCGACTCTGGGCCAGCGGTTGCAAAGAGAACTGGGAACTCAGATAGGTGTCCTGGCTCTAAACTTCCGTCGCATTTCCGTTGACAATGCGTTTCAGACGCAACCGCTTCTGGAAATATTTCAAGGCGTTCACGATCGGCTTCCGTGGCGCCTTTTTGTCTCGTAGGCCATCGCCGGTGGATACAGATTCGCTAAATTGGATTGCTATTGTTCTTTAAGGAGTATGCTTTATGCACCGAATCAACGGCCCGCTTCATCCCAATGCCCCAGATCATCATCATGAGTTAATGGATCATGCTGGGCATTTTCATCAGCGGGAAATGCCGCATCAGAATCGGGATTGGAAAAAGAGGGCGTTCACCATTGGCATCGGCGGACCGGTGGGCAGCGGCAAAACCGCGTTGATGCTGGCGTTATGTCGCCGATTGCGTGATTCCATGAACATTGCCGCAGTCACGAATGACATTTTCACCCAGGAGGATGGAGAATTTTTGATTCGCAATGCCGCTTTACCGGCCGAGCGAATTGTGGCCGTGCAGACGGGCGGTTGCCCACACGCGGCCATCCGCGAGGATATATCCGCGAATCTTCTGGCTCTGGAGGATTTGCAAAAGGCGTTTTCGCCCCAGTTGTTGCTGATAGAATCCGGTGGCGATAATCTGGCGGCGAATTTCAGCCGCGAATTGGCAGATTACATTATATATGTGATTGATGTGGCGGGTGGGGACAAAATTCCACGAAAGGGTGGGCCCGGGATTACCCAGGCGGATTTGCTGGTGATCAACAAAACGGACCTGGCGGCCGCCGTTGGCGCGAATCTGGAAATCATGGCACGAGATGCGTCAAAAATGCGAGCCGGCGGCCCGTTTGTATTCGCTCAGGTGACCCATGGCGTTGCAGTGGAGCAGATTGTAGAGCACGTTCTTCATGCTTGGCGGCATACTTTACCGCCGCAGCCATAGGTCGAAAGACCGTCGCGCCGCAGCGGGAGGGGGGGGCGGTTGCCCAAAAGGCGTGCTTGACTGCCTATGCTGCCGCTATTGTATGCAGAATCTTAATAATTGAATTAAGTCAATCCGATCGCATACAGATTGGCAGGTAACCAAGGAACTGCGGCGTTTTGTCACTTTCCCACGCGATGGTGGTTGATCTGGACGCAGGCCAATCTGAATTCGGCACCGCTTTTGCTCTGACACTTCACGGTGATTCGGATTGAACCCTCGTTCCAAAGGGGAACGATGTTCAGTGTTTCGGTATTTTTTGCCAGCGCTGATCGAAATTCAATTCGTTCGCCCTAGATTAGGCTCTTTCCTTTTTTTAAGGAGGACCGACATGCCTGATAGATAATGTGTTTCCTTCTGTGTTTTTGGGTGCGTGAAATCGCCCCTCTGGTGCTGCACCTGTTGTGCGGCGCGGCCTTTACGGTTTGGCTTGTTGCTTAGACCGGCCGGGGTTTCGTCAACTGTTTTCAGGAGAAGTTAAAATGAATATTGTACCAATGAAGAGCAAGTTTATTTGTCTGATAGCGGCCGCCGCCATCAGCGCGGGCACTGGCTATTGCGCCGCGGCAACAACCGCGGTCGATCCAAGTCTGGCCGGCGTTCCGGCGTCCGGAACCGCAACTACCGCGGCGTCAACGCACGATGCGCTGTACAACGCCGTCAATGGCCAGAATCAGAAATCGGATGGCACCAACCAGGTTGCATCGCTGGATGGGGCTCCCAAGGATACGCTCGGTTCCGCATTTTCTGTGTTCATTCAGTCCACATTTTCAACCGACTATATCACGCCGCGCGGCTTGCATGTGTCTGATAAAGGTGCCACTTGGCAGCCTTTAACGGTCGTGAACATGGAACTTTACAGCGGCAAGGGATTTCTGACCGATGTCACCGCCTACGGCGGCATCTGGCAGGACTGGAACAGTCAGCAGCACGCTCCTCACGATGGGGCGTTTCAGGAAATTGACCCCTTCTTCGGCGTTAAGACCACGTTGGCCAAAGCGTTGACCGTAGATTTGCAATATGTGGATTTTATAAGCCCGAACGGTTCTTACACAACGGAACAGAATTTGTCGTTGAAGCTGAGTTATCACGATACATTTGTCAAGGACTTTTCAATCAACCCCTATGTCAATCCATTCTACGCGGTTGCCGGAAGTTCCACCGTGGTGACTGGAAAGAGCGGCAATACGTTTGATGTGGAAATCGGCGCTGTTCCCACGCTTACCATTCACGCGATCAAGAAATACCCCATCACCCTCTCGTTCCCCACTTGGGTAACAGTTGGTCCGAAGGATTTCTGGGACGCCTCCGGGCAAACCAACAACAATTTTGGCGTGCTGTCATCAGGCGTGCAACTTTCAGTCCCGCTTTCGTTTGTTCCGATCAAGTTCGGTGCCTGGAACGCGTTTGCTGGTTTTCAATATTACAATGAACTGAATGATAATCTGATGAAGGCCTCTACTATTCTCGGAACGGGTGGTCATCGGAATATTTATGTCGGCACAGCCGGTATCAATGTGTTCTTTTGATTACGTGTATACGCAGTCACCATTTTTTGAGGATTAACCATGAATCGAATACGTTTGCCATATCGTTCCTTGGTGCCCGCAGCGCCCTGGATTCCAATGTTCGCGGTTTTGCTTAGCCTGGTCCTGACGTTTGGCGGCATGACGCGCTCCCTGTTTGCCGGGACCACGGTTGGTGTGATCACCGTCGGATCCACCAAGGACTGGGGTTACAATGAAGCCCAGGCCGTCGCCGGCAAGACACTGAAAAAAATTCCCGGCGTCAAGGTTGTTGTGCAGGACAACGTGCCGGAAACCATTGCCGTCACCCAGACCATGCAAAGCATGATTAATTTTGACAACGCCAAGGTAATTTTTGCCACGTCCTACGGCTATTTTCCGTTCGTCTGCAAGCTGGCTCCCAAGTACCCCGGCGTGCTGTTCGTCCATTGCGGCGGCGACTATGTGCCGGGCAAAACTCCCAAAAATGTGGCGACTTACTTTGGTGACGTGGATGAAGTGGAATATCTCACTGGAATCGTGGCGGGTTACACCACCAAAACCAACAAGCTCGGCTTCATTGCCGCCAAGCCAATTCCGCAGGTTCTGCGCGACATCAATGCCTTCACCCTCGGCGCCATGTCCGTAAATCCCAAAGCGACCTGCACGGTTATCTTCACCGGTGACTGGTTCCAGCCCGTCAAGGAAGCCCAGTCGGTCAACAGTCTGGCTGATCAGGGCATCGATGTCGTGACGATGCACGTGGACAGCCCCAAACAGATTATTCTGACCGCAAAAAGCCGCGGCATCTATGTATGTGGTTACCATTTCAATGGTGCAAAGCTCTATCCCAAAGGTTTTCTGACCGGATCTGCCTGGAATTGGGCACCAATCTACAAGGAACTTGTCATGGATAAAATGGCTGGCAAGCCATTCCCCCACAGCATTATGCAAGGATTTCGTGATGGTGTCGTGAAGCTGGATCCATTCGGCCCGGCTGTTTCCATGAAGGCCAAAATGGCCGCACTGGCCGTCAAGAAGCTGTTTCTTGCCGGAAAGTTCCAGATTTTCAAAGGACCTTTGTATTCCAATACGGGAAAACTTGTGATTCCCGCCGGCGTTATTTATCACGATGCGGACCCCAAACTTGATTCGATGAACTATCTGGTCAAAGGGGTTATTGGCAAAATCAGCTGGAATTGAACATGCGACTCACTCGACCACAAACCTGGATCAGTCTTCCCGTTCCCAATGCGGTCCGGGCGCGCAGTGACGTGCTGCTTAAACTTGCTGAATCGCTGGCCATCACCGGGGTTGCTCTCCTAGCCTCGGTGATGGCCTTCAGCGTGTTTGTTGCCCTGCTGAAGGTCAATCCGATCAGCGCCCTTTACGCGATGTACTTGGGCGGCTTTGGAACCAGCTTTTCCTGGCAGGTCACGCTGGTCAAGGCGGCTCCTTTGCTGCTTACGGGCCTTTGCACCGCACTGCCAGCCCGCACCGGACTGATTGTGATAGGGGGCGAAGGCGCTTTTGTTCTGGGCGGATTATTTGCCGCTGAGGCTGCCCACTTTGTGCCAAATGCACCACCGCTGATAGTCTGGCTGGTGATGGGCGCTGCAGGTTGCCTGGTGGGCGGCCTGTGGATCATGCTGCCGGCCATGCTTCGCGTTTATCGCGGGGTAAACGAAACCATCAGCACGCTGCTGATGAATTACATCGCAATCGCAATTTTTAATCAGCTTGTGGAAGGGGCGTTCCACGATCCCAGCTCATTAAATAACCCATCCACGTATAGCATTGGTGACAACAATATGTTCACCGATATCGGCAATAGCCAGGTGCACTGGGGGCTGGTCGTCGGGCTGGTCGTCTGTGTTCTGGCGTGGCTGCTTACCCAGCATACCACTATCGGGTTTTCGGCCGACTTGGCCGGCGGTAACCCCAAGGCCGCCAGGCTGTCCGGAATTAAAATCAATCGCCTGATTGTCTGGTTCGCTTTTCTGGGCGGCGCCTGTGCCGGTTTGGCTGGCATGATTCAAGTTGCCGCCGTGCAGGAGCGCGCCAACGACGGCCTGAATGTCGGTTATGGTTACGCAGGAATTCTGGTCGCCTTTATGGCACGCCAGAATCCGCTGGCCATTATTCCTGTTGCCATTTTACTGGGCGGCGTTCACGCTGGAAAAATTCTGCTCCAGACGCAGCTTGGCCTGCCAAATTCCGCCGCGCTGGTGTTTCAGGGACTACTGTTCGTATTTATTCTCGCTTCCGAGACTCTCTACGGCAGATGGAAAATCTTTCAACCACGGGTGAAGATATGAGTTCCGGCCTTGGATTTTGGGGCGTTCCCCTGGCGATTCTCGGAGGCATTTTACGCCTTAGTCCGCCATTTCTTTTTGTCTCGCTTGGCGAGTGCCTTACCGAAAAGAGCGGCCGCATTAACCTTGGGCAGGAAGGCACCTTGGTCATGGGTGCCATGACCGGATATGGCGTCGCCTATCTGACCGGGTCGCCATGGCTCGGTGTCCTCGCTGCAGCGGGCGTCGGATTTATTATGGGCGGCCTCCACGGATGGCTCTGTTCCTTCCCCAGGGTTAATGATATCGCACTCGGAATTGCCATGATGTTTTTCGGCCAGGGGATAGCGTTTTATCTGGGCCGGCCGCTGATTCAGCCTCAGGCACCCCAGTTAGGCTCCATCAATCTGGGCTGGTGGAGCAATCATTCCGAAATTGTTGCCGCCTTGAAAATGAATATTCTCCTGCCGGTCGGCGTGGCTCTGGCAATCTTCTTCTGGTGGGCCTTCCGCTACACGCGGTGGGGTATGATTGTGCGCGTCGCCGGTGAAAGTACCGATGCATCCCGTGCCATGGGTTATTCCGTGAAAATGATCCGCTTTCTGGCAACGGCCGTCGGCGGGTTTATCGCCGGCATCGGCGGGGCGTTTCTATCACTGTATTATCCGGGTTCATGGAACAACAATATTTCCAGCGGTCAGGGCCTGATGGCCGTGGCTTTGGTGATTTTCGCACGCTGGAATCCAATCAACTGTATCTATGCCGCAGTCATCTTCGGTGGTGCCAAGGCAATCGGCCCGGCGCTTCAGGCGGCGGGTTTCAGTTCCTTCACCTACCTTTTCAACGCCGCGCCCTATATTCTCACGCTCGTTATTATGATTCTGACCTGTTCAAAAACACGGGCTTGGGTTGGCGCGCCGGCCGAACTGGGGGCGAGCCTCCGATGACCGCCAAACTCCATTCCGAAAAGGCATATTCCCGCGTCCAGGCGGAAATTTACCCGTGGCCATTTGATGGTGATCTGCGGCCGTCAAACACTGCGCTGCTGGTAATCGACATGCAACACGATTTTTGCTCCAAAGGTGGATTCATTGACCGCCTCGGTTTGCCGGTCAGCGGTACCCGTGCGGTTATTCCCGCTGTGGCCAAGGTGCTTGAAGCGATGCGCGTCGGCGGGTTTCATATTATTCACACGCGCGAAGGCCATCGTCGCGATTCCGCGGATGTGCCCGCCAACAAGGCTTGGCGGCTGGCCCGCGCGGGTGTGCCAATAGGACGCGATCCCGGACCGTGCGGCATGGCGCTGACCCGTGGCGAGCCAGGCTGGGAAATTGTGCCTGAACTTGCGCCACTGCCCGGCGAGCCGGTTGTGGATAAGCCGGGCAAAGGCGCCTTCTACGCAACAGACCTGGATTTGATTCTGCGGACGCGCGGCATCCGCAATCTGGCAGTCGCAGGCGTTACCACGGATGTCTGTGTGCATACGACCTTGCGTGAGGCCAATGACCGCGGTTATGAATGTCTGCTGCTGGAAGATTGCTGCGCTGCCGTCAATCCGGCCAGTCACGCCATGTCCGTCTGGCAGGTGCGGGTCGGCGCAATATTCGGCGTGGTCGCCAAATCCACCGATCTGCTGGAGGCACTCAAATGACACAGCCAACCCAGGGGCGATATGTCAAATCGCAACCGTATTTGTGGCCCTTTGATGGAGATCTTCGTCCGGCCAATACGGCCCTGATAATCATTGACATGCAGACTGATTTCTGCGGCAAAGGCGGATATATCGATCTTCTTGGCTACGATATCTCCATTACCCGCGCCTGTATTGCGCCAATCCGGAATATTTTATCCGTCCTGCGCCAGACCGGATTCCATATTCTCCATACGCGGGAAGGTCACCGTCCCGATCTTTCCGATCTGCCGGCCAACAAACGCTGGCGCTCCCGGCAGGGCCACGCGGGAATTGGCGATCCCGGCCCCTGCGGCAGGGTGCTGATTCGCGGCGAACCCGGCTGGAATATTGTGCCGGAACTTGCGCCGTTGCAGGGCGAAACCATTATCGACAAACCGGGCAAGGGGTCTTTTTACGCCACCGACCTGGACCTGATTCTGCGACAGCGCGGCATCCGGAATATTATTCTTTCGGGCATTACCACGGACGTCTGTGTGCATACCACCATGCGCGACGCCAATGACCGCGGTTATGAATGTCTCATTCTTTCCGATTGCTGTGCGGCTACCGACCCGGCCAACCACACAGCCGCATTGAATATGGTCAAAATGCAGAATGGTGTTTTCGGCGCGGTCGGAACTTCACAAGCTGTTCTGGAGGCTATTTGATGATTTTGAACTCAGAGGCAGATTTGACCCCGGCGGTAAAACCAAAAGCTCCAGGTCTTGAAGTTATCGGCATGAGCAAACGGTTTGGATCGCTGGCCGCACTCGATGACGTGAATCTAAAAGTTCGGCCCGGCACCATTCACGCACTCCTGGGCGGCAACGGCGCTGGCAAAAGCACTCTGGTCAAATGTGTGATGGGGTTTTACCACGCGGACCGGGGTGAAATTGTACTAGGCCATCAACAGGTTTCGGTCCGTGACCCGCGCGAGGCTCGCGATCTGGGCATGGGAATGGTCTACCAGCACTTTACACTCGTACAGAACATGACCGTATTGGAAAACATGGTTCTCGCCCGCGTGCATGTCCCCCGCATTATTCCATGGGCCAAAGAACGCGCGGAAGTCGAAGCCTTCATGGCCACCATGCCGTTTAAGTTAAATCCAAGTATGGTAATCAGCAGCCTTTCCGCCGGTGAGAAGCAAAAACTTGAAATTCTTAAACAGTTGTATCTGAAAACAAAACTGCTGTTTCTGGATGAGCCTACCTCGTCCCTGACCCCCGGCGAAACCGAGGAAGTCCTGGGTATGCTTCAGGAAATGGTGCATCGCGGAGACCTGACCATCGTCCTGATCACGCATCGTTTCCGCGAGGTCATGCGATTCGCCGATGACTGCACCGTCCTGCGCAACGGAAAATTCGCCGGTGCCGGAACGGTTTCAAAACTGGACCAGTCCCAGATGGCCGACTGGATGATCGGGGCGGATAAAGTGGTTCAGACCGCGGCGCGTGGGGACGAATCTCCGGGGGTTGTCAAACTGGAATTGTCGGATATTGAAGCCCTTGAAGCCACCGGGGTCAAAGCCTTGGATGGACTGACGCTGTCTGTTCGCGGCGGCGAAGTGGTCGGCATCGCTGGAGTGTCCGGAAATGGTCAGCGGGCTTTAATCGAAGTCATCGCCGGACAACGGACATTGACCGGCGGACGCATTCTGGTGCGCGGCAAACCCTATTATGGAACGCGACGTGAAATTCAGGACCATCGCCTGAACTGCCTGCCGGAAGAACCGCTGCACAACACCTGTGTCGCCCATTTAAGTGTAACAAAGAATATGGCCATGCGGAATTTTGATCGCAAGCCGCATCGATTCCTTGGCTTTTTTCTCCACGGCGGCCGCCTCCGCCGGTACGCGGTGGACCTTATTCGGCGTTACAATGTCAAAACGCCTTCGCCTGAATCACCCATTCGGAATCTATCCGGCGGAAATATTCAGCGGGCTGTGCTGGCTCGCGAACTGGCCGAGCCTTCGGAAGTGCTGATCACTGCAAATCCATGTTACGGATTGGACTTTCACGCCACCGCCGACATTCGCTCCCAGATTATGGCCGCTCGCAACCACGGCGCAGCGGTCTTGCTCATCAGCGAAGACCTGGATGAAGTGCTGGAGCTTGCCGATCGCATCCTGGTGATTTTCCATGGTAGAATTATTTTTCAGACCACCGCCGGTGAAGCCGATATTGCGGCCATCGGACGGGCCATGGCCGGCCATTTGCCAACTGAGGAGCTGGCGACAGTATGATAACCGTCGAAGCTGAACCCTATGCATATCAAATGCCCCAGCGCTCTACGGCACTGATTATTATTGATATGCAGCGGGATTTTATCGAGCCGGGCGGATTCGGGTCCACGCTGGGAAACGACGTCGGTCAGCTTGCGGCAATCGTCCCCGCCGTACAAAAGCTGCTCGCACTGTTTCGCGCCCGCCAGTGGCCCGTGATTCACACGCGCGAAGGACACCACGCTGACCTTTCAGATCTCCCGCCCGCCAAATATTCCCGGGGATCGCCCAAGTTGCGCATTGGCGAAAAAGGCGCACTGGGACGCATTTTAATTGATGGTGAACCGGGAAATCAGATTATTCCCGCCTTGACGCCAATTCCCGGCGAATACGATCTGCTGAAGCCCGGAAAGGGCGCGTTTTACCACACGGATCTGCTGGAAATTCTGGCCAAACTCGCCGTGACCCACTTGGTGTTCGCCGGTGTCACGACGGAAGTATGTGTGCAAACCTCCATGCGCGAAGCCAATGATCGCGGTTTCGACTGCCTGCTCGTGGAGGATTGCACCGCAAGCTATTTTCCGGAATTCAAACAGGCGACGATAAATATGGTCAAGGCTCAGGGTGCCATCGTCGGCTGGACGGCACCATTGCAAAATCTGCTCAATGCCGTTGGCGAGGTAAGCGAATATGCCTGAATTAGAGGGTCAAATCGTTCTTCGCAATCTTCTTGACTCAGATTGTGATCTGGACAAGCTGCCCTGGGTGCCTTTTCGCGAGGGTATTGAAATTTACAGAATTTATGGTGACGGACGCACCGGCCCGGCAGCGGCACTTCTTCGCTATCAGCCTGGGGCGCGTGCGCCACTGCATCGTCATGCGGACTATGAGCATGTGATCATCCTCCGACGTGGTCAGTCCGATGGTTCCAGCGAATTTCCAGCAGGCACCCTCATCGTGAATCCACCAGGCACCAGTCATGATGTTTACAGTCGCAACGGTTGCGTGGTGTTGATTATTTGGAACAAGCCTGTGGAGTTTTTATAAAGAACAAGTCCTTTTTCCAGCACGGAAAATGCGAACGTGTCAAGTAGTATTGAGGAAGCGGCCTGTGACTGACGCGAATCTGAAAACATTCAAATTCACTATCGCTGCAATTTTGCGAGCATACGCCGCAGGTGAAATAACCGTTCGGCAGGTGGTGGACGAGTCTTTGCGAAGAATTCATACCGTCCCGGATACCACTGTCTGGATTTCCATTTCTCAGGCCGCCGAATTACGCTGTCGGGCCGAAAAACTGGATCATCTTCTGCAAACCCTTCCCGGCGTTCTGGAACAGTTTCCCCTTTTCGGTATCCCTTATGGCGTCAAAGACAATATTGATGTTAGCGGCCTGGCTACCACCGCCGCCTGCCCCGGTTTCAGTTATCAACCGAAGGAAAATGCGCCCGTCATCAGTTTGCTGGAACGTGCCGGTGCCATCTGCCTTGGCAAAACCAATATGGATCAGTTCGCCACGGGTCTGGCCGGGGTGCGTTCACCCTATGGCGAATGTCCGAACGCTGTAAATCCGGAATATATCTCCGGCGGGTCAAGTTCCGGTTCCGCCGTTGCCGTGGCGATGGGCCATGTGGCCTTTTCGCTGGGTACCGATACTGCCGGTTCAGGCAGAATACCCGCCGCCCTCAATGGCATTGTCGGATTCAAACCGACCCGTGGCCTGCTTAGCACCCGCGGAGTGGTGCCGGCGTGCCGATCTCTGGATTGTGTTTCAGTGTTTTCAATAAATGCCGGTGATTCCCAGCGGGTATTCAATGTTCTTCGCCAGCCGGATGACCTGGACGAATTTTCTATTCAAACGCCGCCGCCCCTGCAGAATCCCGGCGCGCTGCCGCGAGCATTTAACATTGGCGTATTGCGGCATGATCAATACGAATTTTTCGGTGATTCCGAATCCGCCCGTTTATATAGAGAATCCATTTCCCGCTTGCGAAAGATCGGTGCTAATATTGTTGAAATTGACTATACCCCGTTCCTGCAGGCCGGCGAATTGCTTTACAATGGCCCTTGGATTGTCGAACGCTTTGCAGGTTTAAAGCCATTTGTGCAGGCGCATCCGGAGGCATGCCTTCCGATTATCCGCGACATCTTCTCCAATTCAAGCGATTACTCCGCCCAGGACGTCTTTCAGGCGATGCATCGGCAGCGGTCCTTGCTGTGCCAGTTGCGTCCGGTATGGCGCACCATACGAGCTCTGATGCTGCCGACATCTCCCACAATTTACACGCGTTCAGAAATTCGGCGTGACCCGATTGCGTTAAACACCAATCTTGGATTTTACACCAGATTCGTCAATTTACTGGACTGTTCCGCCATAGCGGTTCCGGCAGGTCGCCGCGCGAATGGCCTGCCGTGGGGAATTTCTTTCGTTGCCGAAAGTTTTGCGGAACACAAAATCCTGGAGTTGGCGTCCGCGTTCGAACTGCCAGAAGATTCTCACCCGGTTACCGCATCCATCGCGCCAAATGCGGCGGAACTTAATGGGCGTACAGTTGGTCTGATGGACCTTGCGGTGGTTGGCGCACACCTTTCCGGTCAGCCCCTGAACCATCAATTAACCAACCTGGGCGCGTGGCTGGTGCGGTCGGACCAAACATCGCCGACTTACCGGTTATATCTCCTAACCGGAGTTGCCCCACCGAAGCCCGGACTGGTACGCGTGGAAACGGATGGCGTGGCTATCCAGTTGGAAATATGGCGAATGCCGGTGGAAAAAATGGGCCAATTTCTCGAACTGGTGCCCCCGCTTCTCTGCATCGGAAATGTGGAATTGCTCAGTAAATCCTGGGTTAAGGGCTTTTTATGTGAACCAGCTGCGATTCAGAACAGCCGCGATATTTCCTCTTATGGCGGCTGGCGGAGTTACCTGATTGATACGCAGCGGATCGCCGGTTATAAACCGTGACATGACAGAACCGCGAAAACGCACCTTTACACCTCCGCCAGCCTTTTGTCCGGGCTATGGCGTTGAACCTTTCATTTCGCTTTGTTCGAATTTCCCAGATGCGACGGTTTATCCACCGATGGATTTTCACTTGGAATGGGGACCGGTATTTCATCGTGGCCGGTTGGACGGAACCGCTCGCGTGCTGGTGTTGGGTATGGTGCCGACCCAGATGGAAATAATCGTACGCCGCATTCTGGTTGGTTCGGCCGGCCAGCGGATTGGCGGCTTTTTAGCAAAGCTCGGCATTTCCCGAAGTTATGTGATGGTTAACACCTTCATCTACGCGATCGCCAACAGCAAGGCTCCCGTCATGTATCAAGATATGCCTGCCGTCGCAGATTATCGCCATGCGTGGCTCAACGCACTTATCAATCCGCGTATTGAAGCGGTGATTGGCCTGGGTGCCAGGGCCGACGCCGCATTTGCCAGTTGGCGGAAAACCGCGATGGGCAGTCAATTTGCAGGAACCTATGTGAATATGATGCATCCTACACAACCCGAAAGCGCCGCCCATGGAAACCAGGACAGACTTGCCGCGGCCACCGCCGCCTTAGTTGAAAACTGGAATCAGAATCTGCAAATTCTGGCCCCCAAAATCCACCATCCGGATCACTTCGTACCACTGGCACTTTATAAGAGCGGAATTTCCAAGGACGACCTTCGACCTATTCCCCTGTTTGATCTGCCCGCCGGCACCCCCGCCTGGATGGGAGAAAGCGACGCTTGGGCCGTCCGCGTTGGTACAACGCGCCTGGAAAAACGGGCCCATATCAGCATCGCGCCGCCGGCGGCACTTTACCGACAATGGAATATCGGTTCGGAATCGTAGACAGGTGGCAAGCTGCCGCGCGGTCGTAAAAAAGAGCGGCCCGCTCAGCCGTAGATTCGGCACTTAATCCGCTGCTGGTATATCCAGTTTCAGGCCGTCAAAACAGACGCGGACATGGGCCGGCAGGCCGGCTTCGATATCCGCATGAAAAGAATCATGTGACAAATGTGTGAAAAATGCCCGTCTGGGTTTAACCGCCTCTATGACTTCCAATGCCTGATCAAATGAAAAATGGGTGGGATGCACCCGGGGACGCAAGCCGTCAATAATTAGAACGTCCAAGCCCTGCAAAAGCTGCATTGATTCGGAGGGAATCGCCGAGCAGTCCGTGCAATATGCAAAATCACCGATGCGAAAACCCAGAACTCGGTTGCGGCCGTGCAAGAGCGGGATTGGTTGCCAAGTGGTGCCAAATATATCCAATGCGCCTTGAATCGGAGTTGGAATTAGTTCCGGTTTGAAAATACGATCCACATTCTGACGGGCGAAAGCATACGGAAAAATTCGCAGCAACACTTCCAGTGTTTCCGGTGCGGCATAAACTGGTAGAGGAGCCTGAAGAAGCGCGTTGTAGCGACGAACGTCATCCAGTCCGAAAATGTGGTCCGCGTGGGCATGCGTAAATACAATCGCATCAACCTGGTCAATACTGTTGGCAATCGCCTGCAGCCGCAATTCAGGCGCGGTATCAATAAGAATATGCCTGTTTGCGTAGGATATGACAATACTGCAACGCGTTCGACGGTCGCGGGTGTCTGAACTTTGGCAAACCGGGCAATGACATCCTATCATCGGCACGCCCGCCGATGTGCCAGATCCCAATACAGTAACGGTGATGGATGCGGACACTTTCATGTCATTAACCTAATCGGCGATTAAAATTCAAGCAACACCGGCCAGTCGCCCGATAAGATATTGACTTATGTCGTACTGAAAATTCGGAGTCAATACCGTATCAGCAAGCAGACAATTCTAACGCTCATGATGGACAATCGATTGGCCGAAGAATTCGATCTATGCCTCGGCATTGGTCGTCGCGAAAAGGAGATACCTTCCATGGATTTGTCCCCTGTGAATTTTGAGCCTCTGGTTTTCCTCCTCGTGGAGGATTTGCCGGAAGATATCTTTTTAATGACCAAGGCGTTTGAAGAGGCCCGCATTTGCAACCGTATCATCGCGCTAAAACGACAGGCGGATGTACTGCCTTATCTGCGAGGCGATGCGCCGTTCGCCGGTCGGCCTCGCCCGGACGTGATCCTATTTAAGTTAAACGCTTCGGATCCCGACGCCCGTCGGATGTTAAACGCAATTCGTCAGAATTCCGCCAGCCAGGGAATTGAAACGATCGCTATTCTTGAGTCCGACGGAACGGACCCTAATGAAAATACGTTTGACCTGGATGTGGAAGTGGTATTATCTAAGCCGATCCGGGCGGCCAATCTGGTCGCCGCCGTTGGTTCGCTTTCCGGAAATTGGCTCCGATTCATGAAGCGCAGCGCTTAATATTTCGACCGCTTCAGCGAACTCTTCAACTTTTCTTATCCAATTCTTTACGGACGCCGCCTGCCTTCAAAATTAGTGGCAATAGACCAGTCCATTCCGCGTTGAAACTTTGTTTATCTGACGGTCTCTCTGCATTGCTTATTTTGGAGCATGGAATGTCGCGGCTCTCGCCTTTTATTAACCGATTAATCGGGCATTTTCTCGTTCTGGTCGTTATTCTTTCCGCTGCAACTCCAGCATTCGGCGATGGCAACGATCTCATGTTTCCGCCGCCGGCTTCGGTGGGCAAAATCATTCGCGTTGATGGAAAGGGATTCATTTTGCATGGTCAGCGGACATTTATTGCGTCAGGTTCGCTGCATTATGCCCGTGTCCCTCGGGCCTTATGGGCCGACCGGCTTGAACGCATGAAACGGGCCGGGTTTAACACGGTTTCCACCTACATTTTCTGGGCCTATCAGGAGCCTAAACAGGGGGAAATATCCTTTTACGGACGGCGAAACCTAAGCGCCTTTCTGGCACTTGTAAAAAAAATGCACATGTACGCCATCCTGCGCATCGGGCCATATAATAACGGTGAATGGTCCAACGGCGGTTTGCCCAACTGGCTTCGCTTTATCCCCAACATGTCGGTGCGCACCTTTACGCCGCCTTTCATAAACGCCCTGACACCTTATTTTGATAAATTGCTTCCAATGGTGGCCGCAAATCAGATTACCCATGGCGGCCCGGTGGTAATGGTTCAAATGGAAAATGAATATGGCCCCGGCTGGGGGGCGGTTCTCAACAATCGTTATCTGCGCTGGATGCACACCATGGCCCTTAAAAACGGCATCAACGTTCCGTTTTTTTTCAGTGGACTCCATCAGGGCTTTAATCCTGCCGGCGTGCACTCGTTTAATTCAGTGGGCCGCCCAACTCCATGGTTTTCCACGGAACTCTGGAGCGGCTGGTTCAACGCTTACGGCGACGCAAATCCCGATATTTATTTTCACTGGCAGTTTATTCATAACGCCGCACCGCCGGTAAAAACCCGCAGCGGTGGAAATGTCAATGCGATATTTGAAAAGCTGCATCTGGAAGCGGTCTGGCGCGTGTTGGCCTTTGGCGGCAGCGGCTACAATATTTTCATGGCGGTGGGGGGCAGTAATTTTTCCCACTGGAACTGTCGATCCGTGCGAGCAAGCTACGACTTTGGTTCGCCCATTGGCCAGGCGGGCGACTTGCGGGTCATGTACTACCATTACAAACAGGCGAATTATTTTGCGCGGTCTTTCGCGCCCGTTCTGGAAAACAGCACGAATGCCACCGCTCCTTACCGTGCTTGGTTGGGCACGCCGCGGACGGGAATTCATGTGTATGCCCGCAAAAGTCCGGCCGGCACCATTGTATTTATCATGAATACGGGTAACGCTCCCTACTTATGTTCGCCACCGGGTGGCACGCCAGTCACGATTCTGCCGGGGCATACCTTCCCAGTGGAACTTCATTTTCAAACACTTCCCTGGTTGCACCTGACGGAAATTTGTGCGCGCGTACTGGCAATCCGCACCACGGCCGGTGCCCAGACGCTGCTGGTTTATGGGCCAGCTCATTCCCGGGGCATTGTTCGCCTTCACCTTGCGGCCGGCAATGTTATTCTTCATAAATCGCCGGAATTTTCTTCTATCGCGAAGGTCGGAAATGCCGGCATCGCGATGGCGCTGCCCATTCGGTTTCCCGGTCGGCACCCGCGAGTCTATTCGCTGGTCACAAAAAAGGGAGTGTTTCGCATCTTGACGGAATCCCGTGGAATGGCCGCTGGTACCTGGTTTCTTCATAAGCCAACGCCATCTATTGTGATCGGTCCCTGGTACGTGGGCAAAATGCAAAATCATGGAATGCGCGAACGCATGCTTACGGAATGCCCGCTGCGACTTCCCACCGCCTGGGCCTATGTCTATCGCCATGGCAACTGGACACAGTTCGTGCCGCCAAAGAATCAGTCGCTTCCGGTAAAGCAGATCAATCCGGCACCGCAGCTTGGCCCGTGGCAGGTTCGACTTGCCGATGGGCCTGCCCAACCCGGATATAACGACAGCCACTGGCTCACCAGTGCGCGCCCAAGGCAGCTTGGCTTTGGTGATTACCCCGGCGATTATCAGTGGTACCGCGCGAAATTAATAATTCCTACATCCGGAATGTATCATCTGCTGGTGCCGCGCGTCAGCAATTATGCCGCTTTCTTCCTGAATGGCCGTAAAATTGCATTTGGAAATCCTTCGGTTATTCAACTTCAACTGCGGGCCGGTACCAGCGAATTGGCTATTCTGGCGATTGCCCAGGATCGCAGTAAAATTTGCAGCTATGTCGGACCATTCCGCTATATTGATTACAAAGGTTTTTTCCGCCCTTTGCGGCTGGTGCTCGTGAAGCCGGCGCATCCATCTGTGGTAAAATCGGCCGTCCCGGTCGCCAAAGGCAATGCTCCAGTTGTCGGCATTGCTTCCAAATCCATAGCTGTTCGCGCCATACCGCCATTGCCTGATCAAGGTATTATTACAGATTGGCGAATTCACGGTGGTATCGGATCGCCGATGGCACCCGCAGGCTGGCAGCCAGTTTCCGCAGCCTCTCCGCCGCCCGGAGTTCCATGCTTTTACCGGACCACATTTTCCTGGCTGCCGAATCCAGGAGGTCAGCACACCATCCTTCGCGTGTCGCCTGGTACGCTATTCGCAGGTTTTATGTGGATCAATGGGCATAATCTGGGCCGCTATCCGGATTTCAACATGCCGATGGGACTTTATCTGCCGAGTTGCTGGCTTAAGCCGGGAATTAACAGTCTGGTGGTTCTCGATGATGCCGGCAATTCGGTCAGCGGCTGCAAGCTGGTAGTGGAAGCGGCAGCCAGTCGGCGAATTATAACGTTGCATCCGCAACATAACGGCCTGACTGCATCTTTCAAAGTTCCACCTTCGCGCCACGTTGTGATGGTCAATACCCGGTCACCAAGTTTTGGTGCCCCGCACAAAGCTGTTGGTATACGACGGCAAGATGGAGAAAATATTAAGCGGTCTGCGGATTAAATGTCCGTGCCAGTTGGGTGAAAACGGCACCGCGCTGTTCATAATTTGTAAACAACCCATACGATGCACAGCCGGGTGAAAGCAGAATGGTTCTTACCGCCGGATCGGTGCGCACCCACTGATGTGCGGTCCGCATCGCGTCTTCCAGATTTTTCGCTACCATGCAACGTGATTCCGTCAGCCGCCCATGTGCCAGCACCTGTTGGACCATTGCCGGGCCGGTATCCCCTGTCCCCAGTACGCCGGCACAACGCGCCGCGAGCGTATATGTAAACTTAGTCATATCTGCATGTTTATTATAACCGCCAATAATGCACACAAAGCTGCCTGGTATAAAGGCATCCAACGCGATTAGCGCGCTTTCCGGTGTCGTGGCTTTGGAATCGTTAAACCATTGAACGCTGTAGGTTGTGTTCCCATGTTTCAATTGGACGCTGTGCACAAGTTCCAGTCGGTGTGGCAGACCGCGAAATGCACGTAACGCGGCCAACGCAGCAGGCAGTTCCTCGGAAAGGCCCAAAGCACCAATAACCGCCAGCGCCGCCCGCGCGTTGGACTGGTTATGCCGTCCAGGCACACCGAGTTCCAGGGGCGGACGGTCAGCCACGCCATAAAACAACGCCCTACCAGCGGTCAGGTTACCCCAGCCGGCGACAACAGGATCTTCCGAATTCAGGATGGCAAAATCATTGCTCTTTTGAAATCGCAGAATATTCTGCTTCGCCTTGGCATAATTCGCCAGCGTCCCGTGGCGATCCAGATGGTTTCCCACCAGATTCGTAACCACCGCCACATGCGGCGAAAATTTCAGCAGCGGCGTATCCTCAAGCATAAAACTGGAAAGTTCCAGTACCACCACATCCGCAGCCGTCATTTTGACCAGATCCGCCAGCAGCGATTGGCCAATGTTGCCGCCCATCCAGCATTTTCCCCGGCCGCTTTTCTCATAAATTGCCGCCAAAGCGGTGTGAATCATTGCCGTTGTGGTGGATTTGCCCACACTTCCGGTCACTCCAATAATGGTTGCAGGACACCGCTCCAGAAACAGGTTAATTTCCGTAGAAATCGCGATTTGTCGGCGAACCGCTTCCAGATAAAAATCAGATTGTGACTTATTCACCGCGGGGTTTACCACCAGCAGGTCGCAGGAATCCAGCAGGGAAAAAGGGTGGCCACCAGCAATTACCCGCACCGGAAGGTCTTTAATCTTTTCCAGGGCGCTCTGAAGTTCCGCCTGGGGCTGGCTGTCCGTGACCGTGACCTGTGCGCCTTGTGCGCAAAGCCAGCGGCTCACGCCCACGCCGCCGCCAAAATTCCCCAGTCCCATTACCACCACCCGTTTGCCAGAAAGGGAATTCATTTTCAAATCTGTGTCCCGTGTCATGACCGATTGCCTTTGCCGATACCCCACGAGTATTTGGTTCAACTGTTTAAGCATCTGCCGTATTTTGGACCGGGCGACCCGCAGTTACGCCCATTGCATTTTCATCGGATGCGGATGACCGATGAAATCTCCTTTTTGGTCGCCAGCAGCGATCGTTCCACCGCCTGCGGCCACTGGTCCGGCGGAAGCTCGTTAAACTGCTTTTCCCGATGCGCGAAAATAATGGAGCGGCTTGCGGATATCACCGCGCCATGTCCGTGTGGGTCAAATGCGGGCAGGCAATCTGTAAGGCTTCCGCCCTGCGCGCCCAACCCCGGAATTAAAAACAGAGTGTGCGGCATCGCGCGGCGAATCTGTCCAATGGCCTTTCCACTGGTTGCACCCACCACCGCACCCACACTGCTGAATCCGGAATTTCCCACAAGTTTGGCACCCCATTCGTTAATCCGATTCGCAATGTGCATAAACATTGGTTGGCCATCCGCCGCCGGTATTTCCTGAATCTGTCCGGCGCTCTGGTTGCTGGTGCGCAGCAGGATAAACAAGCCCTTATTTTGTTCCGTGCAAATATCCAGGAATGGGGCAATCCCATCGAACCCAAAATATGGATTGATCGTAATCGAATCCGGATTCCGCAATATTCCGATATCCGAATAGACCGTATCCGCCAGATTCCCGCGAGCGTACTGGGCGGCGGTATGGCCGATATCCGCACGTTTAACATCGCCAATCACAAGCAGCCCCGCCTGTTGGGCTCGCGCCACAATATCCCCGTACAACGCGACTCCTGCTGGGCCGTATGCTTCAAAATACGCGATATTTATCTTAACGGCAGGCACATGCGCCGCAGCAATCGTTAGAATATGATTACAAAATTCGGCAATCGCTTGAATCTGGACCGCTAGCGACGGCGGCCCGGCTGCGGGCCGGCCGTCCAATAGTGCGGGGGGCAGGTTTTCATAAACCGGGTCCAAGCCGACTATCAGCGGGGTCTTTTTTTCATCCACGGCCTTCAACAGCCGGTCGGCAAAGTGTTCGCGGTGTTCAAGCGTCACAGACTGATTCCTTCCATAACTCAACCTTCCCTGGCGCAAATCAATGTCGCAATTCTATTATCGTCGCCTGGTTGCGGCAACCGATTAACCGAGTCCGACGTGGATTTCAAATCCCGCCTTTTGCTTGCATTCCACCGGCCAGATTTCTGGCGTTTGCCTGCATAGTCCCGATCGACCCCGGCCGGCGGCCATCTGGCCGGCCAATCTCCGGTGTTCCTTTTAGCTTGGTCGTTTGATAGCGGAGGCGAAACTTAGATGCCTGCTGAATTTCGTATATCGCGACGACTCATAACCCGTTTCTGATTGTTTGATATTTGTTCGCCCATCCCCCTATACTGCCACCATGGATGTGATTCACAATCCAGTCGATTTTCCACTTGCCCTTCGCGGCTGTGCGCTGTGCGTGGGAAATTTTGATGGCGTGCATATTGGTCACGGCCGTATGCTCGCTACTGGCCGACAGACTGCGATCCGCAACGAACGGCCCTTTGTCATCATGACGTTTGATCCTCATCCAATAACACTGCTTAAGCCCGGTTTGCACCGTCCCGCTCTAATGACACTGGACCAAAGGTTGGCGGCTCTTCGGGGATTTGGTCCAGACGCCCTGATCCTGATTCAAACCAGCTCCGAATTTCTGGATATTGGCGCGGAGGCCTTTATGGCCCGCACGCTTCATGAATCGCTTGGAGCCAAATGGCTGGTGGAAGGGGAAAATTTTACATTCGGAAAAGGTGCCCGGGGCACAGTGCAAACCCTCCTGGAAAACGAATCTCGCTTCGGCTGGAAAACCATTGTCGTTCCCACCGCACAGGCCACACTGGCCGACCAAACACTCGTCAACGCCAGCAGCTCGCTCGTGCGCTGGCTGGTGGCGCATGGCCGCATGCGCGATGCCCGCACATTGCTGGGGCGGCCTTATACACTTCGGGGCGCGGTCGAACATGGCGACAGCCGGGGTCGGCTGCTCGGATACCCGACCGTCAATCTGCGGGTCGATCAGCTTGTGCCCGCCGACGGGGTTTACGGTGGCTGGGCACGGCTTGGCGAAGCAACATATCGTGCCGCGATCAGTATTGGGACCAACCCCACCTTTCATGGCACGGATCGACGAATAGAGGCCTTTCTTCTGGATTTTGATCAGGATATTTACGAACAGACCATTGACCTTGGTTTTGAAATTTTCGTTCGCGATCAGCAGACCTTCGCCGGTCCCGAAAATCTGCGCCAGCAGATTGCCCGCGATGTAAAAGCCATTTTAGAAACGCCGGCATTCGGCGGTCCAGACGCCATGATGCCGACATCAGGCCGATCGCCGCACCACGCCGTTGGCGACGCGGAACGTGTTTAAGGAAAAACGATGTCTGAAGATATATCAGTCAATATGAACGACCTTATTTCCCGGCTTGACAATAGCGGCAATGTGGCGGTGTTTACCCACACCCGGCCCGACGCCGACGCCCTTGGATCTCAGGTTGCCATGTGCCGTCTGCTGGTTGGCCTTGGCAAAAGCGCCACACTGGTAAGCCTTTCCACCCCGCCAGCGCCTCTGCGGTTTCTGCTGGAGCGCGGCGGCTTTGCACTTGTGGACTACACCGCTGACTGGGGACAGGCTCATCTGACAGACTTTGATCTGATTATGGTTGTGGACACCAGCGCTCCGCAGCAACTTGAGCCGGCGGCGGCTCTCCTGCGGCCGCTGGCGGAAAAAATCGTTATTCTGGATCACCATATAAGTGGTGACATGCCGTGCGGTATTCTGGTACGCGATACCGGCGCTCCAGCATGTGTCGAACTGGTCGCGGATATTTTTGACCGGATGCACAGAATGATTGACACCCTTACCGCCACCGCGTTGCTGGCGGGCCTTGTGGCGGATACCGGCTGGTTCCGATTTGATTCTGTTCGTCCGGCAACCCATCGGCTGGCGGCAAATTTAATTGCCGCCGGAGCCTCTTCCAATCAGGTATATTCGCTTACCGCACAGCAGGAAAGCCGCGCTAAGCTGGATCTGATGCGGCTGGCCCTGGAACATATGCAATGGTTTGCCAGCCAGAAAATTGCCATCACCCATATTCTTCAAAGCGACCTGATTGCCTGCAACGCCCAGCCTTGGCAGACCGAAGGCTTGGTAGATATGGCGATGATGGTGGCTGACGTGGAAGTATCCATATGTATGGCGCAGGCCGTTGGCGGAAAATTCCGCGCCAGCCTTCGCAGCAAAGGAAAGGCGGATGTAAATAAAATCGGTACTGCTTTCGGTGGCGGCGGCCACGCCCGCGCCGCAGGTTGCCAGTTGGATGGCCCCGTGGACGTTGCCGTCAAGCGACTGGTGGATGCTGTCGTTCTGCAGATGTCTCCCCACTCCGCTGCGGGCTAGGCGGACCCGTTATCGGCACCAGGTTCGGGAATCCTGTTTTTGCGTTTGTCCGCAAAGAACTGCTTCAGCAGACCGGCCGCTTCCACCGAACAAATTCCGCCGGTCGTCACCACCCGATGATTTAATCGTGCGTCCTGAGTCAGTCGAAAAAGCGTTTCCACCGCGCCGGCCTTGGGATCAGAACAGCCAAAAATTACCCGGCGAATGCGGGCATTTACCAGTGCGCCGGCACACATGGGGCACGGTTCAAGAGTCACATATAGATCACAGTCGGTTAATTGCCATTGCCCGCATTTTTCACCCGCGGCGCGCAACGCTAAAATTTCCGCGTGGGCAGTCGGGTCAAAATTCCGATGGCGCCGATTTTCCCCCAGGCCGACAATTTCCGGTAAATCCGTGTCCTCGCCGGTTTGCCGCCCGGCTATCGCCGTGCGCTGGCGAACCACAATTGCACCAACCGGAATGTCACCCTGTTGTGCCGCCTGCCGGGCCAGGTCTAGTGCCAGATTCATAAAATGCACATCCCACCGAAGCGCCGGGCTATGTTGTACGCGGCCTGCCGGTTCAAAAATCGCAACACTTGCGGCCGCCTGTTCCGGCTTTTGTGATGATGGCTCTGAACGGTTCATCAGCATTCCAATCTTCGAGTTGGGCCTCGGAGCATCTCGGCGATGGTCCTAAGAGTCGCGCACATCCGCCCGGCAGTCCGCCATTCACAATACGGTCCGCTGTTCCGTGTCGCAATCAGTTTGCCAAAACCATCTTAGGGTTGCGGCGTCCCCATCCGCGCCAGTCCATCAGAAATTCTAGCGATTACAACTAATCACGGGTCAGCCGTGCAATCCATATGCCGCTTTCAGGACACTTGCGGCATAATGGTCCGAAGCTGCCGGCCTATCTGATCCGAAAGTTCCGTCGCCTGCCGCCGAATGGCGTAGATCTCCTGGGCCAGGTCCGCTGCGGCTTTTTTATCTGGCAATACCGGCAAATTAATATGCACGTTTAATTCACAACAGGCCGTCACGCCGCGGGCTAATTCCACCGACACGCCCAAGTCGGAAATTAGCGACGGATTTATTTTTTCCACAATTGCCGCAGCCTGAACAATAAGCCGCAGGGCCGCTTTAGCACATTTGATCGGAACTTCTACCGCAGCCAGAGCCGCGGGAACAAAATCCTTATCCGCGGCTTGCTGTTCGGGTGCCATCTTAAGAAACCGGCATAGCGATTCATACGCCGCACGGTCCAGTTCCATAAGGGACAGAAATTCCGCAGTCAGCCCATCCACATTGTGTGCCGCCACCTGCAGTTGGGCTTCCACGTCTGCGAATTTTTTCTTGCCCAGGGTATAAGACAAGGTCATGCGAAGTTGTGCGCTGGCCAGACTGCCGGTCAGAGCTGCAACCGATCCGCCTCCCGGAGTAGAAGTTTTGGCCGCCAGCGCGGCAAGAAAGTCCGTTATCGAAAGCCTGGCCAGATCGCTTATCGGGTTGGTGGTCATGCTTTCTGTATCTCCGGGGTATAGGCTGACACTCTGTCGCCCTTGTACTTAGCCGCGCTGCTTGTCATTTGCTGGCAGCCGGAGTCGTGGTGGCTGGCTTGGTTCCGGTCACTGGCTGACCAGGCGGCAATTTGGTTGGTTTGGTAGCGGAAGTTTTGGCCGGCACCGTTTTCGGAATAGATAAATCAATCGCAGGACCAACCAGCACCGGCGACTGCCAGGCTTTCAAATGGGCCAAGCGGTATGAGGCCAGCGTGGCAAATGATTTCTGCATGGCAGTGGCATCTTTTCGGGTAAAAATCTTGTAAATCGCGGCCGCCTTGGCCCATTGCCCGGCATCCTCATACGCCAGGGCCAGTCCCAGTTGGCTGCGCGCCACCGCCAATTCTTCTTTCGGCCATGTGTGAATAACCTTGCGAAATGCCAGCTTCGCACCCGCTATCGCTTCTGCTTTGGTCGGGTGAAATCCTTTAATTATATTCAGGTCTGCTTTGTTCACCGTCTGGAGGTAAATGCTGCCAATTTTGACATAGGCCCGCGCATCCACGGCGGCTATTTTGTACTTATCCAGCACCTGCGTCTGCACCTGGTGGGGGGATACTGCATTTTGTAATGCCATCCAGGCGGCCTGCAGCCGGGCCTTTTGTGCCGCCCGATGCATATTTAAAAGCTCCCAGGCCAGTACGCCCAGCGCCACCGCCAGCAGGATATATACTCCGTATTTTCGCAGGAAAACATACAGGCCAGCCATGCTGCCAACCAGATCGTTCTGTTGAAGTTCGTGACGTTCTTCGTTTTTCATTTACACCGCTCCGGGCCGCCAAATCAAAGGGAAGCAGTATATGGCCCCATCGCGTTTTACGCCAATTCCATTCCCGGGCCCGCGGCCGACCGGCAGATGGGGGGGGTGACACGAAATGCCGCTGGCCCATGTCCCCATTGTCGCCGCAGCACGGTTCATTGGGTTAAATGATTCAGGCCATCGGGATCGCGCCTGGAAGCATGGCCCATTCTCAGACAACTTTGGCCCCAGGAATTATCACAAGATTCACCTGCCGGTTATGGATATTTGGAGGATATTTCGCCTTGCTAATTGGGGCAGCCGCGATATCTATTGGACATGTCGCGGTCTAATTGATTGGCGATGTGCTGGCTATACAAAGGTAATTTTCCGGGCAGCAAACAGGCACATTTGCAGCAGCATGACGCCATGGCGGAATCTTGATATGTTTGTTTCACCATAAACACGCTGTTTGTAATGAACCGGGACATCAGAAATCTGCAGGTTCAGATGCGCTGCGCCAAAGAGAAGATCGAAATCGCCAAAAGGGTCAAAATCGCCGAAATATGCCCGATTCGCGGCAATGCGCAGGTAATTGTTGCGGGAAAGTACTTTGGTTCCGCACAGCGTGTCGCGGACGCGCTGGCCGAGCAGATAGGTAAACAAATAGCCAAAACATTTATTGGCGATCATATTCAAAAACTGCATAGCCTGCTTTTCCATGGGATAAACCAGCCGGGATCCATTGGCGAATTCACACCTGCCATCGCGAATCAGATTTACAAACCGCGGCAATTCCTCTGGCGGAACGGATATATCGCCATCCAGAATCAGAAGGATTTCCCCAGTGGCGGCGGCAAATCCTTTTCGCACCGCATCGCCTTTGCCTTTTCCATCCTGTTTCATGGCGGTTAACTTCATCGGTCCCTGGTAGCTGGCCACGGCCGCAAGAACCGCCTCCCACGTGTTGTCGGTGCTGTTGCCTTCCACAAATATCACTTCTTGTCGACTGGCCATATGCGGCAGACGGTCGAGCAGCGGTTGAATGTTTCCGGCTTCATTGCGGACGGGAATGACCACGCTGACGGAAGAATCGGTGGGGGGGGCAGAGGTATAGTTTGACATTTCCGGCAGCCGCAGGGGCCGGGCCACCGTAAGAGTGCACAGCGGCAAGTGACGAAAGCCTGGAAGGGGGGCTATCCAGCGATTGATGACATCGGCCAGTACCGGAACACCTAGTGGCATAATTACACCGGGCCGCTGACGCACTACTGTATAATTTCCCTGTGTGAGAAGACTGACGATTTCGTCTGGCGGAATCCAGCTTTCCGCCGGCAGCGACATTTTGCGGCCTATCATTTCCGCCAGCCGGATAAAGGGTTGCCAGAGGCGGCTGTAGGTGCAGAAAATCAGGCGTGTGTCCGCATGGCACACCGTGGCAATCGCTGCCAAAGCTGTGTGCAGATCATAAAGCTGCTGCAACACGCCGGAGACAATAACGTAGTCCACCTTCGGGAGGGAAATCGTTGAAATATCCTCCACCGCGCACGTATGAAAGGTAAATTCGGGATGGCGCTGGCGGGCGTCAGCGATGGCTTCAGGATTCAGATCAATTCCGATACCGACTTGCGGCCGCAATTGCGCCAGCAGATTGCCATTGCCACAGCCGACATCCAGCACGCTGGCACCGGGGGGAATCTGGCGCGAAATGATGCGGTTCAAATAGCGGTGGAAATAGGCATTTCGTTCGTAACTGGCACGAAGTTCCAGATAGTGCGATGCGCCAAAATCGCGAAGCATTTCCCGATGCCGCTGATCCGGGCTGCTCTGGCGGGGGGCTTCAGTTGGCACACCGCTCATCTTCGCTGTTTCCATCATGCCGCATCTCTTTGCGCCAGGCCATCATCCCGTGATTTACGCCGATGCGCCGTTTCAGGTGGCATCCGCTGCCGCCGGGGTTGCCGCAATCTGGCCGGCATTCTGGTTGGAAGTCAGATGCTGCTTCCATGTGGCTTCATCAACCGGAGTAACCTTGCACTGAAGAAGTGCCCGATCCAGAACTTTGTGTTCCAGAACCCGTTGGGCCACCTGTTCGAGCTGGCCCATTTTTTCCATTTGTCGGCGCACGACTTCAGGTCGTTCGCCATTGAGTAGGGCGGTCTGTGTGATGGCCGCATTAACTTCTTGGTCGGAAACCGATTCGTCAAACTGAATCGCCAGCCTGGAAAGGATAAACATCTGCCGCAGTTCAAACTCCGCTTCCTGGTGAGAAAAATCCTGCAAAGTGGAGACTGCTTTTTCAATATTGGGCACCGGCACACCGCGATTAATCAGGTCGGTAGCCTCACGGCGGAAAACTTCGAGATTCATGCGTTGGGTCAGCCGGGGCGGCAGGTCAATCTGAATCGCATCTACAAGCTTGCGAACCAACTGGTTGCGCTTGGCCTGTTGGGTATCAGTCCGGATGCGGCTTTCCAAGGCGGAACGCATGGATTCACGCAGTTCCGCCAAATTATCAAAACCATTTGCTATTGCGAGTTCATCCGTCAACTCCGGAACGTTCAAACGTGAAATCGCCTTTAAATTCAGTTTCACAATAAACTTCCGACCGCGAAGGTCTTCCCGGCGGTGGGTATCTGGAACAATTTTTTCGAGCGTTGTTGAATCACCGACGCTCAGACCGGTCAATTTTTCGCCCAGATCATCAAATTGAACGCCCGCCATGGAACCGGCGGCGACTGGAATCGTCGCGTCTTTCTGATCCACAATGACAGTGCCATCTTCAGTCGTAATATTAACGTCAACGGTCAACCGGTCCTCGGCGGCCGCGGTGCCACCGGACACATTTTCCCAAGTGCCAAGGCTTTTTTGCAAGTGGCCCAGGGCGGCATTAAAGCGCTCATCATTGGCGGTCAACTGGGGTTCAAAAATCTCAAAAGAGGCGAGATCCGGAAGAGGGAATTCAGGTGCCACTTCAAGTTCAATACTGAATTCCATGGGGCCATTGGCCGGTAATTCCGGAATCGGGGGCGACGTCCTCGGCTGCCCTACAACCTTAAGTTCATACTTAGATATGGCTTGCCGCAGTGCGGCTTCAACAAGGTGGTTGCGAACTTCGTCATTCAGGCCGCCACCGAGTTTCTTCTCCAGAACACGGTTGGGTACGCGGCCCCGGCGAAAGCCCGGAATGACCACGTCTTTTCGGATCTGGGTCATGGTTTCACGGGTTTTCTGATTGATCGTTTCAACAGGAACAGTCACTTGGACTTTTTTGGTTACAGAACTTAGCGATTCAAGTTCGGTGGCAATAATCACGTCTTCCTGCTGGGCCAATGCATTTTCCGCCATGAGAAATCTCCAAAAAACCGCCGGGCGCGTCGGGTGCCGGCAAAGTAAAAAACTCTTATCTTTCAGGTTCTGATGGAACGGAAAAACCCGCGTGTATGAGCGGAAAATTTCGAGCTATTCCATCGCGACCAACGCCTGGTACATTGAATACCGGTACCTCGCGACGCAACGCCTATTTGCGGTAAGCGTGGTTTGAATGGTAAGGTCAGTCGCGAACAAATGCAAACCTTCTGAATTTAAGCCTTCCGCGTCGACCATCGCGATGATAGATTGGATTGCCGATTCCCATCAGCAGTCCGCACGAAAATAGATAACCCAAGTCGACGAATCAGGCTGTCTGCCTGCGGGGATGAGAATCAGCCCGCAGTTAGCGGAATTGTCGGCAAGTCTGTGGCCAGATAAGTAGACTCTGTAGATATAAAAACAAGAGGCCGCAAAGGGGCTAATTCGCAATATGGTATAAAATAGATCAATTTAACATAACATTCATTATAGGACGTTAATAGGGGGCTAAAACCAGCCATTTAAGATGGCCTTAAAGCCAGCCAACACGAATGCTTGAAGCATATCACTTCGCAGCCGAACACCGCGATCGTCGGTCGGCGACTACATCTTCGATGATAGCTTCCAGCCCGATCTCCGGCTTGTAACCAATCGCTTTCTCCAGCTTGGTCACATCAGGAACGCGACGTGGCATATCTTGGAAATTTGGGCTAAAAGCATCTGAGTACGGAATGAGGCATATTTCAGATTGGCTTTTTGTTATGCTTTTGATCCGCTGCGCAAGCGACAGTATCGAAATCTCTTCCACGCCGCCAATGTTATAAACCTGACCCCAGGTCGCCGGAGTTGACAGCAGTCGATAAATTGCCTCTACCACGTTCGAGACATGCGTAAACGTCCGCGTCTGCTGGCCATCGCCATACACAGTCATCGGCCGGCCAGCCAACGCCTGATCCACCAGACGTGGAACCACCATTCCATAAGCTGGCGACTGCCGCGGGCCAACTGTATTAAAAAGTCTGGCTATCACGGCTGGAAAACTCTTTTTATGGTGATATGCCAGCGCCATAAATTCATCCAGCGCTTTGCAGCATGCGTAAGACCAGCGGCTGACGGAGGTCGGTCCCATGACACAGGAATCATCCTCGCGCAAGGGGGCCTTGGTCTGTAAACCATATACTTCGCTGCTGCTGGCCAGAAAAACCGGCTTTTCAAACCGGGCGCAATAATGCAGCACCCGCTCGGTACCGGCAACATTGGTCATAATACTGCTTAGAGGGTTATCCAAAATGTATTGCACCCCCACCGCGGCCGCCAGATGGGCAACCAGATGGCACGTTCCCATGAGTTTGGCCAGGACTTCATCGTCGGTGATAGATCCGCGAACATAATGAAAATCCGGATGGTTCCGCAAATGGGCGATATTATCCGGCGAACCGGTTGACTCGTCATCCAGCACGTAGACACTTTGCCCGCGTTCCAGCAGCAATCCGGCCAGATGGCTGCCAATGAAGCCAGCTCCGCCAGTTATAAGGTAACGTTGTTTCATGAATGCTCCAGTCATTCGCCATTTGTTGAAATCCGGTGGGCCGGCACTGCAGGTGGCCTGTTATCGGATTTAAGCCCTGCGTGATGCAATGTTTATCGGTCTTGTCGGCAGCAACTCATTATTCTTTCAATACAAAGTCAACGACCGGCGTCAACCACAAATGCCGCGCATGATAGCCGAGACTTAATTGGCTCGTCCAACTTAACCGTGAGATACTGGGCCTGAATGCCGACAGTCCATTTAGACTCCTGAATTCTTCGGACTCGAATTATTTTCCAAATAGCCCTATACTCGTGTGTCGCGGAACGAGGATACAACGAGCCGTCGGAAAACCAGGGGTTTGGCGGTAGTACAAGGTTCATGCGGTGCAAAACGAGGGTTTTTGGCCGCATTTGGAGTTCTATTCCGCATGGCTATCCGCGTCTCGCTTTCGCACAAAACCCGTTATTCTTACGACCAACTGGTGCAATTTACCCCCCAGATCGTGCGGCTTCGCCCGGCACCGCATTGCCGCACCCCTATTTCGGCCTATTCGCTGAAGGTCACGCCCGCACGCCATTTTATTAACTGGCAGCAGGACCCTTATTCCAATTATGTCGCTCGACTGGTATTTCCTGAGCCGGCGGATCACCTGGAAATATCGGTAAACCTTGTGGCGGAGATGACGGTCATAAACCCATTTGACTTCTTTATTGATGCGTACGCCGAGCATTACCCGTTTGTTTACCATGACGAGCAGGCCAGGGAACTGACGCCCTACCTGGAAAAGCTTCCGGAAACTCCGCATTTCAAACGTTTTATGCATGAATTCCGCACCGCGCATCTACGTGAAAGGCGTCGAACGGTGGACGTACTTGTCGATTTAAATCAAATGGTGCAGCGAACCTTAAAATATGACATTCGCATGGAACCGGGCGTACAGACGCCCGAAGAGACCCTGGAAAAAGCACACGGAAGCTGCCGCGACTTTACATGGCTTATGGTACAGGCGGCCCGCAGCCTCGGGTTGGCAGCGCGTTTTGTTTCCGGATATTCCATTCAGCTTGTTGCCGACGTCAAGCCACTTGATGGCCCCGCTGGCGTAAGCAAAGACGTGACGGACCTTCACGCCTGGACGGAAATTTTTCTGCCTGGGGCCGGATGGGTCGGATTGGATTCCACCAGCGGGCTCATGTGCGGCGAAGGTCATATACCCCTGGCGGCGACCGCTGAACCCGGCAACGCGGCCCCCATCTTTGGCGGTTTCGCGTGGCTTGGCAAGGAGGATGGAAAAGACACGTTTAGCGTTGAAATGTCCGTAACCCGGCTGCATGAAGACCCACGCGTCACCAAGCCGTACACCGAGGAGCAATGGATCGCGATTGATGCGCTGGGCGATAAGATTGACGATGTACTGCAGCAGCAGGATATGCGCCTGTCGATGGGCGGCGAACCGACTTTTATATCCGTGGATGACATGGACGGACCAGAATGGAACACTTTAGCGGTTGGTCCGGAAAAGCGTCGTCTTTCCGGTGTTCTGCTTAAACGCCTGCGCGACCGATTTTCTCCTGGCGCGCTGCTGCATTTCGGCCAAGGCAAATGGTATCCCGGAGAAAGCCTGCCCCGTTATGCCTTCGGCTGCTATTGGCGAAAGGATAATGTTCCTGTCTGGACCAATCCGGCACTTGTTGCCGAGGAAGGCTCTCAACCGGAAGCGGACTATCGCACTGCGGGCAAATTCGTGGCAAAACTGTGCGAGGCTCTGGACGTTAATGCCAAATACGCGATGCCCGCGTATGAGGATGTCTGGTATTATCTTTGGAAGGAGCGGCGACTTCCCACCAATGTCGATCCGTTGCAAAGCAAGCTGGAAAACGAAGATGATCGAAAGCGTCTGGCCAAAGTTTTTGAACAGGGCCTTTCAAGAATTGTCGGCTATGCCCTGCCGCTGCGGCCGACCAACTGGGGTGGAGCGGGCAAGTGGGAATCGGGCGAATGGTTCTTTCGTCCAGAACGGATGTACCTGATTCCCGGCGACTCGCCGATGGGGCTTCGTTTGCCGCTGGACAGCCTGCCTTGGGTTGCCGCCGGAGATTTACCATTTACCCATGAACAGGATATGTGGGAACCACGGAAGTCTCTGCCGGATTTCCGCACGCAAAAATATTTCACCAAAACGGCTGAAGCACCCGATGACGCCACCGCGCCCAATGCGCAGTGGATTCGCCATCAACAGACGGAATTTGCCATCGGCGCGGGTGCTGGTCGGCGGATGCGGCCGCTTAGACCCGACGAAAATCGCCCGGACCCGGTCAATGATCCGACCCGTCCGGTTCAATTGCAGCAAAGTGCCCCATGGATTATCCGCACGGCGCTGTGTGCGGAAGCACGCGGCGGAATTCTGCATATATTCATGCCGCCGACGCGCTATCTTGAAGATTATCTGGACCTTGTGGCGCGAATTGAGGCCACCGCCGCGGCGATGGAAACGCCAGTGCGCATCGAAGGTTACCCCCCGCCCGCCGACCCGCGAATGGAACAAATTAAAATAACGCCCGATCCCGGCGTAATTGAGGTGAATATTCATCCGGCACATAACTGGCGGCAACTGGTGCAAAACACCACCGCATTATACGAAGAAGCGAGGGCCTCGCGGCTGGGGACTGATAAATTCCAATTGGATGGCCGCCACACAGGCACTGGTGGTGGAAACCATATTGTTGTGGGTGCGGCGGTTCCGTCGGACAGTCCGTTTCTCCGGCGTCCGGACCTGCTCAAAAGTCTGGTCGGTTACTGGAATAACCATCCGAGTTTAAGCTATCTGTTTTCCGGGCTTTTTGTCGGGCCAACCAGTCAGGCCCCGCGGGCTGATGAAGGCCGGCCCGACCTTATTTCGGAAATTCAAACTGCGTTTAAACAGGTTCCAGATTGTCATTCACCGCAGCCGGCACCCTGGCTGGTGGACCGCATTTTCCGCAACCTTCTTGTGGATTCCACCGGAAACACGCACCGGGCCGAGTTCTGCATCGACAAGCTCTATTCGCCGGATTCGTCTTCAGGTCGGCTGGGGCTGGTGGAATTCCGCGGTTTTGAAATGCCCCCCCACGCGCGCATGAGCCTGACACAGCAGTTGCTTTTACGTGGTCTGCTGGCGGCTTTCTGGAAGAATCCGTATGACATGCCGCTGGTCAAATGGGGCACGGAACTTCACGATAAATTCATGCTTGGCCATTTTGTCCGAGAAGATTTCGCCGATGTTCTTGCGGACCTTAAACAGAACGGATTTTCCTTTTCCACCGACTGGTTTGATACCCATTACGAATTTCGCTTTCCCCATATTGGCACAATCAACCGTCGCGGCGTTGAAATGGAACTGCGGCAGGCCATTGAACCATGGTATGTCCTGGGTGAACAGGGTGCAGCCGGAGGCACCGTTCGGTATGTGGATTCCTCGCTGGAACGTGTGCAGATACTGGTCAATGGCATGACCGATCCGCGGCATGTGATCACTTGCAATGGTCACTCTCTGCCCTTGCGGAATACCGGAACCCGCGGCCAATATGTGGCAGGCGTGCGCTATAAAGCGTGGACACCGTCAGAGGCGCTGCATCCGACAATACCCGTGCATACGCCGCTGGTATTCGATCTGGTGGACCGGTGGAATGGGCGGTCTGTGGGCGGATGCAGTTACTATGTGTCACATCCTGCCGGTCGAAATTATACTTCGTTTCCAGTTAACGCGTTGGAGGCTGAAAGCCGGCGGATAGCGCGGTTTTTCAATCATGGTCATACGCAGCGCCCCATGAATCCCCCCCCGCCGCAAATTTCAGCTGATTTTCCGCTTACGCTCGATTTGCGACAGGTGGCAGGATGATTCATCCCACCATGGGTGGCGGTCGTGCCAGGTGGGTATTCCGGCGCTGGCCGATTCTCATTGGTCTGGAGGTTTGGAAATCAGGGACAAACGGGTACATTAGGTGCAGGCGAGAAATCGCCAAGGATTTTTTTCCTGGGAAGGTCTGGTACCAGAGCGCATGAGCGATTCAGATACAATAACTGCGAAGGGTTCGGAGCGGCCCGGCGGATTATGCGGGAACTATGTTTCCAATCCTGGAGCATATGACGAAATGTTTGAATCGGGTGGAGCTTTGCGCTCCCACTGGTTCATGTTCATCAACCAGATTAATGAACTTGGGGCCGGGGAAATTCAGCGCCGGTGGAATCAGGCCCGCCAACTGATACATGACAACGGCGTCACCTATAATGTGTATGGCGATCCGAAGGGAATGGACCGGCCCTGGCAGCTCGACCCGATTCCCCTGCTGCTGGATTCCACCCAATGGAGCTTTCTGGAGAGGGGACTTATTCAACGGGCCTGCCTGCTTGACCGCATTATTGCCGACTGCTATGGTCCGCAGCGCCTGATTCAGGAAGGCCTGTTACCCCCGGAACTTATTCTGACACATCCATATTTTCTGCGGCCATGTCATGGCGCGCGTCTGCCGAACAACCGCTGGCTTTATCAACATGCCGTCGATCTGGCGCGTTCGCCCAACGGAACATTTTTTGTTATGAGCGACCGCACGCAGACTCCAGCCGGGGTGGGTTATGCACTGGAAAATCGGATTGTGCTTTCACGGGCGTTGCCGGATATTTTTCGCGATTGCAATGTTCGCAGACTGGCACAATTCTTCCTGACTTTCCGTGAAACGCTGATCAACGCGGCACCACGAAACAAGGACAATCCGCGCGTGGTTGTTCTGACCCCCGGCCCCTACAGCGAAACATATTTTGAGCATTCCTATCTGGCCCGCTACCTGGGCTACACGTTGGTGGAAGGTGGCGATTTAACCGTGCGCGATTCCCAGGTTTATTTGAAAACACTTGCCGGGCTTGAGCCGGTGGATGTTATCCTGCGCCGTTTAGATGACGATTTTTGTGATCCTCTTGAACTTAGAGCCGACAGCTTTCTTGGTGTGGCCGGGCTGGTACAGGCGGTTCACGCCGGTACGGTATCCGTTATCAACGCGCTGGGAACCGGGCTTGCCCAAACGCCCGCTCTTGCGCCATTTCTTCCGACTTTGTGTCGGCGGCTGCTGGACCAGGATATGCTTTTGCCCAGTGCGGCCAGCTGGTGGTGCGGCGATCCGGCCTCACTTTCCTATGTGCTGGACCATCCGGAAGACCTTGTTATCAAGCAGACCTTTCCCCGGCGCGGCGTTAATCCGGTTTTCATGCAGAATCTTTCTACAGCACAGCGCGCGGACATGCTGGCGGAAATTCGCCGCAATCCGCAGTTGTTTGTGGCCCAGGAACAATTGACGCTTGCCACCACACCAGTGCTGACGGAGAACGGGTTTGAGCCGCGGCACATGCAGATGCGCGTTCATCTTGTCGCATCCAGGGCGGATTCGTATGCCGTCATGCCCGGCGGGTTGACGCGTTTTTCCGCTTCATCGGAAACACTCGTGGTGTCGATGCAGGAGGGTGGCGGCTCCAAAGATACCTGGGTAATCGCCGACGGCCCGGTTGACAATCTTTCACTTTTGCCCCCCACCGGCCAGAACGTGACAATTAACCGCGGCGGAAACGATTTATCCAGCCGATCAGCGGATAATCTTTTCTGGCTTGGCCGATATATGGAACGCGCCGAAGGGCTTACCCGCCTGATGCGCGGCATTCTGCTTCGCGCTGCGAGTCAGGCTGTCGGGAAGACCAGTTCGGAAATTCCCATCCTGCTTTCGGTGGCGATCGGCCAGTCACACGCCGCCGCCGGTACACCGGTGGCACCACTGGGTGTTTCATCGCAACGGGGGCCATTGACTCCGGCCACGATAGAATCGATTCTGTACGATGCCAACCAGCCGGGAAGCCTGTACCCGACCCTTACCGCGACCCAACGGCTTGGTGGGGTTCTGCGCGACCGCCTGAGCATTGATACCTGGCGGGTCATCAGCAGTCTGGACCAACCTCGACCGGGGGCAACGCAGGGCGATTCGGCCTGGCAGTTAAATGACATTCTGGCCGACCTGGATCAACTGATTGTTCACTTTGCGGCGTTTGGCGGATTCGCCTCTGAAAGCATGACTCATGGTCACGCCTGGCGGTTTCTGGATATGGGCCGCCGTTTGGAACGTGCGCTTCATACCATGCTTCTATTGCGCGGCACAATGGATCGCGTTTGCGATGATGAAAACCTGATTCTGGAAGCCATTCTGGAAATCGCCGACAGTTCCATGACTTATCGGCGACGGTATTTAACGAATCTTCAAGCCGCCGCTGTTCTTGATCTTCTGCTGCTGGATGAAGGAAATCCGCGTTCCGTGGGATTCCAGCTTGCGCGGCTGACTGAACATATTGCAAGTCTTCCGCGTTCGGTGGACCGACCACACGCAACACCGGAACAGAAAATTATTCTCCGAGCCTTAACCGGCGTGCGGCTGGCCGACGTGCAGGCTGCCTGCAAGCCGCAGGCCGATGGTCGCCGCGATCAGCTTGATGAACTGGTAAAAGGAATCATCGAACATCTTGAAGCGCTTTCCGATGCGATCAGCCGTGGATATCTGTCGCACACCAACGTGTCATACCAATTAGGCTCATTGCCGGCGGTGAACAACCTGTGAAATACCAGATATTGCACAATACTGGCTATCAATACACGGAACCTGTCTCCATTTGTCACAATATGGCGCATCTTCTGCCAAGGGATTATCCGCGGCAGTCGTGGCTTTACCACGAGTTGGTGATTGACCCGGCCCCCGCCGTCCAAACCCGACGTTATGATTACTTCGGCAATCCCGTTCTTTATTTTGCTATTCAAAAGTCACATGAAAGTCTGGCCGTAACGGCGCGCGGTCTGGTGGACGTCATACCCGCCGCCCCGCCGGAAAGCATGCCGGAAATGCCCTGGCAGGCCATTACGGATATGCTGCATCAGCGGCGCGGTCAGTTGGCGGAACCCTTCGGGTTTACGCTGCCTTCCCCGGCGATTCCGCTGACAGCGGATCTGCTGGCCTTTGCACGGGAATCTTTCCATCCGGAAAACACCCTACTGCGAGCCGCCCGCGACCTGATGCGACGAATTTATGAACAGTTCACTTTCGATACCACCAGCACCACAATTTCCACACCGCTTGACCAGGTATTGGAGAAACGGCATGGAGTCTGCCAGGATTTTGCCCATCTGGCCATCGGCTGCTTCCGGAGTTTTGGCCTGGCCGCCCGGTATGTCAGCGGATACCTGCTGACAATCCCCCCACCGGGCCAGGCGAAAATTGTCGGCGCGGATGCCTCCCACGCCTGGGTATCCACTTTTCTTCCTGGTTACGGCTGGGTGGACCTGGACCCAACCAATAATTTATTCGTTTGCGATCAGCATATCGCCATTGCCTATGGCCGCGATTTTCATGACATTTCCCCCTTGCGCGGCGTGGTGCTCGGTGGTCATGGTCATACGGTGAATGTTTCGGTGGACGTGGAAGCGGTCCCGGATGAACCAGCCTCATCTGCATCCGGCGCAGCCTGACCGAACCGGAAAGCCGCTGGTGCTACATGAAGCTGCGCTGGAAAACTAAGCTCGCTTGCAATAAAAGCTGTCCGCCTATAAAACCGCCAGAGATTTTTGCTGGAGAAGAATACGATGTATTGGTCCAAAACGCTTATTCCCACCAGTCGCGAAGTGCCCGCCGATGCGGAAATTATTTCCCATCAACTGATGGTTCGTGCCGGGCTTATCCGGCGCATCAGTGCCGGCGTATACGACTGGCTTCCGCTGGGATGGCGGTCGATGCAGAAAATAATGCACATTATCCGGCAGGAAATGGATGCCATTGACGCGCAGGAAATTCACCTGCCCGCTCTGCTGCCCGCCGACCTTTGGAAGCAGACCGGCCGCTACATGGATTACGGTCCTCTTTTGTTTAAACTCAAGGACCGCAAGGGTTCGGAAATGATTCTTGGCCCGACCCATGAAGAATGTGTGACCGAGCTGATGAAAGCCTGCATCAACAGCCATAAACAACTGCCGCTGACCCTTTATCAGATTCAGGGCAAATTCCGTGATGAAGCGCGGCCCCGCAATGGACTGTTGCGCGTCCGCGAATTTTTTATGAAAGATGCGTACAGCTTCCATTCTTCATTGGAAAGCCTTCACGAAACCTACCAGGCAATGTACGGCGCATATGTGAAAATTTTCCAGCGTTGCGGAATCACCGCTATACCTGTGGAAGCGGACAGCGGCCCGATTGGTGGCGATGCCAGTCATGAATTTATCTGCCCGTGCGACGCTGGAGAAGATGTGATTGTGCGCGCCAAAGATGGTTCATACGCCGCCAATCTGGAACGTGCCGGATGCGGGCCAGGTGCGGCGGCAGGTCTGACCGATCTTCCACCGGCCCATGGTGCCCCATTGCAGAGCATCGCCACGCCGGGCGCATCGTCCATTGCAGATTTGTGCGCCATGCTTAAAATTCAGCCGAATCAGATGATTAAAACGCTGGTCTACGCGCTTCGCCAGAAAGATCAGACGCAATGGGTTGTCGCCTGTGTGCGTGGCGATCATGAAATAAATGAGGCAAAACTCAGGAAAATCGTCGGAAATGTCGAACTGGCCGATGAAAAATATGCCCGCGCCGCCGGCTTTGTTATCGGTTTTGTCGGCCCGCATGTGGTCAATTCGTTACAGGCGAGTCTGATTATTGATCCTGATGCGCTGCGTCTGGACAAGGCGGTGACCGGTGCCAATGAAACAGAAATGCATATTGCCAACTTTAACTGGCGGCAGCACATGGAGGCGGCCAAACTGGCCAGTGCATCAGTGGCCGATATCCGCAACGTAACCGAATCAGATAAAGCGCCCAACGGCACGGATTTAATTTTCAGCAAGGGCATTGAACTGGGCCATGTGTTCAAACTGGGAACGAAGTATTCCGACGCTTTGGATGCGACCTATCTGGATGAAAAGCAAAAAAAAGTCTCCATGATTATGGGCTGCTATGGCATCGGTCCGGGCCGTGTCATGGTGGCCGCACTGGAAACCCTGTCGGATGCCGATGGCATTCGCTGGCCGATGAGCATAGCCCCCTGCCATGTGGTGATTACGCCGATTAAATATGATGGCGAAGCTCGCCGCATTGCCGATTCCCTCCATACGGAATTGACCCGAATGGGCGTGGATGTTCTGGTGGACGACCGCGATCAGCGGCCCGGCGTGAAATTTAAGGATGCGGATCTTATCGGCATTCCCATCCGTCTGGTGCTCGGCGACAAGGGCCTGGCCACCGGACAGGTGGAAGTTAAATTCCGTGACCAGCCGCAGGCCCAGATGCTGCCCCTGGTCGGCCTGGCGGAACATATCGGCAAAATTGTGCACGAGCGTCTGCTGGCGTAGTCCACAATGCCCTGAAGCTTGCCCGAGCGGCGGCCCTTCAGCTTCCGGGTTTAATATGTTGCATTGTCGGCGGGTTCGGCATCAGAGCCGGGCAATCACTGCCTCGGCCACGGCGCTGCATGTCGCGCTTCCGCCCAGATCACCGGTCAGCACTTTTCCTTCGTTTAGAACCGCAAATGTGGCGTTGGAAATTGCCTCCGCTTCGCGCGTTAATCCAAAGGTATAAGTCAGCATCATGGCGACAGTCAGAATTGTGCCGATTGGATTTGCCTTGTTTTGGCCGGCAATGTCCGGAGCACTGCCGTGAATCGGCTCGTAAAACGGCACCGCCCCTTGCCCTGATCCATCCTTTTCACCCAGACAGGCCGAGGGCACAAGACCGATGGAACCGGCCAGCATGGAAGCTTCATCGGACAATATGTCACCGAAAGTGTTTTCGGTCACAATGACATCAAAGTCTGACGGCCGCCGGAGAAGTTGCATGGATGCGTTGTCCACATACATGTGGTCAAGCTTTACATCAGGATATTCTTTGCCCATGGACACGGCGGTTTCCCGCCACAACTGGCTGGTGGCCAGAATGTTGGCCTTGTCCACGCTGGTAAGTTTCTTGCCGCGATTCTGCGCGG
Organism: Phycisphaerales bacterium; assembly: GCA_027451365.1. Taxonomy (GTDB): domain Bacteria; phylum Planctomycetota; class Phycisphaerae; order WQYP01; family WQYP01; genus JAJYPG01. The sequence goes on along the minus strand of DAIDJN010000084.1, from coordinate 52,224 downwards.
CTTGAAAGCCAACTTTGAGAATGCGCCGAATTTCGCTTTCGCTGTACGCCATGGTATCCACCGCCTGCCGATCAGGAGCGGTGCCACGAATGCCCTGTGGTTGGCCGTAATACAGGCCGCCGGTAAGTTCGCGGATGATCATAATATCAATGCCGCCGGTAATAAGTTCCGGCTTAAGCGGGCAACGGCTGGCTAAGCCGCGCGGCAGCACCACATGCCGCAGGTTGGCGAACAATCCCTTGCGCAATTCCAGCAGCGCCACGCGTTCCGGCCGCTGCGACTGAGGAAGTGTAATGTCACGGTCGGGCAGCCCCACCGCGCCAAACAGAATCGCATCGTTGGCGCGGCAAATATCCCGCGTCGTCTGCGGCAGCGCGGTTCCGTGGCGGTCGATTGCAATCCAGCCGACGTCCGCATATTGGGCACGAACCTTGTGACCATATTGTTTTGCCACAGCCTCCAGCACATGCATGGACGCATCCACCACTTCTGTACCAATGCCATCTCCGGGAAGAACCGCCAGTTTCAAGTCCATGTTGGGTTTAGCTCCAGACTTCCATTACATCATTTTCGCCGACATTCCATCGGCCAAAAAGCCTTTTTGGCCAAGTTCAGTAACTTACCGCCGACGTCGATTGAAGGCAAATCACTTAGAAACAGAGGGCCGCCAAAATGTTTGCACATTGAGGAAGACGGCCGCACAAATTGGCAAACGTCGGTCAATCCGGTGCAAGCGTCAGACAAGTCGCACTATGTCCGGCAACCGTGGCCCCGATTGCGGGCAATTGTGGAATTACCCTGTGGGCTTTAATTTCACTTATATCCACCGGGCTGGAGCGGTGATTAACGACAATCAGCTGATTGCCAAATCGCGCAAACTCCACCCCGCGCATCGGCCTGATTCGCAGCGCCGCCGGCGAACCAATCAGCACCTCCACTGGCGTTTTCTCCAGCAGGACAATCGGGTGCATTTCCTGCCTGCCATAATGCGGCGGCACAATCGGCATCGTGCGCCGACAATACGAATATCCATATTGGAAGCCGAAGGAGAAAATGCGCCCCGCACCCGCGCGGATTTCCGTTATTGCCGGTTGGCCGGATTGAATATAAGCCCCTATCGGTGTCCCGGTCAGGTAGGCCACCGTTGACCAGCCATGCGGAATCACTGACTCTCTCCATTGGATGCAGTCAAACGGTGCCGCCACTTCGTGAACGCCGAATGTGTTTGCCGCCACTTCGCAATGCGGACCATGCAGCAGCGTACCACCTTGCATGACAAACGCCTTAATTGCGCTTTCCGAAGCGGCATTAGGACCCAGGTCGTATAATGCACAATGTGGCACAACCAGATGCGAATAGTCAGCCAATGCGCCGGAAGCTATTTGCCGCGGGTGCAGAATGTCCACATGCCAGCCCAGATCCACCAATTGCGCGTACCAGCCAAGCAGATCCATCCGGTGTTGCCCACCGGCATCCACCTCCAGCGGTTCATACAGGCTCATTTCCGCCGGAAACAGAATCGCCGCTTCCCGGGCACGACGCTGCAGCAGCATCGGAATGACCTTTGCCGCCCATTTATTTCCAGCGCGCAGCGACTCCTTGAATGGACCGTCCATGCGGTACATGACGCCGCCATCATCCAGTCCGCTGTACCCGTAAATATGAAACGATGTGGCACCATTGGCGATCAGGGTGCCAATCGATTCGGCCGGCGTAACCGTGCGGTAAATATCTGCATTCACATGCCTGCCCATATACAACCCGCCGGTGAACGGTCGGCCGGAATTGGCGCTCCGCATAATCGAGCCTTCCACACTTAGCGCCATCGCATCAGGCTGATTTTCAGCATTCAACGGCGACGCAATATACAGAACGCTGTCGACGTGATCCGCGCATTTGTAAACGTCCATAGCCCGCTGGCCGGTCTGCCAGGAAATCTGCCCCGGTGGATTAAAGAAAAAACCCCACTGGTGCAGAACCGGTTGAATAAAAATCGGCGGATCCATCCGGCGCCAGTGCTCTTTCATGACCGCCAGATATTGCTGCAATTCGCCTGCCAGATAAGTTTGATTATCCACCCAACGATAAAAATCCGGCGTGCGACGGGCAAAATCCAAAGCCGTCGGCCGGGCGCAATCCACCCAGTTTAACTCCTCCGGTCGCAGGTAATAATCTCCCGCAGCCAATGCCTCAAACGATTCGGCATTCGTGCCGTAACGCTGGTTCAGGCGGCCAATATCGCCGCCATAGCGGCGCGCCAGCCAGCCCAGATAGCGCGTGCGACCCTCCGCATCAAAACTTGGTTTGGGTATCGGTTCAAACATGGTTTGCATGATGATCCGCGGCGGAGTTTCCTCCGTGCGCCGCATGCCTGTTGAATAAAGCGCCAGCAAGCCGCGAACATGTTCCACCATCGTGGCCTGCGCTTTTGGCGACCAGTATTTATAGGTCCCCATCGGCTGGCCGTCGGGCCGAATGCTTTCTTCGCCCCGCACCGGCGGCACATCGCGAATATTCGGATATAAATTATCACCACACAGATACAAGGCCAGATGCGTGTAATCAAGCCCAAGCGACTGAATCTCCTGCATCATGAAATCCTGCATTGCCACGTAGTTGCTGGCCGGTTGGCCGCGGTAGCGCGCAAAAAAATCTTCCCACGGTTTGGAATCCAGATTTACCGAATTAAATTCCAGGTCCACAACGTCCTTCAGGCCGCGGCTGACCGCTTCGCGACTGCTGTAGAAAGGCTCAAAAAAATTACCGAACCAAATGCTTAACATTGGCGCGCTGGAAGTGCTCATGTCCTGATCGCCTTTCTTGGGAAAAACTTCCCTCATCAGGCGATACCCGGAAAGCCGGCTCCCCGCGGCATCGCCAATAGCGGCCCACTATACTACCGTCGCATTTTGATTAAACAATGGCGCATGTTCCGCCCAGCCCGGTGATTGGTGGTGCCGCATAACCTTAGTCTGCCAAAACTGCATTTCTAATGCTCGCCGGAATTGCCGCGGGAATCCTTCCACTTGCCGCTTGTTTATCGCTTTTTTTACCATTCCCTGAATCGTATCAATTTTTGATGAATTGTGGCCGCCGGCTTTGCCAGAATATGGACAGCGCTGGGCAGGATGCCAAAATGCGCGACGATCTTCACGGCTAATAGCCGATTTGGTCGTTTCGTGTGAAATGTCTTCGCGCCCAGCGCATCCAAGGCGGCCAAGGCGCGAGCTGCGACGTATTCATAAAAATTAACCCCACCTTCATACCCAATCGGATCACGTTGCAGCCAACGACCAAGAACAGGGCTGTACGTCCGATTGCGGACGTAATAAAGCTGTGTTTCCGGATCAAAGCGATAGCCGCAGTAGTTGATTTCACTGGCACCATAACAATAGTCTTGATTGGCGCTGTCCGACCACCAGTTCCCAGTCGAATCTGGTGCGGTAAATATTAAGGTATTTCCATAGACGTTCGTATCAGACGCTTCCACGACATAGCCGCTGGAATTCGTTAGTGCAACCGCGCGGTGCAGCAAATAATACGCCCCGGCAGGCACTGATTGCGGCCCGGCGGTCACCAGCAGGTTCAACTGGATGCAATTTTACGGCCCCGTTTGAACCACAATCATCAAACCGCGAACACGGCATACCCATTTGCAATGCCCTGTCTATACCCCTCTACTATTCCCAACACAAGAAAAGACGCATCGCCCGCCGCTCTTGCGGAAGAAAAATTGAAGCACCGCGCCCCGAACCAAAAGCGGCGAAACACTGCGAAGCGCATCGTCCGGCTGTTTGACAAGCGAATACATTCCGGTATTTTAGCAAGCTTAACCACTGGTTTAGCTCAGTTAAGTGAATCGGTCGCTCGGCATTGGCAAGTGATATAATTCCCTTGACATCTTTCTGCTAATCTCATCTGTTCCACCGCTCTTTGCCCCGCCGCTGCTGCTCAAAACTCCCACCCAATGCGACCAAGGCCTGACTGTCTTTTACGGTATTTGCTCGGCAGCAGCCGTGTTGTTCAGCCGCAACCGGCAATCCGTGTTTTCAGCATGCTTATGGTCGGGCGGCCGTTTTTCGCGTCGGGGTCAGTACGGTGCACACCGGAAAATGATCGCTGGGATAATTACCATGCCGACCATGAAAGCGGATGATTTTCGCCGGTGTCCAACTCCAGCCTGGACCGACAAATATCAGGTCGCTCGGCCAGGTCAATCCAGGTCGCCCCACATAATATTGCACTGTGCCCCAGGCCCGATTTTTCGGCCGCAGTTTGTAATCAAATGTATCGGACCATTGGTCGTCACCGGCAACATGGGCCACCGGTCCAATTAATCTGGAATAAACGGGAATATCCGTGCGCGTGTGGTTCATGTCTCCAAGCACGATAGACAAGGCCCCGGGAAACTTTCGTCGCCATTGATGCACAATAACGTGAAGCAGGCCGGCATCCACGGCGGCATTTGAATTGCCATGGCGCAAATGCGCGTCCAGTAGAATTATGTCCGGCAGCGTTCCGCCGCGGTCATGAAGCACAACCAGGGAATAGTATGCATTTTCCGTGGCGTCATTCTGCAGGTCCCCAGGGCGCACAAGGCCGTGGGCGGCGGCAATTCGCGAAAACCTGGTGGAATAGAAAATCTGGTTCCATGTTGAAATGGCACCGGAAATAGCTGAAAAAATACCCCCCGCCAATCCGCGCGGCACCGGATAGTGCCGGTAATTCCGCAAATGATCCGCCAGCCAGGCGGCCTGCACCGGCGTACAGGCCTGAAAACCAATAAGGTCGGGTTTGCATATATCAAGAATTTTTGGCAAAAGTCGCCGCTGAATATGCCAACGGTCCGCACCGGCGGTCGGCTCAATCATATTCACGTTGAAGGTCATCACGCGAACCTTTATTCCGCGGCTGACCGGATTCAGCGGCTTGGCCCGCGTCGCGATTCGCGGCTTTTCCAGGTACCAGCATATCGCTCCGGCCACCGCCAGCAGGGCGATGAACACAAGCGCCCACCGATGCGTGAAACCAGCCGCCGAGGTCTGCTTCAAGTAGCTTCTCCCGCCGACCGCCGCCTTTCCATGGCGGCGTTTTTGCCGGTCATTTTAGCCAGCGCCCGGTCGGTGATGGATGGCAAGAGCGTCGCGAACGCGAGGCTGAATCGTGTCAGGCGGCTCGGCCAGAGTTCGGGGCGCGGATGTTCGGCGAGCCGGGCGATTTTATCGCCAACCAGTTCAGCGGTCTGTACGGTGCCGAAGCCGCGCATTTTTCTACCGCTGCGAATGCTGGCCTGGTCGAAAAATTCGGTATCCGTAGTGGTCGGATGCACGGAACTGACCTTTATGCCGAAGGGCATAAGCTCTACTCTTTGGGCCTCGACGAGGGAGAGTTGTGCCGCCTTAGTCATGGCGTAAGGCCCCATTTGCGGCAACGCCCTGCGTGCAATTGCGGAGGAAACGGCAATGATGTGTCCGGATTTCTGGGGAAGCATAATTTCCGCCGCCCGCTTCATCACATACCAGGTTCCAAGCACATTGACACGCCAGATTTCCTGCATTTGTTCTTCTGTGGTCTCATGGAGCCGGCCCAGTCGCCCAATTCCCGCGTTGGCCACAGCGACATCCACGCGACCATGCCTGGCCATGGCGGCGGCAAAAAGAGCGCCCACGTCCTGTTGATGCGATACATCACATAATACGGCGGTGGCCTCTGCGCCAAGGGCGGTTGCCTGGGCGACGACCGCCTGGAGTTTTTCGGCGCGGCGCGCTCCGAGAAAAAGACGAGCACCGCGCCGCGCAAAGCTTAACGCGGCCGCGCGACCAATGCCGGACGATGCTCCGGTAATGACCACCACTTTGTCCTTAAGCTGCCCCATTTTGCACCTTTATTGAAATCGGAAAGTAAAAACTTATTACAACATTTTTTCCATGCTTTTGGCCATGGCGGCCAGATCCGCGGGCGGATGTTCCAATATGCGTCCGAAGAGGTTGTGAAATGCGCTGAAGAATTCGGCCAATTCCTTCATCCGGTCGGTATAGGCCTTGTGTTGGGCCTGTTCGTCCGGGTTTTCCGCAGTGTTGCCCGCCGCGGCGGCGCAATCCACGAGGCGATTGAGCAGCGGGTCAAGTTCGCGGCGTTTGCGTTCCCGAAAAATATTGTAGAACATGACCCAGACGTCACCTTCTGTGGTGAAAAAATCGCGCCGGTCTCCAGCCACGCTGGTCCGGCGGACAATGGCCCAGTTGCCCAGTTCCCGCAGATTCATGCTGGCATTGCCGCGGGATATTTGCAATTCTTCCATGATCTGTTCAGCGGTCAGTGGTTCGGGCGAAATCATCAGCAGGGCGTGAATTTGCGCCATTGTACGATTGATACCCCAATGCGGCGCCATCTGCCCCCACAGGTCCACAAACTGCCGACGGGCAGTGGCAAGCGAAGAATTTCGGGAATGGGTCATGATGGCTAAATCCAATCGATTGGCGGTCCGGAGGCATTATCGCCGCGTGCGCCCGCCGGGCACGCACTTTTCCGTCTGGTCAAGAATAGCGGTGGATGGGCGCAATTTCCACCCCGCGACGCGAGGACTTGCGGCCGACCTTAAAAAAAGCCGGCGGCGCACAGATGGACAATCCCGAATCGGCAAGGACCTGGCGGAGGAATGGCGGGGCGAAATAAAATTGCCGGAATGACGGATATACTGGGGCCGCGATTTATTGAAGGGGCGAAGCCAACGGTGAATCAGAATGGCCATCCGCTCCGGATGACAGCCCCCATCACATCGCTTAGCCGTTTGGTGGCCAGCGTGGTGTTGCGTCCCAAGCGCACCACCTGGGGAATCAACATTGGGTTCATGGCCAGCCCCATGGTGATGCCAAAGGGATTCATATTTCCCTTGCGGTCCACAAAATGCACGACCTGTCGGGGAATTGCTTCAACCGCCGAGTCGCTGATAGCCCGAACGCTGAGCCATGGAAGCTTGCGATGCTCGGCAAATGATCGGGTATATTGACTTTCCATTTCCACGGCCAGTGCGTGGTTCTGGGCAAACAAAAGCTTTTTTTCCGCGACGGTGGAAACCAGTGTTTTGCTGGTGTGAATTGGTCCTTTATGAACGCGGGCTCCGCCAGACATGGCGTTTATAAATTCCACGACCCGGTCCACTTCCATGGATGCGGAATCTATCACCACATCGCCCACTCCAAGGTCCGGGTCCAGGGCACCTGCCACACCGGCGGTAATGACGCCAGCCAGTCGTGTATGCGCGAATTTCGGAAGAATATTGCGCAGGTTCTTTCCGCGCACGCCTATTTGCTCCACCACAACTTCATCGTATCCGGTGGCCCGAATTCCACGGGGCGTATCTAGGGTCCAATGCTTCACGGCAGAGCTGATTGCGTCATATTCCGCCTTTACCGCCGTGAAAACCAGTAAAACCTTTAAATCTGTCGCCGTCTGCGTATTCATCGGTAGTACTATCGGCATGCGTCCGTATATGCGCTTGATGATTTTTTGCTGGCAACGATAGATTTTTCTAAGACTCAGGCAAGCCATGGGCTTAGCATATACGCGAATCGAAAATTTCGCACCGCCCTGCATGCTGCTGCCCAAGCCGCTTGATTATCGGTCGGAATGTTGCATCCGCAACGCGTCATTAGGGCTATCCCAAACTGGTGGCCAATTTTCGCTTTCATCGGTGTTTCATTTTCTATTCGTATGATCATCGCCCGTCGGACCCGATGCTGTTGGATTCTCCAACCCGGTGTCTGAAAAAAGCTATTCCGAACGAGGAGTTTGTATGTTTTACAGAAACTGGTTACTGGAAAGCGTAGCAGTCAAAATTGTCATAGCCCTATTTGGGCTGATTACCTTTGGTTCGATGACCAGCGTGGCGGAAGCCCATGCCGGACAGGGAGATTGCTTTGCATTTCAAAAGACCATCCGCCCCCAAGTGGTAATCGCTACTTTCAGCCGGACCGGTTCTAGTTTGCTCCGAACTTATGACTTGAACCGTCCGCTTGCCGGTATGTTGGATAATGTCGGACGCCCCGCGAGCTTGCGCGATGGTGATTCCGGCGACAAAGACCACGACCATGCCGATGGCGACAAAGGCGACAAAGACCACGACCACGCTGATGGCGACAAAGGTGACAAAGACCATCATGATGGCGATGATGATGGGGACAACAACTGACCGTGAATTGTAAAAGTCCCGCGACTGCGGCCCGGTTCACAGGCAGTGGTTGCCCGTGCCGGGCCGTGGTCTATTTTTGGAAATGTTCATGCGACTATTAGTCGTGGAGGATTTTAAACCGCTGCGTGATTCGCTGGTACAGGCCCTGCGCGAAGAATCATACGCGGTGGACGCCACCTCTGATGGCCGACTGGCGATAAGTCTGATCAGCCGGACCGCATTTGACGCCGTTGTTCTTGATATTATGCTTCCGGGTGCGGATGGCCTAGCTGTGCTAAAGGCCATCAACTCGCTTAAATCCCGCCCCTGCGTCCTAATTCTTACTGCACGTGATACACTCGATGAGCGGGTCAAAGGTCTGGATGCCGGGGCTGACGATTACATGGTTAAGCCATTTTCGTTGTCTGAATTGCTGGCACGCCTGCGGGCTCTGATTCGTCGTCGCTATCAGCCGGACGCCAGCTTCAGGAAAGTTGGCGATCTGAAACTGGACCTTGCGGCGCGCCGGGTATTCCGCAACGAACTGGAAATAGAACTTTCCGCGCGTGAATACGCCATTCTGGAATACCTTTCGCTCCGGCGCGGCCAGGTTGTATCACGAAGTGACATCTGGGAACATGTCTATGACCAGAATGCGGCCTTGGAAAGTAATGTTGTGGATGTATTCATTGGGCTGCTTCGCCGCAAGATTGAGACTGCCAATGGACCGCGCCTCATCCAGACGAGGCGCGGCCAGGGATATTTAATTGAATAACATCGCATGAAGTCTATCCGACGTAACATAATGTTCGCCAGCGGGTTGACTACCGCTATCCTGCTGACCAGTCTTGGAGTATTCATCTACTTTCTGGTCAGCCACAGTCTGGATCGGCAATTCCGTCAGGTGCTTACCTCTCGCCTTAGCGCGGTGGTCGCCGCGATTGATGTGGGCCATCAGGGACGCATCAGCCTGGATTCCCCACAAGACGCATTGGGCTTCGGTCAGGCCGCGGCCTTTCCGCGTTATGTGGAAGTCTGGAATATCCAGGGACACCCGATCTATAAAAGCCCTGAATTGGCTCATTATTCGCTCACTTTCGCTCGCCCCTCCCCCGGAAGCATCTTTTTTCACAATGTTCGACTTCATGAAGACCTTCACCTCGGCCAGGCCGTGGCACTCGTCCATTTGGAATCCGACGATCACGACCAGCAGCACGGAGAACATCATGATGGGGAATCCAGGCCGGGGTCGAAGGGCGGAGCGGACCAACAATCGCGGACCAGGAGATTGGGTGCGACCTTCATTGTCGCCGTCGCCCACCCGCTCGAAAGCTTAAACGACACAAAAACAATTCTAGCCGGTTCACTGGCCCTGGGCTGCGGCGGAGCCGTACTGGTGTCCGCAGCGCTGTTGATACTGATCGTAACCCGCGGTCTGGCCCCGGTACGACTGATTTCCCAGCGCATTGAAGCGGTGGGTATATCTGATATGTCCGACCGCCTTACTCCCACCGGTGTACCGGCCGAACTCACACCCATTGTCCAGCGACTCAATGAACTTCTGGGACGCGTCCAAAACGCGTTTACCCGCGAAAAGCAGTTGACCGCCGACATTGCCCACGAACTGCGTACTCCCATCGCGGGCCTGCGAACGACACTGGAACTGGCGGACAAGCGCATTCGCACATCGGCCGAATATCAGGATTGCGTGCAAAACTGTCTTTCTGTTACCCTGCAAATGCAGGTCATGGTGGAGAATCTGCTTACTTTATCCCGCTTGGAGGGCAATCAGTTTAAATTCAGTGGTGGTCGCGTACGGGTCGATCGTCTGGTCACGGAAGTGCTTGAGGTTTACTCCACTGAAATTGCCGCCCGCAAAATAAATATCATTCATCCGAAACTTCAGGAGTGCCCGCTATCAGCGCCCCCGGGCGCTGTGCGGATGGTCATCCAGAATTTACTCGATAATGCGATCAGTTATACTGAGCAGGGCGGACAGGTGGAAATTGAAGTTACTCAGGCGGCCGGCGGCGTTTTGCTGCGCACGGCCAATACCGGCAGTCACATCGCCGCGGAAGACTCCCAGCGAGTGTTTGACCGTTTCTGGCGCGGCGACGCGGCCCGAACGCAAAGCGGACTACATGCCGGCCTGGGGCTGTCAATCGTCAAGCGCGTACTTGACGCCACCGGTGGAAATATCCGGGTATTAGCCGAAATGAACGGCTGGTTTCAAGTTGAGGTGTTTTTCAGGGATATGACCGGGCATGAATAAGGCTGCACCAGCAGGTTTTAATCAAAATCAGATGTTTCTAACTTCGCATGCCACCGCCCGCGCGTTGCCAATCATCCTGCTTTTGTTGATGGTTGGTCCTACGGGCGGCTGCCAGAGTTACCGTGCCAAACCGCTTACCGCGGCCGCGGTTGACAAATCGTTGCGAACGCCCGCTTGGCAAACACTGAAGAAGCGCGCGGCACATTTTGCCAAAATCGCTGTCGGTTCTCTGAGACTTCAGCCGCGGCACGGACTACTTCCCGCGGAAGCCGCAATCATCGCGGTTCTTGCAAATCCAAATCTGCGGGCTATGCGTGATATGCGCGGCGAAGCGTCGGCACAATTAATGCAGGCTGGAATTCTGCCGAATCCCCAACTGTCTGAAAGCACCGATTTTGTCACCGGTGGCTTCCGAACCGATACCTTTACCGCCTATGGCCTGAGTCTGAATTGGAATCTCACGCGTCTGATCGATCGACAAGCCCGCATGGCCGCGGCGCGCTATCATCGCGGACAAATCGACCTGGAAATTGCGTGGCGCGAATGGCAAGTGGCAATGGCCGCCCGTATTGCAGTTTACAATCTTGCCGTTGCCATGAAACAAAAGCGCCAGGCGCTGCTCGCCGCGGCAGAACTGGCCAAGGGTTATGCTGTGGCGCGAAAAGCATACCACGCCCGCCTGACCACGGTGTTGGAATACAACGCCGCCCGCGCCGCAACGCGGCAGGCCAACGATCTGATTCTCAAATTAAATCAGACCATGGCACTCCAGAAGTTGGCCCTCGCCCGCGTCATGGACGTTCCTCCGCGGACGCCCATTTCCATCAGTGCCCGCCTGACGCTGCCATCGCACGTTTCGCTTCCGCCCCAGCCGGTTCTTGTGGCGGATATGGAACGCTATCGTCCCGACCTGCTGGCCTTGCAATTGGGCTACAAAAGTCAGGAGCAGCGCCTGCGTGCCGCGATATTGCGTCAATTTCCCAATATTTCAATTGGGTTTCAACAGGCCAGTGACAACACCAATGTGCACACCACCGGGTTTGGTGTAACCGTAGACATTCCAATATTTGACCGCAATCAGGGCAATATCGCGATCCAAAAAGCGACCCGCCGCGAGCTTTTTGACTCTTATATCTCACGCGTTTTCAAGGGTCGATCGGACGTCGCCATCGCCGTCACGAACGTACACGACCTGACGGCGCGCATCGCGGCGCTGGAAAAATCCGTCAACAGTCTTGAGACACTTGTCCGGCGGTACCGTCAGGCTTTACGGCTTGGGAATACCGATGTGGTCACGTATTACACTCTGATCGGTCAGCTTGTGGACCGGCGAATACGTCTGATTGCACTCAAGGGCCGGCTCGAACAAAACCTGCTGGCCCTTGAACTGGCCAGTGGCCAATTTCTTAAACAGCGGGCGAAGAATGCCGCGCCTTCAAAGGTCCGCCACAGGAGTCCACATTCATGAAAAAGCTGCGCTGGATTTTTGCGATACTTCTTTTATGCACGTTGGGAATTGTTCTAAACCACATGTTGCATCCGACCCGTACGCCTGCCGTGGTGGCGGCATTTCACGTTCCAACGCGCCAAGCCGACGTGGTGGCCACTGTCAAAACAGTACCTCTGAAGACCGGTGAATTACGCGAAACGGTTGAGTCCTACGGCACCGTGGTCGCGCGCGCCAGCGCTATTGCGAATGTGGCTGTACCGTTTGAAAGTCAGGCTCTGCGTGTGCTGGTTTCGCGCGGCCAGCAAGTCCTGCGCGGCGAACCGCTGGTCCAGGTAGAAGCCAGCCAACGAGAAATATTGCTTCTGGCCGAAGCCCGTCGGCAGGCCAGAGCCTCCGCACAGCAATTGGCTGAAGTGCTGGCACGCTTTAACCTGCGGCTGGCCACCCGACACGATCTGCTGCTGGCCAGACAGACTGCGGCGCTGGCCGCGCTTCGTCTGGCCAATTTGCAAGCCCGCGGCATCGGAGGCCCGCGTATCATAAAAAGCACCCGCGGAGGTCTGGTTGCCCGAATTTCTGTTGAGCCCGGACAAATTGTTCCAGCTGGAGGACCACTCCTCCAACTTGTCTCTTCACATGATATTGAAGTTCGCCTGGGCGTCGAACCTGAAGATGCTCTTCGTCTGGCGGCCGGTCATCATGCACGATTGTTTCCCGTCGGTGAATCCAGACCGATCGGACCTCCCGGCATTATTCGCCTGATCACGCATGAGGTTGACCCGCGAACCCGGCTGGTCAACGTTTTTGTTCGGCCGCCCGCCGATTCTGATTTACTGCTGGGCCAGTTTATTCGGGCGAAAATCGTGCTTCGCGTACGCAAAGGATTGCTGGTGCCCCCGTCCGCAGTGCTTCCTTTCGGATCATCCGAAATTCTTTATACCGTGCACAATGGTCGGGCGCGGCGGCACCGCGTCACGATTCAACTTTCAACGGATTACGCGCTGGAAATAACCGGCCATGGCCTGGTCCCCGGCGAACCGGTCATTGTCAGCGGCAATGCCGAATTAACCAATGGAATGGCTGTGACTGGAAAATTTGTCCCATGAATTTTACCACCTGGATTCACACGCATACGCGTTCAATTATTTTCCTGATTCTGATGCTGGCAACCGGCGGCATTCTGGCGGGATTTTCCCTGCCGGTTTCACTCTTCCCGCGTGTCAGCTTTCCGCGCATTGAAGTCAACGTGGATGCCGGCGACCGGCCCGCATCCCGCATGGCCGTCGCTGTGACATATCCGGTCGAAGAAGCACTGCGCAGTGTACCGGGGGTGCGCGGCGTAAAATCCACTACCTCGCGCGGCAGCGCCGAAGTCGTGGTGAATTTTGCGTGGGGCACAAATATGGCACGCGCCCTGCTGCAAGTGCAATCTCAGCTTGATGGCATATTAAACAAATTGCCCCCCGGCACCGATTTTCGTGCCAAACGGATGGATACCACTAATTTTCCGGTGCTTGGCTATAGCCTGACGTCGCACCGGCTTTCGCCTGTGCAATTGCGCTATATCGCTGAATATAAACTCCGCACACTGCTGACCACCGTGCATGGTGTGGCCCGCGTGCAGGTGCAGGGCGGCGCGGTGGAAGAATATCGCGTGATAGTTAATCCTGGTCGCCTGGAATCCTATGGGCTTACGCTTGGCGCGGTCTCCCGTGCGTTGTCCACATCCAACGTACTGACCTCCGTGGGCCGCATGGAAGACCACGACCGGCTTTATCTGATTATTGCCGATACGCGCTACAAAAGCCTCCATCAGATCAGTCAGACAATACTGCGCTCCGGTGCGAATGGAATTGTTCGCCTTGCGGATGTGGCGCGGGTCGAAAAATCCACCCGCCCGCAATGGGTTCGCGTCACTGCCGACGGCCAGAACGCTGTTCTGCTTCAGGTGTTTCAGCAGCCCGGCGGAAATACGGTGCGAATTGCCCGACACATCACACAAAAGCTCAACGCCTATCGGCGTCTTTTGCCGACCGGTGTTCATATTTCCACATGGTATGACCAAAGCCAGCTTATCCTGACTTCCGCGGTTTCCGTGCGCGATGCGGTCATCGTTGGGGTGCTGCTGGCCATTGTGGTACTGCTGGTCTTTCTGCGAAACTGGAAAATTACTCTGATCGCCGCACTTTGCGTGCCGGCGGTGCTTGCCGCGACCATTTTGCTGCTTTACCTTCTGCACATGAGTTTCAACATTATGACCCTGGGCGGTATGGCCGCGGCGGTCGGTCTGATTATCGACGACGCGATTGTCATGGTGGAACACATTGTCCGCCGCATTCGTGGGGCCAGCGAAAGGGACCAGCGCCAACTCATTGTCCTGGCTACCCGTGAATTTACCCGCCCGCTGACAGGCTCGTCCGCCTCCACTATGATTATTTTCGCGCCGCTTGCATTCCTTTCTGGCGTAACAGGGGCATTCTTCAAAGCGCTTTCCATTACCATGGCAGCGGGACTTTTTATTTCCTTCCTTGTCGCCTGGCTTGCCGTGCCTGTACTGACCGCCAGATTACTGACCGCCGGGGATGCCAACCAGAAGGAAGGGGGTCGATTTACCGAATGGTGCCACCGCATTTACGAATGGACCATGGTGCGTATACTCCGACGCCCTTGGCTGCTGACAGCATTGATTATTCCGCTGCTAGTGGCCGGCTGGCTTGCGTGGAAAAATGTCGGTTCCGGATTCATGCCGCGCATGGATGAAGGCGGATTTATTCTGGATTACGTCGCCAAACCCGGCACTTCGCTGCATGAAACCAATCGCATGTTGCACCTGGTAGAAAGGATTTTGCTGGCCAATCCATGGGTGGATACGTTTTCCCGCCGGACTGGGTTGCAACTGGGTGGCGGCTTAACCGAGCCATATACGGGCGACTTTTTTGTTCGCTTGAAAGGCATGCCCAGGCCCGGCATAAGCCAGATTATGAATTCCATCCGCCGGCAGGTGCATCGGCGGGTGCCCGGTCTGAATATTGAAACAGCGCAATTGATGCAGGATTTAATCGGCGATTTAACCGCGGTGCCGCAGCCCATCGAAATTAAAATATTTTCCAATTCCCGATCCGAGCTTGACCGCGAAGCCCGCCGCATCAAGGCCGCCATACAAAAAGTTCCCGGAGTAGTGGAAGCCCGCAGCGGTATCGTGCTATCCGGAGATGCACTGGACATTCGCATCAATCGGGTGGAGGCCGCACTTCAGGGCATGACGGCGGACTCTATTACGCGGCGTCTGAAGGAATATCTTACCGGTACCCTGACCACACATGTTCAGCGCGGCCCCCAGATGATCGGCGTACGCGTCTGGATTCCCGCCGCCCGCCGCGCCACTATTCGAGACATCGGCAATCTGGCGCTGCGCGCCCCGGATGGTCATGTATTTCCCGTGAAAATGGTCGCGACGCTCAAAATTCTGCGCGGCCAGCAGGAAATCATGCGAGATAATCTTAAACGCATGGTCGCGGTGAAGGCCCGCATTAGCGGACGGGATATGGGGTCCACCGTAGCGGCGGTTAAGCAGGTGCTGGCGCAACCCGGAATGTTTGATTCCGGTGTTTACTTCTCCCTTGGCGGGCTGTACAGGCAACAGCAGATCGCGTTCCACGGCCTGCTGATTGTGATGATTTCCGCGGTGCTTCTGGTGTTCATGGTGCTACTTTTTCTTTATGAGCATTTCCGCGTGGCGCTGGCGTTGTTGGCTATTCCGCTGCTGGCGCTGGCCACGGTATTTATCGGTTTATGGGCCACACATACGGAACTTAATGTCTCCTCCATGATGGGCATGACCATGGTGGTCGGAATTGTTACTGAAGTCGCTATTTTCTATTATTCAGAAGTTCATGAAATGCGCTCTGAAAAATCAGTCATGCGGCGTCTTGTAACCGCCGGAAAAAACCGCATGAGACCCATTGCCATGACCACACTGGCCGCTATTCTGGCGCTTTTGCCCCTGGCGATGGGTATGGGACAGGGTGCCCAGATGCAGCAGCCGCTGGCAATTGCCATTATCACCGGCCTGTTGTTTCAGTTGCCGCTGACGCTGGTGGTGCTTCCCGCGCTTCTGGCTGTCGTGCACCGGGTTAAATCTGAAACGCAGGTCATATAGTGCGTGCCGGCTAATGACAACTGCTTGCCCAGGCCGACATGAGTTGACGATCTATCCACATTCGACCGGCTGGATGGTTGCCACGTCCCGCATTTGAAGCAGAGCAACGCACAGGGTTCATTGCTTGCGCAAGCCTGGCTTTCTGGGCGATCCTTCCGCGGTGACAGCTTGACGGCTGCGGTTTTCACGTATAAAAAAAGTAGGCAGGTGGCATACGCCAGCCCGCCTACCGGAGGGGAGAGAAGGACAAAGTAATAGTCTGGTTGTGCAAAGGTTAATTTTGGTTCACAATCTCCCGTATAAGCTCTTGATATGGACTATAGTCCACGAATTAGAGTGATGCAAATTTTAGCCGAATTTTGCCTTTTTTGGGCTATGGATGCGGAACCAGATACGGCCGGAAATGACACGGATTGGCAAATAATGACACAACCTAACCCTCGAAAGCCGTTTGTCATCACCTTAGATGGCCCCGCCGGGTCCGGTAAGTCGGCTGTGGCCCATCGATTGGCGGAAGCCCTTGGCTTTCACCATCTGGATACCGGTGCCATGTACCGTGCAGTCGCCCTGGATGCAATGGAGCAGGGGCTAACTGACGATCCACAAGCCATGGCTTTACGTGTCAATTCATTGAAACTGGATTTCGACTGGTCGCGACAACCGGCCCATATCCTCCTTAATGGGCGCGATGTGGCGGAAGCTATTCGTGCCCCGGAGGTTACCCGTTTAACCTATACCGCCGCGGACAACCCCGCCGTTCGATCGGCACTTGTGCAATCGCAGCGGCTGATCGCTGAGAAAATCGGGGCGATCGTGACCGAAGGGCGCGACCAGGGAACGGTTGTATTTCCGCACGCTGCCTATAAATTTTACCTTGATGCGAATATAGAGGAACGCGCCCGCCGTCGCGTTGCAGAATTAGTCCGCAAGGGCACACCAATTACGCTGCACGATATGGTTCAGCAGTTACAAACACGTGATTCCCAGGACCAAGCCCGCGCTACCGGCCCGCTGGCCATTCCCAAGGGCGCCTGTATTGTTGATACCACCCATTTGTCGCTCGAGCAGGTGGTGAATGAACTCGCCCGCCGCATCACTTTTTCCCCAAACCCGGTGGCACCATGACGACGCCAGAGGACTCGCACGCGCGGCCATACATCTTTCGGGGCGAGGGAACCGGAAAACTGCAGGCGTTTTTATGGGGCGTTGGCCGCGTATTTTTTCAGTTTATCGCCGTGCTGCTGTTCCACATTCGCATTTCCGCGAGCGAAAATGTGCCGGGCAAAGGCGCGGCTATTCTGGTAACCAACCATCAAAGCATGTTGGACCCATGGCTAATCGGGATTGCACTTAAACGCCAGATTCATTACATGGCACGCGAATCACTTTTCCGCGGGGGCATTATTCAATATCTGTTTGAAGTCACCAACGCCTTCCCCATCCGCCGCGGACGGGCGGATTCCAGCGCCATTCGCGAAGCTCTCGATCGGTTGGCCAAAGGGTATCTGGTTAACATTTTTCCGGAAGCCACTCGTACCGCAGATGGGTCTATCGGGGCGGTCGCCGCAGGCGTAGCCATTATTGTCCGCCGGGCCAAAGTTCCGCTCATTCCCGTGGTAGTTGAAGGTGCCTATGAAGCGTGGCCTCGTGGCCGTCGCCTGCCGCGGCCCAGCCCCATCCGAATCCGCTATGGCAAACCAATTCAATATTCCGAACTGGAAAATCTGTCCCCGGATGACATCGCCATTCGCATCCGCCGCGAACTTATCTCGCTTCAACATCAATTAAGGTCGCCCCATGCCAAACAATCCGATTCCCGTTTGCAGGCCGACCTGCAGGCTGGTCGTAAACGCCTTGTGGTGGCCCGCGAATTATCTGAATAAGTCCGGCATTCTGTCCCCCATACTGTTCCAGGCCCCCACCGGCCCTAATCGCAATCTGCCGTGCAGAACTGCCAAAATTCCGCCCGTATCACGCGTTCAAACCTCGGCAAAGAACGTCTATAAACCCCCATATTTTCCAGCACTTTTTACCCCCGGCCGCATTGTGAAAAAGCCCACTTTCGTATATACTCTCTATTTCCCCGCTGCGTGTAGAAGCGGGCAGTAAAATCGGCGGAATTTGTGACGTCACGGATGGTTGTGAATCCCTAAAAAAATGTGACTTTTCCCGCCCCAAACAGGAGCACTCATGGCTAAGGATCAGCCCGGTTCCGTCGTTGTCGCCGCATATGATGAATCCGCAATTGAGGCTCTAAAAGGCCTTGAGCCTGTCCGCAAGCGGCCCGGTATGTACATTGGCGATACTACCACGCGCGGCCTGCACCATTTGGTCTGGGAAATTGTCAACAATTCCGTTGACGAAGCCATGGCCGGCCACTGCGAAAATATCTGGGTTACGCTGCATCCCGATGGCTCGGCCAGTGTCACTGACGATGGCCGAGGAATTCCCGTCGGCATGCACCCTACGGAAAAAAAATCCACTCTTGAAGTGGTCATGTGCGACCTGCACGCCGGTGGAAAATTCGGCGGCGGCGGTTACAAAGTGTCCGGCGGACTCCATGGTGTCGGAGCTTCGGTTGTCAATGCCCTTTCTGAATGGACCGAAGCCGAAGTCAGCCGCGATGGCAAAGTTTACACCATGGCGTTTGAGCGTGGCATTAAGAAATCCGACTTGAAAACGGTCGGCAAACGCGTGAAAACCGGCACAAAAATCACCTTCAAGCCCGATCCCACAATTTTTGCCGATACGGCTTTTGATTACGAACGCATTGTCGCCCGCTGCCGCGAACTCGCCTATCTGAACGAAAGTTTGGCGTTTTATCTGGAAGATGAACGGACGGGAAAAAAAGATGAATTCAAATACACCAAAGGCATCATTCAATTCGTTAAACAATTGAACGAAGGCAAAGATGTTGTTCACAATCAGGTCGTCTATCTGGAAAAAGAGGAAGTCGGAAAGGACAACCCTCTCTCCGTTCAGGTCGCCATGCAATACAACGATGGCTACGCCGAAAGCCTCCACAGCTTTGCCAACAACATTAACACCCCCGGCGGCGGAACCCACCTTTCCGGCTTCAAAACCGCGCTTACCCGCACGCTGAATTTTTACGCCAAGTCCAACAACCTTATAAAAGATGAAAAGGAAATGCCCAACGGCGACGATCTGCGCGAAGGACTTTCCGCCATTATTTCCGTCAAAGTTCCCAACCCGCAGTTTGAAGGCCAAACCAAGGACAAACTTGGCAACGGCGAAGTCGATGGCTTTGTTTCCAGCGCCGTCAACGAAGCCCTTGGCCAATGGCTGGAAGAACATCCCGGCGATGCTAAAAAAATTATTCAGAAAGGTGTCCTGGCCAGACAAGCGCGCGAAGCGGCGCGCAAAGCTCGCGAATTAACCCGCAAGGGAGCGCTTAGCAGTGGCGGCCTGCCCGGGAAGCTTTCCGACTGCTCAAGCCGCGACATGGAATCCACCGAACTTTACATTGTGGAAGGGCAATCAGCCGGTGGGACCGCCAAGGCCGGCCGCGATCGCGTTTTTCAGGCCATTCTGCCCATTAAAGGTAAAATTCTTAACGTGGAAAAGGCCCGTGTGGACAAAATCCTGGGCCATGAAGAAATTCGCACAATTGTGCAGGCGCTCTCCTGCGGAATTGGTGCCAATGATATGGACATGTCCAAACTTCGTTATGGCAAACTTGTTATCATGACCGACGCCGATGTGGATGGTTCCCACATTCGCACCCTGCTGCTGACCTTCCTGTTCCGTCAGCTTAACCCGCTTATCCGAGATGGCCGCGTCTACATTGCCCAGCCGCCGCTCTACCAGATTACACGCAAAAAGCATGTTGAATATGTCCGCAATGAAGCCGCCATGCGTAAAATCCGACTGGACCTTGGCGTGGATGGCACAACCTTGATTGTGCGCGACAAAAAGGGAAACGAAAAAGTCCGCTACAAAGGTGCGGAACTCAAAAAGCTTGTTCAACTTCTGGAACAGATACAGGACCTTGCCCAAGTTTCAGAGCGCCGCGGCCTGCCGTTTTCCCGCCTGCTTTCCCTGCGCCAGGCAAACGGAATTCTGCCGCTTTACCACGTGATTCTGGATGACAAGGAACACTTTTTCCACAATGTGGAAGACTATGAAACATTTGTTGAGAAGAACCAGGTCGATGAACTTCAGTCCATCGCCCGCGCTGTGGAATCGGCTGATGCCGCAGGCAACGGCAACGGCGATGCCCCAAGCAAAGCCGACCGCGCCAAACGAGCTGAAGAAAAGAAAAAGGCTCAGGCTCGCCTTGAAAAAAATGAGGAACTTCACGAAAACCGCGAACTCGAGCGCGTTTTTGAAAAACTTCGTGAACTCCAACTTCCCATTGAAGATTATCTGTTGAAGGTGGAGGAAACCGACAGCGGAGAACGCAAAATGACTGGCTACCTCATGATCAACGGCGAAGATTTCCGCCGCGACATCGCCGGACTTTCGGATATTGTGGCCGTCATCAATGAAATCGCTCAGCAGGGCATTGAAGTCAAGCGATTTAAAGGTCTGGGCGAAATGAACGCCGAAGAACTCTGGATCACCACTATGGATCCCGCGCGCCGCACACTGCTTCGCGTCACACTCGAAGGAGCAAGCAACGCCGAAGCCATGTTCAGCACCCTGATGGGTGAAGATGTGGAACGCCGCCGGCAGTTTATTGAAGCGCACGCACTTGAAGTAAAGAATCTGGACGTATGATCCGGTGCGGTGCAGAACCGCGAACAGGAAAGACGGAGTATTCACCCCATGGTATTTTCCGGTGCACATCTTGTAATCGCGTTTTTCTACGGCATTCTGTGCGTGATCGCCTTTTTATTCTGGCTCTGGATGCTGGTGGATGTAGTGCTGAGCCGCAAGCCGTTCCTGCACAAAATTCTCTGGGTCATTCTCATGTTTCTGCTACCTTTGGTCGGCTCCATCATCTACTTCCTTGTGGGCCGCTCCAACCGTTGACACGCGTCTGAACTCACGTGGAGTCCACAGGCGTGAATAATATTACACTGCAGCTTTCAGGCGGTCGGGAATTTAAATTCTCCGGGCATTTTAAAACAACTCGACGTCGGTTCTATGAACATGTTCCTTGCCCACCGATCTATGGAACCAGTCTGACAGACCACAACGTAGGTTTTGCCATGCTGTTTAACATTGTGTGCATCTGCACTTGGGGCATCTGATGCCCAGTACGTTTACCGTGCGTGGCACGGGGACGACTTTTGCCAACCGCACCCCCACCCGGCCCGGCAATTCTCAAACTTTGATTCACTGAGAATTCTGTGTCAGACACAACCGTTGGTTAAAAAGAGACATCCATCGTCAAGCACACGGATCCATCGGCTGAATAAATTTCGACAGAAATGAACCACTAATGTAAAGATCCCTATGTATTTGATATCCCGTTGTTCAAGTGGACCCGACGCCGAAGGACTGGACAGTAGCACGACCAGGAACTTCTGTTACCGCCCTGGCGGCTGCTCCGATGTTGGGTTTGGCCCTTCCTGGCATTAACATAGCGACCATGTTCGTAACGGCAACACATTTATGCGCCACAGTCAATGCTATGGTCATGGCAACCGAACCGCTGGCCACCGCGGTCATGCTGATGATCTTCGGCATTCTGATGCTTATTGCCGTGCTTTCCAGCCGCGCCATGGACCGACTTGGGGTTCCGACCGTTCTGCTGCTGCTTATTCTGGGTATGCTGGGAGGGCCCGAAGGTTTTGGTGGAATCTGGCTCCATAATTTTCATTTCGCATATCGGCTCGGCACAATCGCATTGGTGCTGATTCTTTTTGAAGGCGGCTTTAATACGACGGCAACTGAAATCCGCAAGGTCCTTTGGGCATCCTCATTATTGGCTACGCTGGGTGTAGTGCTTACCGCCGCGCTGACCGCTTTGGTGGCAAGCCTTTGCGGACTGAGTCTTTCAGAATCCATGTTGATCGGGGCGGTGGTGTCGAGCACCGATGCTGCGGCAGTATTTTCGGTCCTGCGGGCTGGCAAACTGAATCTGAAACCAAAACTGGGCCGGCTGATAGAAATTGAATCCTGCTTCAACGATCCGACGGCCGTCATGCTCACAACCCTGGTCATCGCAATCATCGAAAAGCATAAGGAATCCATCTGGAAGCTGCTGCTGAACATTCCCATACAACTGGGAATTGGAGCGGCCGTCGGCATTGGCGTGGGCATCGGCGCGAGGTACGTGCTTCGTCGCGCCACCTTAAGCACCTCAGGCCTCGTACCCGTATTCACGCTGGCGGCAGCGCTGGTAAGCTATTCCGGGACCACGCTGATCAACGGAAGCGGCTTTCTGGCAGTATACCTTACCGGCGTTTTCTTAAATGCTCCTACACTGCCCTATCGCGGCGGTTTGGTGCGTGTGCACGCAGCGTTGGGGTGGCTGGCGCAAATCGGCATGTTCTTGATGCTGGGGCTTATGGTGCTTCCGTCCGAATTGCTGCACGTGGCTTGGATTGGTCTGGCCATAGCCGTGCTGTTGGCAGTCATTGCCCGTCCTGTCGCAGTAGCCATATGTCTGTTACCACTGCGGTTTTCGGCGCGGGAAACTGCGTTTATCGGTTGGGTCGGATTGCGCGGGGCGGTACCGGTTATTCTGGCCACCTTTCCCCTTATGGCCCACCTGCCCGGTGCACAAAACATATTCAATATTGTGTTTTTCGTGGTGGTCATTAACACCATCTTTCCCGGCTCAACTATTCGCTGGGCGACCCGGCGGCTGGGACTCGCCTCTGACGAAAAGCCCGCGCCCGAAGCGGTCCTTGAAATTAATTCACCCCGCCCGCTAACCAGCGAAATGAAGTCCTATCTTATTGAGCCGTCGGTCGCGGTTTGCGGCGCAAAACTTAGTGATCTGGAACTGCCCCCCACCGCGGCGGTGATGCTTATAGTGCGTAATGGTAATCTGGTGGCGGCGCGCGGTGGAACGGTGCTGCAGGCCGGCGACCATGTATATATTTTCTTTGATCAGAGCGACCGCCCGCTGGTAGACTTGCTTTTTGGTCGCAGTGAAGAAGGGGGAGTCGGCTGACAAGCGGATACTCCCAAGGCAATCCGCCCGCCGGTAACGGGCACTCAACCGCGAATCACAGGTCGACGGCGCGGCGGACGGCGGCCAACCACACCGCGTCGCGGTTTTTTGCGCCGGGAGGTAGCCACTATCGGCAAATCCGGCTGTTGAATAATTTCGTGCCGCACCTGCGGAATCGGGCCGTATCGTGTGCCCTCCGGCGAAGGAGGCTGGTCGGCGTTTAATCCCGAAAAGCCTGATGGTGCCGGCCCCCAGCAGCGCCCCTGCTCTGACTCAAGAATAATTTCACAGGCTTCCTGTGCGCTGTCGACCAGCCGGAAAATGTTGAGGTCCGCGAGATTGATAGTCTTGTGGTCATGGCCCATCGTATCACGAAGCCAGTTTACCAGACCGGTCCAGAATTTAACGCCCACCAGCACCACGGGACGCGGATCAATTTTCAGGGTCTGGATGAGTGTAAGAATTTCAAAGCATTCGTCCATAGTTCCATAACCGCCCGGAAAGCAGACGATCGCATGGGCGTATTTGATAAACATGGTTTTGCGTACAAAAAAATAATGATGATTCAGGCTGATAGTCTGGTACTGATTGGCGTACTGTTCAGCAGGAAGGCTTATATTCAATCCAACTGATACACCGCCAGCATCCCTCGCTCCGGAATTGGCCGCTTCCATAATGCCGGGGCCACCACCGGTGATCACGGCAAATTTGTGATGTGCGAGCATGGCCCCCAGGTCTCTGGCGCGGCAGTAATCCGGATGATTGCGGGGCGTGCGCGCAGATCCGAAGATGGTAACAGCGGGCCCAAGATTGGCCAGCGCCTCGAACCCTTCCACAAATTCCGCCATGATACGGAAGACGCGCCACATATCGCGTGCGGTTGGGTCAATGGGACTTGCCGGATTCTTTTCGTACATCATCAGTTGAAACCTCCTCTGGTTGCCGTCCGCCCAGCCAAGTCGGGCAAGCATGCCTGTTCAAGAACGTATTGTAATAATCGACCGGCCAGAACTGTACCTGCATAAATTCAGTCTGCCAAAATGCGAATTCTTATCCAGTCAGGAATTATTCCGCATCCGGCGGTTTCGCCGCCGGATGCGGTCGGGGCACATTGCCTGAGTGGCTATCCTGTTCCATCGTCCCGGCGGCAGGAAACTCCTGCCGCGGCTGCGGCGCAACGCTGCGGGGCAGCACAATTCGAAATGTGGTTCCTTTTCCTGGCTCGCTTTCAAATAATATAGTGCCGCCCGCTCCGCTTATAACCCGCCGAACCAGGGCCAACCCCAGTCCACTCCCGCGCGGCTTGGTAGTAAAAAAAGGCTCGAAAACGCGAGATTGCACGGTTGGATCAATACCCACACCACTGTCGCGTATCAGCAACAGGGCACTGTCGGCTTCGGCGACCGTGGAAACCGCCAGCGTACCGCCGCGTGGCATGGCATCCTGCGCGTTAGCACACAAATTCAGCAGCACCTGCCGCAATTCGTCCGCTCCAATTGAGACCTGCACATCGCCAGGCTGCAAATGGGTAATGACACGAATAGCCTGACTTTCCATTGCCGAATGCAGGAAATCCAGAGCTTCAGCCACCACCGTATTCAGCGAAGCATCCCGCGCGTCGGTGATAATCTGTGTGCGCTGCAGGAAATCGTCCAGCATCAGATCCAGTCGCCGAACCTCGCGTTCGCAGGCGTGCGTCATTTCAATCTGTCGATCGCGTTCGACAATTGGTGCCTCCACCAGGCTGCGGAGAAAATGGAGGTTGAAACGCAAGGCGGTCAAGGGAGATCGGACCTCATGGGCCAGCACAGAAGCCAGCATCCCGCGTTCACTTAATAGACTTGTGCGGGCACGCAGCGTCTGGGCATATTGCTGGCGGGCGTATTCAAATCGCCGCATGACCAGGAAAAATAGAAATCCCAGCGCGGCCATTCCGCCCAGCGCGATTAACAACGATATTTCCAAAGGGCGCCGCGCCGCGGTTACAAACCGGCTGGCGAGCCAGCTTTCGCTCAGCCCCATGCTCATATAACCGTGAAACCGTTTGGCTGTCTGCGAATGGCGGATCGGCGGAGCGTTAAAATAAGTAGTGAAATCAATAAAATTGCCGGACTGAACCCAAGGCAGTCGATTGATGTGACGGAACGGCGAACTCCCGGTTGCATCCGGGGCGGCCCAAGCCTGTGGGCTTAGTACATGGTCCACCAGAGGAGCCACCAAGTCGAAGGCGTTACCCTCACGAACCGCCAGTAAAGCTACATCCCCATTGCGGTTCCAGACCAGAACGTAACCGATACCCGCAAACTGACGGCCATACCTGTTGACCAGCGGCACCACCCGCTGCGCCCAGGCTAGATAACTTCCGAAACTATCGCTGTGGGGTGGAAAAGCAACCAGGTCAGCCCGCAGAATTTGTGAAGCCAGCGCCAGCCGCGAGCGCTGATCGCGCGCATAGACTGCATGGGCCACAAACCAGGTCCCCCCCATGCTGGCCAACAGCCAGAGCAGTTCCACCGCGCCGAACAGCGCCCAGAATATCATTGCGGATTTACGTTCTTCGCCCATGGCAACGTAGTAGAATACGCGAAAAGCGCTGGGAAAGGTAAACAGCAGCATTGAGTTGCCAAACCGACCCGCACCGCGGTTACCTCTGTTTTGCCAAAATCGCGTCCAACCAGTAACCTTAAAGGCTGCATAATGATGCGTGCAAGAAAAGGATTTCCATTATGAAATGTTTTCGGATAGTACCCGTGTTAATTGCCTCAATGCTTCTGGGCGTTGCCGGCTGTGCCACGCACAACAATACCGTGGTTCCCGCGCCACACCTTAATGTGGACCATCAGTTGGCTCCGGGCGAATGGGGACTCCGCAAACTGCCTGTTTCGGAATATCCCAACATGCAGGCCGCATTCATGAATAAAACTGGACTGATAACCGCCATCAACCGTTCCATCCAGTTCATGAATACAAAATCCAGCCATATGTTCTTTCCCGATGGTCCGATTACCCATCAGCAGGAGCTTGCCAGCCTTTACGACTTCAGGTACATGGTGCGGAACATTGCCTCGGCGGCTGAATTCCAGCAAATGATTGACACCCGTTATGATGTGTATATTGCCAAAGGTTACGACGACCGTGGCAGCGTATGGTATACCGGATATTACACACCAATTCTTTACGGCAGCCTTACCCGCACAGCGCAGTACCAATACCCGGTTTACAAGCGGCCGAAAAATCTGGTCAGCAATCCGATTACCGGGCAGGTGCTTGGCCAATTGCTTCCCGGCGGCGGTTACAAACGGTTTCCCACCCGCCGCCAGTTAATCCAGGGCAATCTTCTGGCCGGGCATGAACTGGTCTGGTTTGCCAATCCTCTGGATGCGTACGTGGCCGAAATTCAAGGTTCGGCGAAAGTCATCCTGAACAACGGCCAACAGATGACCATCGGCTATGCCGGGGACAATGGCCGCACATATTCGGGCCTGGGAATGGCGCTGGTTAAAGCAGGAAAAATTTCGCGACGGAAACTGTCGCTGGTCGCGATTCAGAATTATTTTCAGGTTCATCCACAGGAAGTGGAAAATCTGATCCTGAAGAATCACTTTATGGCGTTCCTGAAAGTTTATAATCCGGCGCACTGGCCGCTTGGATCGCTTGGCGTAAAAGTGACGGACCATCGCACGCTGGCCACGGACAAGACGATCAATGCGCCCCCATACCAGAGTATTTTCCCACGGGCCGCAGTCACATTTGTCCAGGCACAAATGCCCGATACCCGGGGAAATATCGCTCCGTTCACCGGTTTTCTTCTGGATCAGGACACGGGCGGAGCCATTCGCGCCGCTGGCCGCGCGGATATTTACATGGGTACAGGCCCGCTAGCTGAAACCCAGGCTGGCTATGAATTCAGCAAAGGGCGACTGTATTACCTTTTCCTGAAACCCAATCTCCAACCCATGGGCGGCGCAATACCGGCTGGTGGCTCAGGGGCGGTTCCGCGCAATGCAGGTTTCGGCACGGGTGCCGGCACGGGCGCAAACAGCGGCAACGGCGGCCCGGCACAGCCTGCGGTCAACAGTAATGGGCAGGCCAACCCGCAGATTTTTCCTGGAGCAAAATAAGCGCGGGCACGATTTAGCCGGATGCACGGAAATCTTAGCCACGACTCCTTAATCGCCCTTTTTACTCGAAAGGCCAACTCAATAGTCGCAATGGCACGGCATGAACTTTGGGATGCGCTACGGTGCCGTTGATCCATATTTGCAGGAGTTGTGCCCGCGCCAGCCCGAAGAAAAAACCTATTACCGGCAGGCGCGTGCCGCTCGGCGATTCCGTCTGCATGTGAATATTGAGTTTGCGCGTGCGCATGTTGAGTTTTCCGTTCCCAACGACATTAATTCCACTGCTGTGCAAGCTGATATTGGAAAAATGAACGGTGTTGTGGCGCAGCGTATAGGTAAGGCCGGCATGGGTAAAAGCCCGGCTGATAGGCAATCGCAGTGTGGCAATCTGCATTAGCCCCATGGCCAGCGGAACGTTGAATAAACTCGCCTTGGAAATAGTCAGGCGGCCGCGACCGGACCGCGTAGCCGCATTCGCCAGCTCACCGGTCAGATGCAAACTGGCGTCCACCCGACCGGAGTTGTGCGTGGGCTGGAGTGGTCCGGGATAATTTTCCGCGAGCAGCCGTCCAAGTCTGACATTTGCAAGGGAGAAATCTGCCTTATATCTGGCATTTTTCCCCACGTTCAGCCGAACTGCTCCCTGAAGGGTTCCTCCGGCTACCCGGCCTTTTACCCGACCGATGGAGATTGTTCGCGCAGTTGCGTCAGTCACTATTCGACCGGAAAGAGGATTAAGCAATTTTCCGCCAACGGTCAGTTTAGTGAGCGAGAATTGTCCCACTACATCCGGCACACTCTGGCCCTGCAGCCAGCGTCCCGCAAGGGAAACGGCGGCATTACTGGCGGACGTTTTGAACCAGCCGCCGGTGGAAGCTTGTGCCACGATAAGATTTCCGGCAAAACTCCACTGCGATTTCTTATCCACAACCGTGCGGGACAGACTCGACAGTGTCAGATACCAGGCACCGTGCGGATCAAGCGGCTTAATAAACCGGCGTGCCGGTGCCGGTAAAACCTGTACCAGCTTTGGGTCCAGGTCCGGTGCGGACGCATACAGCGAAAGCGCTGCGTCGCGGGTTTTAAACAAATAGTCTCCGTGCGCGTACAGTTGCACGTTATCCAGTCGGGCTTCAATTGAATTAAGCACAATGCGTCCGGGATGAATGGCGACCGAGCCTTGAATGTTGCGTATGGGAGCGCCGAGCGGTTTGTAGTTCAGGCTCATGTTCACCGGCGTGACGGTCACGCGGTAGTGCGGAATGGTGATGTGGGATTTGCCGGAGGAGCCTGGGGAAACATCAATCGCCGCGGAAAACAATCCATTTATTCTGCCAGTCGGTTTTGCGGATTTCCAAGCCTTTTGCCACGCGGCCGGCAATTTCGTTGCTGGTGTACCCGATACGTTCACGCCATTCCAGCGTCCGCGAACGGTAACCGCGACTCGTCCATCAGGCGATTCACGGACACCGGCGGCGGCCTCAATACCACCTGTTGCGCCCTGTCCGGTCAGTCCATCGATTCTTGAAAGAGTAAGGTGACTTGGACCGAGGTCTCCTTGAATAGCCAGATGGGTAACCGGCCATGGCAACATGGAATAACGTATCCTTCCATGTCTTAGAGTAAGCGTTCCGCGAACGCTGGGGTCACCATTCGGGCCGCGTGTTATTAAAGCATCCATTCCCGCCAGACCGCGCACATGAAAGGTGCGCAACCATTTGCCGTAAGATCGCGGCATGCTTTGCCAGAGCAGTTTATTGACTGGAACATTGGTTGCGACAACTCGCACGTGCGGCCGCAGGTCTCGCAGGCTTCCACTGTTGTAAGCAACGGAACCGGTAAAGACAATTTTTCCCATGGTCGGCCCGCCGGGTACCGGATGCCGGATGGCCACGGGCGCGGCAAGGCGTATGATTCGCATGGTATGGTTGGCAAAGAGCATTTCCCCATGCACGTGGGAAAGCGGATAAGGAAAATCAGAGTAGCGGCCCGATGTATCCGTCGGGAATATGTGAATTCGTATGTCCGGATCGGCGGTACTGCCCGCGGCCCGCACCACATGGCAGTAAAAATGTCCCGTTCCCACTGGGTTGAAACGCGCCCAGATAGGGGCCAGATCATGTGGCAGGCAGGCCCCCAGTCGCTGATCAAACAAGATTCGCGGCGAAGCGATATGAAGATCTATTGGCCCGTTGTCCTCGTTAATGGAAACCAGGCCGGTCAAAGTCATGGGATATTGCTCCGCTTTTCCGCGAAGGTCCACAAACCGTATCGCGTGTCGGCTGAAGCGGATCAGGCCCCGAACATCATAAAACGGATAGGGAAAGTGCACGTACCGGGCGCTGACGCCATGGCACACAATTGCACCGCGTATCCGTGGCACCGCGTCTGAAATAGATTTATGTACATGAATAGTGATATCCATTTTACCACTTGGACGCAAACGATAAATGATTGCCCGGGCCAAAGCCATAGGACGCGTGGACAGTATGGCCGGATATTTTCGCGGCAGATCAAATCCCGGCAAATCCAGCCGGACGTCAAAGGGGCTGTTATCCGCATAGCCGTCAAAGGAGGCTTCGGGCACCTTGAACGCGAAGCCAAGAATGCTACCCGTCAGATTGGATATGTGTGTCGCCGTGCTGCCTGCGCGTACCAGACCGCTTAAATGTTCAATCGGCACAACCTGCGCCCCGACCCGTCGACTTGGCACAATCAGGTGCATGGAAACATTTTTCAGGGTCGCCGCAATTCTGATGCCACGATAAGGACCTACCGCCATCGATATATTCCGCAGTTCTCCCTGAAAATGGAATCGCCGCCACCAGTCCTGCAATTGAGCCGGAAGTGTCCGGCGAAAGGCCCGTGAAAGAACCAGCCGCGGAATATGCGCGTCAAGCCGATGCGTGGAAACGTTCCAGCGACCGGAAATATTAATGCCGGCGCGTCCATCCACTGAACGCTGCTGAATCTCCATCTGATAAACAGACCGGCGGCGCGGCACGGGTCCCAATTGTGCGTCAATGACACTTTGGCCGGTGACGGCATAGCGGCCATGTTCGACGCGCCCCCATCGGATAACTGCAGAGTGCAGTTGAATAGCGGGAAGATGAATGGTTGGACCGGCAACACGCTGACCGATCACCGGGGATGGGACCACCGCCGGGCCGGAGGCGGCCCCCCCGTGAAAATGTAAAAAGCTTTGATAATTCCAGCGACCGGTGTCCCGGTTATCCACCAGATTCAGCACTGGATGAACCGCGGTAAGCTGGGTTGCACGCAGGTGCCCGTTAAGCAGACTAAGCCAGTTGAAACGCACCTGCACGCGGTCGGCAGAAAAAATGGTGGCTGCCGGGCCATGGGAGTTACGCGTGCGCAATCGGACGCCGGAAAGTTCAATGGTGCCAGCCAGTGAAACGCGACCGGTGGCGACGGTCACATGCCCCCCAAGAACATGCGAAAGCAGAATTCCGGCCATCTGGCTGATGCGCCGCGGATTCGCCAAGTACCAGCCGCCCCCCACCATCATCACCAGAATGACCAGCAATAACATCGAAGCCCACCAGCGCGTGCGACCAACGAACATGGCATGAGGCGACCGATGCGGTTTGCCAATCGATTTTGTCTTCCACCAGCGGGCGGGGCTTGCTCGTGGATAATTCGCCATTGTGAAAACCTGCTGCGTTTACGATGCCCGATCATTCCACTGCGTGTGCACGCCAGCGCCAACGCACTCGAATAATATACGACGGCGCACGCGACCAAGCCACGTGCAACCGACCAATCCGTTCCATCATAAAGATTACCGAAGTGCTTAGCGAGTGGTTAAAAGCCAGGTCCAGCAAAGAGCGTCTGCCGGGGCGAATTACCCGAATGATTTTATCGACGCCCTTTGCAATACAAGGATTCACAATCGGCGGTGGGAACTGCGCGTTCCCCGCATGGTTTGCTGGCACTTTAGAACGCTATCTGATAGTCCATTCCCGCACCGAGTTCATACTTTTTCTGATCTGGTGAGACCCTGTTAAACGGAAATCCTGCCCAAAGGTTGACTGTCAGGCCGTCGGAAACCGGCGAAGGTTTATGAAACAGCCGGTCCAGCAGATGATTAAGCGACCATTTGGTTCCCAATCCGGCACTTTGCAGGCGGTTATAGCTGGGAACCGGCGCCCACAGGTAGGCCTGATCATAAAAGCCGTAGAAATCAAAAAACGAAACGGGTTGATAGTGGAGTTCCATTTGAGTGAAGAATCCGGAATTACCCGCCTGAACATAGGTGGGAAAGCCGCGCACGGAATATTCCCCGCCTACCTGAAAAAGCTCGTCCGGTGTTATGTTGTTGCTGGGTGTGTATTGCCACCCGCCCAGCAGGCTGGCATAAATCTGTGGAAACAGACTGTAATAGCCATAAAATGACCCCTGATAAATGAAAGGATGCGACGTTTGCGCCGGCGGAGCCATGCCATTGGCATACAGGGCGGTTTGCACCATGGAAAATGCTCCTTTGGACCAGGTGCCATTAACGGTTAAGCCCAGACTGAACTTATTGACATTGGTCGCGCCAAGGTCCACACCGCCGATAAGGGTATGAGACGAATCGTAGGCATATTGGAGGCCGCCATCAATCAGCCAGTGTGTATCGGCATAAACCGGCTGGACCAGATTCAAGCCGTAAAGATTCGATCGACCCTTGACATCCAGGGTGGCATAAGCTTCGTTAACTATGGTGTACTGGCTGTTGGCGTAGCTCAAGCCGATCTGGGTACCGAGGCTGGTAACCGGAATGCTGTAGACCATGCTGGTGTCGATGGCCCCCTGCGATTGGACAGAGTAAACATTCAGACGATCGTCCAGTTTTAACGGACTGTAGAGGTTGACGCTTTCGGTACCTTCAAGCCGACCCGTGGCCGGATAGCCGTAATTATCCACACCGAAGTTGAAGGTTACCTGCTTGGGTTCCTGCGCATAAAGCAGAACGTTCGTAAGGCCGAACTGCGCACCGGGCTGAAGCGAGGCACGAAGTTGAATGTTGTTGGTGCGATTGAAAAAATCGATGGATCTGGCCAGACTGGCATCATCAACAATCTGGCCTTTTTCAAGCGGCAGGCGACTGGTGAAAAAGCCGGGAATGGTTATAGGCGCGCCGTTCGATCCTTCCGCATGGACAGCGATTTGGCCAAGCCTGCCTTCCACCAGTTGGATTTTAAGAATGCCGTCATGAATTTTCTGCGGGGGCAATACGGCCTGGGCGGAGAGCATGCCCATCCTGAGATAATGGGCGTTGATGGTATTCAAAAGCTTCCGCAAGTCGGCGAAAGTGACTTCCTTATTCAGATAGGGTTTGGCGACGCCTTGCAAATACTCGGGCGACAGAAACCTGGATTTAGTGAAATCAATCTGTTTAAGCAGAAATTTAACGCCACCCCCCTTTCCCTTCAAAGGCTTATTCTCCGGGCCGGTGACGGCCTTTTGCGTGGAAGGCGCGGGTGGCAACGTCGGGGAATGCGCATTCTGATACTGGTTCTGAATTGCGCCGGCGTTCAAATTGGGCGGAACAACCGGCCCAGCGTAAGCCACATCAGCTGTAGACACGGCGGCCAGAAGAACGGCTCCGGCTGTGCCGGCGCGAAAGCTGGCGCCCCGGCGGAGAGATTTGGAACCAGAAATATCCAACCGGTCGGAAAAACAGACTGCCATTTAGCGCACCTTCCATGATTTTTTCAATTTCTTGACATTCACATTCACGCCGCCGCGCGGGCCAATTGAAAGTGCATCAATTTTAAGCGAATTGGCGTACACCAGGTATTCATCCACGGAGTCTTCAAGGGTCTGAATGTCCGAGGAAAAACGCTGGGAGTCGCGCAGGGCGCTCGCCCCGCCATAATTGAAGCCCGAATCATTATGACCACCGACATAATTGGATACCGAAACCGTATACCCTGTGGCAAAGCGTTCCACAAAAGTATTTGTGACCAGATCGGTGCCCGCAAGCGAAAAATCGAACAGACCGCCCGGCTGATAAAGCTGAATATCTGTCGGCACCAGAATAACATCCTGATTATTCATGAAAAGATTGGTAACGGGCGTTACGAGTGAAAGCGTGTTTACAATATCACCCTGATGAATGATGACATTGTCCGCACCGGTTGTAATTTGAGCATATTGGGCCTGCAAGTTGCTGAAGGTTACAGCCTCCGGATCAATACTGAGAATGACCGCGGCGGCCAGGGCACTGCCACCACCGGAACCACGAATATCCAGCAGCAATGGCGCGGATGCCGGCTGAGGTTGAATGAGGTGACCTTCAATGCGATTGGCATAGACAGTCAGGGAATTGGTGATGGTGGCGCTTGGCAGAAATACATCACCCGGGCTGGAGGGGAACGGCCCGCTGGCCGGCGTAGTGCCGGAACCAGCGCCGATATAACCGCTATTGGCGACCAGGGTTTGAATATTCACATCGCCATCACGTGAAAGCAGGCTGATGATGCCGCCGCTGGAAAGCGCTTGAATGTCGATATTACCGGAGGATTCAAGCGTGAAATTTCCACCGACGGAAATGGTTGGCACCGTAACGGTGCCGGAGTTGGAAATAAGAGTTCCGTTGCCGCCGGCGGTGAAGGAGGTGCCGGTGATATTGCCATTGGCGGTCACGGACAGGTCGTGGTG
This sequence comes from Phycisphaerales bacterium, assembly GCA_027451365.1. Classification (GTDB taxonomy): domain Bacteria; phylum Planctomycetota; class Phycisphaerae; order WQYP01; family WQYP01; genus JAJYPG01. The sequence continues at coordinate 18,293 of DAIDJN010000084.1, read as the reverse complement.
CGCACTGAACGTTCCAAAAGTCAGCGCGCCATCGACCAGCAGGCCTATGCTTCCCCCCGGGGCGGTGAGCGACGGTGCGTTAAGGCTTTCAATATTATGAATGTATATATCACCACTAGTTGTGTTGGCGGTCAATTCCGGAACGTCGGCAACCAGATATTGATCAGCCGCGCCTATTCCGGTCCCCGCCTGCAAGATCATGGTTTGCGTACCAGTGGCCAGGGCATCAAGCAGGTTGGTCTGACCGACATTTGTGGTGGACCCGGAAATAGAGCCGAAGGCATTGACGTCAATGGCCGGACCACTGGACAAACTGCTGGAAATTTGACCGATGGTGATGTTCCCACCGGTAGCCGTCAGCGATGCTTCGCCGGTGGCCGATCCGGTACCAACGGCAAGCGAACCGACCGAGGTAAGGGTCAACGCGCCGTTGAGTGTCTGAACCGTCTGCACCATGTTATTTCCACCGGAGGAAGCCAAGGTAATGTCACCGGATTGGGTGGTGACGCTGTTTGCGGTAAGAGAATCCGCAGCGACAATATTCACCGGCCCCTGGGCACCAACGGTGCCAAGCGTCAGCAGGCCGGAGATATCGGGGTCAAACAGATACACGCCGCCGCCGGAAATAATAGTTGCCGCGGGTACGAGAGCGGATGTGGATGAGACACTGTTATCAAGGGTCAGTGAACTGCTGGAAGAACCAATGCCGCCACTGCCGGCGGTAAGGCTTATGATTGGCGCGATGATATTGGTTCCGCCGAAGGTGGGATCGCCCATGATTGAGGCACCAGGTGCGTTAAGCTGGAAGGTATTGCCACTGGCGACACCACCAAGAGTGACGGCTGAGTCGCCGGTGGTCAGATAGGTACTGATTCCAGCTTCCGAGACCAGGGTGCCGGTAATCTGAAAATCAACGGGCGTGGTGCTCGAACCGATGGATCCAGTGCCCGCCAGCAGCGTCAATCCACCATTGTTGGTGGTGATATCAGGACTTCCCGTTCCGCTCCCAAAAATGGAATCGGCTGCGGTAATACGAATATCGCCGCCCGCACTGACATTTTGCAACGCCAGTGAACCATCAGATTGAACGAACAGCGGCCCGGTACCGGCATTGCCGGAAAAAGTTCCGTTGACGGTCAGGAAAACAGGTGCCGTCTGTTTGACTGTAATGGTCGCATTGCCCAAGGTGGGATCACCCGCAATGGTGACGTCGCCCGGGGTGTTGGCCAAAGCCAGTGCTCCGGCCTGGCTTGGATTAAGCGAACCGCTTTCGAGGGCGGACTGACTGAAGGTTACTGGTGCGGCCAAAGTTCCGACACCATTTGCGGTCACAATCACATTGCGACCGGAAATATTCGGCGTGGCGTTTCCAACCGCCCCGCCGGAAGAAGAGCTTTGCAGAGCATTGAGATTAATGGCCTGCTGCAACTGACCGGTGGTCCAATAGGCATTGCTGGTCAGAGCTTCAATGGTGGTGATTCCAGCCGGTCCGCTGTTGGGCACCGTATAGGTAAACGCGGGATTAAAAGTGGTTCCAATTGTCTGCTGCCAGTTGGTTCCCAGATTGGACCTGAAGAAACTGACGCTGGAATTATACAGCGACTGGGCGTAGGCCTGCACCGATGAATAATGAATGTATGAAGTTCCGTCAGAGTTTAGCGCCAGAGCCACCTGGGAAATGGGCGTGTAGACAGTGGCACCCTGGGATGAAAGCGTAAATGTACCGTTGGAATCTACCGTCCCGTTTGCCAGCAACTTCCAGTATGTATTGTAATTGGCATAGACACTTTGCAGATACGGCACCACGGAATGAGTGATCGTGGCATTGGAGCTTGAATCGGTTAAATCCAATGCGGTATCAATTTGGGTCAACTGCGTAGTGGAAAGAGCTTCGACCGGCGTTTGAGCACGATAGTCGAAAACGGTGCCCCCTGCGCTCAGCGTCACATTGCCGGCCAGTGAATCGATCTGATTGACGATCAGATTGCCCGGCGCATTCAGAAATATATCCCCCACCGCGTTCACGGTAATTTGTCCGCCGTTGGTCACCCCGCCGGACTCCACGGTTCCTACGCCATTGACGGTAACCGGGTCGGTCCCCGCGCCAACGCCGCCGGCAATGCTGGTAAGCGTAATGTTGTCGCCGGTAACTGTTCCCGAACCGGCTACCGCGCTTATGCTCTGATTGGCAGTTAGGTTTACATCGCCATAGTTACCGAACGTACCTGCGGAAATGGTGCCGATCGCCACGCCGGACTGCGCAGAGATATACACATCACCGGAGCTGGTCTGAGCGGTCAGGGAGCCTCCAGTGAGGTCCACTACCACGGGTGCGGCGGACGACCCGATGCCGGTGCCCGCCTGAATATTGAGTCCGCTGGTCACAATCTGGTTACCAAGAGATTGGCTGACAGCGCCGCTGGTAACCGAAAGATTCATCGGTCCGGTCGGATTGTTGATCATGCCCGCCAAAGTAACATCATGGATTGATTCGATGGTGATTTGTGATGCGCTGCCGCCGCTGAAACTTATTCCGATGGGATTATCGGCGCGGGCGGTGATGGTATCCGTCAGACTGATTGCCGTCGGATAAATCGGGTCAAAATAGAAATTGGAGCCATAGGGATTGCCCGTTGGTGGAGTAAAATTATTGTCAGCGTACGTGAAAGTGACATATCCGTCATTGTGGCTGCTTGTGACCGACCCGGAATAGCTCTGTTGCAATACCGGACCGTTGGAACCCACGTTGGTAACCGTGTAGCTCCCCAGCACCCATGGATTGCCGGCTTGTCCCGAGACTGCGTCAAACGCCCAATGGGAAGCGGTAAGATTCACCTCGCTGCCCGAGGAGTTAGTCACAGGAGTAACCGTGCGCGAAGCGGTCGCAGTTTCGCTCCACTGAATGGCGACGCCCGATTGCGGACTGTATTGAGATGTGTTGGTAAAGTCCGCACCGGTTTGCACCGCCCCGGCGAGGGTGGATGCGTTATTTGATTGATTGCTGAAAGTATCCAATTCACCCGTGTTGGAATGATACAGATACCACGTGCGCAAAGGCGATCCATTCGCACTCTGCTTAAGAGTATCCACAATTTTCACTTCACCGACCGCACCATTGCCGGTTTCAATATTGTTGACAAGCAGACCTGCGGTGGTTTGATTGTTGATGGTGACTGACCCAAAACCTGTATCGACATTAATTTGCGAACTCGGCAGAGAGCTTAAAACTCCGCCATTAATGTAGACAAAACCGCCCCCGCTGGCGTTAATGTCGTTCTGCAGAGTGATTTGATTGGTAAGGACATTGTACGTGGCGGAAATGGCTTGATCGCCGGTCTGCACCGTAGGCAAACTGTTAAGACTGACGACGGACGATGCGAAATGAAAGGTATACCCGAAAATACTGAAAGTTCCCTGGTTATACGCGTTTTGTGCGTTGGTGATTTCAGTTTGCACGCTGGAGCCAAGATTGGCGGACCAGTCGGTCGGATGCCCCGCATTGATGATGCTGTTGATGTCCACATATTGCGCCGAGATACCGACTTGCGCGGCATTAATGGCCGAATCGCTGGTGGGACCTGCGGTGATGCCGGAAGGATAGCTGGTGACATTTGCCGGCTGCGCCAAGGCCTGTACCAGAGGCGTGAAATATTGCGACCGGTACTGGCCGCCGTTATTCATGGCAAACACATTGGGCTGCAGTGGTCCAAAACCGGAATTATCTGATGCCGTATAATTATAAAAATATGGATACATGGATCCATAAAATATTTCTGGATAAAAGCCATCGTATGAACCGCTGGAGTTTGTAAACGTAAAATTATTGTTATACAACAGGGATTCAGTCAACGACTGATCGGTATTGCCGCCGCCGGAATTATAAAGAACGTTGACCACGCGATCGACCGCCGCAGTCGCGGTACCCGGCAGACCCAACTGGCTGAACCAGACTGCGTCAGGCGCACCGCCAGTCGAATAATACTGCCCTGGTTTGCTGACACCATAAAATCCATTGGGAACGGAAATAATGACTTGTTCAGAATCAATGGTGCCAAACTGGCCAACGGAGCCGAATGAATCGGTAATACTGACCAGACCGGTCAAAGTGGTAAGTTTGCCATTTGGTTCAAGAATGATTGCCGGACCTGGGCCGGTGGCGGGATCATAACTGCTGGTAATGCTTATTTCTGGCTGCGCGCCGGGATTATTTCCGTGTACCCCCAGCGAACTGTCGGATGCTCCGGTAGCCGCACCGGTGAAGTTGATGTTGCCGCCGCTGATGGGGGAAATGTAAGCCGAGGTGATAAACAGGTAATCAGGCGTGGAATTATTGACCGTGATATTGGCATTGCCATTCGCCGTGACCGCGCCGGATCCGAGCAATTGAGTGGCGTTTATATTCACATTGCCTGCACTGGCAAAAAGCTCTCCAAGTTCCACCATCGTCACCGGATTTGTGGAGGTGTTATTCTGCAACATTGAAATTATGCTGGGATCCGCACCCTGCGTCTGCAACATGCTTAAATAAGCCGCAAAGTTGTAACCCGTCGTCGTGGAGACGGCAAGTTCCGGACCGGTCACCTGCACGCCGCCGGAATTGATTGTGACGTTCTGCTGATTGAACGCACCGGCAAGCAGTGTTCCATCTATGGTCACTTTTTCACTTCCCGGAGTTGAGGCATTGTTGTTGCTGTCTGTGGCGGGAATAAAGCCAAGTTCATAACCATGGCCCGCCCCTTGCGCCTGCGGGTTTTGACTGCCTTCATAGCCGCCTATAAACATATTTCCGCCACTTTCGACGGTTGCTCCGGAATTGATGGTAACCGATGTCTGATCATCTGCAGTGGCGGTGGCGGACTGCGTGGGAATGGCGATGAGTCCGCGCACGTAAGACTCTCCCAATGCCACAGGATTGGTGCGGCTTGTGAATTGGCCGCCCTGAGCTTCGCCGGCGGTAATGTACACATTACCGTAGCCCAGTATTGTGGTGCTTCCCTGCACGGTGACACCCTGGTTGACGGTCACATTGGTGGTGACATTGGCCGTGCCCGTGCCTGCCGCGCCATAGGTATGCACCAAAGCCCCCGCGGCAACATCGCTTGCCGTATAGGTGCCAATTTCAATATTTCCAAAACTCGCAAGGGTGCTGCCGGCATCAATATTCACGGCGTTATTTTCCGTCACTTGCGTATTGGCGTTGATGCCCGCACCGTCAATCACGCCGCCGGTTTCAATCGTGGACTGGTCGTTAATATTATCCGAACTGTCCGCGGTCATCACAATCGCGCCGGGCACCAGAAATGGGTCCAGGCCCGTGGAAAGCATGTTGTTTCCCAGCAGGTTCACGGTCGCATCATTGTTGACCGTAATGTTTGAAATAACCGCTGTACCTATCAATACACCGCCAGATCCGCCCTGCGCACTATAGCCGCCACTGCCTTCAAACGTTTTATTTGCGGCTTCAGCGGTAAGGCTGCTGGTGGCAAACAGTGATGCGCCCTGGTCAAAGTTCACAGTGGTATTGGCGGAAACATCATTGGTGGCGTTGGCACCGCTGGCCCCCACCGCTGCGGCGTTTATGGTATTGGCATTGGTGGTAAAGGTGCTCGTATGTGTGGCGCTGATGTCCGCAGTAAGGAAGTTTAAACCGAATTGGGCAGCCTGAGTGTTCGTCGGTGCGGCATACGTTTGTGCGGCCATTTCAGCATTCGTCACAGTCGTATCGTTGGTATGGGAATACGCGCCATTACCGGCAATCGCTCCCCCGCTGCCCGCCGTGGCGTTCGCTGAATTACCTACGTTGGATATGGCGGAAAGTTGGAGAGAACCGGCGTTATTGGCGCTGGTGGAATTGTCCTGGCCCAGATAAGCGGTGGTCGTGCCTCCGGAACTCGCCAGGCTGACGGTTTCGCCTACAGCCAGCAATCCGCCCACGGCAACGCCGGTGGCATTGGCCACCTGATTACTGGTATTGGACGCCTGAATATTGACCGCCCCGGAGGGCAGCGAATCATATGAACCGGTGGAAGCCGTAAGGTTAGCGGTGATGGATGAACTGGAATCCGCCCCATCCGCACCGGCCAGCAGTCCGCCGGTGCCTGCGGTGGCGTCGGTTTCCACACTGTTTTGATCCACGCCGCCAATGGTCAGCGGCTGAAGCGTGGCCGCGACAGTAAATGTCCCGGGCGTACTAATGGTGACATGATTTCCCAACTGTGCCTGCACGGTCTCCGTCAGGCTGGCGACGGACACGGCAGCGCCCACGCTGACGCCGACCGAAGCATCCACACCAAACGATTTGGCCAGCACAGTCGGATCGGCCGTCGCCACTACCTGCACGGCACCGTCGCCATTGGTGCTATTGGCCGCGACGCCGTTGACGGTAATAACGGATTGATCGCCTATTGTCGCGTTTACGCCTGAATTATCATTCCCATACGCAATTGAGGCACTCCCCGCGAGGAAAAATGAGCCTCCACCCGCGTATGCGTCCGTTTCCATGGTCTTTTGATTGTTGTAAGGAGTTTCCGCGGCACTGACAGTGACATCACCGGTGGATGTTTGCGACTGCCCATTGGAATCGGTGTAGGACTGCCCCGCGGTTGTATTGATGATTGCTCCGCCATCAATATTGGCGGTTGCCTGCCCACTTAAAGATGTAATTGCCAGCGCTGTGCCAAACCCGGCAACGCCGCCAATGCCGGCTGCCCCGGCAATATTCTGTGTAGCCACATTGTACTGGGCGGTCACACTAACCGATCCGGCGTAAATCGTTCCGCCGGAAATGGTCGCCACTGTACCATTGGGTGAGGAATTGAACAGACTCAAACTTTGTTCGGTGGAGGAATTAATCGTGTTTACTTCGCTGTTCCCATTTGCGTCAGTCAGATCACTGGAAGACACATTACCCAGAAGGCTCTGATTCATTTCAGAATTGGCCCCGGAAATAGAACTTGACGCATTGCTTTGGGCATTTGTCTGATAGCCGCCGCTGGCCGATGGATTTCCACCATCCACAAGCAGCACACCGGCGGAACCCGCCAGGCCCACTGCCCCGCCTAAGCCGGCGGTGGCGGTAACCATTTGCGTATTATTATTTTCGGTGGCGGCAACATCGAACGAGCCGCTGGTGGTCATATTGCTTCCAGCTACACCCGCACCCACCTGGCTGGTCAGCGCCACGACGTTAATACTTGCGCCAATACCAGCGCCCGTTTCCGACGCGGCCAGCGCGCCGGCATAAGAATCAATATTCAGATTATCAGTTGCCGTTACGTTCACGTAGTTAGCCTTGGGATCGCCGGAATTCTGATCCATATTCGTACTGTACACATCGGCAGTGGTTGTATCGCCGATATCCGCGACAGTTAACATTCCCGCAATACCCGCTCCGGCACCGACACCGGCGGAAGCGTTTAGCGCATTAAGATTCGTAGTTGTGGTCGCGGTTACATTCAATCCTCCGCTGATGGTGGCTGTAGTCGTCGTGTTCGGATCGCCCAGATAAGCCTTGGTCGTATCCGTGCTGATATCAATCAGAAACGATCCCGCTGCGCCAAAGCCACCCGCACCCAGTGCAACAGAACCCATGGTAGCCGTGTCGCGTCCTGTCGCATTAATGGTCAGGTTGGTGGTATCAAGCGTCTCGCCATAGGCGTAGGCTTCCGTATCGGCATGGAATACATTGGTGACCAGGGTGCCCGCCGCGCCGACGGCGGCACCGGAAACACCGGCACCAAGCCCGACGGCATCCTGCGTGCCATTGGCCTGTACATTAATTGTCTGATTCGCATTGGTATTGGAATTCGTAATGTATGCATCGGTCGTATTGCCGAAATAATTGACGGCAATAGTTGCGGTAACCGCGGCATCAGTTGGTCCACCGGCCACTCCCAGAACCAGGTCGCCACCATATTCATGGGCCGATGCGGTCACATTCACCTGCTGGCCTGAGCCAGCGTTAATTGTTGAGCCACCGGAAGGGGTATAAGACTGCGTCTGATTTATCGCGGCCTGATCAATATATGCGTCGGTAGTGCCGTTCATAACATTGACATCAATTGTGGCGGAAACCGCCGCTGAACCAAGCGGGTCAAACGCAAAAGCGCCGGTAAAAGCCAATTGGGTCAGGCTGTTGAGCGTCTCGGCGTTTACCGAAAGCCCGGTAAGCGTCGCGGTGGATTCCGAAAGTGATGGGGCCCCGTTGTTCTGGAAATTGGTGGCAAAGTTGTTGAAATCAGTGAGGCTGCCTTGCGTGGGGTCCTGGCCCAGTGCGCCGGTGGAGTAAGTCAGCGAATCGGCAGGGTTTGCGGCCAAGGCATTCACATTGGTTCCCGGACCGGAAATGTAGGCATACGTGCCTCCGCCAATGTAATTCACAGCGGTGGAAAGGCCCCCGCCAAAATTGGTGGGCGCGATGGCCAAAGCGCCGGCGATGTCCTGAATGGCATTTTGATTCAATGCTGTAACACCCACGTTATCCATCGCCGTGACTTGCTGGCCACCGTCAATGTAGCTGTTGACGGTGTTGGTCAAAATGTTGATAGCGATCGATCCGGCGCCGGCGCCTTCACCGCCGGCGCCAAATCCCGCCGCCAGCGATTGAATAGTGGCATTGGAACTGGCGTCAAGAGTTGCATCCAGAGCAATCCAGTCCGGCTGAGTGCCGGTGGCCGCGCCGGTCATGTAGGCATTGAGCGAATTACTGATGCGGCTGATGGTGGTCGCAATGCTTGCGGCGGCGGTTCCACCGGCGCTTATTCCCGCAGATAGCGATTTAATGGTGGAGGTATCCGCCGCACTAATGGAGGTGTTGTTGGCCGCTTCGGCCTGGCCGCTGTCCTGAATATAGGCGTTCACGGTATTGCCGATATTGCTGGAGGCGTTGGCGAAACCGACGCTGACCTCAGAAGATGCTGCACCTGCAAAAGCTATATTTCCAATATATCCACCCGAAGTGGCCTGAATCTGCGTCTGATCTACCGCGTTGCTGGTTACGCCCACAAGATCAGCGTTCAGCACGTTGTTTATATCCGAAATGCCGATGGAAAATCCGATTCCAGAACCGCTCGTTGAACCGGCCACCGCGCCGGCCAGATCATAGATGGACGCCGTTGGCTCGGTCGCCGTGAGATTCAAATAACCGGCGGTCAGATTGCTGTTGCTGGCTTGCGCGGTGGTGTGATCCGTGATGACATTTACCGTTACCGATCCATCAACGGAAACATTGGTTCCCGCACCGCCGGCAACGGCATTGGCGGCAATGAGTGCGGAATTCTGGCCCTGAATTTCCAGCGTGCCGCCGGATCCGGCATTCACCGTGGCCTGAGTCACGCTTGCGTCAGCGGCGTCGTTGGATTGGTTATAACCGACAGCGGCACCCAGGGCGGTGGTGGAACTGAAACCAAGAGCGCCGGCGTCGGCATAAATGCTGCTGCTGTTTTGCGCGGTAACATTCACTCCGTCGCCGGTAACGGAAGTCGCGGTTACTCCGGTATCGTTTGAATTCCCGATGGTCGCGGTGCTTCCGATGCCGCTATTTTCACCGATGTAATTGCCCGTCAGCGAGCCATCCAGCCCGACACCATCAGTTCCGACGGCCAAACCCACCGATACGCCGATGATGGTTGAATTGTTCTTGCTGCTGACGGTCACCAGGCCGCCGGCATTCACGGTGGCATCGGCAATGTAGGCGGTGTAACCGCTGTCAATGACATTGCCGGCCAGACCAATTCCCACAGCATCTTCACCCACACCGACCATTCCAGTGACCGCCAGAATTTCATTCTGCTGGCCGAAGGGCAGCGTTTTGCCACCGAAACTCTGGTACAGGTGAATGTTAGAATCTGTCTGGCTGCCCTGCGTGGCGCTGGTCAGCAAACTGTTATACGTTGCCGTCGGCGTATCGCTTGAGGCGTTGACCGTGACCTCACCGGTGGTGGTAACACTGGTGCCGACCACCGGCCCGACGGAAGGCGCATAACTGGTAATATAAGCAGTGGTGGTATTGCCAATATAATTGAAAACAAATGATCCATTGATGGCAAAACCACTGGGAACCACACCCACTTCCACGCCACCGGAAATAATTTGAGAGGCGTCGAGTGCATTGACATCCAGCGTGTCATAATCGGTAACCGTATCGCCCGCCAGATAAGCCGAAATAGTGTTGGTTACAGGAACGATTGTGAACACCACGCCTACGCCGCCCTCACCACCGCCAAAACCCGCGCCCCCGCCGCTGCCGATAAGCGTGGAATCGTAAGCGGTCACTTTTACGCCGCGTGAAGCGCCGGCTCCGCCATCCAAAGTCGAATCCTCGATATAGGCGGATGTGGTGGAATTGGCTATGGGCAAAGAAAGGCACAATGCCCCGCCGCCCGCATTTTCCGTGGATCCGGCTGTCGCCGCGATTCCCAGTGCCACGCTGACCTCAAAGCCGCCGGAAAGTGCCTGAACCGTGACATTTTGTGCGTTGGTCAGGTCTGATTGATCATCAATATAAGCTGTTGTGTTGTTGCTGATTTCATTGAATGCGACACTTCCGGAAATAGCGGCGGTAAAGCTGCTGCTTGGATTTTTGGCGTAGGTGATCGACGCTCCGCCGGTCACACTGATAAGTCCCGTATAATTCAGAGCCTCCACCGTAGGCGTCACGCTGGCGCTATTGAAGCCGGCAATCGTTCCATGGTCGATATAGGCATGGGTGTTGATATAGGAAACCGTCGCCGCTGAATCTCCGGAGATCGCCAGGCCGAAACTTGGATTATTAGCCGCGGCCGTGGAAGAAGCGGAAGGTGCTATTTCCGTGGCCAGCGAACTAATCAGCGGAATATTGCTGACAATGCCCGACGCTTTGGTTTTAATGCCGTTAGTAAAATTCTTGAATTTGGTCATCGCCTTGGACAGCGCCCCCGGCTCGGACGTGCTGTCGGGATTGGAATTTGCTACTGCGGCCACCGCCAGGGCCATGGCCGCCGACTGCCCGTTGCTGACGGCTGTAACATCCAGCGTGTTGGTATGGACATAGCCGCCGCCGCTGCCGGTGCCGCCCAGCAGCGATGAATTATCGCCGATAAATGCATCGGTTTCAGTGCTGGTGTAATCCAGTGAAACGGATAATCCAACCGCGGCACTCCCCTGGCTGGTCGCCAGGGAAACTGCTCCGGATGCCGCCCAGAGCGACATGTCCTCTTCGCCATGCAGCGTGACAGCGGCGGCGCTTATATCCGCAGCATTGCTGATGCTGGCCTGGGTGGTGTTTTCCACATCCACCATGGTGAAGATGCCGTTGGCTGCAACCGAATTGGTTTGCCCCGAAGTTGGGGCCAGTGTCAGAGCCTGATCCACCCCAATCGCGCTGACATCCACCCCGCCGGTGGCATTTGCGGAAGAAACTTTGGAACCTGATCCGATGGCCGCGTAAGTATTATTACCATAGAAAAATCCGCTGAACGAGCCGCCCACAGCGGTGCCATTGGTACCCGAAGAAAGTCCTAAACCGGTAAAACTGACATTGCCGGCAATGTTCAGACTGGATGTAAAATCACTGGAAAGCACCGAAATCGGATCCGTCCAGTCCGTTAAATCCACAATTGTGGGCAGTGTGGCATTGGTGGAAGTTGGCAGAATCGTCTGCCAGAGAATCCCGGATAGAGCGCCTGTCGTGGGCGCGGATTCACTGGCGGTGGTGCTGGTGACCGTGGAACCAACGCCAATGTAAGATTCCGTCGTGTTGGCGACATTGAACCAGTCCACCGCGCCGGCCAGGGACAAATTCGAACTGCTGCTGGTGGCCGATGCGTAACTGGTAAGCACATCATTGACCAATCCCAGATTGGAATTCAGTTTGGACGTGATGCTGCTAAGGCCATCCCAGGTTGCCCAGGTCGTCGAAGCGGGATCATTTGTATTGGCCTTAATTCCAACATTTACTCCCGTAACCGACGCGCCATCGCCTACGAACGCATCATTGGTGCGGGTATACAGCCCCACGGCTACGCCAATGCTGACGCTGGTGTTGCTGCTGGGATTGGTGGACGTACCCTGAGTGGTGCTGGAAGTGACGCCGGAATTTGCCACATTGTTCACGCCGGCGACCATCATTCCGGACAAAATAGCGACGTTCCCACCGGAATCAATCACGGGTGCCGCATTGGAATCTTCAGCGGCAACATCAGCGGTTGCAGTCTGATTGACCAGGCTTAAAGCCAGCGCTGAACCAATGCGGAACGGAATGGAAGTTGAACTGCTGGCCGTCCCGTTCGCGCTGGACTGATCGGTCCCGCTGCCGGAACTTTGTCCGCTGGTGCTGCCCAGGAAAGAACTCATTTTCGTGCCCAGAGTGGATAGCGCCCCGCTGGCACCGGAGGCCATCGCGGTTTCAACTTTTGCCGCCAGGCCCGAACCGGTGGATGTGGACGCGGACGTATGTTCCAGCGTGGTGGTGTCCGTGGCCAGAATTGTCACATTACCGGCTTTGGTCGCGGTGCTGCCTAAATTCGCACCATCCGTGGCAATGGCACTCGTGGTCAAATCACTGACGGCGGCCGCCACACCGGCCTTGGACTGATTGTCCGCCTGGGCAGTTGCGCCTATGGAAAAGCTGTTGGTATTTTGCGCCGCGATGACCACATTCGAACCTTGGGCCAGTGTGACAATCGCCCCGCCCGCCACATCGGCCGTGGAATGAATGCTAGATTCTCCCCACGCCGCGGCAAGTGCCAGAAAATTGCTGCTGTTGCCGCTGGTATTAAGCACTTCCGTGCTGATGTCCAGCGTATCATTGTTATTGGCGACCAGTTGCAGATCTCCGCCGACTGAAACATGGGCACCAGTATCAATCAACGATTTGGCCGTTCCCTGTACAGCGCCGTACATCGCGTCCACGGCAACAGGATTCCCCAGTAAATTGGCGTCATAATGAGAATTTTTAGCCACGGTGGTGGTTTGCGAATAAAGCGACAGATTATTTCCTGATACATTGGCCGTTCCGGTCAGTTCCACGGTTGCCGCACCATCGCCGTACACATACAGGAACGCATCGCCAAGCACGTTGCCACCAAGAATTGTGGCGGTCGTGGTGGCGATGGCCGTGACGGATGAATCGTAACTTACAGAAGCACTGCCGCTGGCGTGGAGAGTAATGTCTCCGCCTTCCAGGGTTCCACCAATGGTAATGCCTGTGTTCGCCGTCGCCTGGCCGACACCTATCGATTGGCTCTGACTGACTTCAAAATCCACCGCGCCGGCAGTTGCGGCATTGGCGGCGGCAGTTTGCGTGTTAATCGTGACGCCAGATGGCAAAGTGACAGAAGACGCGGCGTTTACTGTAATGTTGCCACCCAGTGTGCTTATGTTGCCCAAAGTGGCTACGCCGCCATTGGTTGAGGCGGCGCCCAAAAATCCGGAACCGGCATCCAGTACCACCGCCCCGCCAGCGGTTTCAATGCTGCTGCCGGTATTAAAAGTAATATTACCCGCCCCGGTCCCGGTCCCTGCTTCCAGAGTAAGCGTACCGGTCACCAGCGGATGGGTGTCCGTGGAAAGATTAATATCCGCGGCATTGCCACTACCGTCGCCAATGGTAATCGCATCGCTGGCCGCAAGAGTGATATTGGTATCACCAAGGGATTGTATCTCTCCGACAGAAATAGTGCTTGCCGGCGAACCATCGGAGGCCGAAGAACTCAGCGCACCGCTTGAAACGCTGGAATCTTCAGTGCCTGAGCCACTGGCACCATTTATAATATATAGATCCGTCGGATCAAGCAGCAGTGTTCCCGTCAGTCCATGAGGCGCGGAAGTGTCCACAGTACCGGTAACTACAAGATTACTGGGCGAAGATATTTCCACGTGTCCGCCATTGCCGCCGGTGGCTCCGCCGCGGGCGCTGACGCGACCGGCAAAATGTGTTCCCTGGTTGCTCCATAGCGTGACAGTGCCCCCATCGCCGTGCAAAACCGCATTCGCGGCAATATTTGCGCCACGGGCCACCGTAAGCGTCTGGGCATCCGCCAATGCGCCGGCCCCATGCGCATCACCGCCAATGGCAACTGTTCCACCGCCGCTGGTGCCAGACGCATCAATTTTTGCCCCGCCTTGCACCACAATGTTTGCCGCAGTTACCGCGATGTTTCCGCCTTTAGTACCGCCTGCGTGAATATCGCCCGCCAAATTCACCTGATCAGTTCCGACAATGGCAATGCTGCCGTTGGATTCTTCTATTGCCGCACCACGCTTCAGACCCGTGGTGTTCACCGTCGCCTGAAAAAGTGCATTTTGCAACCGGGCGGAATCGCCGGCGGTAAGGACGGAAGACTTGGCGGCAATCACTTCGGCCGCACTTAAATTAAGACTTTGCAGGGCGTTAATCCGCCCTTGAATGGATATGAATCCATGCGTGGAAAGCGGTACGGCACCGGAAATCAAATTCTGTGCCGCAGCAAGGTCCACCTTCCCCGCTTCAGTCATCAATTGATTCATGAATTGGGCATTGGGCGCGGTAAACGCCACCGAGCCGACATTCAACACTCCAGAGGAACCCACCAGCACGCCGCGCGGATCGGCGAAAATAATATTGCCGCCAATCTCCCCGTTTTTATAGGAATTCAACACTCCGTTAATTTCAACCGGACCGTCATGCACCAGATTAATCAGATAATTGGCGGAACTCGGCACAATCATATTGACCGTGTTGCCATTGCCAACCTGAAAATGATTGAAGGAATTAAAGGCGTCGCCGCCGGAAATGGAACCGGTTGTGATGGTCGTGGTATGACCCGCCGTTTGCACGCTCGTTAGGGTACGACCATCGGGTGTAATGACATTGACACCAGCAGCGGCCAACGGCACCACGCGAGCGCCAAACAGCCCTGCCGCAGCGCTGGTAGCCAGACAACCAGCCAGCAAACGCTGGCGCCGCATCCGCCCCCTGCCATTGGGCAGTAATTTGATGTTTTTGGATGCAATGATTGCAGCGTTAGCCATGACATGCCTCTCGATAAAAAAATGCGCGGAGACAATGCGTCTCCCATAATCAGTTGCAGCAGGCCGGAGTCCGTTCCTGGTGGGTTAGAAAAAGCCCGAACCAGTTTCAGTTCGTGGCGGACACCGCAGCTTCCGGCGCGGTGGCGGGTGCAGCAGCATGTGAACCGGTCAGCAGCGACCGTTCCAGTTTTACCAGGTTTCCAAGCGAAAGAAGATGGGCATGAATGAGGCCCATGAAGCCGGTGCGGCAAAGGTCTGTGATTTGAGCATCGGAAAGCTTGGCCAGACGGGGTTCGTCGATCACGTATAACCCGCGCAATGACAGAAATTTATTTCCACCATCGCGTGAGCGGATCTCGCGCGAAATCAGCAGGTCCAATTCAACGAGCTTTTTAATGAAGGTCTGGGTTGGGGCGACGTTATTCTGATATTGACCGAGAAACGTCAGAACTTCCTTCAGCAACGGTGCTTCAGCGCCACTGGCATCAAACAGGGCGGTACCACTCGGATTTTCCCAACCCGGATAGGCGGTATCAATACAGACGCTGAATTCACCGCCGCCGCCCGGTTTTTCCGCCAGAACAAACGGATAGCGACGAATAAACGCCGGAATATAACCGCCAGTCCAGCCGCCGGACGCACTGACATAAAGGTTTTCATCGGTATGCAACCCCAGCAGAGCCGCGGGCAAAAGACTGGCGGTGTTCGGTCCGGCAAATACAATCGGATAGTCCAGTGCGGCACGCGGGAATTCCAACGCCAGCAACGGCACGGAATTGGTTTGTTTGGCAAAGGAAAAATCACCCCCGGACATTTTGACACGGGCACTACGGTGAATGTTGCGGTCTAGAACAGTTGGCTTCTGGTAAAACATCATCTTGCGGCCCTTTTCGAATCTTGGTATCTCTGGACCGGCCAGTCTACCGGTCGACACATTGATGTTGTCATTAGTCGCTGTCACGCGGCTGCCGAAACTTTAATCATTTTACTGCTTTTCTATTTAAAGGCAATCACAATCGCGAAAAACTTAATCGGCGGACCAAGCTGGATAGATACGCCCATAATATCGCCCGGCCAGATGATCCAGCGGCGACACCAGCCGATCTGTCGCGCGAATTCGTATCCCACGAACACCCTCTGTCGTAGTTGAACTGTTACCCTCCAACCCGTTAATCCCTATACTTAGCTTAAAGTGCTTCGCCGGTATCGGCGGGCGGCAAACGAAACGGACTTGGAAACTCTGTGTCATGGAAAATGAGATTCAAAGACTTGCTCCCCTGATTGACCCAGCCAACCAATCGGCCTTTCGACAGCACCAGCGCACCTGGCAATCCAACCGCTATGTCTATCCGGTGGTGTCCCGCCGCAGCGGCGGCGTGAGCCTGGGGGTGAATCTAAACCCGGATAAAGTCTGCAACTTCGATTGCATTTATTGCAGTGTGGACCGCAAGTTGCCCGGCGATTTGCCGGAAATAAATTTAGCCGTGCTGCGGATAGAACTCGCACACATGCTCAATAGTGTGATCAACAACGAGATTTTTTCGCATCCCGTTTTTTCTGACGTAACACCCCCTTTACGACGGCTGAACGATATTGCCTTTTCCGGTGATGGTGAACCGACCTCCTGTCCGTCCCTTTCCGCGTGTGTGCAGATTGCCGCCGACGAACTGGCGCTGCGGCACCTGACAGCGGTCAAGATTGTGCTGATTACAAATGCCACACTTTTTCATCGGCCGGCGGTTAAATCCGCGCTTGAATTAATGGATCGGACCAACGGTGAAATCTGGGCCAAGCTTGACGCTGGCACCGCTGAATACTATCGTCTGATTGATCGCACAACGGTTCCCTTTGAACGTATCCTGGAAAATATTAAGGTCGCCGCCCAGGCACGCCCCATTGTGATTCAAACCCTGTTTATGCGCGTCCATGGAATGCCTCCTTCCCCAGACGAAATAATCGCCTACAGCGGACGGCTGAACGCAATTCTTAAAGCCGGCGGTAAATTGAAATTCGTGCAGATTTACACGGTGGCACGCAATCCAGCCGAAGCTTTTGCTTCGCCGCTGCCGCTGACGGAGTTGCAGGCGATCGCCAGTCATATTCAGGAATTGCTGCCAACCCTTCCCGTTGAAGTCTTTCCATAAATCCTCTGGCAGTCCAGTCCTCGCCTGGCCCTTCGCCCGGTCAGTTGCACGCGCATGTACAGAGTAAAATTTCACTATTGGCGGATCACGGTATATTATTCGACTGACGAACTAGACAGGAGCCTGAAAAATGTCGCAACTGCAGAACCTGCCACCTTCCAACCCCGCCACGGCGAACAAGGCCGAATTGGGCATCGTTCTTGTCGACCACGGCAGCCGCTTTAAGGCGGCCAATGATATGCTTGATGAAGTGGTGGCCATGTTCAAACGGGTTTCCGGAACCAGAATTGTTGAGGCCGCCCACATGGAACTAGCCGAGCCAACCATCGCCCAGGCGTTTGACGCGTGCGTACGGCAGGGTGCCGGGCGCGTGGCGGTGCACCCATACTTTTTATCTCCTGGAAAACACAGTACGACCGATATTCCCCGCATGGTCGAACAGGCCGCGGCACACCATCCCGGAGTGGCATTCCACGTCACGCCGCCATTGGGACTCGATGACAAGATTGCCGAGGTCATTATGCGCCGGGTCAGCGAATGCCAGCGGAACCAATATGATTGCGCTTATTGTCAGGATCGCACCCAGGCTATAAAAGACCGCATAAGCCAGTGCGCTGGCAACAATTATTCGTGCGGATCATGCCACGGCCAATGCCCATATAAAGGAGCCATAGCCTGCCAAGGCACCCGATTATAGATCGTTCAATCACCACCCTGGATGCTGCAATCCCGCGTATATTCGTTTGCTCGCAACGTGCACGCGGGATGTGATCTTTCTGAACCATCACATTGATCCACCATTTTGATTAACCATATAGTATTCGATCGTCTAGCCCTTCGGGCTTTTGCAAAGAGATCAAAGTCATGTCCGTTTCCCATTTATGACTCCATTTCTACTTATTTTAAACGCATTGATAGTTGTGCATTAAATACTATCTGACCGTTGGTTGGTCACACGGAATCCTCGGATAAATTGCCTTTGAACTGCGTCGCGATTAAAAGGAGGAGAGTTGCAAGCCGCGTAACTGTTTACCGCTCCGCGACACGGGCGGGCAAGCTCAGGACGAATCGACCAGAATGTCTGTCAGCAGGCCGGGATTTTTTCCGGCCCATGCATTCATGAGAAGCGTCCTGATCGTTTCAAACAGTGGCCGATTCTGC
>DAIDJN010000083.1:0-32709 GCA_027451365.1 Phycisphaerales bacterium | reverse complement strand
GCAGAATCGGCCACTGTTTGAAACGATCAGGACGCTTCTCATGAATGCATGGGCCGGAAAAAATCCCGGCCTGCTGACAGACATTCTGGTCGATTCGTCCTGAGCTTGCCCGCCCGTGTCGCGGAGCGGTAAACAGTTACGTCCGAACCAACGCCATAACCGCCAGCTTTTGTCGGCGGGCGGTCAAAACCGGCCAGTTATTAACTTACATATTCTATACCTCCGACGGCCAAAATTTGAAGGCTTTATTGCAGGGTGAGGGCCATCCTGGCTGCTACATTTCGGGCGAGACGCCCGACCCCCACGGTGGTTTGGCCTGCGGCATGGATTTTGCCGAATATTAGCTGCTGATTCCCTGCCTTCTGACGGGCTAGTGGTGGCGTATACTGGTATGACAGTTTATCCGCCTCCGCCGTGGTCTTTTACAACTAACGGCGATCAACGAACAGAAAAATAGAACTCCCGCCAATTTGCTCGTGGAAACAAAATCTGTGGAATCTGTGAAATCTGTGGATTGGTTTATTTCGGCGTGCCTTTGTGTCGTGGTGATGATCAATGGCTTCCGGTTATACGATATCCAGCGTCCTGGGCGGTGAGCGCGGCCCTCGCTGCTTCTTTTCGGGCGAGACGCCCGACCCCCAAGTTATTTTGGTCTGCGGTATGTGTTTCACTGAATTTAGCCGTTGATTCCGTGCCTTCTGACGGGGCATTGGTGGCGGCTATTGGTGTGACAGTTTATCCGCCTCCGCTGTGGTCTTTTACAACAAACCACGATCAACGAATGGAAAAATCGAACTCCCGCCAATTTGCTCATGGAAACAAAATCTGTGGAATCTGTGGAATCTGTGGAATCTGTGGATCGGTTTATTCCGGTGCGCCTTTGTTTCGTGATGATGATCATTGGCTTGCGGTTATGGGTTACCCGGCGTCCTGGGCGGTGAACACGGCCCCTGGCTGTTTCTTTTCGGGCGAGACGCCCGACCCCCACGGTGTTTTGACCTGCGGCATGTGTTTCACCGAATTTAGCTGCTGATTCCGTGCCTTCTGACGGGATATTCGTGGCGGATACTGGTATGACAGTTTATCCGCCTCCGCTGTGGTCTTTTACAACTAACAACGATCTATGAACGGAAAAATAGAACTCCCGCCAATTTGCGCATGGAAACAAAATCTGTGGAATCTGTGGAATCTGTGGATCGGTTTATTCCGGTGCGCCTTTGTTTCGTGGTGATGATCATTGGCTTGCGGTTATGGGTTACCCGGTGTGCTGGGCGGTGAGCACGGCCCCTGGCTGTTTCTTTTCAGGCAAGACGCCTGACCCCCAAAGTGATTTTCCCAGGTGTTTTGACCTGCGGCATGTGTTTCACTGAATTTAGCTGTTGATTCCGTGCCTACTGACGGGATATTCGTGGCGTATACTGATATGATGGTGACGCGGTCGGCTGCGCCGTCCGCCGAGGCCATTCAGTACCGATTCCTGCACGATGCCTGTCAGCGGGCGAAGCCATCGGCTCAAGGATCGTGCGGCCCCTGGTAAATGGGCGGGAAGCAACGCACGTACCGAAAGGGATACCATGCCGGAGGAAACAGTATCTGCCAATATTCCGAGCGGCGGCCAAAATATGCGGATTAAGGCGTAATAGCGATTCCGGAGCAGTTCCGCGAACGGCCCAAAACGGCTCAGGCCAACCGCGCCGCCAGGAAAGCCCTTGACCCGCTGGAAAAACCGGAAAACAAGAATCAAGAATATTGATAAAGAATCGGCGATTCAAGGAGCATAGCGTCATGAGTATCAGGGTGCCTTATTTGCACCGTCGCGACTTTATGAAATCCGCCAGCGCGTTTTCGGTGGCGGCGGCGGGCATTAAAGCTGCCGTGCCGAAGCCTACGCGGGATATCAGCCCGATTATCAGGCGTATTTGTACAAACTTTAACATGCCCGCCATGGCGGGGCTTATCCTTCATGGAACAGAGGTGGAAGCTCAAGGCGTAACCGGCGTGCGGGAGCGCGGACGACATGCCAGAGCGGCGCTTCACGATCAATGGCATCTGGGGTCGGATACCAAGGCCATGACCGCGACCCTCTGTGCCACGCTTGTTTCGCAAGGCAAAATTGATTGGAACAGCACCCTGGGCAAAATATTCCCCGAGCTTAAAGTTACCATGAATCCGGCCTATCGAACGGTGACGATCTTGCAATTATTAACCATGCGGGCCGGCTGTCCCGGTGAAGGCGCGGCAGGCTGGGTGTGGAACCGTGTTCAAAAGCCGACCCAGAATCTTATCAATGTCCGACAGGAAATAACACGATGGATTTTAACGCGTGTGCCGCAGGCAGCCCCCGGCTCGCGGTTTATATATTCCAATGTGGGATATGTGATCGCCGGCCATATCGCGGAACGTGTCACCGGTGTGGTCTGGGAAAAGCTGATGAAGACTCACATTTTTCTTCCGCTGGGAATGGCCAGTGCGGGTTTCGGAGCGCCGGGGGTGCATGGCAAACTTGATGAGCCAAGAGGACATGATGCCGCGGGGCGGCCAGTTCCCTTAGGCCCTGGCGATGACAACCCACCCGCCTTGGGGCCCGCGGGCACAGTGCATGCGTCCATCGATGACTGGGCAAAATTTATCGCATTGCATCTGACGATGGGGCGCGCACACCCCGATTTGTTGCCGGCCAGTGAATTTATCCGTTTGCACACGCCTGTGATGGGTAAACCGCCGGAACCTAATTATGCCATGGGTTGGGAAGTGGTGAAGCGTTCATGGGGCGGCGGTACAGTGCTGACACATAGCGGCAGCAACACGCTGTGGTACTGCACTGCGTGGTTGGCACCACGGCGCAACTTTGCCATATTGGTTAACTGCAATCAAGGCGGCATTCAAGCTGCCAAAGCCTGCGACGCGGTCTCGGCCGCATTAATCCATAACCACTTAAATCATCTTTAATAATATATTCTACCTTAAAATGGCGGCCTATTTCTTTTCCTTCGCCGGCAACACGCCGATTTACGCCACAGGGCAGCATCTGGGCATTTTGGGGCCGGGGATGGAAGCGGCGTTGGTGAGGACGCGTGGGGCTTTTCTGCGGGCCAGGGTTTTGGGCGTACAATGTAATGGTGAAGGGCGGACAAAGCAGCCGCGATGTGGCGGTACGGCCCTGCGCCACTAAAATGACACCAGCCGTTCGTGTTGTTTTGGCCAACCTATCGCCGCGACGTGGCGACGTACCTATTCCAATTTGGACTAACGGGGGTTAAACAATGGGTAGTAAATCAGATGGAAGGTATGATTCCTTTATTGCCGCCATTGCGACGGCGGCGGTTTTTGCGTGGTCGGCTCTGTTGATTTGTTCAGACCGGGTTGATCGATTGCGGCATTATTTCCAAACGCAATATCCCAACGTTTCGACCGAGGGTGCCATTCCGATGCGCTGGCCAAACGAAATTGGATTGTGGCATGAGTTCCTGCACGCAGCCGATTCGGGGTTATTTTTTCTGGTGGCGGCGACCATGCTAACTGGGACGACACTGGTCAGCATTTTGCGCATCATGCGAGCCTCACGGAAGGGGAGCGAACAGGCTGTCCCGGTATTGATTCTTGCGATGGGGTGGATAATCCTGATCTGGCAAATGACGCATTTGCCTGGGGCCTATGAATTCTGACCTCTCGTCCATCGCTGAATTTTCACACACACATGCGGCCATGTCGCATCGGGTGAGGAATTGACAATGAATGTTGCAAAAATATGGATCGCGATTGTTTCGGTTGTGTTTGTGATTGACATTACCATGGTGGCAGTCTGCGGTAATATACCGTTACCGCCAGCGGCGGCGCTGCTAATTTCGGCCGCAGCCCTGATTCCAATCAACGCCTCTGCCCTTATTTGCAGCGTGCTGGCCGCGAAAAAGGCGACAGGCGAATGGGCGGGAACGCCTCAGGCGGTGGGCGTTTCGTTATTGATCATGTTATGTGGATCGGTATTAAGTCTTTCAATCATTCCCACGAATATGGTGCTTCGGCTGAACCGTGATGAATGGAGGCGGGTAGGGCCGCTATTGCCGCCGCTTAGCGGGATTGCGGTCAGGGCTTACCGCGCGGCAATGGCACACGGCGGCCTGTATCCGGAAAAGTTGAAATTATTGCCGGAAAAGCCTGTGAATGAGTCAGCTTCCGGGCGCAAAACACCGGGGCGAGTTTTACATTTAGCGGCGGCTGGCCTGGTTAGCACGCTTCGGATGGTTTACGCAGGCCAAGGGGTGAAAGTGAGAATGTTAAACGGATTTGTTCCGGTTGGCAGCGGGCCGGTGGTTCTGAATTCGCAGTTCCGTGCACCTCCACCTTTGGCGATTCTGGTTGGCCGGGCGGTTTGGGACAGGAGCTGGGGCCGAGTCCATTATGTTGTGCTGGCAGATGGTGTGGTCATGTTGATTCCCCAAGAAAGATGGGACCATTTTGTGAGGGCGCAAAACCGTTTGCGGGCGAAATATAACATACCGCCATTCCCAGTGTCGCCCTGGGCCAGCGCGCCCGAGCCAAAGAGGACTACGGGCTAATGTCCACTTTACAGCGCCCCTGCGGATCGCGGTGCAGCAAATATTCATGCTAATGGAGAATTGCGTGGCTTAAAACGCCCGGATTTCTGTCGGAAACCCATCGATTGTGCCCTATTTTCGCATCCCGATAAACACCGACACACCCCCCTTCGGGCCTGACTTTACAACCTACAGGTGACAGCCCCCGTCGTCCTGCTATTATAGTACGCAGGTGATTTTGCAGGATAGAATCCCACATGAATGAAAAAACACGAAACTCTATAGTCGGCTTGACGGTCTTAATAGCCTTGGGCCTTGTGACCTGGGGCGCATTTTTGCTCGGACGGCTGCCGACGATTGGCCCCGGTGCCCCCTATCTGGTCACGGTGGAATCCCCCAGTGCCGACGGTTTGGTTTATGGAGACAGCGTCAGCCTGAATGGCGTTAACGTGGGAACCGTGCGCAGCGTTGCCCTCGGAAAAAACATGCAGGGAGCCATTCTGGTACTTGGCATATCCAGCCAATATCACCTGCCCATGAATACCACGGTCCGCATTGCGTCCAAAACCATCGGATCTCCCTATGTTTCGCTTTTTGTACCACCGGGTGCCCCCCTAAAATATCTTCCCACAGACGGCACCGCCAATCTTCATGCTTCAGTGGCCTCGGGAAGCCTGATTCCACATTCATTCGCCTCCGATTTTACCGCCATTCGTAATCAGTTCTCCGTTCTTAGCACAAAGTTAGACCGCGTAGCCGACGACCTGCATTCCCTGCTTCGTCCGGCGGCCCTGGCCGGGCCGCACATACCAGGTGATATGCAAGGCGACATGGGCAACATCAGCGCCCTGATTCAACGCCTGAACAAAACGGTGGAAGCCGTCAACGGCCTGCTGACCGACAAAAAACTTCAGGGGCAGGTTCGGGAAATTGTGGCCAATGCCGCCGTATCCGCCAGGGAACTCGCCGCCACACTCAAGCGTCTGAATTCCACCGTCACGCGATTTGACTCGGTGATGGACAAAGCCGGCACAACCGCTGCCGACATTGACACCGTCGCCAAAACCGCCAACAACCGGCTAATCACAGTGAGTCTGCAAGTCACGCGGGTGCTGGAGCACTTAAACAACATCACAACTTCTATCGCGCAGGGCCACGGCACCGCCGGACACCTGGTAAAAGACCCGCGGCTCTACAATGCCCTCCTGGACCTCACCCATCGGCTTAAAAAAACAGTCGACAGCCTCCATGCGCTGGTTAAACAGATCAAGGCGGAAGGTTTTGCTGTCCATGTTGGCGTGTAACCGGACCACCAGAATTGCAGATCGGGCACGGTTGAGCCATGTCTCTTAAACCCAATCCGTCACCGCCAGAGCGTTGCCGCCCCATGGCAGCATCACCCACCATTCCTGGCCGCGGACAAACCGACCGCGATGTACTTGAGGCCCGCGCAATCGCCTGGGCCTCGCGGCCGGTATTGCGAGCCGTGTACGCCGACTACTTCCGTCAAATGATTGAGGCCCTGGCCACCCGGCGGACCGACCCCGCTCGCCCCCACGGTCTGGTGCTGGAACTGGGCGGTGGCGCCGGCCATTTCCGCGCCAGTTACCCCACCGCCATTGTAACCGACCTGGTACCAAGCACACATATTGACATGGCAATTGATGCAATGAGACTCCCCCTTCCCGACGCCTGCATCGACAACATTGTGCTTCACGATGTTCTCCATCATCTTCCCTTTCCTCTGGTCTTTCTGGCTGAGGCCGCCCGCGTGCTGACCCCCGGCGGACGTGTTGTCATGATTGAACCTTATATTTCTGTGGTATCCGGCGTCTGCTATCGGCTGGCTCATCCCGAACCGGTAAATATGCGCGCGCCGCTTTTCCCGCCCGCATCCAACAGCGCCGCGCCCCATCCGGTGGCAGTCCTTGGCCAAGGCGCGTTTGCCAGTAATCAGGCCATTCCCACACTGCTGTTTTTCAAATACGCCGCCGATTTTGCACGCCGGTGCCCCGAACTTTCGCTGATTCACCGAAGTGTCCACAGCATGATTATTTACCCGCTTTCCGGCGGATTTTCCAAACCTGTTCTGCTGCCGCGCATCGCGCTGCCCGCCGCCCGGAAAATGGAAAGCTGGCTGTCGCCTCTGGCCCCCTGGCTCGGTTTCCGCATGTTGATCGTGCTCGAAAAAAGATAGCGGCGGCGGGTTGCCGCGCGGATGCGACCTGTGGGTTCTTTGATCCGATTCTATGCCGTCAAACATCATTCCATTTGAATGACATCATGTTTTATTCGAACCCACTCTGCGAAACGAATGTGCCACACGATGAGCGTAACGGAGTTCATCGGCAATTTACTGACTGTCGTTGGCGTGCCGGCCGCCATCATCCGCATCATAGGCAGTTGTCGCTGCCGTGGCATGCAGTTCACACCGCACAGATGACAGGGCCTTGCCGGTCTGTTCGTCGATGGTCGCCAACAGCCCGCACAAGCGCGGATCACCCGTGGCCACGTCGAAATGATGCGGCATCCCTGTGATCAGGTGTTTTAAAACGCGATCCTTGCGGCGTCCCAGAACGCTGTCATACGGACCAGTCATGCCCACATCTGACACAAATGCCGTCCCGCCTGGCAGAATCCGTCCGTCCGCGGTCGGCGTGTGCGTGTGGGTGCCAAAATTAATGGATACCCGCCCATCCAGATGCCATCCCATCGCGATTTTTTCACTGCTGGCATCGGCATGAAAATCCACCACCCGAATTTTTATATCCCGCGGGATTTCCTCCAGCATGCGATCAATCCGCGCGAACGGATCGTCCATCGGATTCATATACACGCGCCCCATCACCTGCAATACCGCAATGCGAACACCTTTGGCTGTCTGCCGAACCGTCCAGCCCCGGCCAATGGACAGCGGGGGATAATTGCCCGGCCGGATCAGCCGATCCGAGCTTTCCAGCAGCGGCAATATTTCCCGTTTCCGGTATGTATGGTCTCCCATGGTGCAGACATCGACACCGGTGGCGAGAATTTTTTCGAAAATCGGAGGCGTTAGCCCTGAACCAGCCGCGGAATTTTCCGCATTGGCCACCACAAAATCGATCCCTTCCCGAACAATCAGGGCCGGCAGCAATTCCGCTAGCGCCTGTCGGCCGGGCTTGCCAATGATATCCCCAATACAAAGAATTTTTAACGACAAGGGTTTCCTTTCCAATGGGTGATCACGCGCAAAAAACTGAGGCCTTGCGCACCGCGGCACCCTCGCCTATCGACCAGTTTACACCCCTGCGCCCCGCACGCAACCCGGCTGGTGCCCGACGCGAAGAAAGCAAAGCCACCCCTTCTACTGAATTGCCCACAACCCTATCATGGCGACCGCCGCCCGAATTCGGGCATACAGCGGTTTCCTTGACTCCGCCATAGCCGGATGGTAGTTTCAAATGACTAAGAAAGTTGCTGGGGATGCCAGCATTGCGACTTTTCCTCAAGGAGTTTTACACATGCGCACTTTCGTCGCCCGATTGGTAAGAGGCAAAGCCGCCATTGCCGCCGCCGTTCTTTTCGCCGCCGCCGCTTCATTTCAGGCTTCGGCGGCAATGGCGGATACTTCCAGTGCAACGGCACCGGCCGCCACCCAACCCGATAACGCAACACCGGCCGCGACCGCCAGCGCACCTGCCGCCGCTTCCAGCCAGCCGACAACCTCGGCACCCGCCACCGAACCGGTTGCGAATCCACCGCTTTCCAGCGGCAGCGTATCAGTACCTGTGCCATCAGCCGGGAAGTCTGCAGGTCCAAATGGCGGCACGAAAAAATCGATTCATAAAAAGTCTGTCAAAAAGCGTCATGCCATCGTAAAGGCCGCCGCTTACATTGGTCAGGTGAATGCCTCTGAGGTGAATGTCCGCAGTGGCCCGAAACTTGCGTATTACCCGGTCGGCCAGCTTAAGCGGGGACAATTGGTAAAAGTGGTCGGCACCGTTAATTCATGGGATCGCATAGCGGCACCGGCGGGAACGCGCTGTTACATTTCCCGGCAGTTTGTACACTTGTCGGCCGATGGTTCAACTGGCCACGTATCGGCTGATTATGTCTATCTTCGCGCCGCCAGCCCGTTAACGCCGGCAAGCCATTACGCAGTCGTCGGCCTGGTGCGCCGTGGCACGCATGTGTCGATTACCGGTGCAACCAAAAACTTCTACGTAATCCGGCCGCCTCACGGGACCGATTTTTACGTGTCTGGCCAGTTCATTATGCCAGCCCCGGCGGATGCCACCTATATCACCCCCCAAATTTCCATGCCCGCCGGATTCAAAGGCCCGGGCCTGCCCAGCACCTCTCCAGCACCGGAAGGTACAGCGTTAAGCGGTGCGGGTAATTCCGCCGCACCCAACACCCCGGCGGCAAATTCCGGCCCCACCCCTGCGGAAGGTTCCGGAGGCGGCGGTCAGGTTGTGCCCATACCGACCACAGGAAGTAATTCCGCTAAAATCGGCGGCAATACACCCGAGTCCGGCCCTGCACTTGCTGGCGGCGGCGGAGTTATTCCGGTTATACCGGGCGTGGGCAAAGCCCCTTCCGCTAACTCCGCAACGACGACTGTCGGCAATCCGGTTAAATTGAATACCAACGCCTACGCGGCATTCAGTCGGCTGAATCGGAAAACCCAGCGCGAATTCCGCAAGCCAGTTCTGCATCGCAATCTTACACCTTTGCTTGCGGACTACCGGAAGCTTGCTGCCGAACCAAATCTTCCCCCATCGGTTAAACAGGGAACCGCTGAATGGATAAAGGAAATTAAAAACGGAATAAAGGTGCAGGAACTTGCCAAAGCGGCGGCCAATACTCCCGCCATCAGCAATGTGATTGCACCCTATCAGCAAAAATGGGAAAAGTCGCAAAACCTGGTCAATTCGGCTATCACCCACGCCCCCTATCTGGCCAAGGGCATTTTGAAAACCAGCGACGCCATTCATGACTACGCGCTCGTCGATCCTGTCACCGGCCGCGTGGTGGCCTACCTGAAACCAGCCAGCAAAATTGACATCGCCAAACTGCTCGGCTCGTATATCGGCGTTAAAGGCGTCGTGGATGGCAAGACCGGCGTGGTAATTCGCCTGATTGATGTGTATACCGCCACCATGCTGCCCATGCCGCGACCGGCCAATCAAACGCCGGCCGGTAGTCCGCAGGTGCCATAAATTGCGCCAGGCCACCGCGCCGAATCATAAAGCGTGAACCATTCAGGGAGGCAACGCCTGCCCTGCTGTTTTGATTTTTGGAGTGTGCATTGGCCGCCGCCACCCAACTGCTTTCGGATATTCTGGAACATAACCGGCAATTTGTTGCGAGCCGGGAATTCGAGCAGTTTCAGACGGACCGGTTTCCCGATAAAAAAGTCGTGGTGCTGACCTGCATGGACACGCGTCTGGTTGAATTGCTTCCCCGCGCCATGAGTCTGCGAAACGGGGATGCCAAAGTCATTAAAAGCGCGGGGGCCGTGGTTTCCCACCCCTTTGGCAGCATCATGCGAAGTATTCTGGTGGCCGTTTACAGCCTTGGCGTGCAGGAAGTGATGGTCGTCGGCCACCACGATTGCGGCATGGCCGGTCTGGGCTGTGGCCAGATTCTGGCGAAAGCCCGGACGCGCGGGATTTCTGACGATGTCATTAAAACCCTGTTCAACGCCGGTATTGATCTTGAAAAATGGATGACTGGTTTCACCCGCGTGGATGACGGCGTTCGCCAAAGTGTCACACTTATCCGCCAGCACCCGCTTCTGCCTCGCGATGTAAGTGTTCATGGACTGCTTATTTCTCCGGTAACCGGCGAGTTGGAACTCCTGGACATTCCTGGCTGACCGGTCACTTTCCGTCCAACAAAAGCCGGGGTTCCGCCCCGCCACCCTGGCGACCGAACCCGCCGATTGAAATTTTACATTTCGGCCATCGGTTTCCTGCAAAGTCATCCGGGGATGGTATAATCCAGCAATTGGCTCGGATGGTTCCCGCCAGAAGGCCGGTACGATCGCCTGCGGATTCTCAAGTGTTTGGATGCACTATGGCGCGCAGCGATGGGCTTTCATGGGTCGGGGAAATCACGGGCGCGGCTGTGCATGGATGGCGCTGCGATTATGTACAAAATCATCGTCTGTCTTTTAAGTTTCATGCTGGTGGCCACGGTCCTTTTCGAGCTGCGTCGCGCCCGTTTGAATGTCACTTCGGATTCCGCGCACCTGTTTCATCAGATTGGTCGGCGAAGGCATATTCTGTGGGACCTGCAGACGCGACTTTCCGCCCAGACCAATCCAATTGTTTTGACTAAACGCATTAAAGCCCTGGACGCCCGGACGGCGGCCAACACCGCGGACACAACAGCACCCGCGTCGGTCACGCCCGTGCCGGTGGACAGTGGTCCGTACACAACGACATTGGTGCATTAGTAAATATCCGGTCCATGGCCGTGGAATGCCAAACCAGCGGTGCCAACCGGACGATATAGCGAGCGATCCGATGCGGAAATTCAACCAGGCCAATGTTCTATCCACGCTGGTGTTGCTGGCCGCGGCCACCATGCTTGTCGGCCTGCTAGGACGCGTCGCATGGCTGCAGACGCATGTGTCGCGGGCCGATGTGTCCAATCTTCGTTCCGAACACGAAGTACATGTGAATCTTATGGCCCGCCGGGCTTCCATTTACACCGCGGATTCCACTCTTATCGCCGGTTCCGTCCGCGTGTACGGCATGTTCGCCGATCCTGGATTTATTTTCGACCCGCATGGAAATTTAAGCGCGCTTTCCGCTCAGGACCTTTCCCGCGCCCGCCGCATCATGGCTCGGCATGTGGCCAAACTGCTGAATATGAAACCCTCGGCATTTCTGACTTGGATGCGAAGCCAGCTTTATTATGCCTCCGCCGCCACATATCCGTCACCCCCCACAACCCGATTGTCCCCGGCATCCGGTTCTGATGAATCCTCCCCGCCGCACCGGCAATTGCGCCGCTTTCTCTGGCTTAAACGCCACGTTGGGCACTCCTTTTATGCCCGGTTTGAACGCATGCGCCATCGCCTGCTCGAAAAATCCCGCCGTTACCAGCGGCAACACCTGTTCAAACTTTCAGCGGAATATTTTCACGCCCTGGATGGGATCGGATTCAAACGCACCACCCGCCGCGTATATCCGTTGGGAACGTTTGCCGGCCAGGTCATCGGATTCGCCAATTCTCATGTGGGCCTCGACGGCCTGGAAGCACAATTAAATTCACTTCTGGAAGGCCGCAAGGGAAGAGTTATTTATGTCAAGGATGCCGCCGACCGGGCGTTATGGGTAGACCAGCGCGGGTATCGCCTTCCCAATGACGGCATGAAAGTCTGGCTTACATTGAACACCATGATTCAGGGCGTGGCCGAAGAACAGTTGGACAAGGCCTGCGAAAAATTTTCCGCACGCTCCGGTGTTGCCGTGGTGATGGACCCGCGCACGGGCAATATTCTGGCAATGGCCAACTATCCGACCATGAATCCCAACGATTATCAGAAGACACCGCCGCAGTTTCGCCGCAATCGCGCGGTAACCGATCCATTTGAACCCGGATCGGTGTTCAAACCCTTTAATCTTAGTTTTGCGCTTTATGACCATGTGGTGACACTCCAGACCGAGTTTAATTGTCATCATGGCCGTTACCGGGATCCGACCGGACGGTTGATTCAGGATGTTGGCGGATATGGCTATTTAACCGTGGAAGACATTCTGGTGCATTCCAGCAATATCGGCATGACCCAAATCGGCTGGCGCATGGGTATCCGGCGACTGTTCGACGGGATCAATGCGTTTGGGTTCGGCCGCATGACCGGGTGTATCCTGCCGGGCGAATCTCCCGGAATCGTGCGTCCCTTAAGCCGTTGGACGAAAGGCACACTCACCTCCGCAAGCTTCGGCTACGGTGTGGGTGTCACCGCGCTGCAAATGGCCCGCGGCCTTTGCGCGATTGCCAATGGCGGATGGCTGCCGACACCGCAGATCATCAGCCGCATACAAACTCGCAACGGCCAGATGGAAACCTGGGCACAAATTGCCGGACCGCAGAAGATGACCAAAATTCTACCGCGATGGGCCACCCGGCAGGTGGTTACCGCCATGGAACAGGTCATGGTGCGCGGCACCGGTCAATACGCCATATCACCGCTGTACCGTCTGTTTGGAAAAACCGGCACCGCCAATCTCGCCGCAGCCGGCCAGGACCGCTACCACTCACATAAATACAACGCCACGTTCATTGCCGGCGGCCCGACTCCCGACCCGCGACTGATATGCGTGGTGGCAGTGCATGAGCCGGACCCGCACAAAGGTCATTTTGGTGGAACGGTGGCCGGCCCCGCCTGTTCCCGCATACTGACCAGCGCCCTGCAGTATCTGCAGGTTCCCCCCGACCAAGGGCCTGCCACCGATCCGTGGTGGGGAAAAGAGGACGAACTTAAACGCTTGAAGGGATTGAGCCATTAACAGCCGCCAAATGGCCGCGATATTCCGTAGCATGAAAGATATATATGTCAATACAACTTTCTGAATTACTCAACGGAATGGAAGCAGCCTTACCAGGCCTGTTTACGGTGAACCATTTTGTTGAAAAACAGATTGATGGTGTGGTGGAAGATTCCCGTCTTGCTGCGCCCGGGACGATTTTTGTCGCGCGCGCCGGTACGCACGCCAACGGCGCGGCTTTTCTGCAAAAGGCTCTCGCCGCCGGTGCCGCGGCTGTGGTGTTTAATCCAAACTCTGTGCCCGCGGATTTTGGCGAACATGCCGCTAAATTCGGAGCGGTGCCGATCGCCTCATATCAACCGGCCGTTATGCTGGGCCATCTTGCCCAGCAGACAGTCGGAAATCCCGCACGAAAGCTCAAATTGCTTGCCGTTACCGGCACCAACGGCAAAACCACCACGACCTTTCTTTTGCGCGGCATTTTCCGTGCCGCCGGGCTTAAATGCGGGCTTATTGGAACTGTGCAAACCGACGATTGCCAAACAGTCACCGAAAGCTCCATGACCACGCCCGCACCGGTTGACCTCGCCGCCCTGCTGGACCGCATGGTCAAAAATGGCGCCCAAGCCGCCGCGATGGAAGCCAGCAGCCACGCCTTGGCGCAGGACCGCCTTGCCGGCCTGAATTTCAGCGTCGCCATGTTCAGTAATCTGACCGGCGACCACCTGGACTATCATGGCACCATGGAAAATTACGCCCAAGCCAAAGCTCGTCTTTTCGCCGACCTTCGGCCCGAAGCCTCCGCCGTAATCAACGCGGATGACCCTTGGAACCGCCGTATGGTACAGGACTGTCGCGCTCGGATTCTCACCTATGCACTCGACCGCCCGGCCGATTTCACCGGCCGCATTCATCGCCTGAATGGCGCGGGTATGGACATTGAACTTTCCGGTCCGCAAGGCCAAAGCGACAGGGTTCGGAGTTCCATGGTCGGTCGGCACAACGCACAAAACCTTCTCTGTGCGGTGGCTGGCGCATGGGCCGCGGGTCTGCAATGGCAAGATATTATTCCCGGCCTGGAAAAGCTTGACCATGTGCCCGGCCGCCTGGAAGCTGTTCGCCTGCCCGGAATTTCCCCGCACGATATGCCCTTCCATGTTCTGGTGGATTACGCGCACACTCATGACGCTCTGCAGAATGTGCTATCCGCGGTCCGCCCATGGACCCGGAACCGCATTATTCTGGTTTTTGGCTGTGGCGGGGACCGGGACGTCACAAAGCGCCCGAAAATGGCCGGCGTCGCGGAACAACTGGCCGATGATATTTTTTTAACCCAGGACAATCCCCGCAACGAAAATCCGCAAGATATCCTGAATATGATTCTCACGGGTTTTTCTGAAACTGCCCGACGGAGAGTCCACATCTGTCCAGATCGGCGGGAAGCCATTGGCGCGGCCATTGAAATGGCCCGGCCCGGTGATGTTGTACTTATCGCCGGAAAAGGACACGAAAATTATCAGATCATCGGTACCGTCAAACATCCGTTTGACGATCTGAAAACCGCCGCAGCCGCGCTGCATCGTCGATTGACCGACAATGCCAATGTGCGCCAGCAACCGGCCGACGCAAAGGCGGGTGACCAATGAAACCATGGCCCTATGAACAGGTCCGCCGCGTGACTCTTTCCCGCTGGCTTGCGCGAGGATCGCGCACGGCCAGCGGAAAAATTTCCACCGACTCCCGCCAGGTCAGTCCGGGAGATTTTTTTATCGCCATCAAAGGTCCGAATTATGATGGCCACGCGTTTCTCCCTCAGGTCCTTGCGGCTGGCGTATCCGGCGTACTGGTGGATCAACCCCCATCCGCCCAGGTCCTCGCCCAGGCCGCGCACGATTCAATTGCCATTCTTCAGACCGACCAGACCGTTCGGGCTTTAAACCGCCTTGCCGCGGCCTACCGCCGCGACGTAAGGGCCAAAATCGTGGCTGTCGGTGGTGCCAATGGAAAAACCACCACCAAACAAATGATTCACACACTGCTGCAGCGGCGATTTTCCGGCGTCGCCAGCCCGAAAAGCTTCAATAATAATATCGGTGTGCCATTGACCATATTGTCTATTGAGCCGCAGCATGAATACGCGGTTCTGGAAATCGGCACCAACGCGCCCGGCGAAGTAGCCGCTCTGGCCCAAGTCGCCGTGCCTGATATTGCGGTCATTACCGGAATAGGTCTGGAACACCTCGAATTCCTGAAAGATATTTCCACTGTGGCCCGTGAAGAGGCGTCTCTGGCCCGCTCCGTTCCGGCCACCGGCATGCTGATGCTCACCAATCAGTCGCCGGAATTGCTTGCGGCCCTGCGTTTTTTCAAACATCCGCGGGTCACCGTCGGTCCGGCCGGAAGCGATGCGGATTTTACCGCCTCGGAAATCTGCGAAACATGGGACGGATGCTCTTTCCTGCTTAACGGCCGGCAGCGCGTCGAAATTCCACTGCTTGGTCGTCACAATGTTTTTAATGTCCTGCTGGCAATGGCCGTCGCCCGAAGACTTGGCCTGACCGATGACGAAATTTCCGCCGGCCTGAATCAACTCAAGCCCGCATCCATGCGACTGGAAATCCAGAGCCGTGGCGGGCATCGCATTATCAACGACGCCTACAATGCCAATCCCACTAGCATGACCGCCGCATTGGAAACGTTTATCCGCTTAGCCCATCCCTGCGCCAATACTGTTGCGGGCCGCCGCGTGGCAATTCTGGGCGACATGCTGGAACTCGGTCCGCGTTCTGCGGAATTCCACTGCGAAATCGGACGCCTGGTGGCGTCGACCGCGATCGATGTTCTACTTGCCGTGGGACCAATGATGCGAGCCGCGCACAACCAAATGCTTGCCGCAGGAAGACCGTCCCATCATTTTCCCGATGCCGTTGCTGCGGGTGACGCACTTCCGGGCCTTTTGCACACCGCGGATGTCATTCTGTTAAAAGGGTCACGATCCATGCGAATGGAACGCGCTTTGGAAAATCTGCCACACGACGCGCCGGTCGCACCAATGGCTTACGCCGCGCAGCAGGCCAAATGATTCCGATTTTTTGGAGACCAGCCCTTGCTTTATCTGCTTTATTCGTTCCTTGCCGCACACCACTGGATCAACCACGGCTTTCCGGTCCGCATGGTTATATTCCGGTCGGTGCTTTCAGTTATTTTCAGTTTCATTGTGGTGGTACTCGCCGGCAAGCCCGTCATTCAATGGTTGCGTAAACAGAAACTTGGCGATATTCCCGAATACAACAACGAAAAGCTCAACAGTATGACCGCCAACAAGGGCAACACCCCCACCATGGGCGGCATTCTCATCATGGGGGCTATTCTGCTTACCACGCTTGTGTTTGCCCGGGTCAACAATTTCTACGTCATCGGGGCCATGGTCTGCATGATTCCGCTCATGGGCGTAGGCGCATTTGACGACTGGCTTAAACTGACCGCCAAACGCCGTAACCCCGGTTCGCGTGACGGCCTGTACTGGTGGGAAAAAATGCTCTTTCAAATTGGACTGGGAATGGTGCTGGCCATTTTCGTCTATCATTATGGCGGTTACCAGGAAGCTCATTACCTCAATTGGCCCCTCCTGCCGCGGGACATTGTCCTGCCCGCCTCCCTTTTCGCAATTATCGCCATCGTCGTCATAACCGGCACCAGCAACGCGGTGAATCTGACCGATGGCATGGATGGACTGGCCAGCGGCTGCGTGGCAATTGTCAGTTTCGCCTTTATGGCGCTCGCCTATGTCACCGGCGACGCCCGCTGGGCCAGCAGTCTCCATTTCAACCACATCCGCCACTGCGGCGAACTGGCCATCGTCTGCGGCGCCATGACCGGTTCGTGCCTCGGCTTCCTCTGGTACAACTGCAATCCGGCATCGGTTTTCATGGGTGATACCGGCTCGCTGGCGCTCGGTGGGGTGATCGGCTATGTTGCCATTGTGATTCGCCAGGAACCGATGCTATTGCTTGTCGGTGGCATTTTTGTGTTTGAAGCCCTCAGCGTCCTTATCCAAACCACTTACTTTCGCATGAGCGGCGGCAAACGTGTTTTTCTCTGCAGCCCGATCCATCACCATTTTCACCTTAAAGGCTGGTCTGAACCACAGATTGTGGTTCGTTTCTGGCTGCTTTCCATCTTTTTCGCCGCCATCGGACTGGCAACCGTTAAACTCCGCTAAGCCCCTGTCAAAAAAATCACCAATAGCATTGGCTTTTCCGGCGCGACTTAGGCTACAATATGGGTCATCTGAAAATGCCGGTGGTCGGATTCTTCCTTGGAGCCAATTGAATCGCCCGGGCACCGTCATAGGTGGCATTTGAAATGGAGCGCTTTTATGAATCCCTTTTCCATTTTCCGACCTACTGGCCGAAAACACATTGTATTTAAATTCCTGCAAACTCCGGCAGTCTCCGGACTTTGCGCCCTTGCTGCCGCGGTTGGAGCGGCCGGCTTCATCGGAACCGCAGTGCCGCAGGCGCGTGCCGTCGCACCGGCCGCTCATCGGGTTGCGGAAATAACGCTCGAAGGCCAGTTGCTTTCCCGTCCGCAGGGCTTTTCGCTTTCGCTTTTTAATCTTGGCCCAAGCCATCAGCCTTCGCTGACACAACTGATGACCAGGCTTGACAGTATCGCCAAAAATCCAGCGGTGGATGGGGTTTATTTTGATCTTAAATCGTTCTCTCTTAGCCTCACCCAGGCGCAGGAACTTGGTGGCCTGATAGTACACCTTCGCAAAGCCCACAAACAGGTCGCCGTATACGCTTCGAACTTCGACACCAACACCTATCTGATGGCCAGCTACGCCAATACCGTCATGATGGCTAAACACGGAGACATGTTTCTTCCCGGTGTTGCGCTGCAGCTAATGTTCTTTAAGGGTATCCTGGCTAAATTCCATATCCATGCCGATATGGTCCAGATCGGTAAATTCAAAGGTGCCGAAGAACCGCTGACCCGTGAGTCGGCAAGCCCGGCATTTGCCGCACAGATTCAAGGTCTGGTAGACGCATGGTATGGCCAGATTGTGCAAACCATCGCCAAGAACCGCAACATCGCGCCGGCCAAAGTGAAAACCGCCATAGATAACGGCTGGATGGAAGCGTCCGCGGCTGGCAAACTCGGCCTCGTGGATCATCTGCTTACACCCCAACGGGTTAAACCCTGGCTGGAAAAGCATTTCACCGGCGGCTGCGTTCTGGTTAGGCACCTGAAAGGGGATGTGCATCATCCCGTAGACTTAAGCAGTCCGCTGGCCCTTTTTCAGTTGCTTGGGACGCCATCCCATCAACATGTATCTAATAAAACCGCTATTGCCGTTATCTGTGCAGATGGCGTGATTATGGATAATTCGGCCACCAACTCCCGCAATGACGCCATTATCACCCCGGCCATGATTCGTCGGCAGATTAATAAGGCTCTGGACAATTCACATGTTAAAGCCATCGTACTGCGGGTCGATTCCCCCGGCGGTTCAGCAGAAGCCAGTGAAGACATTTGGCAGATTCTTCATGCCGCCGGAAAAATCAAGCCGCTCAGCGTCTCCATGGGCGCGGAAGCTGCCAGCGGAGGCTATTATATTTCCACCGCCGGATCCAGCATTACCGCGGACCCAGGCACGATTGCGGGTTCCATCGGTGTGGTCGGCGGAAAAGTGGTGTATGGCAATCTCCTTAAAAAGCTCGGCATCGGTCTGGAAACCTTTGCCAAAGGCAAGAACGCCGGCCTCTTTAATCCCACAGAATCCTTCACGCCTGAACAACGCACATATGTCACAGAGCTTATGCGACGCACCTACGCCCTGTTCACGCGCCGGGTCATGGAAGCCCGCCACGGTAAAATCGCCAATATTCAGGCTGTCGCGCGCGGCCGCCTTTTTGCCGGACAAGCCGCTATAAAAGCCGGCTTGGTGGACCGGGTCGGTTCCTTGAGCAGCGTCATAACTGCCGCAGCCAGAACTGCACACGTCAAAGGCGACTATCAGGTGCTGGTCTATCCGCAAGCACATAGTTTCGCCCAAATGATTCGGGAAAAACTCGGCATAAGTACTGAATTGCCTATGGGCCTAAACATGGTTATTTCTGGAATGCCGCGGCCCTACCGCAACACCACGCTGCAGATGATTGATCTGCTCCATGTGCTGGAGTCAGATCAGGTTATGCTGGCCGCTCCGATTGGATTTGTCGAAAAATAAGGTACCTTCACAACCCGCAAATGGCCCGGCAATTGGCAATATGCCACCGCCGGCATGGAATCCCGAAACGGGAATGAATCCTTATGTCAGGTTAAATTGTTTGGGAGGATCGCCGCCACGCATGAATGGCTTGGGCCAGGACATTCCGGGCGGTCCTTTATTTACCTGCATCCTTTCTCACCCGTCGGTATCGGGGCGGTGCATTCGGTAGCATTATCATGCATCCGGTGAACAAAGATGCCGCGGGAGTGTTGATTCAGGCGATTTAATCATATTGATCGGCGCGTGGCACCCCTGTGCCTTCCCGCTTTTGGCCGATTAACCAAAATTCAGTCACTTGAAATAAATGAATGCAATGCCAAGTCGTCCTGGCCGCCGCAGCGCGTTACGCGTAGCGCTCAAGCCGCGAACTGTTTTCCCCGACGAATCTGTTCGTAGGCCGCATCCTATCCAATTCCTTACATGCACTCGTGACACCAGCCGATTACGCCGTATAATCCCAACCCATGGCACACCTGCGTGGCTGCATCGCCGCGGAAAGGAAATGGGCCGGAACTGACAGTATGGCGGAGCATTCGACTATGGCAACCCTGGAGGAAACCCAGCCGCATCGATCCAATGTGATCGGCTATTGGGTTGCCGCCGCCTTGGTCCTGCTTGGAGCGGCATTGCTGGCCGGGCTGCTTCAGCGGAGCGTATTAAGTCATGTTCACGTTCCGGTGCGGGCGTGGCAACTTCCACTGGACGCCGTGGAATCCCTGAGCCGAATGATCGTGGCATATATCGTTTCCCTCCTTTTTTCTTTAAGCGTCGGAATTTACGCCGCACGCAACCGCAAAGCCGAACGAATTATTCTGCCCGTGCTGGATATTCTTCAATCCATTCCTATTGTCAGTTTCTTTCCCGCCGCACTTGCGGTCGCGGCGGCGGTTTTTGGTGGCGGACGGCTGGGAATGGAATTCAGCGCTATCGTGCTGATTTTCACCGGAATGGCTTGGAATATGGCATTTTCCGTTTATGAAAGTCTGCGCATGATGCCGCCGCAAACGGTGGAAGCGGCCGAGAGCTTCGGTATTCGCGGCTCGCAAAGGTTCTTTGCCATCACACTGCCAGTCTGCATTCCAGGATTGTTATACAACAGCATCGTCAGTTGGGCCGCGGGCTGGTTCGCCCTGACGGCATGTGAAATTCTGACGGTTGGAAATCAAAATATCACGCTGCCAGGGCTTGGTAGTTTTCTGGGACAGGCGGTTGATTCGCGCCATCCGATTTTATACAACTGCATGGGGGCCGGCACACTGATGCTGATTGTGCTGTTGATGGAATTTTTTATATGGAGACCGCTAGGGGTCTGGGCGGAACGTTTTAAATATGAAATGTCAGTCTCCACGCTTTCGCGCGATCATCGGGGAATTCTGGGCTGGTATCAAAAGGGGCGGGTACCGCGACTGGCCATGGACTATATCGTCCATCCCATGAATCGGGCGACCAGCCGATTTCTGCGCCGCCTTCATGGCACAGCCAGCGGCATTACATTGCCACGCATTGAAGTGGTGCGGCCAGTGGTCCGTCTGTGGAACGCCAGCCAGCGCCTGGTCGGCTGGCTGACAATAGTCGTACTGGTTCTGGGCGGCGGGTTTTATTCATGGCATGTTATCGCTGCTGGCGTGTCGCCCCTGGCCAGACTCATTCCCGAGGCCATCGCGCGGTCATATCTTCGGATTCTTTTGGCGTATCTGCTATCCCTCGCGTGGATCATTCCGACCGTTCTCTGGGCGCGCAGACGTCCGCGGGCACTTCGCGCTCTTTCATCGGTATCCCAATCGCTGGCCAGTATGCCGCCGATTGCACTGCTGTTTATTGTGGTGAGCGTATTTGTGCGGCACATGAATCTTGGCCCGCGATGGGGTGTGGAACTTGCCTGTCTGTTTTTGCTGATGAACGGCGTGCAATGGTATGTTCTCTACAATATGCTCGGCGGAATCAGCAGAATCCCCGGCGACCTGATTGAAGCGACCGACGCCATGGGTCTTCCTCGTATGATGAAATGGAAAAAACTGATTCTTCCGGCGATTCTTCCGTCCCTTTTCACTGGAACCATTACCGCCTTTGGCGGAGGCTGGAACACGCTTATTTTCAGCGAATCCATCAGTTACGCCAGTCGCTATTACCATGTACTGGGCATCGGCTGGCTGCTGGATGTCGCATCGGTCGGAAGCAATCCTCCCATTGCCTCCGGCACGCCACTTCCCAAAGGAGAAAGCGGATCTCTTTTGCTTCTGGGCGTGGCCAGTCTTATCCTGCTTATTGTGGCTTTAAACCGGCTTTTATGGAAACGGCTGCAGGCCTGGGCGGTCGACCGTTTCCGGCTTGATTATTAATGCGGCCGGCTGCCGCTGAAAATGTTAAAATGTATCTCGGACCTGAATTCAAGGTAATACATGCTTTTAAGACTTGAAGATATCAGCAAGATTTATCAGAGCGACGGACCGCCGGCAACGATCCTCACGGATATGAA
Source organism: Phycisphaerales bacterium (assembly GCA_027451365.1). Lineage (GTDB taxonomy): Bacteria > Planctomycetota > Phycisphaerae > WQYP01 > WQYP01 > JAJYPG01. Next base: position 10,938 of record DAIDJN010000083.1, on the reverse strand, counting down.
TCTGAGTGTTGACGCCGGACAGTTTGTCTGCCTGGTAGGCCCTTCCGGCTGTGGCAAATCCACCACGCTGCGGCTTATTAACGGTCTCCTGCCGCCGACCAGGGGACGGGTCTATTTTAAAGATAAGCCGCTGATGGGCATCAATCTGGAATGCGCTCTGGTATTTCAGAATTTTGCGCTGCTGCCATGGCTTACCGTAACCCAGAATGTCCTGCTGGCGCTGGAAGCTCGCGGAATGCCATTGTCGGACGCAAAAAAGCGCGCGGCATATTATATTGATAAAGTCGGGCTGGACGGATTTGAAGCCGCTTATCCGCGAGAACTGTCCGGAGGCATGAAGCAGCGGGTGGGCATTGCACGTGCACTAAGTGTGGAGCCGGAGCTTCTGCTAATGGATGAACCCTTCAGCGCCCTGGACCCCCTTACCAGCATTAACCTGCGCGAGGAACTCCTCGATATCTGGGCTGACCCCAATCTGGCGGTCAGCACCGTGATTATGGTCACGCACAATATTGAAGAAGCCGTTGAACTCGCTGACCGTGTGGTACTCATTGGCGGCCGTCCCGGACGGATTGTGGCTGATATTGACATTGCTATAACCCGGCCAAGGCATAAGAATTCAGAGCAATTCAGCCGCTATGTGGATTCCATTTTCAGTCTGATGGCCGAGATTTAATCTGGCCCTAAGGAGCTTATACCATGAGCGATAACACCAACGACCCGTCACAGTTTGCCGAACAGCCGCAAAAGCATGAATTGCCTGTTGTGCCGGTCCCCCCCACCGGTCTAAGCAAAGTGCTGGGACTGCTTGAAATGCTGGATGACCACGGCGGCAAAGAGGATATTTATAAGCTGGCACGCGAACTGCGGGACAGCTTTGGGGAACTGCTGCTGATTATCAAAGCGGCGGAAGTGCTGGGTTTTGTGGACACACCGGGCGGTGATCTGGTCATGCTGCCGCTTGGGAAACAGATGATCGAAGTGCCGGTAAACGAAAAGAAAAAACTTATTGCGGGTCAGGTGCGAAATTTGCCGCTGTTTGTCCATTTTCAGAACTTTCTTGCCCAGCGAGAAAACAAGGGCGCCACGCGCCAGGAAATTATGGAGGAAATTCAGCGCATACTTCCCACCGAACGCGCCAAACCGCAGTACGATGCCGTTTTAAACTGGGGCCGCTATGCCGAAATTTTTTCCTATAACCGCGACCAGGACCTGTTTGAACTTGTCGCGCCGGCGGATCAATCTAAACCAGGCTGATCAACAGCCTTTCTCCAACGCGCCGCCGCGCTGCGATATGGCCGCGCTCCAAGACCTTAACCCGGCGCGCATGAAAGCGGATCGGCGCATGCGCTGCCGATGAACGCCATGGAATGTGATGCAAGTATGAGCGGATTCAGGACGCTGCTGGGGCTTCGCCTGCCGGAGCTGTAACCGCCGGGGTATCCGAAGGAACGATTGGAGCGCCTTCCTTCAGCCGGGTAGCCTTGCCGGTCAGATCGCGCAAATAGTAAAGCTTGGCGCGACGGACTTTGCTGCTGCGGCGAATTTCCAGCTTTTCGATTTTGGGGGAATGGGTTGGGAAGATACGCTCGACGCCTTCATTGTTCACAATGCGGCGCACCGTAAAACTGGAATTAATACCCGCCCCCTTGCGGGAAATAATGGTGCCGGAAAACACCTGCACACGCTCTTTGTCGCCCTCCACGATTTTGCAGTGTACATCCACCAGATCGCCAATATCAAACGCGATCGGGGTTGCCCGCAAATGCTTGGATTCTACATGACTGATGAGGCTGTTACGCATGATTCACTCCGACACAAAGGTAAAAAACCGTATCTGTTTCGCGGCATCCATCGGCCGCATTTCTGTTTCCCTGCCCCCGGTACATTCTCGCCAGCGATCACTCACGGATTCGCAGCCGGGTCCGTCATCGGCTGGTCAATCAGGGGCGCTGCCAGGTCTGGTCGCCGCTGCCGCGTGATCTTCCGCGACTCTTCCGCCCGCCAGGCGGCGATGGCCGCATGGTCACCGGACAGCAGTACGTCCGGTACCTCCAGGCCGCCGAACTGTCGCGGCCGAGTGTAATGCGGATATTCCAGTCCGCCCGAAATCAGCGGATCATCCGCCGCAAACGATTCACCGCAGTGGCTTTGGCTGTCTCCAAGTACGCCTGGAATCAAGCGAACAATTGAATCCAGCAGAACCATGGCCGGCAATTCGCCGCCGGAAAGAACATAATCGCCGATGCTCACCTCCATAGGTGAAAGCAATTGGCTGATCCGTTCGTCAAAGCCCTCATAGTGACCCGAAATTAATTCCAGCCGTGGCTTTTGCGCCAGCTCGCCAGCCAGATTCTGGGTCAAGCGTCTGCCCCGCGGGCAGAGCATAATTCGAGTCACCGGACGGGTATCCATTGCCTCAACCGCAGTTGCGGCATCCACCACCGGTTGGCACATCATCACCATCCCCGGTCCCCCGCCAAAGGGGCGCTCATCCACTTTGCGATGAGGATCAGTGCTGTAATCCCGTATCTGATGAAGGTGATAAGTCACCTTGTTTTTTTCCGCCGCCCGTTTAAGAATGCTCGCCCCAAGCACCGGGCCGAACATTTCAGGAAAAAGCGTTAAAATATCAATCCGCATGGTCGCCGCCTGTGCCGACAAATTGCGTCTGCCGGACCTGCAAAGCCGGGTCCTGCGTTTACCGGAGGCCTTGGACCGACCGGAATAAATGCGGACCAACAGGCTCAAAGGGAAATGCACTTACCCGCGCTGTGCGCGGCTCAGGCACCCACGGGCGGCTTTGGCGCGGCCGAATCAATGGCCGTCTTAAGCAGACTCGCCACTGTGGGGCTGGGCTGTGCGCCCTTGCCAATCCAATGCTGAACGCGGGCCTTGTTCACCACAACGCGCCGGGTCAGATCGGTGGTAATCGGGTCATAAAAACCCAATTCCTCAATCACCTTGCCATCACGCGGGGAACGGCTGTCCACCGCATTAATACGCCAAAAGGCGCGGTTCTTGCGACCAAAACGTTTCAATCGAATCTTTACTGCCACGCGAACCCTCGGTGTTGCAAAAAGAAAATAACGGCACAAATCATCCGTTTCCCCGCCCAAACGGGAATCCACGCGACGTATTGCCGCCGCGTTTAAACAGGATGCCGGCGCACAAGCCGGATGCCAAGCCCTGTATCGTACCCAACAGCCCATATTTTTGCAAACTTCCACCATTTTGTGATCGGGGTCGCATGATCTGATTCTTTGGCCAGCGGGGACCGCCAATGGTATCATTCGCATCTGTTTTCCATTTTTTGCGCAAAGGTATCAGAATGAGTGAAGCCAGCCATCCGTCCCAGACACGATCGCGCACGGCAATTATCACCGGTGGTGGCGGCGCAATTGGATCGGCTATCGCCCAAATCCTGCTTACCGATGGCTGGTCCGTGGTTCTTAATGGCCGCTCGTCGGCCACCCTTAAGGGGGCGGCCGCAAAGTTGGCGACCGATTCAGACCGGATTTTGTGCGTCGCGGCGGATATTTCCAACCCAAACGGTGCATCCCTGCTGATTGAAAAAACGCTGGCCTGGCGCGGCGGATTTGACGCGCTGATCAACAATGCCGGCCACGCGCCCATGGTACCCCTCCACCAGACCAGCGACCAGCAATGGACCGATATTCTGGGTGTGAATCTGTCCGGGCCGTTTTACATGCTGCGCGCCGCATGGCCGACGTTCGCTCGCCAGTTTGCACAAATTGCAGCGAATCCCAATACCGGTCGTCCGCATTCCGGAGGTGTGGTGATCAATATTTCATCGGAGGCATCGCGAAATCCATACCCGGGACTCGGTGCCTATGGCGCCGCCAAGGCGGCGATCAATCTGCTCACGCGAATGGCAGCTATTGAAGGCAAACCGATCGGCCTGCGGGCAATTTCCATTGCACCGGCGGCGGTGGAAACACCCATGTTTCGCAGTCTGCCCGTGGCGAAGGAAGTGCCATCAACAGTTATTCTTTCGCCGCAAAGTGTCGCCAACGCGGTGAAATCCGCCGTTGACGGGGCCTTCTGGTGCAGCAATGGCGAGACCATTTTTATCCATCAGAATATCTGAATTTTTCCGTGCGGGAGGTCCCATGAAATTATACATTATTCGGCACGGAATCGCCGCAGCCCCAGCCCATTTGCCTGATGCAATGCGTCCGCTTTCAGCCGAAGGCCAGCGAAAATTCCGGCTTGCCGTCAAAGGACTTATACGACTCAAACCGGAAATCGACCTGATTCTGTTTTCGCCTCTTCTGCGGGCGCGGCAGACGGCGGAAATTCTAGCTGAAGCACTGGAGGAAGTCTCCCAACGCCCCATTCATCTGGAAAAGGCGGACTGCCTGGCTCCTCCCGGGCGACTGGATGCCTGCATGCAACAACTGACGGAATTAAAAAAGGCGGTGGTGGGAGTGGCCGTGGTGGGTCACGAACCTGTGTTAAGCGACTGGATCGGGCAAATCTGCTTCAACGAACCGGGCCGATGCGAACTGAAAAAAGGCGGAATCGCACTGCTGGAACTGGAGACCTTCGCAGGGCGGGGAAAATTGAAATTTCTGCTGACGCCCGGCGCGCTGCGCAAAATGGCGTAATTCGTCCACACCGCATCAATTCAGAACTTCTGGCTGTAACCGAAGCGCGCACAACAAGATCAGATGCATACGGAATAATGAGAAATTGAGGGTGTTAAAAACGGTCATTGCACATTGCGGGCATGCAATTGGCGTGAATCGTTAAATTTAGCCGATCAAGCCGGCTCAACATCGGCAGCCCAGCCCATTTTGAGCCAAGTGTTGGGTATACGTTCCTTACACTTCGAATCGGACAGAGTTTCCTTGAATTCCACACCCACGCGATAGCCGCCGTCCGGAAGCTGAGCGCAGAAGCAAACCCGGCAAAGCACCAGCATTCCGCCGCCCTCTTTGAATTGCAGGGGAACCACGACGAATTCGTTAATGTAAAGCCGTCGCCGGGTCACAAACCCAAGCCCCTGAAGGGACGCATCTTCGCTGACAATTTTGAAACTCGCCCCGCGCGGATTAGCCGGGCGAGGCAGTCGCTTGAGCCACATGAACTGCCGCACGGGCTGGCGCCGATGGCGCCGCCCATAAATAAGTCCTTCAGTCTTTAATTCTGAAAGAACGGAGACAATCTGCCTTCGTTCCGCCTTTGATAATTGAATCGCACTCACTGAACGCTCCGCTACGGTTACACTTCCAGCCTTAATTATCGAACCAATGGCCTGTGGAAGTTTACGAAATTTTCCGAAATGGATTATTGATCTCAATTTCACATTAACGATTATTTTTATTGCGCAATAATCCACCTTAACCGTTGATAGAACATTATTTTATAGGAATGTGCTCACGTCATGATCCATGGAAATTCTTATTTAATATTGGCTATTATTGGACTACGGAACGGTCAATCTGCAATCACGAAAAACTTTTATCCAAACTGCTGGTCGGAAAATATTGAGCCCATTTCGCCTGAGCGGGCGGGTTTCGGCCCAACACGGCCCACATATTCAAAGCGTCTGCTTTTCGTGAACGGCTTGCCCGCTACGCCAAATCAGTGTTTACTAGGTGCTGGAATCATCCGCCAGCGCCCTAATGGGCCAACCGAACGACCACGCACGTTCGATGCCGCCCCCAGGCGCGGAAGCGTCCTGGAGCATTGCAATAGCCCGCGTGCCTAGTAAGCGTATCCTTCCGAGGAGTCACTGATTAAGAGTCCCCTGTTTTTTCTTTCCGCTGCGGAACACAGTGCAGACGTTTTAGGCGCATCGCTTATTACCGCGCTGCGGGCGGAATTTCCCCAAGCCCGCTTTCGCGGCGTCGGTGGCCCGAAAATGGCAGCCGCCGGTTGCCAGCTTTTAGCTGACCCGACCAAGAACTCAGCCATGCTGCTGGGAGCGCTTTCGCAAATCGGCTTCTGGGTGAAACTTCTTAAACAAATTGAAGCGGACATGCGGCAACATGAGCCGGCAGTGGTCATCCCTATAGACTCACCGCCCGTAAATATTCGCGTATCGCGACTGGCCCATCGGCTGGGCATTCCCGTCTGTTATTATGTAGCCCCCCAATTGTGGGCCTGGGCACCGTGGCGGATTTCCAAGTTAATCGGCGTGGTGGATACGCTTTGCTGTGTCTTGCCGTTTGAGGAAAATTATTTTCGCCAGCGGCATGTCCACGCGGTTTATGTGGGCCATCCACTGTTTGATTCCGCCGCCCCATTAGCCGTCGAGAATCCACTTGCGTATCCTTCCATCCGTCCACAGATGTCGCGTTCAATGGCCGGGCGAGAGGACGCACCGTTGCCTTCAGCCCCCATAAAGTTGGCACTGCTGCCCGGTTCCCGCCGGGCTGAGGTGCAGGGGAATCTGCCGCCCATGCTGGACGTGGTGCGTCAGGTGCGTGGCCGAATAAGTCAGGCCTCCTTTGCCATTGCCGCCGCGGATGACAGTCGGGCCTGGCAGATTCGCACGCTTCTTCGTGCCAAAGGAGAAGTGGCCGAAGTGCGTACCGGCATGACGGATGCCATTATCGACTGGGCGGACGTGGTATTGACGGTCAGTGGAACTGCGACGCTGCAAGTCGCCAGTCGGCATAAGCCGATGGTGGTGATGTACGCACTGGCGGCGTGGAAGTGGAAACTGGTGGGGCAGTTCCTGGTACAGAGCCGCTATTTATCACTCGTGAACATTCTGGCAGATCGGGAACTGGTACCGGAATTCATGCCGTTTTACGGTTCCAGCCGCCCGCTGGCCCAGAAAGTTCTCGAACTTCTGGAAAATGCGAACAGGCGTGCCGCCATGGCCCAGGAACTCCGCGACCTGACCGGTTCCATGCGTGAATTTTCCCGCCAGATGCCCGCCAGCCGCCGGGTGGCACTTGAAGCCGCCCGACTGATGATGGCCCGTGATAAAATCTGAAGCTGCAATTAATGCGGTGTCCATACAAGCTTGTAGAATCCTGGCGGTCTGACGTCAGGTAACGCAGCCGAAGATAGAGTCAAGATTCTTTTTTTTTGGACATTCGCCGTATTTCTTCCATGGTTAAAATTTTCATCTCCGCTGTTTCGCTGGCAGTGGATTGCGCACTTCCCTCTGGCGATGCGGCGGAGGCGTTGCTTTCGGATTTTTCGGATGTTCCCAACGCAGGTCCCAGCTTGTCCGCGGCCCGGCCCTTCTTTTTTCCCACTGGCTTTTTATGGCCAATAGTGTCCTGAAATTGCCGCCGGGCAATCAGGAGATGGTGATACCCCTGGGCAAACCGATGCGCTTCGTCGCGGGCAAATTGCAATAATTTAAGCGCCGCGTTTGTGCGCGAAAGCTTAAATGGCGCGGGCCGGTTTTGTACATACACTTCTTCTTCCCGTTTGGCGAGGCTGATGACCATCGTCGGCTTGACCTCCATTTCGGAAAAAGCGCTCTGCGCGGCGTGAAGCTGGCCGATCCCGCCATCAATCAGAATTACATCCGGATACCGTTCCTGGCCAAGGCCGGCATTCCGGTACCGGCGGGAAACGACTTCCGCGATGCACTTGAAATCATCAATTCCGGTTACTCCTTTTATACGAAACCGCTTGTAACCCTCCTTAAACGGACGGCCATCCATAAAACAGACCAGGGAGCCAACAGTGGCCTCTCCCTGAAAATGAGCAATATCAATGGCTTCGATCCACCGCACCGGATGGGTGAGTTCAAGAATCTCCTGCAGGTGCCGCGTCCCGGCCCGATGATCCTGAAAAAACAACTCAGGCTGCATTTCCTTCGCTCCTTTTCCGCGATGGGATAACGCCCGCAACGCCTTTATCTGGTCGCGCAAAGCCGCAGCCTGTTCAAAATCCAGTGCGGCCGACGCCGCCTCCATCTGACGGGTCATCTCGCGCAGGGCATCGCCCCGACTGGATTCCAGAAATTTTTTCAGCCTGTCAATATCGGCCCGGTAATCCTCGGGGCTTATTTTCCCCGCGCACGGCGCTGTGCACTGACGGATGTTGTATAGCAGACACGGACGAAAAAACCGGTTCTTCGGGTTATCCGCGCGTATCTCCAACTCACAGGTGCGGAACTTGAACGCACGCTGCATGTAAATCAGCGCTTCCTTTAATGCAAAACCATTGATGAACGGGCCATACAGCCGTGTACCGCTTTCCTTCGGCTGCCTGGTCACATACACGCCTGGATAGTCATCACGGACGGTAATTTCCAAGTAAGGGTAACTTTTTCCATCGCTAAGCCGCGCATTGAATCGCGGTTTAATATCCTTGATGAGCCGATTTTCAATGAGCAGCGCCTCGACTTCTGAATCGCAGATAAGCGTGTCAAAATCCGCCACATAATCCAGCAACTTCTGTTTCACTGGTCCAAGATCGGTGGACGCAATAAAATAGCTGCTTACCCGATTGCGAAGAGTTCGCGATTTTCCCACGTAAATCACGATCCCACGGACATCTTTCATCAAATATACGCCCGGCGACAAAGGCAATGCCCGGCCCTTCTCATGCAGGCGGGCCAACCGAATGGCGGCCGGTTCATTCGGCAAGGGAAGCAGTACCTCGCCGGTGGGAATTTCCTGGACAATTTCCTCCTCAAAGTCGTCACTGGCCTGTTCAGCGGCGATCGCGTCAGAGTCATTCACAGTTCCGTCTCTGGTGGCCGGTGGTGCCCCTGCGCCGGGTTCTACCGCCGGCTGAATCACCGGCAGGGACATGGCGGATGGCGCAGCTTTTAGCGTTCTGCCGGCCTCTTCGACCGGCAGAACAGAACGGGACTTCCTTTTTTTTCCTTTTTCTTCCATTTCGCATTATTATAGGGAGTGCATCGTGCCGATGTTAGAGTGTATGAGAAATAATTAAAGGTTTAGCCTTCATGACCATTCCACAGCAGAACCCGGACACAGACAAAGTCGTCTACCATGGTCAGCGAATGGACCTTCTGTTGCGAACGGTCCGGACGACTGGCGGAAAGCAGGTCGTCCGCGAAGTCGTCTGGCACCCCGGCGCAGTCATTATTCTGCCGGTTCTTCGCGACGGCTCCATTGTGATGATCCGCAACCTTCGCCATACGCTTGGCGAAGAACTCTGGGAACTGCCCGCCGGCACTTTGGAAAAAGGTGAAGACCCCGCATTGTGTGCCGGCCGGGAACTTGTCGAAGAAACCGGCTATCATTCAAAAAGAATTCTGTCGCTCGGCTGGTTTTATACTTCGCCCGGAATTCTGACCGAAAAAATGTTTGCGTTTCTGGCAACCGACCTGACCCCCGGTCCTCAGGCGCTTGAGGAAAACGAAACAATTACGACGGTCGTGTTACCGCCGACCGAGATTAGGCGTATGATTAAGGACAATGAAATTGTGGACGGAAAATCAATTGCCGTCCTACTGAAATATTTGTCAACACAAGTTGGTTGACCAGTCGCAGGCCGGGCGGAATTTCGCGGCCAGAGGTAATTAGCGGTGGCTCGGATGAGTTGGCGTGACAGAGATTATAACCGTACAGATGGTGGTGCGGGCAGCGATTTCATGGGTGGTGGAGCGCTTAGCTTCCTTAATTATTCCCTGCCGCTGGGTTCCCCATTCGGTATTCGCATTCGTCTGCACTTCTGGCTGCTTTTGTTTATGGCGTTTCAGGCCATGCGAATGCTGCAAACCGATTATCCCGGACAGGTTGTCCTGCTCATGGTTGCCACCATGGCAGCGCTGCTCTGGCATGAAACGGGCCATCGCATTGGCGCACAATTTGTCGGCGGCCGCCATGACGACTTCCTGATCTGGCCGTCCGGCAACATGATTCCACCGGTTCACCCGCCGGGTGCGTGGCCCATGTTTATCGCGCAGGCGGGCGGCATTTTCGCCAATTTCGGCGCGGCCCTGGTTTCCGGAACTTTGCTGACTGCGAACTGGCATTTGTCGCTGCCCATATTGCTGAATCCGCTGGCATTGCTTGGCGGAGGAGCGCCGTTCCACCCGTTTTTGGGAACCGGCGGCTCGTTTCTGTTTCTGTTCTATTGGACTAATCTAGCGCTTATTTACATTAATTTTCTGCCTTATTACTGGTTTGACGGTGCCTACCTTTTACAGGCGATTCTGTGGCCCATGACCGGTGCCTATCAAGCCATTAATGTGACCTGCATTGTGGGTATGGCAGTCGCGGTTCCCATGGCCATCCTGGGCGTTTTAGCCAAAAGCACGATGTTCCTGATAATGTCCATTTTTTTGTTCTACAGTTGCGTCCAGCGGCGTCGGCAGCTTCAGCAGGATGGACCGGCCATTATGGAACAACTGCTTTCCAATGGCGCATCCATGCGCGATGTACCCAAAGAAAAGCGACAGATTCTGATCCGTCGCTGGCTGCACTGGACCGGCCGTAAAACCCGCAGAGATCGACTGGAAATGCGGCGGCTGGATAAAATTCTTGAAAAAGTTCACGCCAAAGGAATGCACAGCCTGACGTGGTTTGAAAAGCGAGCACTTCGCCGCGCCACCGCCCGCCAGCGCGACCAGGAAATCGCTTCCCGCCGATAATCGGCCCGCGTTGTTACCAACCGCCGCGTCGTTGTAACTGCAATCGGAAGCGGGGCATCATTCATGGGAAAATCTTTCGCCCAGGCAACGATGCCAGCAGCCTGTTGGTCGCAGCTTCGAGCCAGCTTCACCTGCCGGACGTTAAAATCGTCATCGGGTCGCATTTTTTTCAGTCCCCTCCGGGATGGCGAAAACCGGTGTTTTTTTCTGCGCCGGTTGTCGGCCATATCTTAGAAACTATCTCAAAACGGTGTATCGATGCTGGCGGCGATACCACAATAATCCGCAGGCCAATTGAATGATGCCAAGGTAGTTGGATGACTTTTTCGCGTACCGTACCAGAATGCCCCGGCATTTGCTCAGCCAGCCCA
>DAIDJN010000082.1:0-94277 GCA_027451365.1 Phycisphaerales bacterium | reverse complement strand
CTACGGTAGCACCGGCGGGGTGGCGTTGAACAACCAATCCACGGGTCAGGTGGAAGTGGATGCCGGAACATTGCAACTCAATGCCGGCGGCACGAATGCGAACGCCAGCAATACGGCTCCGGCGTTTACCGTCGATGGCGGGACGCTGAATTTCAGCAATGAGACATTTACCTTGGACGGCAACACGACCATGACCAGCGTCAATGGCGGTCAGGTGGAGGTGCAGGGCGCGACGCTGGCGACCAATGGCTATACGCTCAATGTCAATGCTCTGAATTTCAGCAGCGGAACGATCGACGGCACGGGGTCGGTGTCGCTAAGCGGCAGCAATACCTGGAGCGGAGGTGTCGCAGACGCCTCCATCGCCGTCAATTATGCGGCAATTCTTAATATAACCGGCTCGGTAAGTCTCGGTAACGCCAATACACCCAATGTGGCATTGGACAGTTCCGGCACGGTGAACCTCAGTAGTTCCGGCACAATCAATATGTACAACAGTGCCACGATTGACAACGCCAAGGGTGGTGTTTTTGTCATTACCGCCAGTGGCGGATACGGTCCTTCGCAGATAAATCCCGGCGACACCAGCCCCCTGGCTTTCAATAATGCTGGCAATCTGGAAATCACCGGCACTGGCGGCGTGGGCATGGGGTCGTACGGCAGTTACGCTGTGGCCTTAAATAACAGCGGAACGCTCAGTATCGCCGCCGGGACGTTTTTGAACCTCATGAGCGGCGTTTACACCCAGACCGCCACCGGCAACCTAACCATTGGCGTGGATGAAACCAAGGCCTCCAGTTCTGGTTATCCCGGATTCGGACCCTCCTTCGGTCAAGGGGGCTATGGTCAACTTTTGGTCAATAACGCCCCCAGCCTCGCCGGTACTTTGACCATCAACACCATCAACCCGATTGCCTACACCACGCCGCTGGACATTATCGTCAACAATAGTTCCGCAGCCACGCCGCCGACGACTATCTTCACCGGCCTGCCGGAAGGCAGCACGTTCACCCAGCACGACTACTCCTATCAGATTACCTATAAAGGCGGCAGCAATTCCGCCGATGTGCTGTTGACCCAGATTCCGACGATTCAGATTGGTTCTGTGACACAACAGGATGTCACCAGCGGAACCACGACGTTTGATTTCCCGGTGACGCTTACCTCCATTCCCGGCATGCCGACCATCACGGTCAACTATGCGACTTCCGACGGCACGGCTACTCTGGCCGACAACGATTACGGCGCCACCAGCGGCACACTGACGTTCACGTCCGGCGCGACCACGCAAGATGTGGCGGTGTCGGTCAATGGCTCGGCTTCGTATGAATCGCCCGAATACTTCAAAGTGGCCATAAGCAGTCCCAGTCCGGCCAACGCGGTCTTTGCCCAAGCCACCGCTACCGGAACGATCACCTCCGGCGTGCCAATCTCGATTTCCAACGCCACCGCGGTGGAGCCAGCTTCCGGCACCGGATTCATGGCGTTCACCGTGACGCTCCAGAATGTGGTTGCCCACCCCGTCACAGTGAACTATTCAACACAAGCCGGCACTGCCATCGCCGGGACTAATTACCAGACGACCTCCGGTACGCTGACCTTTCTGCCCGGTGTGACCAGCGAGACGGTTAATGTGCCGATTCTTGCCGCCGGTGCGCTGGCCAACCCGTTGAGCTTCTCGGTTGTTCTATCGAGTCCCGCCAACGCGACCATCGGAAACGCCACGGCGACGGGTACTATTCTAAACCCATCCGATGCGCCAACGTTGACCATACTGAATACCACGGACACCGGCACTCTGGGATACATCGCAGGCCGCGCTGTGGCTGGTAATTCAAGCGATCCGATTGTGTCCGTGACCGTCAACGGCACAGCGGTGCAATTGATGGATGCGGCGGGAGATTTCTTTGATGATGTCAATCTCGATCCCGGAACCAATAACCTTACGGTCACGGCCACCGATTCGATCGGAGCCACGGCCAGCCAGACCGTCACGCTGCTGGGTACCGCAACCGGCAGCGGCATTAATTTCGCGAATCTGACCAATGTCACCGGCGACTTTACGGATATGTATGGTCAAACGTCATTGAATCAATCCTCCAATACTCTTTTCGCCGGATTAACGGCCCAAAACACCAGCGGCGATACGCTCTCCACACCACTGCTGGTGGAAGTAACCGAACTGTATGACTCCAATGGGGGCACCACCGTCAAACTGCTGAATGCCGATGGCACCGCGCCGGATGGCACACCGTATTACAATCTTAGTGACGGCCTGACCTCTTCAGCCTTGGCACCAGGGCAGAGCACCTCTCCCATTACCTTGGAGTTTTCCGACCCCAAAGACATTAAATTCACCTATCAACTCAAATTCCTCTCCCCGGTCTACGGGCCGCCGGGATTTACTTCCATTCCCGTGGCCCATGCCGATGCGGGCAGCGCGTATACCTACAATCCTTCCGCCTTTGATCCCGCACCGAATCAAACCCTGACCTACAGCATTGTCACCGCGCCCACCGGCATGAGCATCAATGCCGCTACCGGCGTCCTGACGTGGACCGACCCGGTGGTGGGTAATCAAGCCATTGCTCTGCGGGTTACCGACAGACGGGGCGAAAGTGCAATACAGAGTTACACGCTGGCTGTTTCCGGGAATGCTCCGGTTGATCCGCCGACGTTGACCAGTTCACCGCTTACGGTTGCAACAGTGGGAGCCGCATATACGTATCAGGCGACCGCCCGCGACGCCGATGGCGATCAACTGCAATTCGCTCTGGTCAACGGCCCATCCGGCATGACCATCAACAGTTCCACCGGCCTGGTGTCCTGGACGCCCACCGGTTCACAAGCAGGCGTGCAGAATGTCAATATCAGCGTCACAGATACCGATGACGCCGGGCAAATCGGCGCAACCCAGGCCCAGAGTTACCAAATTGCCGTGCAGGGCCAGTCCGGCAATCTCGCACCGCAGATTGTTTCCACCCCGGTGACCGGGGCCTTGGTTGGCCAGGCGTATTCCTATCAACTTGCGGCCATTGACGCCGACGGCGATGCGCTTACTTGGAGTCTGCCGACCCCCGGTGATCCGACCATGACCATCAATGCCACCACCGGCCTGCTGACGTGGGCGGACCCGACCCAGGCGGCGCTGGGGCCGCACACCGTAACGGTACGCGTGGACGATGGTTATGGCTATTTTGACACGCAAACCTATACCCTGGCCGTCGCCGATCAGGCGGGTTCCATTTCCGGCACGATCTACAACGATCAGACCGGAGGCGGTTCCCTTGACGACATCCCCGGTTCATTGCCGCCCGGAACGCCCATCAACCCAATTGTAGTTTCCGGCCACGGCGGCCCTGGCGGCATTGGGTATTATCCAACCAATAACACCCTCATTGTGGGAGGCACAACGCTCACGCAAATCGAACCGGATGGCTCGGCACAACCATTTGCGGGATCGCTGACCAATCTCGGCGGCGACGAGGTCTACATGGCCACCGTACCGGACGGCAACACCGGCGGCTTTACTCCTGGCGATTTGTATGTCGGCAGTTCCGCAACGACCACGGTCAACGGCATAACGTGTTACCCGATCATTCAAGTCACTAACGGCGGCGGTACCGTCAATACTGCCTTTGCACAACTACCGGCAAATTCCGATTTCCGCGGCGGTCTGACTGTGGACACCACTGGTGTCTTTGGCGACAACCTCATCGCCCTGACCACCAACGGCCAAGTGTGGGAGGTTGATGCCAACGGCTCCTATAAGTTGCTGGCCAATGTTAATCAGGGAATCTCAGAAGGCGTGACGGTCATCCCCAACGACCCGGCGAAATATGGCCCATTGGCCGGCACCATTGCCTTTACCAATGAGGACAATAATAACCTCTATACCGTTAACTCCGCGGGCGTGGTGAATACCTACGCGCTGACACTGCCCGCCGGACAGACCGGACAGGTTGGGCCGGAGGCCATTCGCGTGATTCCAGCGAATGAAAATTTCTTCGGCAACACTACGGGCAGTCAGATCGTAGGAATTCCCGCCGCTGAACTGACTCCCTACGTTGGCGATTTGATGGTGGCTTCCGAATACGGTCCGGGAGGTCTGGACCTTTTCACGCTGGCGTGGAATGGCTCGTCTGTCGCCGTGACGCCCATTCCGTTGGGATCCGGGGTAGCCTTCAATACCGAATGGGAAGGCGTCACCTTCGCGCCCGCCGGTGTAGGTCAAGTCACCACCACGCAGGAACCGCCCATGGATGGCGTGACGGTCTATCTTGATCTAAACCATGACGGTCGTCTAGACGCCAACGATCCGTTCACCACCACCGACGCCAACGGCAACTACACCTTCAGCAATCTTGCGCCCGGCAACTATACCGTCCGCGAGGTTCTGCCTTCCGGCTACCAGGAAACCCAGCCCACCACCGGCTCTTGGAATGTCTCGGTCCCTTCCGGTGACAATATTTCCGCCATCAATTTCGGCAACCAAGTTACCACGCTGCCGCACCAGTCGCCCGAAATCACCAGCTACCCGCCGACGATCACCATTGTCGGCCAGAAATTTGAATATGACGCCACCGGCTTTAGTCCCCAGATGTATCCGCTGACGTGGTCGCTTAATAACGCGCCCGCCGGAATGGTCATCGACCCGACCACCGGTGTGATCGCCTGGACGCCGCAGGCCTCTGGTCTGGGAGTTCACCCGATTAGCCTGACCGTCAACGACGGTCAGGGCGATACCGCGACCCAAAGCTTTAACCTTGATGTGGTGCCCAATTTCCAGGGTATCGCATTTGAATCCCAGCCGCCGCTGACTGTGGGAGTCAATCAGGCCTACAGCTACACCGCCCAGGCCATCGACCCCGCCGGCGGCGTGGTGAGCTATAGCTTATCTTCCGCTGACACCACTTTGGGCTTGGCGATCAATCCCACCACCGGTGTGCTTAGTTGGACGCCCGGCACCCCTGGCATTTACGCCGTTACTGTGGAAGCCACCGACAATCTGGGCAATCGCGGCACGCAATCGTTCGCACTGGCCGTAAATCCCAACGCGCCGCCCGCATTGTCTGCTCCTACCAACACCGCCGCCACTGTCGGAACGCTAAATACCTACAACTTCACCGCCTCCGACTCGAATCTCGGCACGGGCAGCTTTACTTGGAGTATTGATCCCGCGAGCACCAAGGCCGGCGTATCCATTGCTTCCACCGGCGCTGACACCGCGGCATTGTCGTGGACACCCACCGCCGCCGTGGTGCAGGCGATTACCGTCACGGTCTCCGATGAAAACGGATCGGCCAGCCAGAGCTTTAAGGTTTATGCAACCGAGGCTGGTGCCACCGCCGAGCCGCCGGAAATCACCAGTACCCCCACCAGCGCTGTCGCCGGAACACCCTATCAGTACATCTTCACCGCCACCGATCCACAGGGGCAGGCCCTGACACTCTCGGCCAATTGGAACGCCGACGAATTCCCCACCGGCAATCAGCCCGCGTTTGATCCCTCCACCGGCCTGTTCGCATGGAACAACCCGGTTGCCGGCAACTATCAACTCTCTTTCACGGCCACGGACAGCCTCGGCCTCGGAGCGGTCCAGACCTTCACGCTGCCGGTCGTGGCCGCCACAACCACGCAGCCACCGGTGATTACCTCCACCCCCGGCAACCAGGTTGTGGTCGGACAGCCCTATAAGTACCAAGTCGTCGCCGATGATCCGTATCTCAATAATCCGACGTTTACTTATGCTCTGGTTTCCAGCGACACCGGTCCGACGATCTCCGCGCAAGGCCTGATCACATGGACGCCTACGGCAACTGGCTCGCAAACCATGACCGTCACCGCAACGGATGCGGATGGCTCGGTCAGCCAGGTCTTCACGGTGGCCGCGGTCTCGGCGGTTCCGCCACCCCAGCCGCCGCAGTTCACCAGCACGCCCACCGGCCCGGCCATCGCGGGAAAAGAGTATCAATATCTGGCGACCGCCGTTGATCCGCAGGGTTCGGCCATCACTTGGTCGGCCGACCTGACCGCGTTCCCGTCAGCCGATGCGCCAACGTTTAACGCCGCCACCGGCGCATTGACCTGGGCTGATCCGATTGCGGGTAACTATACACTCTCCATCACGGCCACTGATGCCGCCGGTCTGGCAACTACGCAAACGTATACGCTGCCGGTTATGGTTGCGCCTGTCTATCAGCCGCCGCAATTCACCACCACACCTCAGGAAGAATCGGGCATTAACCAACCCTACAGCTATCAGGTTTCCGCCACCGACACCAATGGCGATCCAATCACCTTCACTCTGGATCCGAAATACGCCCAGTCCGGCATGACCCTGACGCCGGATTCCGCAACGCCCAATACTGCGACGCTGACCTGGACGCCCACGGTCACCGGTACGTTTGAAATCGGCATTATCGCCGCCGATTCCCGTGGCGATCAGTCCGAACAAACGTACAATCTGGTGATCGTATCCACCCAGCCGCCGTCGATCACCAGCCTTCCGCCCGCCACAGCCACGGTCGGTACGCAGTATTCCTATAACGCGACCGCTTCCGATTCCAATCTCGGTTCCGGGGTATTTACGTGGAGCCTGGATTCCGCATCGTTGGCGAACGGTGTGGCGATTAGCTCGGATGGCATTGTCACCTGGACGCCCTCGGCCGCCGGATTCCAACCCATAACGGTTACCGTCACCGATCAGAATGGCTACGCCTCGCAAACGTTTACCGTTCAGGCGGTTAATTCCTCGGCCCCCGCCCAACCGCCGCAGATCACCAGCCAGCCCGCCGGTCCGGCCATCGCGGGCAAAGAATATCAATATGTTCTTACCGCCATCGATCCGCAGGGTTCGGCCATCACCTGGTCGGCCAGTTTGACGGGATTCCCCACCGGCAACGCGCCGGTGTTTAACACTGCAACCCATACCCTGACCTGGACCGATCCGGTGCTGGGAAATTACCAGATTTCCATTACCGCTACGGATGCCGCCAATCTGTCGCAAACCCAGACCTTCACACTACCGGTCACCGAGGCCCCGCTTCCACCCATCATCACCTCCACGCCGCCGAATTTGCCGGTGGCGGCGGGCAGCAACTATCAGTACCAGGTTCTCGCCACAGATCCGCAGGGCGATGCCATCACCTACAGCCTGACCTCCGGCATCACCGCCGGCGGCCCAAGCATTAACGCATCTACGGGCCTGCTGACTTGGAGCAATTCTGTCGCCGGCAGTTATCCGCTTACCATCACGGCCACCGATTCGCAAGGCGCATCGTCAACGCAGCAATACACGCTGATCGTCCGCACCCTGGCTTCCGTTGCGCCATCTATTACCGGCGTAAGCATTCCACCCGATGCCGCACCCGATCAGCCTTACACCGCGCAAGTCACGGCCACTTCTCCTCTGGGCGACCCGCTCACGTACAGCATCTCCGGCGTGCCCGGCATGACCATTGACCCCATTACCGGCCTGATCACCTGGACGCCCCCGGCCGGTACAACCTCGCCGCAGAGTTTCACGCTCACCATCACCGATCCGACGATCAATGTCGCCACCACCGGCACCTATACCGTTACCGTCGTCAATCAGACGCCCCAGGATAATCCGCCGGTCTTCAGCGGCAACGTTTTGACGACCGCAGTGGTGGGGCAGACCTACCAGAATCAGATCACCGCATCCAGCCCGGAAAACTACCCGCTGACTTATTCGCTGGACCAAAGTCCGAATGCCATGAGCATCAATGCCGCCACCGGCCTGATAAGCTGGGACCCCAGCGCCATGCAGCTTGGCAATCAAACGGTGATCGTCCAAGCCACCGACAGTCAGGGCGGCTATGCCACCGAAAAATGGTCCATCAATGTAACGGCGCTCTCTTCGCCGCCGGTGTTCAACTCCCTGCCGGTAACAGCGGGCGTGATGGGGCAAACCTATTACTACGCCGCTAGCGCCACCGATGCCACCGGCGGGCCATTGACTTATTCTCTGGCCGCCAGTACCGATCCTAATCTCGCCGGCATGAGCATCAACAGTTCCACCGGTTTAATCACTTGGACGTCACCTACGCAGGGAAGCGCCTACAGTTCCAATGTCACCGTGGAGGTAACCAATTCCGCCGGGCAGACTACTACACAGCCGTTCGCCATCGCGGTTGCCACCACAGCCACGCTCCCGGCTCCGTCGATTACCTCCCAGCCCGGCCTGTCGGCCGTTGAAAATCAGCCTTACACCTATCAGGTCACCGTTTATGATGCCAACCTCGGCTCCGGCAGTTTCAGCTACAGTGCCACCGGGCCGAACGGCACAACCATTCCCAATGCGTCCATTAATTCCACGGGACTGCTGAACTGGACGCCCGGCGCGGTGGGGCCGCAAAGCATCACCATTATCGCGACCGACGCTAATGGCTCAGCCACGCAAACCTTCACCGTTAATGTCACCGCGCCAACTGCCGCGCCGGTGATCTCGCCGATCCCCGATCTGACCGTCACCGCCGGGAATCTGCTTTCCTACAACGATAATACTTCGTTCCTGGCCGCCGGCGACAACATCGCTTCGTGGAGTTTCGCCAATCCGTCGCAAGTGACCGGCGGAACCGCGATCCCCGTCGGTCTTACGATCACCGATGTCAACGGCATCGGCCAAATCCGCTGGCAAACCTCCGCCTCCACACCCATCGGTTCCTATACCGTCGGTGCGGTGGTCACGGACATTTATGGCCAGAGTTCCCAGAGTAATTTCACCATTACAGTTGCCGCCGATACCGCCCCAACCGTTCAGATCGCGGCCACCACACCCACCGTCAATGGCGCTGCCAACACCTATGACCAGAACACTTCCGTCACCATCGCCGTTACCGCCGCCGATGCGGTCGGCGTCACCGGCATGACCTTGACACTTGATGGTAACCCCGTCACCCTGACCACCGTGAACCCCGGCTACGCCACCGCGATCATCAACACCGGAGCCGCCGGAACAGCGCTGAATCTGGTGGCCACCGCCACCAATGCCGCCGGCCTGACCAGCCAACCGGCGACGCTGTCACTGACCAGTATCAACCCCACCGTTACCACCGCCCCCGCTCTGGCAATCACCGAGACGGGCACCACCGCCACCTCGATAACCCCTGTCTTGAATGATGATCCCACGCAACCCAATTTCAACCCGGTGCAGATCACCGCGCCGACTATGATCTACGGCAATATTTCAGATAACAACACCAGTGCCTACCCGATCTCCTGGACCCTTTCCTATGCTCCGGTGACCGCCAGCGGTACGGGCAGCTTTACGACCTTGGCCACCGGTACCGCCTCAACCGCACAGACCAATGCCGCTCTGGGCACCTTTGATCCCACACTGCTGCAAAATGGCCAATATGTCATTGAGCTTACCGCGACCAACTCAGGCGGACTATCCAGTTCTACGCAAATTTATGTCGCCGTGCTCAGCCAGGAAAAGATCGGCAACTTCCAGTTCAGCCAGACCGATGTGAGCATTCCGGTCGCCGGCCTGCCGATCCAGTTGACCCGCAACTACAACTCTCTGGATCGCAACACCTATAGCGATCTGGGCTACGGCTGGACCCTGGGCACCAATTTCAACATTCAGGAAGACCCCAGTCAGTATTCCACGTATTACACCAACGCCGCCTATTCCAATTCGTCAACTTCCCAGCCGATCCAAATTCGCGTCGGCGGGGATCGTAACGTCTGGATTACGCTGCCCAACGGCCAACGCACCGAATTTGAATTCTACATCGCCGATACGCCCACCGGCCTGCAGGGGGCGTTCAAGGCGGTCGATCCGACCGTGCATTACACCCTAGCCATCGATGGCAACGCCGGTATTACCGACAACACCACCCTGGGCATTGAATATTGGAGCGCCCTGGGCTTGACCGAGGGCGAAGACCCGCTGACCGGTGCCAACGATGTGAATCTCATGGCCATGTATCAAATCCCCGGCTACACCCTCACCGCGCCCGACGGCACAAAGTTTTACTTTGAAAAAACGCAGTCCTCCGGCGGGGTGTTCTTCAACCAGAGTTACACCAACGCCCAGGAAAGCGATGTGTATGATTATCTGCCCGCGCTTTACAACAACAATCTCAGCCTCACCAAGATCGTCGATGCCAACGGCAACGCCATCGGCATCACCTCCACCGGCTACAGCTACACCTCGCCGATCACCGGCCAGACGGTCAATGAACTATCCTTTGTCCGCGACACCCAAGGCCGCATTACCGCAGTCAATAATGCCGCCGGGGAAACGCTGGTCACCTACACCTACGATTCCAACGGCGATTTAACGCAATCCAGCGTCCTGCAAACCCCGGCGGTAACCGACTCCAACGGCAACATCACCACGCCCGCCGTCTGGGATGTTACCAACTACACCTACCTGCAAGGCACGCAGGCCCATATCATCCAGAAAATCACCAGTCCATCGGGCAGTACGCCGATTATCAATCAATATGATGCGGCAGGCCGCCTGATCGCCAGCACCGATTCCAACGGCAATACCATCACCTACAATCCCAACATCGCGGGAAATCAGGAAGTCGTCACCGATCGCAACGGCAATCAGACCGTGTATGTGTATGACAATCAGGGCCGCGTGGTCGATCAAACCGACCCCCAGGGCCATGAAACGCAATATGTCTACGGCGATTCCCGGACCAATAACCCCACCACCGTCACCACCGATACGCTTGTCAATGGCGTTGCCACCAATGTATTGACCAAAACTTACACCTATGATCAGAACGGCAATCAGTTAAGTGAAACGTATACCATCCCCGCAGCGGGCAATGATCCAGAGCAGACGGTAAGCACCTACAGCACGTATACCACGATCAATAACCGGGAACTGCTGCTCACCAGCACGCAGACGGGAGTAGGAAGTTCGGGGACGGGAGAAACGACGACCACGAACGCTTATGATTCGCTGGGAAACTTAACCGAAACCGATGTCACCTCCACTCCCAACCCCAGTCTCCCGACTCCCGTCCTGGTCTCCAAAACCACCTTTGGCAATTACAACGCCCAGGGACTCGCCGGCACAATTACGCAATACAATGACATCAATGCCGCGGGCCAACTTACCCCCGGCATCTTTACACCCTACAGCGTCACGCAGATGTATTACGATTCCACCGGCGATGTCACCGAGACTGATGTCTACTCCGCCGATCCAGTCACAGGCGCACCGGTAACGCTGCTTCGCAAAACCACGTTTACTTATGACTCCAGCGGCAACCAGACTTATTCGATCACCTGGAACACCTCGCAGCCAACCTATGCAGCGGGTGTCACGCCACCTGCATTGCCGCCCAACACACCCGCCAGTGTGACCGTCAACGGCATCACCTGGTACCCTTATGCCGTGACACAAAATATTTACGACGCTCAGAATAGATTAATCGAATCCATTGATCCCCAAGGTAACACCACCCAGACACTCTACAACGCCGACGGCCAAGTCAGCCAGACCATTGATGCGCGGGGCCTGATTACCCAGAATAATTATGATTTGCAAGGGCAGTTGGCCAGTACCATCAGCGACTTGGGAACAAGTGAACAGACCGTCACTTCAAGCACGTATGATGCCAATGGAAATGTCATCACCAGCACAGGCGCATTCGGCAACGTTACAAAGAGTCTCTACGATTCCAACAACAACCTGATCCAGACGATTTATTCCGATGGCACCAGCACGGAAACGTACTACAATGCCCAAGGCTTGCCGCAATACACCACGGATCGGCATGTCCTCGGCCAGGCGGCCAATGGCACGGAAACCATTTATGATGCCGCGGGCCGGGTCATCGGCACGGATCGTGTCAGTGGTTTGATTATCACCGTCACCACCAATGCGGCGGGTGTTGCGTTCGCGACGCTTACCAATCCCGGCACGGTTTATTCCACCACGTCACAAACCCTCAACGCTGCCGGGCAGGTGTTAAGCAGCACCGGTCCGGATGGCCAGACCACCACCTTTACTTATAACGCCCTTGGGCAGCAGACCGGCAGCACTCTGCCCGATGGTGGCACCACCAGCACCGTGTATGACGCGCTGGGAAGAAAAGTTTCTCAAACCGATCCCAATGGCCTGAAGACCAGTTACGTCTACGATGCCGCCGGTGATTTAATTCAGACTATTTACGCCGACGGCACGTCCACCTCGGCCACCTATGACGGTGTGGGCAATAAGCTCACCAGCACCGATCAGATGAACCAGATCACAACATACAGCTACAACGTCGCGGGCCAGATTTTGACCGTCACCGAACCACCTGTCACCAACCTGGCCACCGGCACGCTGGTGAATCCTGTCACCACATACAGCTACGATCAATTCGGTGATGAAATCAGCAGCACCAGCCCCAGCGGGAATGTTGCCGGCGGCAATCCAGCGGCGTACACCACGACGTACCAATATGATTCCTTCGGCGAGCAAGTCTCCAAGACCCTGCCCATGGGCCAGGTCAGCAGCACCACGTTTGACAGCTTTGGGCGCACATTGACAACGACAAACGCCGACGGCCAGGTAACGCTGTACGTTTACGACGATAACGCACTGGTACCTGCGGCGAATCGCGTGAATCTCGGACGGCTTTATGGCAAATATTATTTTGCCACAGCCGCGGATTATCAGGCGTATATCGCCAATCCCACCGGTTCCACGCAGCCTAATGAAACGATCATCTACGCCTACTACACCGCCGCGGATGTGCAAAATGGCGTAACCGGTGCGTTTGCAGGCAGCGTTAAGTCCATCACGGACAATCTGATCACACCCGCCGCAGGCGATCCCAGAAGCCCCTATACGAATGTCACCACATTCCAATACGACAGTAATGGCAACACTACCCAGGAATCCGGGCCGTCTGGTACAATCAATTACGTGTACAACACTGCCACACAACGTCACACCGAAACTTGGACCGGCACGGACTACGCCAATGCCGTCTCGGACATTGTTTATGGCTACAACAATATGGGTGAACTCGCCAGCGTAACGGTGCTGAAAGAAAATGGCCAAACTCCAGCAGCGGTAGCCAGCAGCACAATCTATGATGCGCTAGGCAACACCAGCACGACAAACCTGCCGAACACGGTTTACAGCTATGACCTTGGCGGAAGACTGGAAACAACACTTGATTCCGCCACCGGCATCACGACAAAGTACACCTATAAGCCCGACACCAATTACGTGCAGACCGAAACTGTCACGAATGCCGCCGGAACAACCTTTGCCACGTATTCCTACACTTATCGCGCTGACGGCCTGAAGACGGGTGAGACGGATACAACCTACAACAGCGACGGCACGGTTAATGACACACGCACCTTGGCATGGACTTACGACGGATTGGATCGGCTGGCGCAGGAAACGTCCACCGATACCGCCGATGTGGCGGCGCTCAACTATATTGATGCGTATGGGTATGATCTTGACTCCAATCGTACTACAGAAACGGTTGAGTCCACCACCGGAACGGTGACGGATACAATTACATCCACCTACAACGCCGACGATGAACTGACCAAGGCGGTGGATACCAATACCGGTACGACGGTGTACGGTTATGACGCGAACGGTTCGCAAACCAGCGTCACGCACACGCCCAACGGTACAACCACGCCGGACACCACCACGACCAATGAATATGACCTGCAAGGGCAGTTGGCCGGTTCGCAGGTGACGACGTCCGCCGGCACGGCGACCACCACGTATTATTATGACGATTCAGGGAATCGGATTGAAGAAGTCACAACCGCCGCGGGCAGCACCACGCCGGTGGTCACGTATTATCTGGTGGATGCCAATAATCCAACGGGTTACAGCCAACCCATTGAACAGGCCAGCACGCCCGGCATACCGCAGGTTACCTACGTATGGGGCGCACAACTCATCAGCGAAACCTATGGCACCGGCGCCACGATTCCCGGCGTGGGAACGGCCAGTAGCCCGACAACGTATTATCTGCTGCAGGATGCCCGCGGCAGCACGCGGCTGATAGCCGATGCCAACGGCAACATCGTGGCTCATTATAACTATGACGCATTTGGAAATGCCCTCGGCTTCAGCGCCGCCACCGCGTTGACAACATATCTCTATAGTTCCATGCCGTTCGACGCGGCCAGCGGAAATTACTACGATCATGCAAGATTCTACAACTCCGGCAGCGGCGAGTTCACGCAATCCGACTACGGCTACAGCGGTTCGCTCGCGAACCCAATGACCGATCTGCCCTACGCCTTCACCGGCGCTGATCCAATCAACATGCTGGATCCAAGTGGACATTATTTTACCCTCGCTGGAACGCTCTCGGCGCTAAGCGATCTTTCCCTGGAAATTGCGACACAGATTCAGGTATATCCCGAGGCGCTCGTTGCCGCGACACGGCTTTTGGCTGTGGTTAACCTGATCAGCTTCGTATCTGACCCGCAAGCGTATGAGCAGTCGTTCATTTCCACGGGCGGCAATCCAACGGAGGCATTCGCCACACTGCTCGACGACATGAATTCCGTGGGCCGCGACGCCTTGGTTGAGTGGGCGCAGGCTGAAGGGGTGGCCCAGACCAACCTTGCCCCAGGCGGAGGGTTATTGGCCCATGAAGAAGATTTCGGTGGACATCTGCTTGAGCGACACGTCGGCAAAACCGAGGGCCAACTGCTCCAGCGCCTTCGGACGGACCAGCGAATTTCCGGTGCGTCGTCGTTTCCCAATCGGCAGGCCGCCGAAGACGCAATATCCGCTGCGCTGCAGGCAAGGCAGGGCGAGATCGTAACGTGGCTTGGAGGACAGGCCATGGGTCTCGGTTTGACCTACGACGTAGGTCGCCAGATTGGGGTTACTATTCCGCGCGGTGGATTGTCGGAGCTGTCTGCCACAAGTGTGCAGGTATTTCTGCTGCGTGATCCGACGTCCAGCGTGGGATACAGGATTCTCACCGGATATCCCTATATTCCATGAGGAATTTCAGATGATACGAGACGAATTTCCAGAGCTCTACCAGTTCCTTGGACTGTGTTATCACCAAGATTGGGATATCACATGCCCCGATTACCCCGACACGCTCGCTGCGGCAGCGGCGTACGCGACGATGAATCCAGCCACATCCGTCCGGCGCTTGCGTGACGAAATTGTCGCGTTTATTGCGAGGCCTTTCTCTGGGGTGCAAGTGCGTGAGATTATGCTACATGACCTACGGTGTGAATATCTCCCAGAGGCGGATGGGATGACATATTCGGAATGGCTTGGGCGAGTGGCAGCAAGAATAAGCGAGTGTCTTCAGTATAGTGACCCAAAGGACTGTACTGGAACTGAACTTGACGGGAACGGGGTTTCAGACGATCGGCAAGCGGATGAATGACGTGTAATTATGGCGACAAGTGGCACAGTTTGGTCTTCGAAACTGCGCCGGCGCATGGCAACATCTTCGGCTAAGGAAAGTTACGGACGTTTATGCCGCCTTGTGCGGTGGCCCAGCGAATTGTAAGACTGCTAATTTTTATGATAACGGACGTTTGGATGATTGTCAAACGGATGGGTAACATGGATTTATGGCGATAAGTGGAGCCACTTTAGTCGTGAACTCCCGGCGGTGCATGAAAAATCGTCGCTGGGCGCGCACCGTTTGTGCGGATGCGACAACAGCGCCTTTTCTTACAACATCTTTTTGCCGATGTTCAGGCGGCTTTGCGCAGCTTAATCTCGACGATCGGAAGTCGCACATCGCCGCGAAAATGTCTTCGTGCGATCTCGATTTGAATATTGGGCTTGTCCCGCGCACGATAGGCTACCGCTTTGGGCAACTTCCTGTGGTTATAAGCTTCCTCCGGCGTCCGAGCGTTGATCGCGCTATGCGGACGACAGCCATTATACCAAGCGGCGAAACAATCCAGCCGGCGCTGGATGCCGGTGGCGGAAAATCCAAACAAAACCAGTCGCGCCCAGCCTTTCAGGCTTCGAAAAAAACGTTCGATTTTTCCGTTCAAAAATGGTGCCCGCACCCGGCTTCGCACTTGCCGGATGCGTTGCCGCCGCATCGCTTTACCGAACTGCTTCCTAAATTGGGATCCGTTGTCGGTGATGAGGAACTTGGGCTTGCCATGCCGCGCAGCTGCGATCTTGACCAGCGCGGCCATATTCCGTGCGCACGGCGTTCGGGCGTACAGTTTCAAAGTCAGAATCTTGCGGGAGAAACCATCGAGAATCGCTGCGATGAAAAAGGTGAACCACAGGATACGGATTTGCGTGATGTCACTGTGCCACACCTGATTGGGCCGCTTGGGTTTAAGCAGGCTGTGGGGCCGGACACCCAGGGCATCAGCCATCGGCGGTTTACGTTTTCGCGGCGGCTTTTCGGGCTTGGCTTCGCGCAACACACGTTGCACGGTGGAGCGACTGATTTGAATGCCGGCGCGCAGCAGGTGTCGCGCCATCGTGCGGGTTCCGATTTCCGGATCAGGACAGATTCGACGCAATTCTTGTACCGCCCAGCGCACGGCGTCATCCATGCGATTCCACACAATACCTCCGGCCAAGAGGTTCGGCCTGCCGTTGCCCTCGACAGCTTTGATCCACGCGCGGAGAGTATTTTCGTGAATCACGAATCGCCTGGCGGTGGTTTTCATGTTCCACCCGCGCAGTCGCATGAGTTGCAGGATCGCCAATCGCTGGGCGGGGTGGTAATCGGGTCTTTTCTGTGGCGGCATGTTCTCCCGCCCGGCACGGAGAATATCCAATTCCCGCCGCAACAGTTCGGACTCAGTAACTTCATGATCGCACTGGATCATCAATCGCAGGATCGGCGAAGCAGCGGAAGCCAATCGCGTGCGGGCATCCTGAATGCCCGCAGCCAGTGCGGTGCTTATGGCATCGGTAATACGAAGAACGCTGGCTCTGGACAACATTACCATTCGGTTCTCCACGGCGAGTTTTTATTATTCCGTTCTCACTTCAGAACCGAAGGCTGAACACCGGGAGGCCGCATTCTGGCGGACTACTTCGCCGTTTGGCGTTATTCCCGGTCGCGCAGTTGCTGTTCGAGTTTCACCACATTGCCCAGTGAAATTAAATGAGCATGGATCAACCCCAGAAATCCGGAGCGATAG
Organism: Phycisphaerales bacterium; assembly: GCA_027451365.1. Classification (GTDB taxonomy): domain Bacteria; phylum Planctomycetota; class Phycisphaerae; order WQYP01; family WQYP01; genus JAJYPG01. Next base: position 77,147 of record DAIDJN010000082.1, on the reverse strand, counting down.
AGTTCGGTGATTTGTTCATTGGAAAGGGCATTGAGTTTGGCTTCATCGACGGCATAAAAGCCACGCAACGCCAAGGGCTGATTCTTCGTATCACGCGCCCGAATCTCTCTTCCTACCAGCAAATTCAACTCATTGAGTTTACCGGTGAACGCCTGAGTCTGCCGGATGTTGTTCTGATATTGGCCCAGGAAGGCCAATACGTTTTTCAGAAGCGGCGTTTCTGCGCCAGCTTCATCGAATAACGGATCACCGTCCGGGGCTTCCCAGCCGGAAAATGCCGTATCAATGCAAACGCTGAAATCCTGACCGTTGTTGCGTTCCGCCAGAACAAACGGGTAGCGGCGGATAAACGCCGGAATGTAACTATTGGCCCATTTACCAGTAATATCCACAAAGAGATTTTCATTGTTGCGTAGTCCCAATACTACTACAGGCATAAGCCGGTCCATGGATGGGCCGGCAAATACGATGGGATATTCTGTGGCGGCCCGGGCGAATTCCAAGGCGGAAACGGGTACAGAATTGGTTTCCCGTGAAAACTCAAAGTTGGCATCGCGCAGTTTGATTTTGGCGTTGCGGTGTGTGGCACGATCTAGCAGCACCGGTTTCTGATAAAACAATACCGTGTTGGTTCCGTCGGTCATAAAAGCCTCCGTGAAAAAATAAACAACTGTTGGCAACCCCGCATGTAATGATCGACCCAGCGGGCGACAAAATAATAATAATCTGACATCTCCTACCACGCAACAAAAATTCCGCCAGAATTTAAGCAAGATTTCAGTTAAAGGATTTAACCGGAAAGTTTTCCTTCTATCGCGTTTTAAATCCCAATATTGGCCCGCTCCTACTGCTGGCCTCATATATCGCATGAACAGGCGCTGGCGTAACACCAAAATGTGGTGCCTTCTCGTCATGTTCAAGGCAATGGTTCCTGCGGCATAACCGGGAAAAAGGAAATCGCCGTGGTCCCGGTCCGAAGTCCACTACAAAAAGCCACCGCTGCGCTTGCCATGCTCCGGCTTCACTGCGCGTTGCTGCGTTCCAGGCGTGCGCGCGGCATGTCTTTTTTCCGTTCCCTCGGACCTCCCCGGCTCAAACAGAGGGCTTTTGATTCTTTTTTCACCTCGCGGCCTCGCTATCTGGCGTAGGCCGGAGGTGAAAAAAAATGCGGCGGCGATGGGCCGACGCGCCTTTAGGCTCTCTACGTTTAGGCTCCTATTTTATGGAGGTGTTGTATGGGTTCCTTCAGCAAGGTGGTTCTCTTGGGCAATCTGACCCGGGATCCGAGCACAGGCACGTTGCCCAGCGGGGCAACGGTCTGCGAATTCGGCTTGGCGGTCAATCGTCGCTGGAAGGACGCCGATGGTCAGATGCGGGACGAGGTGCTGTTTATGGACTGCGCGGCTTATGGGAAGCCGGGCCAGACTATGGGCCAGTATCTCAAAAAAGGTCATCCGGTTTTGGTGGAAGGGCACTTAAAGCTCGACCGCTGGCAGGATGACCAAGGCAAGGCCCGCAGTAAGGTGCGTACGGTGGTGGAACGGTTCCAGTTTATTGGACGGGGAGAGCAAGCTCAACCCGATCAGACATCTGGTCCGAACCGGACGGGCAAGCCCGCCGGCAAGCGGAAACGCTCTGCCGCCGACCATGCACCAACGGCGGAATTGATTCCGCAGGAGGTGCTACCCGTGTAGTGGAGGCGGAGGTATCCCGCCGCCAACGATAAGGTAAAGACTTGGCGGCGGGTACTCTCTCCCCTTTATGAATCCAAATGGTTTTAGTTTTTGTAGTTCGTTTCAACTGGATTTTCTTAATTGTTTTATGAAAGGCTTGTCCCCATCGGGGCTTGTAAATTGGTGTTTTTATGTCGCATGAACTGGATATTTCTACTGGACAACCGGCGGTATTCGTCACCGGTACTCCCGCATGGCACAAACTCGGCAAGGTAGTGGCCAATGCCATTACCAGTGCCGAAGCCATTGAACTGGCGCGCTTGAACTGGGAGGTCGAACAATGGGAACTCAAGGCCTTTGACCGGGAACTGGGCAAAGAGGCTTTGGTACGTAACAAGTATGCCAATGTCCGCAAGGATACCGGCACGGTGCTGGGCGTAGTGTCCGACCATTACCGTATCTTTCAAAATAAGGATTGTTTTGATTTTATGGATTCTCTGGTGGCCGACAAACTGGCTATGTTTGAGACTGCCGGCGCATTAAAAGATGGCCGGGTAGTCTGGATGCTGGCCCGTATTCCCACCGAGTATATGGCCGGCACGCAGGATGCAATCCAGCCTTATATTCTGCTTACCAACTCCCATGACGGTTCCAAGGCCTTACGGCTGTTTCCAACCACCATACGGGTGGTTTGCCAAAATACGCTCAACTTGGCCTTACGCGATGGACTGGGCGAAGGCATCAGTATCCGCCACCGCCCCAGCTTATCCGAACGGGTATCGGAAGCCCGTGAGAAGCTGGGCATTATTCATGCCCGGTTTGACCAATTTGATGCCGAATTGCATACCATGCTCGATAAGCAGATGACCGGTGGAGAATTGGAAGGTTACTTTACCGCCAGTATACCGCCGACCACGGGCAAACGGGCGGAGATGCGCCGCCGAAAAATATTCCATCAGTTTCAAAGTAATTTTACCAATGCCACCAATACCCTGCCGGGCGTTACCGGCACGGCTTGGGCGGCCTACAACGCGGTAAGCCAATACTTTGACCACCAGAGAAGCTTTAAGGGGGCCAATACCGTTGAGAAGGCCGACCATCAACTGGAATCCATCTGGTTTGGCAGCTCGCATCATGCCAAGCAGGAAGCCTACCAGAGGGCGCTAACGCTGGCGGCAGGTTAAAGGCTTGGTTAAGCGGTTTGTGAACATGGCGGGGGTTTGGCAGAAGATGCCAGCCCCCGCCGGTTTACATCTTGACGGTATTGAGAACACTACCCAATAAGCAGGAGACACAGTTATGCGAAACTATTACCGATTGCATCCGATCCGGCGTTACCGGATGACCCAGCCGGGCGATTTTCCATTGTGGGAAGCCAACCGGAGAAACGATCCGAAGGCCGATTCTCCGGTGATGATGCCGACGGATCAAATGGCCGTTGAACCGGCGAAGCAGCCGGCCAATCAACTGGAAACCCCGCCAGTTTCACTGGCTGAATTGGCCAACGAACAAGCTCCGGGTGTTCCCAGTGAGGAGGAAGCCATATCCCGCCAAGGAGATGCAATGCGCCAATCGGATGCCGGGTATGTCAGTGCGGCCGCCGCGGTGGAAAACCCCGGCAATAATCTGGCCGACGCCGGCAACGCAATGTCGGCAACGCCCGACAACGAGAACCAAACCGTACCAGTCAACATGCCGGATGGAGCTTCGCCCGGCCAGCCGGATACCACCTTGGCGGCAGCCCCATCCGCAACGCCGATCCCGGTGGATGACGCGTGCATCAGTGCCACAAAAATTCCATTCCGCCAGCAGGTTGAGGACTGGCTCAAGCGGGAAATACTTCCCTATATCCGGGTCGATGAAGCCAAGCGAGCCTTGTTTGCCGGTGCCCGGTTACGGTCTTTTCACTTCGTGGTCTACATGGCCAAGACCGGACCCAATTGGCTGGTTTGGGCTGGCCCGTTGAACCGGGAATGCCGCGTAGATATGCAACAATGGGAATCCATCTTTGGCGACGGATTTGTGGCCGTGATCGCCCGACCCAGCCGATCCAATCCCCGAGGCTTTAGCCTGCAAACCTTGGCCGGCCAAACGGTTTTATATCCGATTCAGGAGGCGGAATCCCAACCCAAACCCCAACCGGAACCCCGGCCTTGAACCGGGACCAAGCCAAGGTGTAAGGCAGGCGGCAGCGCCTCGTTTTCAAAAACATTCGCCCGGCTGATCACACCAAAAGCGGAATCAACCGGGGCCATTGTTACCATCCTCAGAGGAACACTGCCCCTGTTCCATTGGCATGGAATAGGGGCTGCAGAAATGACTGGCCAAAGCCATATCAACGCCTTGGCCAAGGTATCGCAGGATGCCACAACCCAGCGCTGAAACTCAAGCGCATCCAGCCACCATGAAGGCACACTACCGCCCAAGCCTCCCCCATCCTTGATGCCGGAACATTGCCCTCCGGATGTCCCCAACTCATGCCCGATATGATTGCTGGATCACGCCGCTGTCACGCCGCTAAGGACATCCAATCTTTGCCCTGCCGCTATTCCCGAAGCCATGCCACATTGCTCCGGTTCCATCGGCTGGCACCGCCCCCGTGTGCCTTGTTTCCGGTGCGCCCCATCCCCCATGGCCATGTCGACGTAACGCTCCGCCCGCTCCACATGTGATCCCATTCTGCGCCGTCCCTGCCCCTGCAATTGCCCCCGGATTCAATGCCCCGGCTGGCCCACTGGATGACCCAACCCCATGTTCCCCGCTTTCCCCCGACTTGACGTTCGGCATGCGTTAGGTATAATTGGCTTTATTAACTTTAGTAATGACAAACGTAAATGAGTTGGAATAGAAATGGCCATGAAATACGACTTAAAAATGGAAGGCAGGATAAAGGAGATGGCATCCTGTTTTTTTGTATCTGCTTGTTTTGCCGTTACTTAGGTGGCATCCCGTCATTTTTTCGAGATGCCATTGGATGCCGCAGATATTGGCAACTATTTTCAGTTTGGAGATCGAGCCATGAGCACGTCCCGCAAGCCCCGTCGCCGTTCCGGCAGGCCTGATCAGACAGTCCAGCCATCGGCCATCCGGCCCGATCCGTATGATCTGGATCGCCTTGGCCGCATGGGGTCCGGCCATGCTCATGAGCCCAGCATCAACAGCCAGCTGGCGCGCCGACTTGCCGGCTTTAAAGGCCGAAGTTCCGGCGCATCCAAGGCTCGCAAGGCCGGTCATGCATCCGGCCATGGTACTGGTTTTGATCGTTTGCAGCGGGTGGTGGTCAAGGTTCATGTGAGTCGCCATCGACCCGGCAAAGTCCATGGCAGTGTATTACGACATGTCTCCTATGTTGGCCGGGAAAGCGCCAGTCTGGATGGCAAGCATGGGGTCTTCTATGACGCCATGCAGGAAGGCTTGGATGCCCGGCAGATTGTCAAAGACTGGGAGCAGGACCGGCATCATTTCCGCCTGATCGTCTCGGCTGAAAAGGCCGGTGACTTGCCGGATACAAACAAATATATTCGCACCGTCATGGCCCGGGTCGAACGGGACTTGGGAACGTCATTACAGTGGCTGGCGGTCAATCATTACAACACGGATAACCCGCACACGCACATTCTGTTTCGGGGAATCAAACAGGATGGCACAGACTTGGTGATCCCCCGGCAATATGTCTCTTACGGCATCCGCCGACGAGCCGAAGAGGTGGCCACCGAAATACTCGGGCCACGCAGCGCGGAAGACATCCGGCGGGAGCAGGCCAGTCACATTGAGGCTGAACGGTTCACCGCCTTAGATCGGATGATTGAACGGCATCTGGAAGCCGGCAAAATTGATCTGCACCCCGATAAACGCATCGGCTTCGGTGCCGATGACCGTACTCGCATACTGGGCCGATTGCAGTTCCTCCAGACCATGGACCTGGCAAAGAAGGGCAAAGGAACATGGTGGATATTAGACCCGGAATTTGGCTTAAAGCTCCGTGACTTGGGGCAACGCAATGATATTGTAAAGGTTCTTTACGCAACACTGGGCAACCAGGCAGGATATGTTGAGCGCTTGGGAGCCAGAAATGCTCTGGCCGAACCCATTCTGGGCGCATTGGTGGCCAAGGGGAGTGTCGATGAGATCAGTGATCGGAAGTTTGTGGTGGTTCGGGCTTGCACCGGCAGACTCTATTTCAGTCAGGTGCCAGAAGATGAGAGCCACCGCCGGGCACAATCTGGTTCTGTCGTCGAATTGGGGGCAAAAGCTTATCGGCAGAATGTTCTCGCCGAGGAAGTAACAATAGTGGCGCAGAGCCATGACGGTGTTTACACCGCTGCAGATCATGCCGTCTTTCTGGCCAAGCAGCATCCGGAAGTTACACCGGATCAGGCCATCGCCCGGATTCGGTCGGCAACGGCCAAGTTGGCCTTTGTCGCCGGGCATAATGGTGCAGGTGTGCAGCAGGTAGGTGAAACCCAATTCCGAATCGACGCCCAAGTCTTTCAGAAATTCACCGCCGCGCGACGTGGCCAGACCGATCTGCGTATTGTCTCTGCGTACAGTCTGGAAAAGCAGGTGGAGGCACGGGCATTGACTTGGCTGGACCGACAATTGTTCCAGCCGAGCCAACCGGGCCAATCATCCCAGGCCTTATGGAACGGCCAGTTTGCCGAGGCGCTCGAACGTCGCCGGCAATGGCTGGTGGGGCAGGGACTGGCCGAATTTACCGGCCCGGATCAGAAGGCCATTACATTCAAAGTCGGGGCCATGGCCCACCTCCGATCGGTGGAATTCCAGCAGGTTCTTACGGACATCGCCGGCGAATTCAAACGGCCTGCCGTCAGATTGCCACGGGAGGTGACCATCACGGGCCGATACACCGGCTTGCGGGAACTTCATACTGGACCAATCGCATTGATCGCTACGCCACAGAAGGTTTATGTCACCCACCAGACGCGCCCGTTGAGTTCGATGCGTGAGGGCAATGCGATAACGCTTCGCCTGGACCGATCTGGTAAGTTGGCCTTGGAATCCAATAGCCGGTTATCGGAAAACACGCTCTTCGATAACGTCCAGAATCTGGAACCGGAGGTTCACCAATGAGCCGCAAATGGATTGTAATACTATACACGCTGGCGATGTTGCTGGGCCTGTTTATTGGCATCCAGTGGGCCGCCTATCAGTTGGGCAATAGTCCCAAGTTGGGCTGGGGAATCCGTATTGGCCAGTTGGTGCTTTATCCGCCCTGGGACGTGTTTGGCTGGTATCAACGATATGGAAACGATCATTCCCGGCCATTCAACCAAGCCAGCCTGATAGCCATGGGATTCATGCTGCCGGCGACGGTTCTGTTAATGATCTTCCGGCGACAAGGTCCGCCGATGGTCGATGTGATTGGCCGGGATCGTTGGGCTACGCGTGCCCACATCCGAAATGCCGGCTTACTGTCTGGCCACGGTACGGTTGTGGGATTGCTGGACAAGGAATTGCTCACTTATGATGGCCCGGAACATCAACTGGTATCCGGGGCCAGCCGGTCCGGCAAAGGTGTGGGCCACGTAGTACCGACACTTCTGAATTGGACTGGCAGTGTATTGGTCTACGATGTCAAAAACGAACTCTGGAACATTACTGCGGGCTTCCGCACCAAATTTTCCCATACCGTCTTTTTCAATCCCACCCGAACGGATTCGGTGCGGCTCAATCCGCTCTTGGAGATTCGGCCCGGGGATGCCGAGATTCGTGATACCCAGAATGTCGTGGAGATGCTTATTAATCCCACCGGAGCCAAGCAGACACTGGATATCTGGGATCAGCAGGCATCACAACTGCTGGTGGCCTTGATACTCCATGTTCTGTATACCGAACCGCCTGATCGTAAAAACCTCTCCGTGGTTCGGCAGAGATTGCTGGACTTTCAGACTACCTGCCAGGCCATGGCATCAGCCACTCATCGCCGGAATCCCGGAACCGGCTTGTGGGAACCCCATCCGGAGATTCAACTGGTGGCCAGGGAACTTTTGGCTCAGCCTGATAAATTCCAGGCCAGTGTACGCGGCACCACCGCCAGTTGCCTGACCCTGTATGCCGACCCAATTGTATGCCGGAACACCAGTACCAGTGATTTTAAGTTAAGCGATCTGGTCTGCGGCACCAGACCCATGAGTCTGTATATCCAGCCCCCGCCATCGGATGCAGCCAGATTACGGCCCCTTATTCGCCTATTGATCAATCAGGTCTGCCGAACATTAATGGAACACATAGAGGCGGATGCGGATAACCGGCCCAAGAAGGACCGACTTCTATTACTACTGGATGAATTCCCCACACTGGGGAAATTGGACTTCTTCTCTCTGAACTTGCGTCAGATGGCCGGTTACGGCATCAAGGCACACCTGATTGTCCAATCTTTCAACGACATTATTGAGCAGTACGGCCCACACAATACCATTTTGGACAATTGCCACATTCTAACCACCTTTGCCTCCAGTGATCCGGTCACCCAGCAAAAAATCAGCCAGATGACCGGAACTGTGGTGGAATACCGGGCTGGTTACAGCCAACCGGCCAAAATGTTCTCCGGTGGCCATCATGGCGTGAGTTACAGTGAACAGGTAAGACCCTTGCTTCAACCGGGTGATGTAAGAGAATTCCCAACGGATCAGGAACTGGTCTTTGTTACCGGCTGCAAACCGATCAGGTGTTCCAAACTGCGTTACTACGCGGATCCACGATTCACGAGCCGTCTGCTTCCGCCGCCGGAACAGGGCAAGAGGCTTGATTTACCTGGCAAGCCATTTTTTGCATGGCTCAAGGAACCGGGCATTTCGGCAATGGCCAGTACGGCCGGCGGCATAGCCACTGATGCTGATCGAGAAGGACACATCAGCCGCGTTGAAGGAACGCCATTGGCGGAGCCTGACAAAGCCGCCCAAGCTTTTATGCGGCAATCTAAACGGCAATCTCAATCTATTGATAACCAGCCGCCCTCTATCGAAGACGCGGCCACGACGGAGGATGAATACCATTGATAAACGATGACAAAATAAAACTATCGATCCGGCTTATACGATCCGCGTATGACGCCGCAAAATCCCAGGCATCCACCACCGGATCAGCCATCAGTGTGATTGTGGCCGAAGCGGCGACACAAACCCTGCTGGCGACCTATCGCTCGGATCGCGAGGCGGAAATACTTAAAGCCGTCGAACGGGTATTTTTCAAACTCCAGAAACTGGAAAAACGTCAGAATCTGGACTTGCTGATACTTAAGGAAATGGTGGGCCTGGGCATCCGGGCGTACTTCAACCATACGGCGGAGGTGCCGGACCATGAGCGATCAGCGGCTCTGTTAAGCGGCAAAGCGCGGTTCCACCGGTATCTGGACACTCTGGCGCGTAATCTGCGCCAGAATAAATCAATCCTGGGTGATGTGCCGGAGCTATTGGCTATCCCGATCGCTACTCAGGGCGACTCCAACGGCTCGCCTCCAGCCGAATCAGTAACTTCAGAATCCGCACCGCCGCAGATGTTGGCCCCATCGACCAATGGCAACGCTGCTCCCGGCGAAGCAGCCTTGCCACCAGAAGAAAGCGCGGACAGAGGCGGCAAGGAGCCGATTGTTTGCCATCAGCCCGCAGGTCGCCGCATCAGTGTCGGGTATGACGAACCCGGATTGTTTCAGGACGCTGTGAAACCGGATCAGCCGGAACCACCGGCAGCCCCAAACGGCGTGCCCCGCAACAACATGGCAGAGGATTCATAGCGGAAGTCTGATGGAATATTGAATTTGCTACGCTTGGAAGCCAACCGGAAATGTTATCCAAGTACTTTAACCAAAAAGGAGAATAAATATGGTCAGTATCGTTCAGCAGCGTCACAACGAAAGCCTAAATCACGCCTTGGGCCCTGTCATTGCCGGTGCATTGGCGCGGCCCGACGTGGTGGAGATCATGGCCAATCCCGATGGCGGCTTATGGGTGGATATCATCGGCCAAGGCCGCCAGCGCATGGGCGCTATTGATTCGAGTTCCGCGGAAACGGTGATTCGTTTATTGGCGGCCCATGCCGGGGAAAATGCCAATCCTGAATCACCCGCCATCGCCGGCGTATTACCGGCAACGGGAGAACGGTTTCAAGGCTTATTGCCGCCGCTGGTCGAGCGGCCCACTTTTACCATTCGCAAAAGACCGACACGCATTTTTACACTCGATGATTATGTGGCCTCCGGCGTGCTGGCGGCGGATGGTGCAAAAAGCATACGCCACGCCATTGCCCAGAGACAGAATATTCTGGTCGCCGGTGGCACCGGTTCCGGTAAGACCACCCTGGTCAATGCCATATTACATGAACCGGAGTTCCAGATGCAGCGTGTGGTCCTCATTGAAGATACCCGTGAACTACAATGCTCGGCCCCGGATCGGGTGGAACTGCTAACCAAAAATACGGAACCCAAGGTGACCATGAATGATCTCTTGCGCATGACACTGCGCCTACGGCCCGATCGAATTGTGGTCGGTGAAGTGCGCGGTGGTGAGGCCTTGGCACTGCTCAAGGCTTGGAACACCGGCCACCCCGGCGGCGTGGCCACCATTCACGCCAATAGTGCCGAAGATGCCGTGTATCGGCTGGAAGATTTAATTGGAGAGGTTTCCCAGACGGTGCCGCAACGCTCCATTGCTTCGGCCATCAATCTGGTGGTTTTTATTAAACGAATTGCGGCCGCAACTGGCCGGGTTGTATCGGAAATACAACGGGTTGCTGATTTTAACGACGGTAGGTATATGTTATGCAGGTCAATTGAGTAACGATAGTATTACGATCCGCCGGGGTTATAAAATGTACTGTAATTCGGTGGATGGCGGCAGGGCGAAACCGGTGTCCGCTGTAGGTTATAGATGAGGTGAAACGATGTCACGCGAGATTAAACTGCCATGGTGGGCAACGAATAATTGGTGGGATTCGCCTGATTATGCCGATGTCATGCGTGCCAACGAGGTTCAATTGCGCGCGGCGCTGGAGGTGATGCAACGCTATTTTGGTACAGACTGGTGGACAGAGGTTTTCGAATCGCGTAAGCCCAATTTTATGGCTGCCCACCTGATTGGCCAGGGCACGATGGTGTTGGACTTTATCCGTGCCGTTGGATCGGCACTGACATTATTAGAATCCGCGCCGGGTGTGGCGACAAAAATCCAGACGCTCAGGCGTGACGAATCAGGGGCAACTTTCCTTGAAATTCAGATTGCCGCCGTTCTCCGCGCCGCCGGTCTTGAGATACGTTTTCCCGTCGCTACCAATGCCCGGAAAACATATGACATTCTGGCGCACTATCAGGCCCAGGCCGTGACAATCGAATGCAAAAATCTGGAGATGGAAGAGTGGGAAAAATGGGTCATGAATTTAGGTCTAAGTGTGCTGCACGCATTGCCCGGCGGCCTGGACAAGCGGTTCAATATCCAGGTCAAGTTTGATCCGCATCTATCCCAAATGAACACCGATGAGGACAAATATCCGGGCCTCAATGCGGCGATTGCGGAGGAAATCGTCGACCGGATTCGGGTGGCAACCGAGAACGCCATCGCCATGCACCCTGATCTTCCTTTTGAATTTGTCCTTAATGGGCTGGGAACCGCCGTGCTGCGGGACGCGAAAGAACAATCGGACACCTCCATTGCCACTACGGAAATTTCTCATGTCGCCCAACTTCGTCGTTTATTGACTAATGGCTTGTACCGGGCGATTGACCAACTGCCGGAAGATGGGCCGGGCATCATTGTAATCCAATGCGAGCACCTGCCGGAGTTGAATTTGGCGCGGATTGTTTTCGACGCCGCAACCAAATGCGATCCGGGCCGATTTGGCAGGCTCGCGGCCATGGTGCTCATACCAAGGCGATATCTCAATGATTACCGACCGGGGTTATTGTTTTCCAACCGGCACGCAGCCTATCATACTTTGGCCAGCGAGCGGGCCATTGGTGTGCTACATGACAATCTTGGATTGGTTGACGGGTAGAAATTATTCGATAGCGGTATGGGCGAATGATGTTCCCGTATGTTCGCAGCTTGTTCCAACCGTCCACACAATCCCCACTTATCATATTGCTGACAGACCGGTTCGGTAGCTGCGGACCGCCACGATCAAGCGTTCGTGAATCGTGTGGCCTTCCCACATGCAGACCGACCATCCATTTGCCGTTGCAGTAAAATTAACTCGGGCTGTTGGCCCTCGGCTTGGGCCTGCTATTTTGGCGGTGCCTTCGGCGGCCGGGAGGCATTTGTTACCACCGGCTTCTGGCCTTGAATCAGAAAGTTGGGTTTGACCGCCGGAGCATTGGGATTGACACCACCCTTTTTAATCTGGCCCTCGGTTAATGTAACCAGCGACGCTTTTCTATTTTGTTGATTTGGCATACTAAAATATCCTTTTTTTCGTTACGTGGAATTCTCGTGAGCTTCTACGGAATCTCCGACAATACCATCAACCTTATTGATTATAACATGCCCGGCATTTTCAATGATCATATTCGATATTTGAATTCCGTTCCCATTTTCCGGTGGAATCTCAATGGTCATATCATCACGCCGCCGCGCGAGATACATAACTGGAGTTGAATAGCAATAGGTGGCGGTATCGTTCGTATAGACATCCACCTCTTGCAGAATCAATTCCCGCTTCTGTTCCGGATCAGAGAAAGCTCTTACCCAGCCCAGATAGGCCAGTGCGGTTCTGTGATCGCGAACCAGCACCCAACATTTTGCGTCCGTCCCATGCAAACGTGCATTAAAAAAATATTCCCATAATTCACTTTCGCCGGAATAGTTGGTGATGCCGTATCGCCGAAACGGACGCTGGAGCCACTTGTGGGTGTCAAGGAATGACAGAAGCACGACTATTACGCAGGCCGTCATGCTCGCCCCAACGATCACACCCCAATCCAGCGTTTTGCCTCTGCTGATAAAGGCCTCAAATATCGCCTGGATAGGGGCAATGGAGGGGGCGGACGATTTTAAGCCGTCCGGGGATATCCCCAATATGCGGTAAAGGAACCCGATCAACAAATAACTTACAAATGCGAGTGTTATGACGTGAACAAAGAGTTCCCAGTTTTGGCGGTTTCGTCTTCCGCGCAAGGCACGGAAGAAGGCTATGCCAATAAGCCCGGGCAGAATGAGAAAAACAAGTTTGACCGTGTAGGTATTGAAGTTTTCCATCGTCGATGATTCTAGCACGTAAAAAGCACTCGTCACCAAGCTTCAATCCTACGGTATGGATGCCCGGACGTCCAGATGGGCTGCTGGATTGCATACCAACGGGGGCGCAAATGGCCCCGCCTTGGTCGAGCCTTGGGTAAAAAGAGGCATACTTTCCCCGCCACTTGCATTCGGTATCTGTTAGGGTATACTGGTATGAGTGATGACATTAAAGTTAAAGATGTTGTCGGGCCGCGTCCGTCATCACCGCGGTCCGGCAGAGGTGTTTTCGGAGTATCCCCATGAAAATTTCCCGTTGGTTGTCCAATCGTCTTTCCGCCTTGATGGCCTCGGCGGTCCTGCTGGGCTATTCAAGCCTCTCAGAGGCTTCCACTTTCGGCGGCAGTGGCGGCGCGCCGCTCCCGTGGGAGACGCCGCTGGCCAGAGTACTGGCGAGCTTCACCGGCCCGGTGGCCAAGGCCCTGTGCATTCTTTCCATTGTGCTGCTGGGTTTTGGCTTTGCCTTTTCGGAAGGGGCGGGAATGAGAAAGATACTCGGCGTGCTGCTGGGCGTGTCGATTGCCGTTACGGCTACCAGTTTCGGCGTGAGCTTCTTTGGCTTTGATGGCGGAGCGGGCTTCTGATGAGCAGTTTTGCTGACAAAATCGAAGGTCTGGAAGTGCCGCTGCACTTATCACTGACCCAGGGCGTACTTTTGGGTGGTGTGCCACGCGCCTTTGGCATTCTCAACGGCACCACCGCCTTGGTGCTCGGGCTGGGACTGCACGTCTGGTGGCTGGGATTCCCATTGGGACTGGTATTGCATACCGCCGCCGTCGTGCTGACCCGGCTGGACCCGGACTGGTTTGAGATTTTCCGGGCGCATATTAAGCAGCCGGTATTTCTGGATACGTAATGAAAAGGTTTCAGTGTGAAGTGTTCAGTTTTCAGTTCCCGATTTGTGGCTGAAAACTGAAAACTTAACACTATGGATGATTTATGTGGAATTTAAGTGAATATCAAAAGCATCCCCGGCGGTTAAGTGATTACCTGCCATGGGCGGCCTTCATCGGACCCGGGGTGATTCTCAATAAGGATGGGAGCTTTCAGCGTACGATCCGCTTCCGCGGGCCGGACACGGGCAGCGCTACGCCCGGTGAACTCATGGCCATGCGCGCCCGCCTGAACAATGTGCTCAAACGACTGGGTTCGGGCTGGTGTATCCATGTCGAAGCCGCGCGTAAAAGCGCCCAATCGTACCCCACGAGCCCTTTTCCCAATTCCGCCGCCACCATGATTGACCAAGAACGCCGGAAAATGTTTACCGACGATGGGAACCACTGCGAATCCAACTATTTTCTAACCTTGACGTTTCTGCCGTCGGAGGATCAGGTGCGATCCCTGACCAGTGTTCTTATTGAACGCCCTGTAGATAAGGCGGGTATTTCCTATCGCGCCTCGTATGAGACGTTTCTGGGCCAGATTACCCAGATCGTCAATTTGCTTTCCGGCTTTATGCCGGAAGTGACACCGTTGGATGACGACCAGACACTCAGTTACCTCCACGACTGCGTATCCGAGCGTGTTCTGGCGGTTAAAAGGCCATTGCAATCGTTTTACCTTGATGAAATGCTTACCGATTCAACCCTGAGCGGGGGATTAAGCCCCAAACTGGGTAAGCATTTTATCAAGACCGTTTCTATCCGAGCCTATATCGGCCAGACCATGCCCTGTTTATTGGATGGTTTAAATGAACTGGCCCTGGAATACCGCTGGGTAGCGCGTTATCTGCCCATGGACAAGGTGCAGGCGACAAGTCATCTGGGAAAACTACGCCGGCAATGGTTTGCCAAACGCAAGGGGATGGTCACATTACTGAAAGAAGCCATCATGAAGCAGGAGAGCCGACTGGAAGACTCGGATTCACTCAACAAAGCGCAAGATGCCGATGCGGCCTTGCAGGAACTGGGGGGAGATTATGTATCGTTTGGCCACTTTACGCTGACCGTTACCGTATGGGATGAAAATGAATCTGCCGCCATAGACAAGGCCCGTGCGGTCCAGCAGGTGGTGGACAGCAATGGCATAATATCCCAGATCGAAAGTTTTAATGCCGTACAAGCCTGGCTGGGAAGTCTGCCGGGCCATGGTTATGCCGATGTTCGCAGGCCACTGATATCGTCACTGAATGTCTGTGATCTCATGCCCGCCAGCAGCATCTGGTCCGGGCCGGCATGGTGCAATCATCTTAATGGTCCGGCCCTGCTACAGACCCGCACGGCGGGCTCAACACCTTTTCGGCTTTCGATTTATCAGGGCGATGTGGGCCATACGTTAATTGTTGGCCCCACGGGTGCGGGTAAATCAACCTTGCTTAACTTATTGGCCTGCCAATTTTTGCGTTACGACAAGGCCCGGGTCTTTATCTTTGACAAGGGCCAGAGTGCACGGGCCATGACGTATGCCATGGGCGGGATGTTTTATCCGATTGGTGCCGAAGCCAATAAGCAAACCAATAAGCCAACCAGTATGCAAGCCGATAAACAGCAGGCCAGTGGTCAAGTGCAGGAGCAAGTTGGAGAACATGCGGGATCGCAAGAAGGGCCAAGGGAAATGGAGCCAGCAGGGCGAGGAGAACAAGGAGGAGGAGGAGAGAAAGGAGAGCAAGTTTGTTTTCAGCCGTTGGCCCGGATTGATGAAGATGGAGAATTAGCCTGGGCGCAAGATTGGCTGTTGGACTTGCTGGTACGGGAAGGTCTTACCGTTACGCCCAGCCTCAAACGGGAATGCTGGTCGGCTCTCAATAACTTAAAAATGCTGCCGGTACGGCAACGCACGATGACGACCCTGCGGAACCTGGTGCAGGATACCACGATACGGCAGGTGTTGGAGAGTTTTACACTCGCCGGCCCTTATGGCAAGTTGCTGGATGCCGATCAGGAAACACTTTCCGATGGCGATTGGCTGACCTTTGAGACCGAGCATTTAATGCACTCACCGCGTGTGCTGCTGCCAGTGTTAACCTATTTGTTCCATAAACTCGAAGAGCGTTTCAATCAGGGGCATCCCACCCTGCTGATTCTGGATGAAGCCTGGATGTATTTGACCGATTCGACGTTTGCCGCCCGGATACGCGAATGGCTCAAGGTGTTGCGTAAGAAGAATGTCGCGGTAATCTTTGCCACGCAATCACTGGCGGATATTGCCGAGAGTTCCATCGCCCCGGCGATCATTGAAAGCTGCCTAACGAGAATCTTTTTACCCAACGCGGCGGCGTTGGAAGATACGTCGCGCCGGGTGTATCAATCCTTTGGCCTCAATCTGCGGCAACTCCAGATACTGCAATCCGCAACACCCAAACGGGATTACTATCTGCAATGCCGGCAGGGATCGCGGTTATTTCAACTGGATTTACAACCCATTGCCAAAGCCTTCTGTGCGGCCGGTTCGCCGGAAGATCAGGCCCGGATCACACGGGTATTGGCCCAACATGGGCAGAATGGTTTTGTTACCGCGTATCTCAATGAATTGGGTATCCATGCGGAATATTTACAGAGTTTGTCTCCGAAGAACAATACACGGTCGGTGCGGTAAGAAAATGCCATCACTAAATTCCCAAGCTACGGAACCAGAAAGGAATGTTTATTATGACAAGCCAAAATGTAAAAACCGATCAACCACCCATTGGCCACCGACATAACCGTTGGCGTAAGGCGGTGATTGCCGCCGCGTTGGGGGTATCTTTGCTGGCCGCATCACCAGCATTCGCACTATTTGGCGGGATTGTCTTTGATCCCAGCAACTTTGTCGAGCACATTCTGGCCGTGGCCGAATCGGTGCAGCAACTGGCCCGCATGGAAAGTCAGTTGCAGGCCCAGGAAAAAATGCTCTCCGGTCTGGGTAGCAATCCATGGCCGGGCATGGCCCAATCGATGCAGGACACATCGGTTATTCTGCAAGCCGGTGGGCGTTTTTCTGGCGACAATCCCGATACCCAGATGGCGAGTAATGAACCGCTGTCGTTTGGCAATGGAACTGCCAACCCGAATAGCACGGCAATGGCAGAGTTACGTACCCAATGGGATCAGAACAATCAGGCCAGTGTTATTCAGAACCGGCTTTTAGAAAACCAGATTGTCGCCAATATGCCAACGGATTCGCAGCAGATTGGTGGCATCGTTGCCGCATCCAACAGTGCCCCCGGTCTGACGGCGGCCATTGAGGCCCACAATCAGTTGTTGGCTAATTTGAGTGTGCAGGTTGGTCGGATCATCGCCCTGACAGTGGCCAGGAACCGTCTGCGTGTACAGCTTTCCGCCCAACATCAGTCACGCCATGCGTATCACGCCGCGGTACGGCACTGGGTGATGCACGATTGGAATAATCCAACCCAGAGCCAGCCGATTACGAACCCGTTTACCGATATGTATGGGAATTGATGTTGGATGGAACCAACGATGACAACGCATGAATGTTTTGTCATAACGAAATCAACGAAAAACCAAGATGCAGGAGATTTTTGTATGCGATCAGAAAAACCGACAACCCGACAGGAAAAACAAAATCGGAAAAATCTGAAATTTGGAAAACGCGCCTTGGCTCGACCGCTCTGGTATGCGGCCATTGCGGTCAGCACCATGATCACGTTGACCGTGCCCACGACCTCATGGGGCTTTGGAATCGTCTTTGATCCGGCGATTTATGCCAAAAATATCCAGCAGGTTCAGCAGGATATTCAGATGCTCCAGATCATGCAGCAGCAACTTCAGCAGGAAGAGATGATGCTGGCAAGCCTCAATATTGACATGTTTCCGCAATTGGACGCCTCCATGAACCAGTTGCAGGCCATTATTGAGCAACCGGCCTATCTGGCCGCCAATGTGCAGGCGGTCATCAGTACCGACTATCCGCTGAACTTTACCAATGTATCTAATACCCAGATGCTCGCGCTCCAGCAGCAATGGCAACAGAACCAGAGATCGGCTCTGGTGGAGAACCGCCAAATCCAAAACCAGATCGTGGCCCAGATGCCCGCGACTTCCAGTCAGGTGGGCCAGTTGGTCGCCGTTTCCAATTCCGCTCCCGGTGCCACCAGTGCTCTGCAAGCGGGCAATCAGATTGTCGCTACGCTGGCCAGCCAACTTCAGGAGTTGGAGGCTCTGGAAGCCAGTAACCAGAGAACCTCTGCGCAAAAGCAAGCCATTAACCAATCACAGAGAGCGTATGCCGATCAGCAGCGTGCGGCAGTGATGAGTGATTGGAATACCCCGGTGAAAACGCAAGGGATCCCGATGCCGTTTGGTCAACAATAAGCAAAGTTTAGATAGAGCGTTCAACGTCAAGCCGTTACATAAAGGTGTTTATGGATACCATCAATTTGATTCTGAACCAATACCTGCAAACCATCAACAGCGCCTTTGGTCTGATCCAGGGCCATGTGGTCTGGCTGCTGAATTTTCTGATTATTATGAATATCGTTTTGTCGGCCATGCTCTGGGCCTTATCGGAAGACCAGGTCATGGTCAAATTGGCCAGAAAAATCGTTTACATCGGATTCTTTGTATGGCTGGTTCAGAATTGGCAGAGCCTTTGTGATACCATTGCCCAGTCGTTTATGTACCTGGGCTTTGAAGCTGGTGGAATAGGTTTTCCCCAAGTGTATCTGCTGAACCCCGGCAATATCGCCTATCGTGGCTTTACCGCCAGTTCTCCGATCATGACGGAAATAGGTAATCTGTGCGGGCCAATCGGCTTTTTTAAGAACTTTCCGCAGATTGCACTGCTGACACTGGCCGTACTGGCCATTCTGGCCGCGTTCTTTATTGTCGCCATACAGGCTGTTGTGACGATTCTATCCTTTAAGCTCGGCTCATTGGCGGCCTTTGTACTGATTCCCTTTGGGGTACTTTCCAAGACCGCCTTTATTGCCGAACGTCCATTGGGCTGGGTCGTGTCATCCGGTGTAAGACTCATGATATTAACCCTGGTGGCCGGAATCGGTGATCTGGCCTTTGGCCATCTGCAACTCAATTCCCAGTCTATTACGATCCGTTCGGCTCTGGACATTGCCTTGGGAGCCATTGTGCTGATGGTGTTGGCGATTACCGCGACACGATTGGCCGGTGATCTGGTCTCCGGCGGACCGAGCTTGGGCGCAGCAAGCATGATCGGAGCAGTCGGCGGTGCCGGTGCAGTGGCCTTTGGCTCCGGCCAGGCGGTATATGGCGGCGGAACCTTTTTGGCCGGCTCTGTGGTTGGCGCGTCACTGGCATCGGTGCGTGCCGCATCCACCATCACCTCCACTGGAAACGCTGCCGTCGCGGCCAGTGGAAGCGGTGCTTTACCAACAACCAAGGCCGGAACTTCATCGCAGACAACGCGCTCTTCATCCGGCACATCACCAACATCTTCCGCTTCGGATCATCTTCGGTCTGGTAGTCAGAAGATCAGTAATGGAATGGGCAAGATCGGCGGAGCAGGCGGAGGCGGTGGAGGATTCAGTGCGGGCCGCAGCGGACTATCAGAGGAATAACCAGATGGCCGCGCTACGGCCATGATTTGAAATGCGAAAAGCAGTGGATCAGTTTTATCAATTAACTTTGTGGATCAACTTGGCAGTGAATGTATCAATGGAGTTTAAAAATGGGATTTTCAACCACCCGTTATGGTCAAAACAACAAGACCGATTACCAGACACCGTACAGTCAGGCGGCCAAAGCCTGGGATCAGCGGATCGGAACCGCCCGCCAGCAGGCGGGCCACTGGCGGCTGGCGGCTCTGGGATGTCTGGGTTTGGCCATCCTTTCCACCAGTGCTCTGGTCTACATGAGCCTGACACGCCAGGTGGCCGCGTACGTTGTGCCGGTGAACCGGGTGGGAATGCCGGGCCGCATTGAACTGGCCAATGGACTATATAGACCCGATACCGCCCAGATCGGCTACTTTGTCGGTCAGGTGGTGCGTTTGGTCCGATCCCGTCCGTTGGACCCGGTGGTACTACGGAATCAATGGTTGCAAGCCTACCACTTTTTGGCCGGCGACGCGGTGCGGGCCATGAATCAGTATGCGGCTTCACAAAGCCATGTAAGTACCGATGCCCGAACCGTTCACCTGGTCAGCATACTCCAGCGCAGCAAGACCACCTATCAGGTGCGCTGGATTGAGGCCACTTTTCGTCACGGCCTTGAAAAGCGTTCGGTGCGTTACACCGGTCTATTTGAGATCAAATTGATCCCGCCGCGTAACGCCCATGCGGTATTTAATAATCCGCTGGGTGTTTATATCACCAGTTTTACCTGGAGCCGCGACTTTGATTCTCCGGTGCAAACGGTGCGATAGCCAGAAAGAGAACGAGAGAGACGCCCATGCCCAGCAGGGAAGTCGGTGGCGTGAAGGAATAAGCACGAACCGACATTGAAAATTGGAATTCAGATAACCGCTTTTATTTAGGAAAGGATTTTTACATGAACTCCAAAACAAAAGGCTTAAAGAGTTTTGCAGGTTGGGGCTTGATGGCGGCACTGGGCCTGTTGGTCGGATGCACCGCGCAAAAGCCGGATATTGTCGTTGGGCCGGATACACGTCTGGTGCCCGCCCACCTTGCCCCCAATCCGGCCCCGCCCAAAGTCGTCGAGGTCAAGGTGCCGGTACTTGAGCCCCAATTGCGGCCATTGCCGATAACGATGGTCCGTAAAACCCAAGCCAGACATTCTGGCGATGCTTTACAGAGTATTGCCAATGCGGTGGCCAGGGCCACACGGGTGCCGACACCCAAAGGATTTATTGATGCGGTGCAATACTACAACTATGCCCCGGGCGTGGTGTATACCGCGATCACCAGTCCGGGCTTTGTTACCACCATCGCACTTGCTCCAGGCGAAAAATTGGAAAGCTGTGCTGCCGGGGATACGACCCGCTGGATTGTGCAGGAAGTCCATGCCGGTTCCGGGCCGCAGCGTCAGACGCTGGTGCTGGTCAAGCCGCGTTTACCGGATTTGAGCACCAACATGGTCATTACCACCAACCAGAGAATTTATCAGATCGATCTACAGAGCGTGGCGGTGGGAGTTTATCAGACCATGATCGCATGGCACTATCCGTTTGGTGATCTGATCATGATTCGCCACACGATGCAACGGGAAAACAGTCGCCAGGCAGCCATTCTGGGCCGAAACATGAATTTATCCCAGATGAATTTCAATTATCTGATTCTCAAGCAGAAGGGAAAAACGCCGCCATGGACACCGCTGAGGGCTTTTGACGATGGGGAAAAGACCTTTATTGAGTTCCCGCCGGAACTCGGCGTTACCGCAGCACCGCCCCTGTTTGTGTTGGGTCGCAATGGACGTGCCCAGATTGTCAACTACCGAATCGAAGGCGATTACTACATCGTGGATCAATTGTTCAATGAGGCGGAACTGCGTCTGGGTGAAAGTCCACAGACCATTGTGCGAATTGTGCGGGCCAAGCCCAGATAACATGGAGAAACACAGCAATGCAATCACGGATCAGAAAGAATTTTTAACATCACAACCCATGTAATGAGAGGAAAAGCGATGGATGAAATAACCAATAAAGACACAAACGAAATCATTGAACCGCAAACCGTTGCCGAGAACGTGACACCGGAACCCAGCCTGGGTGACACGGATACAGGTACTTCTGCATTGCCTTTGGATGCGCAGTCCGCCACAGCGGCACCACCGCTCGTCTCCAAGGTGCATCCGACGGCCGAAGCTCAATCTCCGCAGCAAACTCAACGGCAAACCAATGATCGCGCGTATGGTTCCACCGGGAATTCTCCGGATCAGGTGCCAGACCCTTATCATCTGCCGGAGGAGAAACAAGATGGCCAGACAGTGGTGCGTATGCACACGCCGCAACCCAGGGTGACGCGGTTAAAACCCAGGGCGGTCATGCTCATACTGCTGGCCGCCGCAGGCGCGGTGGGCACGGCCCTGGTCATTGGTCTGGGCGGCGCGCCATCGGTTCCGCAGGTACAAAGACGGCCATCATCCAATAGTGTTATGCAGCCGTCCAGCGAGATGGCCGACAACAACGCTCTTGTGAGCACGTTACCGAAGACATACACATGGCCTCAAGCGGATAACCATGCCGCCACTACGGTTCCAAGCCATTCAGCAACACCAGCCATGAACTCATCCCGGTCTGCCGTGTCCCAATCCAAATCGACCACCGCACCGGATCGGCAGCGACTGCGTGAATTAAAATCCTTGCAACGCCAGTGGCGTCAGGCGATGAATGCCCCGGTGGTTTTTGCCGGTATGGCGGACAATGCGTATAACACTGGCGGCACGGCAACGCCGTCGACGGCGAATGTGTCTTCGCCGGAAGCAGGTAATGGCTTGCTCACTTCTGGCGGTGTCATTCCACCGGGATTTCAAAGTCCGTATGGAAATTCGCGACAGGGAATCGGCTCCGGCGACCAAGGTACTGCAATTCAACAGGAGCATCGGACCTTTATGAAATCATCCGCTGCGGTTCAATCCTATCTGGCTCAACCGTTGATGCCGCCGGCATCCCCTTATGAAATTCAGGCCGGCACCGTGATCCCCGGTGCTCTGGTCACAGGTATAAACAGTGATCTGCCAGGCCAGATCATCGGCACGGTGACGCAAAACGTCTTTGATTCCGTTACCGGAAAATATCTGCTCATACCACAGGGATCGCGGCTATTAGGCCGCTACAGCAGTGTGGTTGGCAATGGTGAAAACCGAGTATTGGTGGCTTGGCAGAGGTTGATACTGCCCAATGGCGATTCGATTGTGCTTGATGCCATGCCGGGTACCAACCAGGAAGGTCAATCGGGCCTGCATGACCGGGTAAATTACCACTTTGCCAAACTCGCCCAGGCTGCGGCCTTGAGTACGGCTATCGCCTACGGCGGCAATCTGGCCATTAATCCCAACAGCACCTCCACCAATCAGGATGTGGTGGGCAATACGATTGCCCAGGAAGGTTCCCAGATCGGCCAGAAGATTATTGACCGACAACTCAACGTGCAGCCAACGATTACAATTCGGCCCGGCTGGCCGTTTCGGGTTCTGGTCAACGAGGACATGATATTAAAACCGTACCGGCCTTGAGGCCGCTACGAAATGTTGAAATATCCGGCGGAAGCGAACGCCGCATCAGACAGAAAAGGCATTACAAACACAAGTAAAAGGAGAACAAATTATGACCGACATATCATTACCGGCATTTCATCACACGGCGACGACTTCGTGTAATGTTAAAATTGATTACCGTATGGGGTTGGATTTACAACTCTACCGGCAGTTCTACAATCAGGCTTACAATGCCGAGGTTGCCGATGCGGACTTGGTGCGTGAGATGGCCCGAAGATTTATGGATTCGGATCGGGAGTTTCAGGTGTTCAAAAGCAGGCAAGTGAATAGTGTCCGGCGAAAAGGACCAAGAGTTGGCGAAGTTAAAGTGTCCAATGAAGTTGGGGCGAAGCTCTGATATTCATGGCGTATTAATCCATCCAATGGAAAGAGAGATTAAACTTATGGCAGATCGCAAACAACGAATATTTGGCACTACGCTGGACCGGGCGGATCGAGTGATCGGAACTTTATTATGCTCGGCTGTGCCCGACTGTTGCAGTCCAGCCAACAGACATGCACGCCACTCGACATTAGCGTTACGGACATCACGAAGGTCGAAGATTGCACGCAAGGTATGAACCCACCATCAGCACAAAAGGGGCACCTCCTTTCTCCACAACCAAAGTCGTAGTGTGGATTATGTTGATATTTCACCGTGATAGCATGAACTACCAGAGCCGATATTTTGCTTGCTTACGGGAAAGTGGCAGAATTGTGATTGCAATGATTAGTGAGCGGGCCATGGGATCATAGAGTAGTTCGCATCCGTTACCATGACATGCCGGATCCCTTATGTAATTCTACACAAATGCCATCACAATGAAAATCCTGAAATTCTGAGATCAACCTTCGTTGTGCGTCAAGGATCCACGTCTACCGTTTTGGTACCGTTTTGGCATGAAAATACCGCCTTAAGGCATCGAAAATCATAATGCTTGGCGAAGTCTTGCAAAAGGAATTTTACGCAGTAAAATAAGGGAATTGCTGGGATTTATGAGCTTTTCAGCAGCACGAAGAAACTGCGTTCCTAAACCGCAGGTCACAGGTTCGATCCCTGTCGGGCGCAATGCGTTTTATCCTGCGGCGCGTTTTTCGCCCGGAGTTTTCCAACCTCGCCGCGCGACAGGCTGCCTGCATATAATCTGAAAAGGTCTTTACGGAAAGGGTGGTCATGAAAACTTCCATACCAACAAGTATCGGCTCCTTATTGGCGGCGGCAGTGTGTGTTGCCGGGCTTGGCGGATGTGGGGCATATTACGTCGGCGGACCGTGGCGGCCCGGGCCGGCCGTCGTGGTTGCTCCGGAGCCATATGCCTACCAGTATTATTATGATGCATCGGTGGGAGCCTATTACTGCTATTATCCGCGCTATGGCTGGCGTTTTTGTCCCTCGCCGCCGCCCGCTGGCGCGGTGTTCTGGCAAGGAGCGCCTCCGGCCTATCTTCCGCCGCCACCGCCCGGCTTTGTGGTGGCCGGATCACCAGGTTTTACCGCTCAGTTCTTTTTCGATCCAGATCGGCACGCGTACTATTATTACGACAATGACCGTCGCTGGCATTACTATCCCGGTCGGCCGCCAGCCAATGCGCATTTCTGGCGTGGCCAGGCACCGCGGGAACTGCCCCATCCACCTCGCGGTGCACCGCGTTGGCAGGGGCGCGCGTGGCGCGACCAACAGGGCAATCGGGGTCATGGGCGAAACGATCGCGGAGATCATGGCGATCATTGAGAGGTAAAAGACTTGCGAAACGATGGCGGCGCGTCACCGGCCGGGCGGCTGTCACCTTTGGGTGATGGCGCGGTCAAACCGGAACACCACATCAAATACTTTGCCCCCATGCCGACGGGCGATTATTTCTTCTTTTATCATGCACAATTTCACGACATCTGTGGTCAATGAGATATTGAAATTGCTTTCCAGCCCTCGCCCCATTCCCTCCAGGAAAACCAGATCCGCCCCGGCCGCCATCGCGTTGCATTCTTCAGAAACGTCCGTCAGGTCAATCAGCGGCGTGCCGCCTCCGGAGGAACCCGCGGTAATCCGCTGGCTTTTTATAAGTGAATCCATGACCGGATCGACGGCGCAGATAAGGCCCAGTAAATCCTGCAACTCCGTGGCGATCATATCATTTAATGCCGGCGATTCATTGGCCAGCAGGCCAACTTGCGTACCCCTTGCCGCCAGCCACCTGACCAGCGGCAACACACCAAGCACCGCGTCGCTGCCGGCGTTATCCATGAAAAAGAGGGCCTTTTTATACCCGCCGCCATTAAGCAACCGTTCGGCAAAGGCATCAAAATGATCCACCAGCCAGGGGCGCTTGCCATCCAGACTTTGGCGTACTTTCCGAAAGTCCGGCGAGCCGCTGGCAAACAGCTTTGCCGTTTCCGTTGCTCCCATATCAAAAATATTCCCGGCAAACACCCCTTCCACCAGCAACCGCAACGTTTCCAGGTCTGTACGCGAGGGGTGCGGTCGGTCTAAGTCGGCGATGATCTGCGGATACAAGGCCAGCATCGCGATATTTTCCCGCCGCTTGTTTAACAGAAATGGATCAGGCAGATTGTGCGCCTTTAAAATATTCTGGCGCAGTTTGCCCATAACCTGCAGGTTAAGTTGGCCATATTTTGCCGGATTTTCCCGCACAGATTCCATTTCTGCACGCAGTGCCGCGGCGCACGCATCCGCCCGGGCGCGACTTTCCGGCCCGTAAACCTGCACCGCCAGTTCCATTATAAGGTCAAAATGGTGCGAAAAATGATCCAGCCAGAAATTGCGGAATTCAACATCCCGCAGCATATCCTGCGTGCAGGGATAATATGTTTCCGGATGTGGCAGCAGAACAAATGCGGGCATGAAACCTCGGTCAAACGGCAAGCGGGTACGCCATCCGTTTGCGGGCGAATCCCGCAGGTCTGCCGGATGGTGGCACCAATATACCACAGATATGCGGGAAATTGCCCACCCGCCGGCGCAAACCCTCTTTTCGTTGAGTCCCTGTCATTCATGCTTCGGCTGGTTATTGGCAGTCAATCCGCAGATGAAACTACGCCGATTTGCCGATGGTGCAGTTTCACGCTGTCACAACTCTGGAAAAGCACACAACGCGGCCAGGTTTTCATCAGGCCAGGTCGTGGCCCGCTGATTTTCAGCCGCCCCGGTGGCTGATTATTTTGCCGCCCATTCTACAAACAATGTCCATCAGACCTGTTATCTCCCAATGCCAACCCTTATAGCTGTTTAACTCTGGCGCGTGCCGGAAAATGCCTGTCGTTTCTTAAAAGGATCCGGTTATGAACGTTCAATCAGATGTGAACCCGCGGCCAGCCGTTGAAAATCAGTGGCCTGCGGGCACAGAATGGCCAGCCCGTCGCCTGCTTAACCAAGCACAAACCGCGGCTTATCTGGGCGTCTGCGGGCGCACGGTATACGCGCTGGCCAAAAAGGGAAAACTCAAACGGGTGCTGATCGGCCGTGCCATTCGCTATGACCTTCTGGAGCTTGTCGGGTTAATTTCCGATGGCAAAAAGAACTGATCGCGGCCCGAACGGATGCCCCGTCGGCCGCGGCGCATGGGCGTGCGATTGCCCGCCGACCAGAATTTGTCCGCCGCGCCCGCCCAAGGCGGTCACCCGCCGCAGTCAGCGGTTGGCCAAAAACAGTAAGGATACAACCGTCATGACAGGAATTTTCCCGTTCCAGGCTTCAACGGCTGAAGTAAAAGACCCTCTGGCCCTGCCGGGCTTTCTGCTGAATGACGCGCTGGAACTCTGCATTATGGGTGATCTGGCCGCGGCCATCGGCCATGGCTGCTTTATAAAAACCGTCGCCGAACTGCGCAGCGTTTTACCGACGACGGCAGGATGGATTCATCACGATGCGTCAATCATATATGGAGCGGCACTGGCCATGGCCGCGGAAAATCTTGCGGTCATAGATGCGGCCAGCCTGGGCCATGCGTGCCAGGCACACGGACTTTCCGCGGCGCGGGTGTATGACCTGCTGGAAGCCAACCTGCTGCCCAACCCGTCCATGGCCCGCCGCCACGCCACAGACCTTGCCGCGATTATCAGCAAACGGCAGTTGTTTTCCGCGGCGGTCCGATCATTGGATGATTTGAAAAATCCGGCCTTGTCCGCGGAATGCATTGCCGAGGAAATAAGGCGCAACGCCACGGCCGTTGTTCCGGCGGGCGGTATCCGTCGGCAAGGCCCGCTGCCACCCGAGGCCGATGCGTTTTACGGCCTGGCGGGTGAACTGGTGGCCGCCATTGATCCGCATACGGAATCTGACCGCATGGCGGTGCTGATTCACCTGCTGGTCATGTTCGGCAATATCATAGGTCGCAACCCGCATTTCGTGGTGGATGGCGCGGCGCATCATCTGAATCTGTTTGCCGTATGCGTGGGCGATACCGCCAAAGGCCGCAAGGGCACCGCCGGCGCCAATGCCGCACGGGTGGTTGAACCGCTGGATGAGGCATGGGCCGCCGACTGCCGCAGGTCCGGTTTGTCTTCCGGTGAAGGGCTTATTTATGCCGTTCGTGACCCAATTATGAAACAAGGCCAGTGTGTGGATGACGGTGCCACGGACAAACGCCTGCTGATTGTCGAATGCGAATTCGGCAAGGTGCTGAAGGTGGCCGCACGCGATGGCAATACGTTATCAGCGCAGCTGCGGCTGGCATGGGACTGCGGCAATCTGCATGTGATGACCAAAACCCCGCTGCGGGCGGGCAACGCACACATATCCATGATTGGCCATATTACCGGGGCGGAATTGCGCTGCGGTCTGGCGATGAATGACGCCGCCAACGGTTTTGGCAACCGGTTCCTGTGGGTCTGCGTGCGCCGATCCAAGGAACTTCCCCGCGGCGGGAGCCTGGCGGAACTTGAGACGGCACTGGCACCGCTGCGCCAGCGTCTGCGTTTTGCCGCGGATTTTGCCCGCACTGTGGAACAGATGGAAATGACCGGAGCGGCTTGGGAGATATGGGATACGGAATATTCCCGGCTTTCCGCCGGGCACGATGGCCTTTGGGGCATGTTAACGAGCCGGGCTGAAGCCCAGGTTCGCCGGCTGGCCTGCCTTTACGCGCTGTTCGACGGGCAGGTAATGGTTGATGCGCCCCACCTGCGGGCGGCACTGGCTGTGTGGTCTTACTGCGACGCCAGCGCCAAATTTCTGTTTGGGGGAACGACAGAAGGCAACGCGACGGCAGCCGTTCCGGTGTCTGTAATGACACCTACCGAGGAACTGGTGGCATTGGTCCGCAATATGGGGGGAAGGTCCACCCTGCGGCAGATTCGCCAGGCAAAGGCGAAATATCGGTTGGCGGGTGTTGCAGAACGGGAAGTGGCGGCAGCCATATCCGCAGGCGGACTGCGCTGGGT
The DNA here is from genome assembly GCA_027451365.1 of Phycisphaerales bacterium. Lineage (GTDB taxonomy): Bacteria > Planctomycetota > Phycisphaerae > WQYP01 > WQYP01 > JAJYPG01. The sequence goes on along the minus strand of DAIDJN010000082.1, from coordinate 48,767 downwards.
AAATATCGGCTCGACGGGCGGACGACCCGCAAACATGGTGGAGGTTGTAAGCCCCGACATTGCGGTACCGATAGTATCGAAAGTGTCCCAAACCGCAGAAAAACCGACTTTCAGTACTAATGGTACTGGCGGCGCAGATGGTTCGGGGGGAGCTTATGATGCGGATAACGCTGCGTCGCAGGCACCGGTCCCATCAGATGACGACCATCCTCCGATCTGGTTGGAGGAAGCCAATGCCGACTGCGAATTTGCCCGCGAGCGTTGCCGCGGTAATGCAGATCAAGAGATAGTTGAACAGTAGAACGTAGAGCCATCAACGAGCGGGATGATTAGCTCGCGGCACATTCCCTACAGTCTTTTGGCGGTCGGCCCTCTTGCCCGGCAAACGCCGGCCAGGCCCCCAACCACCACACCGGTGCCCATGTGCCGCAGGCATCTTGGGTGGCGCTTGGGGCGAATCTGGCCAGGGACTGACTGCCCGCTCCGCGGCGGCGGAAACAATGGGAATCTTCCGCCGGGCTGGCGGCAAATTGCCTCAGCTATCACGCGGGCTAAGAAATGTCGTCGGCGCGACCGGTTCGCGGTGGTATCCGCGTGTGTGATTGGCTTCATTCGCGTCATGCGGGCATAATACCATAGGGCTGGCTTCAAAGGCGGGCAGGTGCCGCGCGATGGCCATATTTCCCCGCCTCAGGAGCGTTTGCACATGCAGTTCTTGCCTCTTGTGATGCTGATCGCGGCCGTTTACTGCGCGGCGATCCTGATACATCAGGGAGTGTTTTCGCGACGGTCGCTGAATCTGGCCCCGCAGCGGCCGAATCAACTTCGACTGCGCGACGCCGTTGTCGCGGCGGCGGTATTCTATGGATGGCCTTATTTTCTTTTGGTTTATCCGATTCCGCTTTTCAACTTGGTTCACAGAAATTATAAGGCGTATCTTTTCTGGGCGGGCGCTATCTGGTTTATCAGCCATTGTGCGGTCCAACTGTTATTGATTGCCATCGCCAAACGCGGGTTTGGCACCTTGTCGAATGTCGGCCTGAGCTGGACCAGGCTCTCGGCGGGTCTGCGAATTGGTGGGGCTGCTTTTCTGTTGACCACACCCATCCTTGCCGTTGTGACGGGTCTTTCGTACGGGGTTTACAGGCATGCGACGGGCGAAAATCCGCCGGTTCATCCTATCCTGCGTTTTTTTGCGTCGCATCCGCCCTGGCCGCGGTTCATGATGGTCACGATCTATTTGTGTTTTTGGGACCCGCTGATAGAGGAATTGCTGTTCCGGGGCATTTTGCAGACAACTGTTTTCCGCATTCTGGATCGTCGGAGAGCCCTGCTGGAAATGCCAACAGGTGAAGGCATGACCACTCCCTCGCCGGCCGCAGCGACGCGGCCGAACGCAACAGACCGCTGGACGGCCATTCTGATAACGGCGGCCATTTTTGCCGCATCGCATTTATACCTTGCGCGTGGAGCCATCGCCTGGATGCCCGCGATATTTGTGTCCGGTTGCGTGCTTGGATTCGTTTATGAGCGAACCGGGAATTTATTCGCCAATTGGGCGAACCACTGCCTGTTGAACACTTGTGCGCTGGTGGTTTATCTTTCTTTTCATTGGTAGTTCCGCCAGCAAGATGGCAAGTTAGCCACCCCGGCGTACCGCGGTTGCATTTTCCAACTGATTAGCATAATAGTGATTAAATCACTTTGGGGTGTCCTTTGCGAATTCGCATTGAACCATCATCCGGCGTACCCATCAGCCGCCAGCTGGCGGACCAGCTACGCTCGCAATGTGTGGTCGGCAAATTGAAGGCGGGAGATCGGGTACCGAGCGTTCGCGAATTGGCCCGCCAACTGGCGGGGAATCAGAACACGGTGTTGCATGTGTTTGAACGTCTTTTCGCGGAAGGCTGGCTGAAAACCCGCCAGGGCAGTCGCACGTTTGTAAAGGCCAACGCCCGCACCAGTGGCGAAAAAAAAGCCCAAACCGCGGCATTGCTGGCGCAATTGGCTCAACTGCTGGGCGTGGCATCAGATGAATTGCACCGCCTGCGGGACCAATCCTTAAAGCTCTTACCTGCGGCACCACTCGGCCAAACCACGTTCCGACAAGCCGGACAAGCCGGCGGCCGGGGCGCAACAATCGGACAATGGCGCATTTATTTCCCGCCTGCAGGGCTTGCTTTCTATTTGGCCGGCTTGGGCACCAGATTCCATGTAACCGTGATCTTCAGGTGTTTGGCCGCACGAATCATGCCCAGCATTGCCGTTGGCGGACTGATGCCGAAGTCCTGAAATGTAAGCGTGGTATGCGTAGAAATGGTCATGCCGCCATCTTTAAGCGGCAATACCGCCAGCACCAGGGTGATGCGTTTGCTTACGCCCGCCGCCGTTACCGTTCCATGCGCCTTAAAATAGAAATGGGGGTTGCCGCTGGCGGGTGTGGCAATAAGCGATGCCCGAGAAAGTGTGTACATAATTTGCGGGTCATGTTTGCTGTTGAGATTGTGATAAATGGTTTTATCCATTCCACTGCCATCGCTGCCGCGCAGTGAAAGTACATTCACCGTCAGATGTATCTTCTGGAGTCCCACAGGTTCCCGGAGAATGCGTTTCGCGTTGGTCAATTGAATCGCGGCCGTTCCGGACAGGTCATGGGTGGTAATGGACCATTTATGAAGCGTGCTGCTGCCACGAATGACCAGCCTTCCAGGCTTGGTGGCGGAGCGGAACACTGTTGACGAATCAGTCGCGGCTGCCCGAACCGGGCCGTCGGTCATGATTGCGCCCGCCGCGATGCAAATAAACATCAGAAGCAAAATTAACCGTTTTGCCGAATGTGCAACAGTTCTCAAACGTGATTCTGATAGGGGTATCATGGTGTGATCTCCTGCAAATAGTCTGCCAAAATCCATCCCAGAAGTCCGGTGCTGGATTATAGGCACCGGAAATTGCGCCAGCCAAACATCAGCCCTCTGGGTAAGGTGCCGCTTCGTGCTTATACCAGCTGATAAAAGGGCGGCGAGCCTTCTTTTCTGCGCAGGAATATCAACAAAAATCCCATCAGTTAAGTGGACTGTGAGGTTTCACCGGCGGTCCTGCGCGGCGGGGCGACCACGGCGCGGCACAAGGTCCACCTGTGCTTACGTTGCCTTAAGCATTCCGCGATTATTACAGGCAATTCACAGGTCATAAGCTGATATCGGAGAATATGTGATTGAGCGTAACGACATGTGATTGCTTAACCACTTCCGGTGGCATGCCAAGGATCATACTCGTCGTCTCAACAAATTCAGGCGGCCAGAGGTACTTACCAGTCCAGACTTTTTTTAACCAGGATAATTCCACCCGCAACCGACCTATCTGCGCGTACAACTGCGCCATCAACGCCGGCGAGGAATGGTTGGACCCCTGAACAGACGATTCCTCAAATGCCATCGCTGAACATTCTACAAGACGCTTTTTCCACGCGGCAATACGCGACGGATGAACCTGATACAAACCCGCCAACTCACCCATAGTCCGCTGGCCCTTCATCGCCTCCATGGCCACCTTGGCTTTGAACTGCGACGTAAACTGACGACGTTTTACCGACATAAAATAGACTCCGAAAACTGGAAAAAAAGCTACCTTGGCAGCAAGCCCAGTTTTTGGGAGTGTTACATGGAGGGTATCGTGTGATCTGCAGTATCGAAAATATGGAAATATTTTATTTTTTGGGTTGACATTTACGAGGGGGGGTAAGATATACTTCAACTTGTCCGGTGGGCTGCGGGGTTGTATGCGGCTTGCGGACAGGCAGGATGATGAGTTGTGTGGTTTTGAACCTTCGCTGGGGAGCGTTTGTGTTTTCACGTTGGGGAAGATTATTGGTTGGCCGCAGTGCCGCAGGCGTCGGCCGTGGTTGGGGGGCGGGCATCCTGCCCGCCTGGTCGTCAGCCGCAGGCGCCGGCCAGAAAAGCGTGACGGTGGCGGATGAATTCACTTTTAATTGGAACAGTTCCACTACCCTTGTAATCAACACAGGATCAGGAACCGGTGGCGAATGCGTTCAAGTCATGGGGGGCACCGGAGGCACCACCGCCGGTTACAAAAACTCATGGACCGCCGGACTGAATGCCAAGGTTGCGCTCGACATCCCAATTCCTCTCGGTGGAGAGGAAGATGCAGAGGCTGCGGCTAGTCTCGGTTTCACGTTGGGTTTCAGCTACAGCAGCGCTACAGAACAATCGCTAACTGCCACTGTGGCCCCCAACACCACCGAGTGGATAGCAATTGGCCAGTTGGAAGATGCCACCCAAGGTACTGTAATGCAGACATTGCCATCTGGACCACAATCGCCCAAGACTGCCTACAAATACGCTCCTCATGGCAGCGGTGATAGTCTCTTGACTCACGCCAATCCAGGCTTCGCACCTTATTCTGATGCCAATTTATCAGGGTTATATATAGATCCAAGTCCATGAACTACGAATCATCATATATGAATTTGTTATACGGAAAGTGGTTATTAAAGGTGACATTATGACACTAAAATACTTAACAGCATTCGTCGGCCTGCTATGTTGTATAACGACTATCAGGGCCAGACCGCCGCATAACCAACTCGGAAAAGAATTGATTTCAGCGGACCGAAAAGCTGAAAAAATGCTGCAAGACGGGCGGAACCCAGGTTATACTCCACTTGGTAATCTTCGCCTGCTAAAGCACGGTAAAATGAAGCCCATTAATTTGCAATTTGCGATTGGTAGCGGACTGCAAGAGGCTATTCCTGTCATGAGCAAGGCCAAGGCGGATTTATACGCCGCTTTTAAGGCCCATCATAAGGTCAATGGTCCGATGGCCGCCACTTTTCTTGCGCGTTACGCCTGGTTCCGCGCTGCTTATGTGTGCCGCAATAACGGGTATCCTCTAAAACGATTTCGCAAACTCGTGCAGCGTGCGCTAAAACTCGCCCCCGAAAACCCGCAAGCGCTTCTTATGAATGCTTGGCTTAGTTATCAGGCACATAGTAAATTCGTTTTTAAGCCATGGCCAAATGGCCAGCCCGGAGGGACGTTCGAAACGATTATATCAGGCCAAGCACGCAGGAAAGTTGAAAGAATGCTGAAAAAGATTCTGCATGTTGCGCCCAATAATTTTGAGGCGTGGTACATTAACCTTCTAGATGACAGCACTAATAATCAACAAGGCAAAGAACAGGTGCCGGGAGGGCGGATTTGGCTGGGAATATTGCGAACGGCAAAGAATGCGGATTTATTTTACTTTACTTTTAATAAATCCCAATACATTACCGGTAAAATGGGCATTCTCCCCACGGCCCGCATGGCTATTAAATGGTATCCAAAATATTACGCAGAATATGCGAAGCATAAGACTTCCCAATGACATCGAAGGTTGAATGACTTCAGATGGGTATGAAATGCCTGGTTCAGTGGAGCGAGACGCTGGCGAAGCATCTCAACTCACCAATGAGCGTTTCTTGCGAGGCATCGGCGACGGCTGGAACACTTGTCCCCGGCGGGTAAATGATGGGTTATGGGGGATGGCAAATTGGATGCGACGAGTTTTCAGGTTTCGCCGGTAGGCCACCGACAGCGGGCCGGGTTGGGGTCGCGTTAGAACAGATAAAAAGGCGAGAATGTGACCAGGTGAGCGCAAGATAAAGCTGGAGTGTGGCGGGCAAGATGCCCACCCTTCACGCAGTTCCTGACCGGCGGACAAGATGCGTGCGGTAACGGTTCGGTCCGGTGGATTGGCTAGATCGGACGCAGGGGGGGAGTTCCTCCAGTGGGCCAAATCATTGGATAGTAAGTTTCGCGAAGTTTCGCATTGTTTGCGAAACTGTATGGATTTTGCACCAGCGCTCCAATGGGTGTTTTACGGCTGTTTTGCCTGAAAAGCGGGCAGTGTGGGGATGCAGGGGAATTATCATAAGGAAGCAACAGGTGACGCAAGAAAATAAAAAACCAAGCGGCCCGGCAGACACACGCAGTGTGGCTGATACAGACACGAATGTTCGCGGCGGGCCGCCAGCCTCTTACAGCCGCCTGGCAGAGCTTGCCACGTTAACCGAAACGCGGCGCAATGGGCCGCCGTGCCGCCGACCCATTGCACATAAAAAAATCTTCCAGTTCCGCAATTGCGCTGCCGGGCTTGGGCGCGATGGCTGCGGCGGTGACTTGAATTGCGGTATTGGAACTCAATCCAAGCTGGCTATCCGGCCTGACACACCAAAGCAAACCGCGGCACCGTTTCAATTAGAAGTGATGCCTTGAGTTTCGCTTATTGTAAATGCCTTTCCCAGAAAGGATTGCCCGGGTTATGGAATTTTCAGCACATGCTTTCCGGCCGGAATGGTGTCAATCACTTTCCACTGTCCGACGCGAAGAAATGGCACGACATGGCCGTCCAGAAGGCCGGTCTTGCCGGTGGCCAGCGTCGGGGGCAGTTGGAGTTTCGCCGACATTCCCGGCGGAATCGTGAACGAAAGCCGGAAGCCGCCAACAGTGGTTTGCCAACTTTCGCGAATGGTGCCACGCACGGTCGGAACTGTAATGGCGGCGGCTTTAAGCCCAGCGGGCTGGGGGGCAAGAATCACGCGTTGAAAGCCGGGGCGAAGAGGCCGAATGCCCATTAAAAATCTTGGAATAATATTTCCCGGTGCCGATCCCCATACGTGGTTCCAGTCTTCATTGGGCTTGGAATGAAAGGTCCAGGCCTCCGTCGTTATCGTGGAACCTTCCGCCAACATATGCAGCCAACTGTGGCGGCCATGTGAAGCCATCAGTTGCAAAGCCCTGCCGCCATCGCCGGCACGGTAAAGCGCCTCCAGCAGAAATTGCGCCGGATACACACTGCAGCGCATTCCCTGGCGGGCCAGGAACGCGGTCACAGGTGCCTTATCTGCCGCCGGAACCAGTCCGAAAGCCAGCGGAAACAGATTGGCGTGTTCGGAACTGTGTTGCGTTCCAATGCCATCGACATACAGCCCGGTGCGCCGGTTCAACAGCAGCCGGTTCATGCTGGAAGCCACCAGCCGCGCACGCGCTTTAAAAAGGCGGCTATCCCGCGTATGTCCCAGCGCTGCGGCAATGCGTGCCATCAGTACCATCACCCGGTAATGATAGGCGTTAACCACGGTGTTAATTGGCCGCATCACGTAGCCATCGCGTTCCACCGGTGGCCAGTCGACAATATCATGAATTGCCCGATGCCGAAAAATGGACCGCAGGACAGTTTCGGAAACCCGTGGCCAAACCGTGCTGATCAGGCCGTCCGGCCGTTCCAGCGCCAACAGAGTTTTGGCCTTGAGCGCCGCATAATTCCTGCGGATAAACGTTTTGTTTCCGGTGTACAGATAATCGTACCAGGCCATCTGTACACACTGCATGATCCATTCCGTAGGCCAGGTTGGATGATAAATTAAATAGCCATCCGATCGCGCCGGCAGGCTGGTGCCCGCGGTGTTATTGAACCAGTCGAGTTCGGCAATAAGGTCATCCGCTTCATACGGGCGGCGTTCGCGGTTGCCATCCACAAACAGACCGCAAAAGCTAACGGCTTCAATCGTGTGATGGCACAAATGCCATACTGCGTTAAGCGACGGATTAGAAGACTCAAATTTCGCCGCGGCGCGATCGAACGGGGCATGCACCCGAATCTGAACCACATTGTGGCGGGTCAGCGTGGCCGGACAACCGCGAATTTCCAGGTACCTGAATGGCATCACCGGTCCGGCATACGCGGGCATTCGCCGATAGTCCGGACCGGGCAGCGGTACCCGATACACATGGTCGCCGCGTCGGAGTGACATGCGCGTCTGGTAAAACGCAATACTTCCACCGGGATGGGAGGCTATACGGTTGGGTCCGCGCAGCTTCTCGCCAAGCATCACCACGATTTGGGCACCCGCCCGCGGACTATTAATATTCAGTTGTGCCCGGCCAAACCAGTCCAGGCCAAAGTCGGCGAAGTAGTCACCCGGTGCGGTATTCACGAACTTTACCGGATAGCCGGCCCGTGCAACCAATGGGTTCGTCGTGGCATCCGCGGTTGGGCCGGCCGCCGACAGATGTGCCGTCGGCCAGGCCATCAGCAGGCCGGCGGTGCAGGCGCAAAACAAACGACGAAACCCGTCAGGCATTGAGGATTCCTTTCTATGGGAATGCCCCGGATAAAGCCGTTATCTGGTGGCATTTGCGCCGGGTTCTTCCGGACGTGACGGGGGCATGGCATTTTCAGTCTGCTGGGCCAATTCGCAAAGGAAGTCCTGTTCCAGAGCCACCGGCGTCAGTGAAAGCCGCAGTTCCCGCAGCGCCATAAACATGCCGACCAGCAGAAACGCGATGCCGCCGACAAATACGGACAGTGCCGCGGCGGCAAACCAGCCGAAAATCAGGCTCATTCCAAGGGAAAGTGAACTGGTTAACATGCAGATGATGCAACCGACAAGGCAAACCAAAGTGCGACGGATAAGCCGAGCGCGGAAAAGCAGCGCCTCGACCTGGTACTCCACCGCGCCGGAGCGGGCGAGCTGCGAGGCCGCCAGATTATCATGGTCAGCAGGTGTACGGCTCGCCTGATGGGCGATTCGCTTTTCCAGCAGATTCAGCCTCTCCGAATTAAACGCCCGAATGCGGGCTACCATCACGGCCATCCGGTTATAGTAGGTTAAACAGAGCAGTCCGCATGCGGAAATCATTAAAACCGGTGAGATCAGCAGGCCGATAATATTCTGCGGGGCAGTTGTCATGGGTATTTAGTTTAGGGCATTCGTTTGACGGTTCAAGAGCCTTTCCGATATAAATTCTTTATGCGCAGGCGGTCCGGGCCGTTCATAGGTCCGGTTTGGCCAAAAACCCGGCTTGGCGACCGGGCGATTATCGCGACGGCACGGTTTTTCCCACAGGACAGGAACTCGAATGCTTCGGTTTCAGGTTTTTCGTGATGGTGAGGTTCCTTCCGAGTTGAACCTTGGTTCAGCTTATCTGGTCGGTGCGGACAACGTGCCGATTCGCGGTGAATTCACCTATACGGATGGCGAAATTCGCTGCCGCAAACGCGCCGCCGGTCCATCCGCACTTGCCCTTATGTGGGAAATAAAAGGATTCGGCTCAATTCTGCTTGACACCGTCAGGCTGCCTGAACGTCCCGGCCCGTACATTCTGAATGTTGAACTCGCCCGCGGCCGCATGATGAAACTGCTTCAAAAACGGGAAGACTGGGGTCTGCTGGATGTTGCCGATGCCCAGCTGGTTAACGATAAATTTGCCGAAGCCCGTGAACTGCTTATTCAGGCAATGGAAAATCTGGATGATCCCCCGGTGGCGGCGAAATTTGCGGATCGCTGTTTGGCGCTGGCATTGCCCCTGTCCGAACAGGCGGCTGTGGTTCATGCCGAACTGCTTCTGCATCGGCGTATTGCGACACGAAGTTTCCCGCGCAATGTTTTTGGTTCCCACGCCAGCCTGCCGCAGAATGGCGAAAATTACCGCCGCAAAATTCTGGCCGCCAGCGATTTTGTCTCCCTGCCGCTGTATTGGAAAACGCTGGAACCGCAGCAGCAGGCGTTCAACTGGGGGCCGGTGGACGAATGGGCTGATTTCCTTCGCCGGGCGAAACTCCCCATGGTGGGCGGACCTCTGGTACAGTTCAGCGAGGCCGCCATTCCGGACTGGCTGTATATCTGGGAGCATGACTACGAAACAGTCCGCAGCATGCTGTACGAACATATTGAACGGGTGGTCGGTCGTTATGGTTCGCAGGTGGTGCTTTGGAACGTATTAAGTTCATTGCATGTCAATGCCCATTTTTCCTTCACGTTCGACCAACTGATGGATCTGACCCGTCTGGCCATCAGCCTGGTGAAAAAGCTTCTGCCGGCGGCCCAGACCATGATCGAAATAACACAGCCTTGGGGCGAATATTATGCCGGCAATCAGCGCAGCATTCCGCCGCTTATTTACGCCGAAATGGCGGTCCAAAGCGGTATTCCCTTTGAATTGTTCGGATTGCAACTCTGTTTCGGCCTGCCCCGCGATGGCTGCTGGCAGCGCGACTTGTTTCAGATCAGCATGATGCTTGACCGTTTTGCCACGATGGGCAAACCACTTGTGATTACCCGTATGGGCGTGCCCAGCGGGGTTTCGGAAGCCAGTGCCGGCAGCGGCCAGTGGCGCAAACCTTGGAACGAGCAGATTCAGGCCAAGTGGCTGGAGGCCGTCACGAATATCGTGCTTTCCAAACCATTTGTTGAAGCCGTCTGCTGGTGCGACTTGGCTGACGAACCCACCGCCCGGATTCCCGGCGGCGGATTGCTTGCCGCGGATCTAAACGCCAAGGCATCTTATCAAACCTGGACTTCCATGCGCAAGGCAGTTATGGCCGTGCGACAGGGCGCGGTTAAAACACCCGCGGATCCGGCCAAAGTCGCCGGAGCGGCCGCCGCGCCGCCGCCAGCCCGGCCGGCCTGATCCCGGTTGACCGGTCCATTCCGCGGGCCGCTGGCCGGTGTCCGCTTCATGGAATGCCGACCATGCACGGTGCACATTGTGACTGATCCATCTTCACCAACATCTACCCAGGCACGTTCAACTGGAAATCCGATAGTGCCTTCGAAAAATCACGCCCCCGCCCTTGGCTCCGCCGACAAAGACGCGTCCGATGAAAAATCCGAGTGGGGTTGGACCCGGCGGCATCAGTTGGGTATCGGTGCAATGGTGGTGGTCTGTCTGTTTTTTCTGACTGTCCAGATTGTCCGCCGTCCGGTCTACTGGAACAACCGCGTGCAGGTGACATCCGGGCGGTACGTGGCCGCGCCGCCGGCGGTGCAGCGGACGGTGAACCCTAACACGGCGGATTTCGCGTCGTTGGTGCGTCTGGGCGGAGTAGGCCCAAGCCGCGCCATCGCCCTGCTGAATTGGCGAGCTGAACAGCAAAAGCTTCGCCCCGGCAAACCGGTTTTCCAGAAATTGGCGGATTTGCGGCACATTCGCGGATTTGGCCCGGTTACACTGCGGCATATCGCCCGGTTCCTGCGGTTTGATGTTCCAACCACCCGAAATAATCGACCAGCGGCAACCGGGCCGTTTACAGCCGCCGCCAGCCAAAGATAATAGACCCGTCGCGCACCTGTATTTTTGTGCGGGTTCCGCGACAATCCGAAGTCAGGCGGGTTGCAGCCGAACTGCGGAAATTACACCGAAATTGGAGCTACGGACATGACCAGACCCACCACTCGGCCGCGAATACTGACCGGCGATACGCCGACCGGTCGCTTGCACCTGGGGCACTGGGTTGGTTCGCTGGAAAATCGGGTTGCGATGCAAACCGATTACGATTGCTATTTCATTATCGCCAATGCGCACGCATTTACCACGCGTGCTGAAAAGCCCGCGGAAATCCGCCAAAGCGTTCTGGATATTACGCTCGACTATCTGGCGGCGGGAATAAACCCTGAACAAAGCACTATTTTCGTACAGTCGGAAATTCCGGCGATCGCGGAACTGACGTTCTTTTTCGCCATGCTGGTTTCCTTCAACCGGCTGATGCGCAATCCAACCTTAAAGGATGAAATCCGCGATAAGGGGCTTGGCGATTCCTACAGCTTTGGCTTTTTGCTTTATCCCATCGGTCAGATTGCCGACATACTGGCTTTCCGACCGCAGTTGGTACCAGTCGGGGAAGATCAGTTGGCCCATCTGGAACTGACGCGCGAAGTCGCCCGGCGTTTTGACCAATTGTATTGCGGCGTGGACCCGCAGACCAAAGATGCCGACTACGTTTCCGCCGGCGGGCTTTTTCCGATTATAGAGCCCAAGCTGGGGCGGATACGGCGGCTGGTGGGCACCGGCGGCCCCGGACCATCCGGCGGATTGCTGAAAATGAGCAAATCGTTGAACAACGCCATATTCCTGAGCGATGATCCGGACACCGTCAAGAAAAAAGTAATGGCCATGTATACCGATCCCAACCGGAAAAAGGCGACTGATCCGGGCACGGTTGAAAACAATCCGCTCTGGCTGTTTCATGAAACCTTTAATCCGGACACAGCCTGGGTGGCCGAAAGCAAGGAAAAATATCGCGCCGGTGCCATTGGCGATGTGGAATGCAAGCGGCGGCTGATTGATGTGCTGGTGGCGCTGATTGAGCCAATGCGCCAGCGCCGTCTGGTATTTGAAAAGGATCCCGCCCAGCTTCTGGCCGTTCTGCGGGATGGAACCGCACGCGCCAACGCCGCCGCGGAAGAAACCCTTGCGCTGGCCAAGCGTGCCATGGGGCAGGAATATGTACGGCGATCCATGCACATAAGCGGTGCGTAAAGCCCAAAGGCCGCGCCGCGGATGCCCCCCTGCGCATGAGACGAAACTTTCGCGGTCTGGCACAACGCGCCACGCGCAGGGTGGCGTTTATGGCGTGGCCATGCGATGATGCCAAGTGAGTTGACTCTATCTTTTTTTGAGGATGCAATGATGAACACCCGTATGCGTCAAATAGCGGTCGGAATTCAGCGGACCATGGCCTGCCTCAGCCGGACCAGGCGCATCCTGTCGCGCGCCGCCATTCCGATGCTCGTTGCTTCGGCCGGCCTGCTGCCGGCGCTAAGTCCGGCGGCAAGCCGCCTTTCAGCCGCGACAGGGATGTTCACTTACAAGCCGCTGACCACGGCCGCCCTGAATCAGCAGGTGCAGGCCATTATGGATAAGCTGACCACGGCGGAAAAAATTCATCTGCTTGCCGGGGACGGCAACATGGCCACGCGATCGATTCCGGCGGCCGGAATACCAAAAATTAACATGAGCGATGCCTCGGTCGGCGTTCGTGTGTTTGGTCCGTCACCTGCATATCCGGCGTCAATAGCCTTGGCGGCGACATGGAACCGGAAACTGGCGTTTGCGGAAGGTACCGGGGTGGGACGTGACGCCCGCGCTCGCGGTGTGAATATTATTTTAGGCCCGGGCATGGATATCGTGCGCGAACCGCAGTGCGGCCGGAATTTTGAATATGTGGGCGAAGATCCTTATCTGGCCGGTGCCATGGTCGTTCCCTGGATTCAGGGTCTTCAGCGCCAGGGTGTGGCCGCGTGCGCCAAGCACTTTGCCGTTAACGAGCAGGAAACGCACCGTATGACCATTAATATGATTGTGGGCATGCGGGCATTGCGGGAAATTTATCTGCCGCCGTTTCGCGATGCTGTACGGCGCGGGCAGGTCTGGAGCGTGATGGCCGCCTACAACAAAGTCAACGGCACTTACTGCACCGCCAGCCATTTTCTTCTGACCAATGAACTGCGTCAGGAATGGGGTTTTAAGGGCGTTCTGATGTCTGACTGGGGCGCCACCCACGACACGCTTGGCCCCATGACCGCGGGCATGGACCTGGAAATGCCCAACAACCAGTATTACAACTATACCGCCATTTCCGCGTTGCTTAAAAGCGGGCAGATTACCCAACAGCAGATTGACACCCATGTTCGAAGGATCATCCGTATGATGGTCGCCATGGATTTTCTGCGACAAAAAGCCTGGAAGCCGCAACTGTCACTGAATCCCAGGGCCGATCGTGGCCTGATCCGTCGTGTGGAAGCCCAGGCGGTCGTTCTGCTGAAAAATAAGAAACATTTTCTGCCGCTGACACCGGCAGCCGGCAAAACCATTGTTGTCGTCGGTCCGATGGCGACACCCGCGGTCACGGGTGGGGGCGGAAGCTCGTATGTGGACCCCAACATATATCCGGTCAGCATGTTGGCGGCCATACGCGCGCAGGCCGGCGCTGGCGTTCATGTGGTGCACATTCCCTATCGCGATGTGTTAAGCGAGTTCTGGGGCATGGGGGCGGTCACGACGGCGGATGGCAAACCGGGATTCACCGGTTATTACTATCCCAACCGGCAGTTCATCGGCCGGCCGGCCATGGTGCGCGTGGATCCGCGCATCGGTTACAACTGGGGAGGCGTATTGCCGTTGCGCGGCTTGACCAATGGCCATTTTTCAGTGCGCTGGCTGGGCGTCATTAAACCGGTCAAAACCGCGGATTATTTATTCACCACCTGCAGCGACGATGGCTGCCGCGTATTTATCAACGGGAAGGAAATAATCGGGACCTGGAGGCCCGGCACGGCACGCTATAAAGCTGCGGATATTGCATTGGAAGCCGGAGCCACCTATCGCGTGCGTGTGGATTATTACAACAATGCCGGCGACGCGCAGATGGAATTCGGCTTTTTACCGGCGGACCGGGCATTTTTTAAATCAGCGGATATTTCGCGGATTAAACATGCCAGTGCGGTTATTGCGTGCATGGGCTTTGGTCCGCGGTACGAAAGCGAAGGGTCTGATCACACCTGGTCATTGCCCGCGCCTGCGGATTCTTTTCTGCGTGTCCTGGGATCGCTGAATCCGCATACTGTGGTGGTGATCAACGCCGGCGCGGCAGTGGCCATGCGCCATTGGATTCACCGTGTGGCGGGCCTGCTGTATGCGTGGTATCCTGGCGAAAACGGCAATACATCGGTGGCGAAAATTCTGTTCGGCAAAATTGACCCCAGCGGCCACCTGCCGGTCAGTATCGCCAAACGCTGGAAGGATGATTCGGCCTACCATCATTTTCCAGGCTCATTTAGAAATGTACATTTATCCGAAGGAATTTTTGTAGGCTATCGCTGGTTTGACCACACCCATATCGCTCCGCGCTATTGCTTTGGCGAGGGGCTGTCTTATACGACATTTGCGTTAAGTCGTTTGAAAATCAGTGCGGCGGGAACCGGACTTTCGCGCATTATTACCGCCCGTGTGACGGTGCGCAACACCGGCAAAATGGCTGGTGCCGAAGTGGTGCAGTTTTATATCCGGCCGCCCGCCACGCCGGGAGTGCCGCGCTGCTATCAGAATCTTAAGGGTTTTGTGCGTGTGAAACTGGCACCAGGCGCGGCCAAAACCGTGCAGGTTCAATTCCATCCGCGCGATTTCGCCTATTACGATACCCGCGCCTTTGCGTGGCGGGTTGCTCCGGGAAGCTACGGCATTGCCGCCGGATTTTCCAGCCGCAATACGCCGGTTGCGGGACATGTTTCCTGGTAACGCAGGTCGGACGGCCCAAGGCTGCGCCGGGAACAGGTGTGGATTGAACCAGCGGCCGGTTCCGACCGAACGGGCCGCATACAATACCCGCGGCGGGCAAGCTTTGCGCGCCTGGAACCGAGGTTGAAATGAAACCGATCACGACTGGCGCACCGGCGTCCGGGGCAATCATTATTTCCACGGGCGATGAACTGGTATCCGGCCTGACAATGAACACCAACGCGTCCTGGCTGGCGACGCAACTGGCCCAAATTGGTGTGCCGGTCCGAAGCCATATTGCGGTTGGAGATTCCCTGACCGCGGTCGCCGCGGCAATTCGTCGATCCGTCGCTGAATCTTCACTGGTGCTGGTGACTGGCGGCCTTGGCCCGACGGAAGATGATGTCACGCGTGCCGCGCTGGCCGACGCCCTGGACCAGCCGCTGGTGGAAGACCCCGCCGCGCTGGCGGCCATAGAGGAATTTTTTCAGCGTCTGAACCGTACGATGGCGCCCAGCAATCGTCTGCAGGCGCTGCGACCCGCCGCCGGAAGTGTACTGCCGAATTCCTGCGGCACAGCACCGGGAATTCATATACAGCAGGGGCGGACAGACATTTATGTGATGCCCGGCGTGCCTCGAGAAATGAAAGCAATGTTTGAGCAGTCTGTTCTGCCGCGGTTGCGTGCCGCATGTCCACCGGAGGGCCGCGTGACCCGCATGGTGAAATTTAATACATTTGGCGTGGGTGAATCGGTCATCGGACAAAAGGTGGCCGACCTTATGCGCCGCGGGGCCAACCCATCAGTCGGAACCACTGTGCACGATGGCCTGGTTTCAGTGCGTGTGTATGCCACCGGTACCAGCGCCCAGGCTGATGAAATCATTTCGGAAAAAGGCCGGCAGATACATGAACGCCTTGGTCCGCTTATTTTCTCCAGTGGAGATGTCACTCTGGCCGCCGCCGTGGCTGCGATCCTGACCGAACAAAGGCAAACGCTGGCCACAGCTGAAAGCTGCACCGGCGGCCTGCTGGCGCAAATGCTCACAGACATACCCGGCTCGTCGCGTTATTTTCTGCGTGGCTGGATACCTTACGCCGACGCCGCCAAGAAAGAGGACCTGCACATTTCCGCGGACATGATTGATCAGCACGGCGCGGTAAGCGAACCGGTGGCCGCGGCCATGGCCGGGAATGCCCGGCGCATTGCCGGCGCGGATTGGGGCATCGGCATTACGGGGATAGCCGGTCCGGAAGGCGGATCTGCCCAAAAACCAGTCGGGCTGGTGTACATTGGATTGGCCGGACCGTCGAACGTGGTCGTGCGCCGCTGCCAGTTCCCCGGTGATCGACAAAGCGTTCGGTTGCGTTCCGCCGATATGGCGCTGACTCTGCTCCGATTTGGCCTTCTGGGGCTTCGGGCGGAAACTCTATTGCCGCAATAATTTCAGACATGCGGAATAATCGCCTTGGCCGCACGCATTCGTCCCTGGCGGCATATCCATCCAATCGGCATTTGCTGCCAAGGGTTATGGGCCGCCCTGCGTCTTTCGGAGTGTGGGCGTGGGCGGCGGCAGGAAAATAATCGGTGGCGGGGCTGGCAATGCTGGAGCGACATGAAGAACGGGGGCTTCCGACGGGGAAGCCGTCCGCGGCATCGGGGCCGGAACCAACGGACCAAAACTAACCGGCGCGGCTTCCAGGCGTGCGGCCGGTCTGGGCGTTGAAATACCGGCGGCCAGCCAGATCACGAACAGCAGCATCAATAACCCGCCAGCAGCGCGAATTCCATTGGCCCACCAGTAACGGGTCGCGGCCGCAGATTTTTCCCTCGCGTCTTCGGCTTTGCGTTCCGGCGTCGCTTCGGTGGTTTCCGGAAGCGGCGGCAGACTGAAGGCGGATTCAATTTCTTCCGCCAGGGTCGCAACCTGCGCAATGGTATCCAGAAGAATCGGCTGGAACAGATCAATCATGCGTTCCACGGCGGCCAGTACCGCGGGCGGATTTCTGGAATCGGGTATGGTGACCCGCAACGTCTGCCCGTTGATTGACTCAAGTTCGGCATTCAGCTTTACCAGTTGGGCATCGGTTCGTGTTTCCCGTTCAAAGTCCTGAATTATTGCGACAATGCCCTCGGATGTCTCTTGAATTGTTTCCGCGAACAACCGGCGGATTTCGTCGGCGAACGAGTCGGTAAGCGTGTGCAGCACCATACCGCGTTGGCGCATCTGCAGCACCAGTCCGCCGCACTTTTCCAGAGCCTGGCATCGATCGGCTATTTCCACAGCGCGCTGTTGAATTTTTTTTCCGGCCGCCCCGGCAAGCTTCAACAGTTCTGGAGATTGTGAAAGGGCGAAGCAAAGTGCTAATCTTTGGCGCGAAAGCCGGTCCAATGCATCAACCCTTAGTTCCAATTCCTCAAGTTGTGTATGCACTTTCTTCATTGCCCGCACCAGCTTCCGCCGAAGCCGCTTGAGGGCCCGCACCGCGGCCGGACGTTTCATGCGTTCCACTGTGCTGATAAGCGTTTCCAGACTGTCCATATGGGCGCGTGAGCCGGTTCTGGCCCCCAGGAGGTCTTCGTAATCTTTGCCGGTCTGGCTGTCGATGGTTTGGGAAAAATCGAGAAGCTGTTTACGCAGATCGGCCAGCTCGCCAACGGCTTTGGCCGGGTTGGGCGGCGGGCTTAACCAGGAACTGTCGGGGAAAATCATACGTGCGGGTCCGAGGCTGGTGCGGAAATACCGGCGCACGATGAAGGCCTCCAGCCGCCGTTTGCTTTGTTCTTCCGCGAGCCTTCGGGAATTCACCAGGGGAATTCCCGCGGAGGCTCTGCCGATGTGAACGTCGTAGTGCACCCGTGTGGCGCGCTGAGAAACCACGGAAAAATTAGAAAACAGATGCGTGCTGCGAGCCTCACTGGTGACGAGTCCGGAGGCTTGAATATGCCCGATATTGGCCGCGCGGTCAGCCAGTGATGGATGGGTGCTGCGCCAGGTGGTCTGTTCCTCGTGCGCCATTTCAAAAACCTTATCGCGATGGCGCGCCAGAGAAATGCCATCCGCCACAATCAGGCGTACCAGGTCGTCGGGCAATGCCTTGGCGCGCAAAGCGTGAATGGTATCCGACTGTGCCAGGGTGGAACCTATGACCAGAAACCGCAGAACCTCCAGGGTTCGCAGCAGTTCGGCTCGACCGGCGATTATTGCCGCGGCGCGGTCCGCATCATATTCCATCTGTCTGGATAGATGGCAGATGACCCATTCGCCGGCCACCAGAAACAGCCACAAAACTCCGCGTGAGGCCTCCACCACAAGGCGCGCGGTCCAACCCAGCAACTGGCGGGTGATCTTGCCGGATTGGCATTGCCGCAGCAGCCATTCGTCCACTTGGTCTCGCTGGTAGAGCACGCGCGCCAGAAAAAATCCGGATTGCCGCGTCCACGCGCTGACACGAAGTCCGGACCTTTGATTGAAATGGGCAAACTCGTGGGCCAGAACCGCAGTGAAATTACGTACAGGCAGGCCGGCCGCCAGCGGCAGTCCCAGAACAAGCGTGACTTTGCCGGTAACGGAATTTTCCAGCAGCGCGCCTGCGTTTGCGTCCACGCAGGCCCGGATTGAATGGGGGATGGGGGCATTCATCCGAATGCAGAGCTTTTCAACGAAGGCATACAGAAGCGGTTCGTCTTCGCGGTCAAGCCGCAGTGTGTCATCCGGTTTACGCCGTGGGCGTAATATCAGCGGCTTGAAAATAAAAACCAGCACGGTCAATTCAACAAACAGCAGAAAAAGTCGAAGCAAGGGCTGGCCGACGCCGTTGATTAACTGGTGGCAGGTGAACCAGACCATCGCGATGGTGCCGGCGGTCAGAAGCCCCCAGAGCAGCAGAAGAAAACCGATGGTGCGGAGCATGGCCGTTTTGTATGCCGGAATAAGCTGGTCCATATCCGGTGCGGCGAAATCAAGCGCGGCCAGCAATTGGGCGGCTTCGCCGGTGAATTCCGTTTTGGAAACAGGTCGCACAACCGGTGAGGAATCCTGCATGAAACGAAATCTCCGAAAGATAAACCGTCAAGCCATGACTGGCACTGCCCGGCCCGCGGTTGGCGGCGCGGCTGATGCGGGGCAAAATAAAAACGCCGGGTCGATCGGTCCGATACCTGGCCCATCAGGCGGTCCGACCCTTGGCGTCTGACCGGGTCTGGATACGTTTAATAAACGTCGATTCGCCTTCGCCAGATATATGACGCACGGAACCGTCACGACCAACCAATAGAACGGACTGAATTGTAATACGATGGCATGTTTCCGCAACCGCCGCCGCGACCGGTTGAGGCACGCGCGCTGGCGCGCGAATGTGCCCGACGATTGCCCGCGACTGTCGGGTTGTCGGCCGCCGGACCCGTGACCGGCGCGGCGCATGATTGCGGGGTGCCGCCGGATGGCGGGATCTGCGATCGGGATACTCTGTCCAATGTTAAAAAGGCAATGCTATTTGCCGGGTACGGGCTGGTTCATGGCTTTGCGGATTTCACGCAGCAGTTGTGGCACGTCAAACCGTTTGGAAAGCACGGCCGCCAGACCTTCCTGCGTGGCCCGGACAATCTGATGTTCGGGGTCCCAGCCGAAGGCGGTCATGAGAATCACGGGCGGCTTATGGCCCAGCTTTTGGGCGGCGCTGAAGACTTCATATCCGTTTTTGCGCGGCATGCGGATATCTGAAATAACCAGATCAAATCTGGGCTGGCTGGCCAGCAAGGCAATGGCTTCTTCCCCATCGATGGCGATATCCACCTGGCAGCCGCAGCAGACCAGCACGCCGCGGAGGGTATCGCGTGTATTGGCCTGATCGTCGGCAATAAGGATGCGTTTGTTTTTGAGCCAGGAAACATCGGTGTCGGTCGGCACGGATTTGGGCCCGCGCAGGACAGGGCCGCCCCGTCCGGCGCCGCGCAGCGTTTCTCGCAGTTTTTCCGCCTGGATGACAATGGATTCCAGCATCTGGCGTTCGGTGTCGGGGCGTTCGCCAAGGTCCAGAAGACGGCTGGCCAGGGTGTCAATATCATTGATCGGGCCGGCCATCTCACACGCGACATCCTCCACCAGCCGTCCACTGGTGGTGCGTCGTTCTTCGGCCAGCAGGTCAAGAATATTCAGGGCAATCGCGACATAGCGGGCGAAAATTTCGGCAAACTGCCGGTCGTCTTCACTGAAAAACGCAGGCGAATCAGATTCAATATTAAATACGCCGATGACTTTGTCCTGAAGGGTCAGCGGAACGGTCAGGCTGCTGCGTGCCGTGTCCAGCCCGGCGACATAGCGGGGGTCTTTCTGGGCATCGTAGGCAATATACGAACGTCCCGTGGCCGCGACATATCCGCAGATTCCGTTGCCTTCCGCGGAACAGAACAGTTCCACATCGGAAGCTTCGGCCGGCATTCCAACGCTGATAACCGGTTCAAGTTTATTGGTGCTGCGTTCAAGCAGGCGAATATTAAAGTGGTCAAAGTGCATCAGTTGCCGACAGAACTTGATGATCTTTTCCTCCAGCAGACGAAGCCGCCCGAGCATGTCCATTCGCGCGATGGATTCATTTTCCAGGCGTACCAGTTCACGGCCTGCCTGGTCAATCGCATCGAGTTTCTGCTGCAAAAGCCGATTGTGCGACGCGTCCCAGCAGACGGCCACCACATGGGCCACGCGGCCGTTGTCTTCCAGAACCGGAGAACAGACAATTTCAAAGAAGCGTGTGTCATCAATGTTCAAGGCGAATTTGCGGGACTTGGGAGAGGCTTTTTCGGGGGTTTTGGCGTTGGCATCGGTGGGTTTGTTGAAGAAGGTAATGGCGTTGCGGCAGGTTTCAAAGATTCGGCCACTGACCTCCGCACTCCAGGTCTTCATTCGGTTATTGGTCCATGCCACGCGACCGGCGGCATCCACCAGGCAGACGCCTTCTCCAATAGTGTTCAGGATCAGGCTGGTTTGCAGCGAAGCGGTCATGCGCTCCATGGCCAGAAAATCGCCGGCTTGCGAAATCACGGCATCGAAACGACCGGACCGCAATTGGCTGATTGCCTGTTCCATGGTTTCAATGACCACGACATCGCATTGCCGTCGCGTTCCCTCTATGAAATGGGAATTCGACATTTCCGGCTTTGCCAGAACAAGTATGCGTTTGAAGTCCATAACAGCATCCACACGCCAGCCAAATCACAACCTCATAATTGTATCGTAAGGACCAGCAAACTCCTAATCAATCTAATTCGTGAAAAAGTTGTCGGGGACCTTTGCGGAGCGCTATTTCCGGACGCGGCCATAACCGGGCCACCAACAGGCCACAAAACGTCAGTCAAATGCGCGGGCTGGCATGCGCCGCTAAATGGCGCCGGAAAGCTGAAAACCGTTCCGTATTTCGGTCTTGTTGCAACATCGCAACAGATTGGGGTGGGCCTGTTCGTCAGGTTGGCCAGGAGTTTTGGATAATCCGACGATGAATCGAACGGGGTATATAACTGATT
This sequence comes from Phycisphaerales bacterium, assembly GCA_027451365.1. Taxonomy (GTDB): domain Bacteria; phylum Planctomycetota; class Phycisphaerae; order WQYP01; family WQYP01; genus JAJYPG01. Next base: position 27,191 of record DAIDJN010000082.1, on the reverse strand, counting down.
CGAATCACACATGGGATTTCCCCGCGCGGGCTGTTGCCTATAAATGATGCGTCGCTCCATTCGGTGGAGTCACGAAATATTTAATTTGTTCATAATAATGAAGTATCGCGGGCCGCATTCGCGTTCGGCCAACAGCATGCGGTGCCGCGTGATTAAAAATGAGTCATTATTCGCCCCGTGCCTGAATAGTAGGCCCAATGGTCGCCGACAATTGGGCGAAAAATCGGACTCCAAGCATCATTTTGCCAATCTATTGACCTAATTTGCCTTTCGATAAATCGTCATGAAAATCTGGCACAGCAATTGCAATGAACAACCACGAGAGTGTTGTTTGCTTCAATACTGTTTTGACGATTTTTTTAAGGAATCGGTTTTGCGAAGAGTGATGGCTCCATCTTCTGGTGTATATGAAAGGCGCGGCGGTATCCAAGCCGTGGCTTTTTATGATCGCCGCATCTGTGGCTTTACGCCCTCGGAGTCCTTGCTTTTTGTGGCCATTGTCACTCTGGTGTTTCTGCGGGTGACGCTGGTGGGGGCGGCGGTGGCATTGCCCAGCCACCATAATGGGCGCGTCAGTCCTGCGGCAATCGTGCGCGGTTGCGGCATAAGGGCGCCGGCAAACGCGCTTCACATGACTGATATTTCAGACCTGATGGTGTTCTCGAGTGAAGTCCCGTGTCATTTCGGCGCTTTGGCCAGCAAGTGTGATTTATACGCCAATTTCCGTGGCGCTGTTGCATCCTCATGCGGCGCAGCAACGGCACAACCGGTGTCGAGTGCCGGTTCCGGCCGAAGAGCCGCCGAATCGCTGAACTTACGCGAGGAATCATTCGCCGCCATTTCCGCGTCTTCCCTGTCCAGTCCGATCTGTTTTCAAAGCGTTCCTCAATTCACGCTGGTGTCGGGCTTCGGCCCTTCGTTGGATGGATTACCGCCAACCGCATCTACCCCCCGGCTGTCCTGATATTCAGATTTGCGGTGGCTGCCCGCATTGCATCGATGGTATGGTCGAAGGTCGACCAGTTGATGCGGGGCGGGCGAATAATACATGGATGTATATACACTCGTTTTGACAGGAGGTGACCCGATCAGACGCTCTGTTCTGGTTTTTCCCCGCGCGTGACGGGGTGTCATCCGACTTCTTTTGGTTGTTTGTTTCTTTTTCGTGAGGAATTTCTATGAGACCCACCGATCTATTTGCCAAAAAATGGCTGATGCGATCCCTGGCCGCCAGTGTTCTGGCTTTAATGGTGGTCATGTTCACTTCGCCACTGTTCGCTCAGACCGCACCGGCCGCCGCGCCGGCCACCGCCGCGGCCGCAGCCGCGACAACCGCCGCCGCATCGGCCACAGCTTCTGCGCCGGCCGCGCCCAACTATGCCACGCCATCATGGCTAAGCAAGGGTGATACCGCATGGCAGTTGATTGCCGCGACAGTCGTAGGTATGCAGAGCATTCCCGGTCTGGCCATTCTTTACGGCGGTGTCGTGAAGAAAAAATGGGCCATTAACTCCGCATTTATGGTATTTTACGCCTTTGCCGCCGTGCTTATTTGCTGGCTGCTGTGGGCATATAACATGGGCTTTGGTCCGCAATGGCTCGCAATCCACGGCAACGGGTTCCTGGGCCAGCCTACATCCATTGCCGGAACGATGGCCGAGCTTAATCAGGGAATTATTCCTGGTGCCAATGCGGCGTCTCCGTTTTCCGCGCCTATGTTCCCGATGGCCGCGATGGTCTACTTCCAATTCGTGTTTGCCGCCATTACGCTGATCCTCATCGCCGGTTCACTGTTTGGCCGCATGAGCTTCGTTGCCTGGATGCTGTTTGTTCCGCTGTGGCTGACATTCTCTTACACCGTGGGTGCATACAGTCTGTGGGGCGGTGGATTCCTGGCCCTTAAAGGTGTTATTGACTATTCAGGTGGATATGTCATTCACCTTGCCGCCGGTGTGACGGCCTTTACCGCTGCGGCCATTATTGGCCCCCGGCTGGCCAAAGACCGCACCAACTTCAAGGCCAACAACATTCTGATGGTTCTGGCCGGTGCCGGTATGGTATGGCTGGGCTGGAACGGCTTTAACGGTGGTGACCCGTATTCGGCCAATGCGGATGCCGCGGTAGCTGTCCTTAACACCAACGTCGCCACGGCCCTGGCTCTTCTGGTCTGGATGACTTTGGACTACGTTAAATATGGAAAACCATCCGTCCTTGGTGCCGTAAACGGCATGATTGCCGGTCTGGTTGCCATTACGCCTTCCGCCGGTGTGTGCAACGGTTATGGTGCGTTGCTCGTCGGTGTGTGTGCAGGATCTATCCCGTGGTTCACAATGAATGTGCTGGGCAGCAAACTGGCCGTCTTCAAAAAGGTGGACGATTGCCTGGGCGTTATTCATACCCACGGTTTTGCCGGTCTGGTCGGCGGTCTGCTGGTCGGCCTGGTGGCCACTCCGCAGGGCGAAAGCGCTTTTGGCTGCGTGAATACCAACGGTGGCCTGTTCTACGGTGGCGGCTTCACTCAGCTTGTTCTCCAGCTTGAAGGCGCCGGATTTATCATTGCTCTGAACATTGTCCTTACTGTTGTCATCCTTTATGCGATCAAAATTGTGACTCCGCTTCGCATGTCGGATGCAATGCTTGAGGTTGGTGATCACGCCGTACACGGCGAAGAGGCCTATGGCTTGGCCGAAGATGATGATGAAGTTCCAGCCGGTGCCATCTGACTCGAAGGTCAGTTGTAACCGCCTATCGCTGGAAACTTTATTTCTGATGCCATAACCCCCCGCGGCCGGGACAGTTTTTCTGTCCCGGCCGCTTTTTTTTTGTTGACGCCAATTCCATTAAATCATTTCCCAAGCGGGTTCATTTTTACAACGGATTTCTCCGCATCGCGCACGGAATGATCTATTGACCACTATATTATTCGCTAATATAAATAATTTTGAGATGTCAGCCGTTGACCATTAACAGGCATAGGCACGCGCATATCTATGTTCAACATTCAGGCGAAAACGAATCGGCCAGACATGCAATGCGCGATAATTAGGCAAGTAAGCCAGTCGATTTTATCGCAAAATGGAATTAATCACCCCACATCGACGGTGGAAATAGTGGCTTAGGAATCGTTCAATCCGCTTATTTTGTGCTAGTTTTTAGGCGGTGCGGCTGATGTGTTGCCTAATGTATAGACCGCATTTGTACACCTGCCTACATTGTTGGCACGAGACTTGCTTAATCCTTATCGAATCCGCTTTGGCGCGGATGGAAACGCCTTGTTAATAGACGGATAAAGGCGAATGTGCTTAAAACTGTCGCGTCTTGGGGCCAAATTCATTGGCCAGTCGCGAGGGTAACCAAAAATTTATGTCCCGGGTCTGTTTTCCGCGCGTGGCGGAAAATGCCGCGGGATTTCTGTGGAAGGTCTTAGGAGGACTTTTTCATGCGTGCAGGGAAAGTTTTGTCAGGTCACACCATGCGATGGGTCAGGGGACTCCTCGCATCGTTGCTGGTGCTGTTGTTTACCGCACCGGCATTTGCCCAATCGGTACCCACCACAGCGGCCGCGGCACCGGCTGCGGCTTCCCAGGTTGCCGCCGCGACAGCCACTGCGGCAGCCGCCACGGCGACAGCTCCGGCTGCGGCTCCCACGCCGCCATGGTATGCCACAAATTATGACACCGGCTCCACAGCCTGGATGCTGGCCGCCACGGCACTGGTCATGATCATGATGCCCGGCCTGGCTCTTTACTACGGCGGCATTGTCCGCAAGAAGAACTTCCTGGCGACCATGATTACGTCCTATTCAGCGCTGGGCGTCATTATCGTGCAGTGGTTCGTTTTTGGTTACATGTTGTCATTCGGTACTTCAACCGACCCGACCCTGCAGAAGTTCATCGGCTGGGATCCCACTCGTCTGCTGATGTGGTGTGGCCCCAATTCGATTGTCAGTCCGGGCGGCGCTCCAATTCCGGAAACCATTTTCAACATGTTCCAGGCTATGTTTGCCGTCATTACACCGGCCCTGATTGCCGGTTCGATTGCCGAACGTATGAAGTATGGCGCATGGTGCCTCTTTATTTTCCTGTGGGGTACGCTGGTGTACGACCCCCTGGCTCACTTTATCTGGGGCGGCGGCTGGCTTTCTCAGCTTGGCGCAGTGGACTTCGCCGGTGGAACCGTGGTGCACATCTCCTCAGGTGTGTCGGGTCTGGTTGCAGCCATCATGATCGGCAAGCGTCTGGGTTATCCTGGCCAGGGCGTTATTCAGCCCAATTCGCTGTTTAACACACTCACGGGTGCCGGCCTGCTTTGGTTCGGATGGTATGGCTTTAACGCCGGTTCAGCCAATGCGGCCAATCCGCTGGCTTGCACCGCGTTCCTGAACACCACTGTGGCAACCGCCATGGCCGGCATGGCATGGAACTTCGCCGAATGGATGCACCATCGCCGCGCCACGACACTCGGCATTGCGTCGGGTTTTGTTGCGGGTTTGGTCGCCATTACTCCGGCATGCGGCTATGTCACCATGTGGTCGTCACTGATTATCGGCGCTCTGGCCGGCGTGGTCTGCTACGGCGGTGCCCAGCTTAAGACCATCTTTGGTTATGACGATGCCCTTGATGCCTTCGGCGTGCACGCGATCGGCGGTTTCCTGGGTGCCATGCTGACCGGCGTATTCGCCAGTCAGATCATCAATCCAGGTGGCCCGCAGGGCGCGATCTTCGGCAACTGGAAGCAGGTCTGGTATCAGTTCCTGGCCGCTTCGGACGCCGTGGTTCTGGCCGCGGTCGGCACAGCCATCATCATCTTCGCACTGGACAAGACGATAGGCATCCGTGTACCGGAAGAAGTGGAAATTGAAGGTTTGGATATTGGACTTCACGGAGAAGTTGGTTACGACACCGGGTCGGTGGCCTCTGTTGCATTGCCCGGAGGCATGAGCTGAGTCGCAACTGATTAGGGCAATTCTGTTGCCCCAGTTTTTCTTCGTGCTAAGATTATAAGTTCAAACCCCGGCCCCGGGCCGGTGAATGCCGCCGGGCCGGGGTTTTCAGACTGTCTGATTTTTTTGGAGACCCGCATGAAATGGATTATCGCAATCATTCAGCCGCATCGCCTGGAAGCTGTCAAACAGGCTCTTAGCGATGTGGAAGTATTCCGGTTGACCGTCGCCGATGTTCAAGGTTACGGCCGACAGAAAGGGCACACGGAATATTTCCGTGGCCAGCCGCTTCAGGTGAATCTGATTCGCAAGGTTCGCCTGGACATTGCCGTCAATGATGCCTTTGTCAAGCCGACCATCGATGCGATTGTGAAAGGCGCCCGCAGCGCCGCCGGTGGCAAGGGACAGATCGGTGATGGCAAAATTTTTGTTCTGCCGCTGGAAAACGTGATCCGCGTCAGCGATGGCGTTCAGGGATCCGAGGCGATTTAAGCCGATTTTGGGCTTGAATCAGCGCAAATTCGTGATTTAATTCAGCTCCCCATCCTGGACAGGATGGGGAGCTTTTTTATGGCATGCGGTTGGCGACGGCGAACGGGCCTCCGCCATCCATCGCGACCGCTTCGCATGTTTCAGACAAGCGGGTAGAATGCGGACTTGGGGCCGTGTGGCTCCGGGGTAAGGAAGCGCCCCGCAGGATCAGCGGCGGAGAACCGCAACGGGCAACAGAGGATCATTTGAATGATGTCGGGCTTTGAATCCGGGCAGGAAAAACAGAGTATTGATCAGGCGGTCGCCGATGCAATGGGGGGAATTTCAATTGATGACCTTCTTTCCCAGGTAACCAAAAGATCGATGGAAGGCGCTGGCGATGCGGGAGATCCATCTCGGCCAACCCGTGGCGGGCGGCCGGGCGCTGGCGGGGCCACCGAACCGGACGCCTCGGGGCGCGTGCGCCGGGGCGTGGTGGCGGTCATTCGCGATGGGGACGTACTGATTGACCTTGGCGGAAAATCTCAGGGTGTGGTTCCGCTTGAACAGTTCCGGCCGGACAATCCGGATGAAGCTGAAACACCGCTGGCGGTTGGCCAGGAATTTGAATTTGTGTTTGCGGGCTACAACGCCCGTGAGGGACTCGTGCTGCTGGCGCGCAAAGGCGCGGTCAACCAGGGCGGTTGGGACCAGCTTCGGGAAGGGGACGTGGTAGAGGGTATGGTGACCGGTGCCAATAAGGGTGGCCTGGAAGTAAAAATAAATAACATTCGCGCATTTATGCCGGCCGGCCAGGTGGATGTGCGCTTCACCGCGGATTTCAATTCCCTGATTGGCGAAAAAATTAAATGCCGCATCATGCAGATTGACCGCGCAGAGCGGAATCTGGTGGTAAGCCGCAGGTCGGTTCTGGAAGACCAGATTGCGGTGCTGCGGGAAAAAACCTGGGGCGAGTTGGCCACCGGCCAGATTCGCGAGGGCGTAATCAGCAGTGTTCAGCCGTACGGCGCGTTTGTGGACCTTGGCGGCGTGGAAGGGCTGCTGCATGTTTCCGCCATGAGCCACACCCGCGTGGCCGATCCAACCAAGGTGGTGAAGCCCGGCGATCGGGTTCAGGTAATGGTATTGCAGGTGGATACCGAAAAGCAGCGCGTTTCCCTGGGTCTTAAACAATTGCAAAAAGACCCGTGGGACAGCGTGACAACCGATTTCCCGATCGGCGGCGTGGTGCGCGGCCGCGTCACCAAGGTTATGGATTTCGGAGCATTTGTGGAAATTGCGCCCGGTGTGGAAGGGCTGGTGCATGTATCAGAACTTTCGAACCGCCGAGTGGGCCATCCACGTGAGGTGGTCAAGGCCGACGAAGAAGTTCAAGCCAAAATTCTCGCCATTGATACAGAAAAAAAGCGGATCAGTCTTTCTATCGGCCAGATTCTGCGTGAAGCGGCGGCCGCGGCGAAAGCCGCCCAGCCCGCCGCGGAGCCAACACCGGCCGGTGGGCCTGGCGCAACGCCGCCTGCCGTCTCCACTGGATCTGCCGCCGCGCCGGCGGCGGCACCAAAATCCGCGGCCGTTAAAAAACGCACGCTCAAGGGCGGTTTGTAAACAGGCGGTTAGCCTTTGGCAATGAACCCCGCCTCGTAATATTTGTTCGGGTGTCGGGTGTCATGTCCCATTTTCGTGCCGCGGACATCCGGTCTGCTTCGTTGTTTTCGCACTAACGCCGACCCTCCGCGCGCTGTGGAAAACCTGTGCCTGCTACTGTGATGCCGGCTGAACGGCCGCCTGCATTTTTGCCGGTGGAAATTCCAGAAATGCGCGGGCCAAAATAGGACTTTTCATAAGCGTGGCGACAGATATGTAAGGATTTCGCTTAAAAGGGTTGTAAAGCGGGTCGCCCACAAACGCCTGGCGCCATCCCATCACCGGAGTGGTCATGTAAAAAACTTCGCCCTGGGTGAATTTTCCACAAAGCAGCAGGGGGAAAAACTCCGAGGGCAGTGGAAATGAAAACAGGTATGGCTCATCCGTTGCGCCCAGCGTTCCGCATACGCCGTGCGCAATCAGATTCGGGCACCAGTCTGGACTTCCCGGATTATGCAGTGTGGAAAGTTCGAAGCTTGCCACATGATAGGCCACCGAACCCGGCAGCCACTGGCAGGAATCCAGGTAATGTTGCAGGGAATACCATCCGCAATAAATAGCCTCATTCGGACAGTTTTTCGCCTGTAAAAAGCCGGGGGTGTCATCCAGCACCACTTTCATCGTGCTGTGCGCCTTCAGATACCGGGCTGTAACGCGCAGGTCATGATCAAACGACTCGTATGGACTGGCGTTGTGCAGCCCGCGCGCATCAAAATAGGCAACGCCGTGCAGACCGGTCTTTTCCACCTGCACGGAAACGCGAATCATCCGCTTGACCATGGCCACGGTAGGCGCATCCAGGCGGCAGACCATCATCACACGCGGATGGTCGGCGCGCTGGTCGTGCGGATTCCAGTTGTTGATGTCCATCGGATTCAAGTACCAGTTGGCGCGTGACAAGCGGCCGCGCCACAGCATCATCAGGTCGCTGTCCAGAGCGGAATTGCCGCGGTGCGTGGTAAGGGAAGCCTGTTCGGAAATAAGTTCGCGCGCCAGTCCCGTTACGCCAAATGATTTCCGCTGAATTTTGCGCATGGCTGTTAAATTCCGCCAGCTTTTGTCGGCCAGAAGCAGTTCACGGTAGCGTTGCATATTGTGTTCAAGCACCAGTCGGTTGGTTTGCAGCATGGTTTGGGTCGCCTGGGCGTCAGGTGCCTTGGGATTGACGTGAATCATTTGCAGCAAGCCACCCGGCCCGACATATTTTTGCAGAATGGCGAACAGTGCTTTATTGGCGGCGGCACGCTGGTTTGGAGCTAGCCTGGCAGTTCTGGCGGTTGCCGCCTGCAAAGCCTGCTGGAACACATTTAAGGCACCGGCGACCGCGGCGGGTGTCGGATCGTTATTCTGGCCCGGAATCGCACTGGGGGCGGAGCGCGTTGGCGCAGTTGTGCCAACCGCGTTCAGGCGGGCGGTACCCGCGCGAATGGATTGCAGGCACTTGCCCAGTTCAAAGCGGATGACGACCAGCGCCGCCGCCGCATGGGCACCGCCGCTATCCGGGCCGACTCGCAGTGGAATGCCCCAGGTGGTGACCAGACAATTGATTTTCTTCCGCAGGTGGCGCATCTTAAGTATTTGCCGGATGGCCCGGGCAACTCGCACACGATAAATGGCCGCGGATACTGTTTCCTGATGCACCGGCAGATTCAGCACAATCATATTGGCCTTGGGTATTCCACGAAGCCGGGCGTAATATTTGCCGATTGCCCAGGAATTCGGCTGATTGCCGTTGATCACAATACCCACGGTGGCGGGTGCCAGTGTTAGAGCGCGGCAGTTTCCATTTGCCCCGAACTGAATCGACCACGCGACCAGAACGCAAATAAATAGCACGCGGGCACATCGGGTCTGCGGTTGAATCATCTTGCGTAATTTCACGGTTAGCAAAACCGGCACTCCTTTGCATGACCAAAGCGGAATTTGGCGGCAGGTCGGTCAGAAACACTTCCGCCGCAATGTTTGTTTGCGAACGCCTTTTTTATCGCCATTTCGATTCCCATTTTCATGGCCATCGACATTCGGCGATTTATATTTTAACACCTAAGCCGTGCTTCCGCGCCTGCAAACGCGAGTGTGCCCAGCGGCACAGGAGTGCTGAAATCTGTTTCGGCGGTCGGACCGACAGGCGATTGTGAGGTGTGGCAACAGCATGGCGGCCTGCGGCATTATGTGTCATGTATCCGGCGGTGCCAACTTGGTCAAGGCGGACCTTTGCGAACTCTCCGGGAACGACATGTTTTTTTACATCATCCCCCGGCACCGATTGGCAAATCCGCCGCGATCAACTGGCAAAATGCCGGCAAATCGCGCAACATATCGCAGAGTTACGCCGCGCGTTAAAAGCCGAAACCCAATTTAATCGGCAAGTGGAACTCAATATGCGGATCAAGGCGGCGGAAAAGGAATTGGCGGCGGCGGTGGCCGAGGAACGATGAACCCTGATGAGTACCTCGATTATAGAAGGCCAGTAGGAGCAATATTATGGAAATTCAACCAGATAAGCAGAACCTCGACCAGACCTTTTCCACTACGGTCTACTTCATAGACTTCTACCAGCGCGACTACAAGTGGACCGATGAGCCAGTGAAGCGCCTATTGGACGACGTTTTCTACCAGTTCGATGAAGCCTACGCAAAATACGAGTCGCTCACTCCAAATGCTGAAAACATCAACGCCCGTTATCCATGGTATTACCTGAATACTTATGTCACCAATAATGTTGACGGTCGTGTTTTTGTCGTGGACGGGCAGCAGCGGTTGACCACGTTGACGCTGATTCTTTTGAAGTTGTTATCCCAGGCAAAAACGCTCGGCTCCAAAACAGAGAGGTGGCTAGACACGAAGGTAGCCGGATACTCCGGCATAGAGTGTAAGTTCTGGATGAATCATGGCCGCCATCTCAAGGTGCTGAATGGGTTGAAGGACGGCCAAGATCCTGACACCATCGACACCAGCACCGGGATCACGGCGGTAAACATGGTCAAAAATTACCAGCTTATCAGCAAGGAACTGGATGCCCGGCTAAAGACAGTTCACGTCTTCGATACCTTCGTTTATTACTTCCTCCACCGTTTGGTTCTCATCAATCTGTCCGTGGAGACGGCCCTCGTTCCGATGGTTTTTGAGGTAATCAACGACCGCGGCGAGCCGCTCAAACCCTACGAAATCCTCAAGGGCAAATTACTCGGCCAAATCGACAAGCGGGAGCTTGACTGCGGCGGGCTTAATGAGTTGTGGGAGCAGCGGCTCCAGGAAGTCAACAATTTTCGGGGAGACGAGATTGATAGTTTCTTCCGATATTGGCTCAAGGCAAAGTTTGTGGACAGCCGCAAGGCAGGCCAGCGCTTCGACGGTGACTACCACCGTGAAATATTCAAATCGGATATGAACGAAAAACTAAAACTCGACCACAATTCCTTCGCGGTGAAAGCATTTCTTGAGGGGCCGTTCAGATACTACACCGAACTCTACTGCCGGTTGTGGGAAGCGACGAAACATGAAACCGAGGACTTCCGCTCCGTCTTCTGCAACCGGCTGAATGAACAGGACAATCAATTCATGCTGGTACTCTCTGCCTGCATAGTAGACGACCCCGATGAAATGTCCAAAATTCGGGCCGTGACCGCAGGACTCGACCGTTTATTTTCCCTCTTGCAGCTCCAAGGGGCATACGATTCCAATGAATACACCGCCCGGCTCTTCGAAATCAGCGCTGAGATTCGCGGCAAGTCTGCGGCAGAGATTCCGGCTGTTTTCCAGAAGCATCTGATCGAAGAATTGATAGAACGCCGTGGCATCCCGGACTTGGAAGCTCTCAACTACACGCTCTTCAAGCCTATGTCTATTGATCGACTGAACACACGTTTCACGCGCTACGTCTTTGCGCGGGTAGAAATGCTCCTCGCGCACAAGACGAAACAGCAGATGCGCCATTCACTGGAGAACCTCGTGACCCGACGTGGTGCCGTCAATGGATTCCACATCGAGCACATTCTGGCTCGCCGTGATGAGAACATCGCTCTTTTCGGAAAGGACCAGGAGCGTTTTGAGCAGGAGCGTAATCGGCTTGGTGCCACACTGCTCTTGAGAGGGGCGGACAACCTGTCCAGCGGAGGCGAGCTTTATTCCAAAAAGCTCGCGACTTATGCCAACACGCTACTTTGGAACGAGACGCTCCGGGAAGACAGCTACAAAAGCAAACTGGACTTCACCCGGTTCGTGCAACAAAGCGGTCTGCCATTTAAGCCACTCGCAACGTTCGGACCTGATGAAATTGAGGAACGCCAGAAACTACTATTTGCACTCTGCAACATTATTTGGCCGGCACCGACCGCCCGGTGAGTCTTTATGCGCTGGCCGAAACAGACCCGCGTACTGGCAAGATACTTCAACCGTCGCCTCTGGAAGCGGCGCTACCAGACAACTGGGCGAAGCAGGCGATTTTTACCTTTCCGCTTTCGCCGCGCTGCGCTGCTTTGGGCTTCAAAGGGTCAAAACGCGAACTTGAGCGGGAGATTAGCAGACAGGTTGGCATAGATTGTGATGACCGGCTACCCGCGTGGGATAATTCCATAACCGCGTGGATGGCAAACCACGTCTATACTTCCGATAAGGGAGCCAAATTTCTCCTGCCCAATCCGCCGGACGGCCCCACCGAGACTAAGTTCGCACCCGTCCTGACCAGTGGAATCCTCGTGCCGGTTCCACCAAATCGCATCGGAACCATCGAAGAGTTTGTCCCATTGGCTGCCGCCTTTAACAAAAACAACGGTATACCTTTGCCGCCGCCCGCACCGCCGTGGCCTCCCAGGCCTTTTTGTAAACGCCCCGCGAATTCCGTCTGGCCGGAATCTGGTGGCGGCGGCAGATGCCGACCATACTGGCCGGGATGCCGCCTTGTTTAATTCCCCTGCGGCTGGGCCGCCGCGGCCATTCGCACGCCTGTTTCTCATAAAAGCCCAATTTTTACTTAAATTAAAATTTTCCTCAACAGTTCTCAATATCCTGCGTATAGTTATACGGACCGTATGGCCGATGAAAGGAATAGCCTTTTGCCGGTTGTCAGCCGCGACTTGTTGCCGCGGGTTTGCAAAAAGGGGGCGGTATTATGACTGCCATTCATGGCCCAGCTTTGCTGGACATCAATACGCAATGCGATTTGTTTGAAACAGGTGGCAGCTATCCTTTAAGGCTCGCAAGCTCGTTCCCATCTGCCATGAACCGCCTGTTTACCTGGTTCAGCGGAATGCACTTCCCGGTCATCAGCACCCGATTGCATACCGTGGCTCACCTGGACCCATCTCACAACAAAGCCGTCTGTGCACCCTCCAGCCATGGCTACGAAAAACTGCCCTGCACAATATTGGACAATCATCTGGAATTGCCGCTGGATTGCGGCACCGACCTGCCAGCCGAAGCGTTCGCCAGCGCTCAACAGTATATTTTCGACCTGCCAGATGCCAATCCGTTTGATTCTCCCCGTCTGGATCGGCTGTTATCCGAAACCGAAGCCGGAATATGGCTGGTGGTGGGCGGCCCACTGGAATCTTCGCTAAGAATGGCTGTTTTAGGTCTGCTTCAGCGCCGCCAAAAAGTGGCGATCGTCAAAGAATGTGTGGGTCAGAAGGATGCCTATGAAGGGGAAATGACCCTGCGGCAACTTGAAAGCAAAAATATTGACTGGGTTACCGTCGAAGAAACCATCTCCCGATTCTCCCCGAAATCCCGCGTGGTGCGAAACGGCACGGTGAGCCGCCCCCGTCGAAGCAGAAGGGTCAAACTGCTGCCCCCTTATCGGTCCGACGGACGCCCCGGCCGGTCTGCACCCCGATTCCGCATTTCCGGCACCTGATGCGCAGCGACGGCTTCTGGTAGAATTCCTCCACAGATTGCAGGTTTTGCCCGTTATACGGCCCGGCGAATCGGTATTTACAACCGTTCGCGCGCCAAGGTGATGCCGGCTTTCCGGAGCGTTTCATGTGCGGCCGATTTACTCTAACACAACCCGCCGCGGTAATAGCCGCGCTACCCGGATTAATTCTGGACCAAATGTGGACGCCGCGCTATAACATTGCGCCCGGCCAGCGCGTGCCGATTATGCGGCTTTCAGACAACCGCGCGGAACTTGTGCCCGCATTATGGGGGCTTGCAACCAAAGCTGCGAATGGCGAATCGCGTCTGCTTATCAATGCCCGGGCACAAACGGTGCATCAGAAGCCGACTTTCGCACCCCTGTTTGCCACCCGGCGTTGCATTGTTCCGGCCGACGGCTTTTACGAATGGCCCGCCAACGGCCCAAAGGGCGGCAATCCAACTTTTTTCCGCTTTCAAAATACTGATTTCTGCGGCTTTGCCGGCATTTGGGCCGATTGTTCAACCACTCCGAATGCCCCCGAAGTCCGCTTTGTAATACTTACCACCGATGCCCGACCTCCAGTGCAAGCCATCCATCATCGCATGCCGGTAATATTAAAACGCGATCAGGTATTTAATTACCTGAATCCGCCTGCCCCGCAGGGCTTTGCAGGTACCGGAAGCAGGCCGCCGATGGCAACTGATGGAGACCCGCACCAGAACCTGATGCAGATGATTGCCGAATGGAACGCGCATTGGCTTGCGGCGATTCCAGTTGGAAGGCTGGTTAACCGGGTGGCTAACGATAATCCCGCCTGTGTTCAGCAATTTGAAAATGGTCCCGGCCTGTTTAATTAGTGTTTTACCAGGGCAACCGTACCATTGTTATCAGAAGTCAAATGCCGTCTATAAGTGATTTGGCAAGAGGCCCCGAATTGTCTGAAAACAGCCAAAAATGCGCCCTTGCCTCTTATTCCGGCACTGATTATACTGCATGGCTTGTTCATTCCGCCGGAAGAGAATAACTGTGCGCTGCGGCACGTTGTCCGCCGGGTTGACGGTTAGTCCGGAAAGTTGGACCTGAATTAGGACCGTACCTCGCGCGTATCGCGGATTTTGGCTCGGATTCTGATCGACAATAGGAACGTTTGGTTATGCTCAAAGTTAAATCGCGTGGAAACGAAACAGTTGATCAAATGCTGCGGCGCTTCAAAAAGCTCTGCGAAAAAGAAGGTTTGATCAAAGATATGAAACGCATTGCGTATTACGAAAAACCCAGCGAACGCCGTCGCCGTCAATTGCGCAAAGCCCAGAATCGGCAGCAGAAAATTCAGCGCGAAGGCGTTCCAGCCGCTGCGCCGGTGGCTTGAGCCGGCCTGATTCATTCCCGGAAATGATTGCATTTCCATAGTTTTGATGTGTCGCAGCCGGGTTATGTTCCGGCACCTGAAGCGGCATAATGTCGCTGGGTTTTGGACCGGCCGGTGAACGGCCTGCAGATTGAGTATCTGACGAACAACGAACCGAAACCTGCGGGTTAGCGGTTCTTTTTTTTGACCACAGGCCACGCCTTGAATCGGGCCTGTCATCAATCCGGTTGTTATGGTCCGCAACAGGCGACGGCAGTCCAGCGTGGGCCGCCACGGCCGATCACGGGTCCTTCATGGCAGTCAGGCAGTAGACTGCTGACCGGGTTGGGCAAAACTGGTTTTCCGCGTATGGCGGCCCAAATGCGACTTGGGTCGGCGGAAATAGTCCCGCATTGCGGCGCGGTTTTTCCGTGCGGTTGCAGACTCTGGCTGGCGTAGGTACACTAGCCAATCTTGGCCGAAACGGTGCCGCTGCTTTTTTTGCAGTGGCTGCAGGACAAAAAGAGGCGGAGAACCGCGGGCAAATTGCCCGCAATCGCCGAAGGGTCCTGGTATCTGGCCTTTTGACCTCCAAAATCGCGGGGCGTTGCCTTGCGGATTTGGGAAGGGCGCAATGCTGCTGTAGCTCAGTTGGTAGAGCGCGTCCTTGGTAAGGACGAGGTCATGGGTTCAAGTCCCATCAGTAGCTTTGAGGCGGGACGCACCGCTAGCGGCCACGTCGGTAACTGGTACAGGAACCGGCCGTCGAATGTAGTTTTTAAGTATTGTTCCGCGAAGGCAATTGGCAGCCAGCCGCGGAGTTGTGTTTTGTAATTTCTTTTTGTGACCTTCAGGAGGTTATCACCCATGGCCAAAGGCGTATTTGAACGTAAGAAGCCACACGTCAATGTTGGCACCATTGGTCATATCGACCACGGCAAGACTACCCTGACCGCCGCCTTGACCACTGTGTTGGCGCAGCAGGGCCTGGCAACGGCCGTCGCTTATGACACTGTGGCCAAAGCGTCGGAAAAGCAAGGTCGTCGCGACCCGTCAAAAATTGTGACCATCGCGGTATCGCACGTGGAATATGAATCCGCGGCGCGGCACTATGCCCACATCGATTGCCCCGGTCACGCCGATTTCGTGAAAAACATGATCACTGGCGCCGCTCAGATGGATGGCGCGATCCTAGTGGTTTCCGCCGCGGACGGCCCGATGCCCCAGACCCGCGAACACGTGCTTCTGGCCCGCCAGGTAAACGTGCCGCGAATTGTGGTGTTCCTGAACAAGGTGGACCTTGTGGACGATCCGGAACTGCTGGAACTCGTGGAACTCGAAATCCGCGAATTGCTCAGCAAGTACAAGTTCCCGGGCGATGAAGTTCCGATTATCCGCGGTTCGGCCGTGGCTGCTCTTAAGAACCCGACCGATGCCAAGGCAATTGAGCCAATCATGAAGCTGGTTGCCGCTCTGGACAGCTATATTCCGGAACCGACCCGCGAAACTGACAAGCCCTTCCTTATGCCGGTGGAAGACGTGTTCTCGATCAAAGGTCGCGGCACGGTCGGAACCGGCCGCGTGGAACGTGGCGTCATTAAGGTTGGCGATGAAGTGGAAATTGTCGGTCTGAAGAAAGACTCGATGAAGTCCGTCGTGACGGGCGTGGAAATGTTCCAGAAAACGCTGGATCAGGCCATTCCTGGCGACAACGTCGGCCTGCTTCTTCGCGGTGTGGAAAAGGAACAGTTGGAACGCGGCCAGGTTATTGCCAAGCCCGGATCCATCACTCCGCACACCAAATTTGAAGCGGAAATTTATGTGCTTACCAAAGAAGAAGGCGGCCGTCATACCGCGTTCTTCAAGGGCTACCGTCCGCAGTTCTATTTCCGTACCACGGATGTAACCGGTTCTTTGGACCTGACTTCCGGCGCGGAAATGGTCATGCCGGGCGACAATGTGAAGATTAACGTGGACCTTGGCGAATGCCCGATTGCGATGGAGCAAGGCGTTCGTTTCGCTATCCGCGAAGGCGGCCGCACCGTTGGCGCGGGCGTCGTGACCAAAATTGTCGCCTGATCCGCACCGGATCGGCTGACAATATGACAACGACTTGGATGAACCCGGCCACGCGGGTGGGTGAAAGCCCGCCCGCGTGGCTTTTCAGTGATACGGAAATATCCGGGGAATTTACCGTAAATGGTATTTTCCTCAACTGAAGTGACCCGAATTGTTTTGGGTCGCCTTAAAATCGGGAAAAATCCCCGAAACCGGCGGTGGTCTGTTTGGACTTCTCCGGCTATTTCGTATAATGATGTGCTTGGCCTTTCGCCGCGGCAATGGCCCGATGATAACGTTTATCGGGTGCGTTTACCGGCCGAAATGGGCCTCGGTTGGAGTAATTTCTCATGGCGCGTGAATGGGTATGGCTTCAGTGCAATGAAACCAAGGACCTGAACTATCGTATCAGCATTAATCCCAAGGAGATGGACACAAAAATGGTGTTCCATAAGTTTTCGCCGCGGGTGCGCAAGCACACCGAGCATAAAATCAAAAAGGGCAAATAAATCCGCTGTTTGCCGCGTCGGCCGGGCCATATTCCCGCCGGGCGGCATTCGAAGGTTCGGCTGGGCGATTCCCGCCGAAATGCCCCGATTGTGTTATGTACGACAGTAGCTCAATTGGCAGAGCACCGGTCTCCAAAACCGGGGGTTGCAGGTTCGACTCCTGCCTGTCGTGTTGAAAGGCCGGAATGTTTCCGGCGGATTGTTGGCCTGCAGGAATTGTCTGTGTCGGTATTAAGTATTTATAAAAAGGGCCAGGGTACCTATGTCCGCTGGGGCACGGTCATCGGCATCGGCATCCTGGTGCTGCTGGGCGTTCATTGGATTTGGAACACCTTCATGCCGACGGCACCGGCCCCCTTGCGTCTGGTGGTGGGACTGGGAATTGTGGTCTTGGGTGCGTGGCTTTGCTTCTGGCTGGTCAACAAGCCCAACTTCGCAGATTTCATGATCCTTTCAGAAAGTGAAATGCGCAAGGTTGTTTGGCCGACCCCGGCCGGCGTATTCCGGTCCACGCGACTGGTTATTATGTTGACGCTGGGCATGGCGCTGATGCTTTTCATGGTCGACGGCGGTTTTGTACAATTGTTCAAATGGATGCACGTAATTCAATAACTTGGCAGCCTTGGTCCCAACTGACCGCGAATCGGAGTTTCAGGTGACAGATACATCCACAACATCAACCCCCTCTTCCACCACCACCGGCGGCCCGGCGCGGCAGTGGTTTGTGCTGAAGGTGGCCTCCAACCGGGAAGACCAGGTACGGGAGGCGCTGGAACGCAAAATTAAACTCGAGAATCTTGGCGACATCATAGGCCGCGTTCTGGTCCCGCGCGAACGGGTCAAACGCGTCAAATCCGGCCAGCAGAAAGTCGCTGAGCACAAGCTTTATCCGGGCTATGTGTTTGTGGAAATGGACTTGAATTCTGATGGTACCATTCAGGAAAAGGCATGGTATCTGTTCAAGGAAACTCAGGGCGTGGGTGAATTCATCGGTCAGAAGAATAAGCCCTCACCCATGACCGGACCGGAAATTGAAAAAATTCTGGCCGAAGCTGAAAAGCCGGAATCCGGACCCGCCGTAAAAGTCGAATTCCAGAAGGGCGACCCGGTCAAGATTCGCGAAGGCCCGTTCGAAAGCTTCGAAGGGAATGTGGACGAAATTTTCCCCGACAAGGGCGTTGTCCGCGTCATTGTGACCATATTCGGCCGCGCTACGCCGCTGGAACTCGAATACTGGCAGTTGGAAAAGGTGCAGTAGGCTTCAGGTTGGGCCGATGGCCGGTTACGGCCGCAGCCGGGTTGGCGGCGAATGCCGGATTGTGAAGAGTTTTGCCATGCAGAAATTCATTGTTCACTATTCCGGCGGTACCGGCCAGAATCCGGGTGGCATGCCTTCCAACGCACGGCCTGGCTTGCTGACCATGCTTGCGGGCGGTGCCATTTTGGTGACTCTGGCGGTGGTGGCGTTTTTCGCCTTGACCATCGTTCTGGTGCTCGCGGCCGCCGCAGTGGTGCTGGTGCTGGCGCGGCTGCTGGTAAAAAGGGTTTTCGGAAGCCTTGCGACGCCCAAAGCCGCGACGCCACTTTCCCGGACCGATGGACGGGTAAATGTGCGTGTGGTTCGGCCTGATGAACGCGACGGCAGTGACAGCCCGCCGCACCGGGAATAGGCTGCGGAATAGGCTGGGAATAGGCCGGGAACAGGCTGGGAAAAATGAATCCCGGTTTTAAGGTCTGGAAAATCAGAATTCCGTCGTTGCAGGCGGAATGTCTGTATATGTCAATAAACCGGGTTCTGGCGGTGTGTGCCGCCTGAACCCAGTCGCCCGGTGTCGGGTGCCAAGCGTCATGCTTGTGTGAAGTTTTACAGTTGGGTCCGCCTGTGTGGACCGCCTTTTTTGCCCAAGCGGGAAGAACGAGGATTTACTCATGGCCAAAGTTAAAGAAATATCCAAGAAATTCAAAATGCAGGCCCCCGGCGGCACCGCGACACCAGCCCCCCCGATCGGTCCGGTTCTGGGAGCCAACGGTGTCAACCCCGGCCAGTTCATTCAGCGCTTTAATGCCGCGACTGCGGCTCTGAAGGGCAAAGTCGTCGGTGTGGAAGTGACGGTCTATACGGATCGTTCGTTTGATTTTGTCGTCAAAACTCCGCCAGCATCGGTCATGATCAAGGACATTCTGGGTGCGGAAAAGGGCAGTGGCGAACCGAATAAAACGAAGATCGGCAAAATCACCAAAGCTCAGCTTCGCAAACTGGCACAGGAAAAGCTTCCGGACCTCAATGCGCCAAACGTTGAGGCTGCTGAAAAAATTCTGGCGGGAACCGCCCGCTCCATGGGCGTGGACATTGCCGGCTGATGGGTCGGCGCATGGCCGCGATCATGTAGATTCAATTGTTTCGAGCAACGCCCCAGGCCGCGGATAACAGCACGGATCGGGTTATACCCCGACGGCGCAATTTAACGCGGCCGGGCCACAGCAATATCTGGCGGGCTGCTCAATAACCGGAAAAGCAATGAAACTGGCGTTTTCCTCGAATGCTTTCAAAAAAACATCGCTGGAGGAAGCGCTGGATATGATTGCCCATGTCGGCTATTCCGGCATTGAAATTATGGTGGATGTGCCCCACGCGTATCCGCCGCACATGCCTGCGGCGCGCGTGGCCGATTTAAAAGCCAAAATCGCGTCCTACCGCATGGAAGTCTCGAACCTTAATGCGTTTACCCTGTTTGCCATCGGCGATACCTATCATCCCACTTGGATTGAAGCCGATCCGGCCCTTAGAGATCAGCGCATTGAACATACAGCCAATGCGATTGCACTGGCCAAAGACCTGGGTGCTAAAACCATATCACTTCAGCCCGGCGGACCGCTTTTAACGGACGATCGCCAAGCCGCCCTGAATCTGTATCAACAAGGCCTGGAACGCGTGCTGGATATGGCCAAACAGGCCGGCATTCTGCTGATGGTGGAACCTGAACCCGGACTTCTTATTCAAACCAGCGATGAATGCGTGGCGTTTCTCAAGCAGGTGAATCATCCAAATCTTAAAATGAACTGCGACCTTGGCCATTTTTATTGCGTTGGCGAAGATCCCGCCCGGGTGGTACGCGAACATGCCCAGTGGATCGGGCATGTTCACCTGGAGGACATTGCCGCCAATCGGGTGCATCAGCACCTTATCCCAGGCCGCGGCGCGATGCATTTTCCGGACATTTTCGCCGCGCTAAAGGCCATCAACTGGCAAAGCTGGGTTACGGTGGAACTGTACCCCTATGAAACCACTCCGCAGCAGGCCGCGCAGGAAGCGTTCGATTTTCTGCAGCGATTCATCTGATACCACCGCAGCGCCAAGAACCGCCACTTCGCCGCGGGCTGTTCCCGGCCTGTCCACAACCGGCGCGATCCGGCGAGCGTCAATCCAATCGCGTCTGATACAGATCAGAAAAATATATATGTATATAGTTATTTAATATTATAATCAGTTACAGGGTTGCGTTATCCATATCCCGGGCCAGTGCGTCGGCGGCAATCCAGCCGGACATCAATGCCATCGGCATGCCCGGCCCCGGATGCACGGAACCGCCGGCCATATAAAGTCCGCGAATATCCGGGTGGCGATTGGCCGGCTTAAATGCACCGGTGAATCGCCCATGGCTGGCCAGACCGTAAATCGCGCCCTGCCAGACATGGTAACGGTCTCGAATATCCTCCGGCGTAAGAGCGGATTCACAGACAATACGACTGCGGATGTCGGGCATTCCAGCGCACGTTTCAAGTTTCTTCAATATGACATCCCGATAGCCGGGCAGCATTTTCGACCAGTTCTGACCCTCCCGCAAATAGGGGGTATGCACCAGAATATAAAGCGCCTCGCCACCCGGGGGCGCGGTTGTCGGGTCGCTGCGCGATGTCGCCGCCAGATAACAGGTCGGATCCGCCGCCGGCCTGCCCTGCTGGTAAATATCATGAAATTCGGCTTCCGGTTTCGCGGAGAAAACAAAATTGTGATGGGCAAGATGCGGATAAGCCTGCCGCAGCCCCAGATACAGGACGACGCCTGAACATGCCGGTTCATAACGCCGCCGACGGCCGAACCGCCGGTTGGCCGTCGGTGGCAAAAGTTCCTGATGCGCACGTACCACATCCGAATTGCAGACGACCGCATCCACCTGAATGTTTTGGCCATCGTGCAGTTTCACGGCGCGCACACGGCCGGCTTCCACGACTACCTGCCGCACCATGGCGTTTGTTCTGATATCCACACCCAGTTCGACAGCCAATGCCGCCAAGGCTTCCGGTACAGCGCGCGTGCCGCCCCGCGGATACCAGACGCCCTCATCCACCTGCATGGCGGCTATGCCCAGCAGCACCGCGGGCGAAAGTGCCGGTGCCGACCCGACATACTGGGTAAAATGGTCCACCATCTGGGCGACGCGATGGTCATCAATCTGTGACCGGACGATACCCCCCAAAGTGGAACCGATTTTCATATCTCGCAGGTCCCGGAGCACAGAAAGCTGAAACGTATTTTTGGCGCTGAAAGTGTCGCGCAACGACCCGATTGATTTCCAGAAAAAATACCGGCCGGAAACGCCGCTCATGCGTCGCGACATTTCCAGCAATCGGGCATATTGGGCATCCGCGCCGGTCTGGGGTGAAAACGTCTGAAGATTGGCCGCCATTTTCTGGGGCTGCTGGGCCAGGTCCAGAACCGAGTGGTCTGAAAAAAAGCAGCGCCACTGCGGGTCCAGCCGCACAAGGTCCAGGGCGGATTCCAGCGACCGGCCCGCCTCGGCAAAAATCCGGCGCAGTACCGACGGCATAAGCAGAATGGTCGGTCCCATATCAAACCGGTAGTCACCCAAATTCAGAACCGCGGCCTTGCCGCCCACCCAGGCGTTCTTATCCAGCAGCGTCACCTTGTGGCCGCGGGCCGCCAGCGTACAGGCAGCGGCCAGCCCGCCCAGGCCGCCGCCTATGATCGCCACGGTCGATTTTGTCAGTTTCGTATCTGGGCTGGACATATCACCTGTTTCCTTCAATTTCCGCGGAAATGGACCTCCGTCCACACGCCGCATGAGTTGCTTACACAATCAATAGTCAAGGCTGTTTCCATTCATGGTGGCGGATTCGGCGGTCTGCCCATCCGTCCAAGGCGCATCGCGCGAGCCAGCGCCGCAAGTCGCATTGCCCATCCGCGTCCGTACAGAAATTCCAAGACAGCTTGCAGGACTGGCGCATCGGCTCGTCGGCCTGGGTCCAAATGCGGCCTGTACCGGCCGTGGCGCTGCACAATGGAAACCGGGGCGGTCATTTCCAGAAGGCCTGCGTCCCCGCGGGTGGCGCCAAATCCGCTTTCGCCGCGCGGCGCCAGTACAACGCGCGGATCTGCGGTGGGGGCAATCAGGTCGTTAATGCTGATGCAGCCGGCATCCAATTCTTCGGCCAGCGCTGCCGCCCGCGCCGGGGGGCCGAAAATGGAAACCCCAAGTCGCATCGGGCAGGCGTGATACGCGGCCGGCAGGTCGGCGGTGGAATTCACCGCACAGAGACTGATGATCGGACACATATAATCGGCGTGACCGATTGGATCGTGCATTGAAACGTTCGACAGGATCAGCGGACCAATAATATATGGACCATCCAGCCGACCATTGATAATTTTCGCGCCGTTTTCCATGGCCGCAATAATTTTCGGCAAAACTGCATCGGCGACGGCGGCGGGAACGGGCCGGAGGTCTGTGCCTGCCATTTCAGCAATCAATTGCACGTGCAATTCCCGCATCTGGGCGGTTGCCGCCAGCACTCGGCGTGGCGCCATGCATGTGGCCCCGCCATTGAGTACCATTGAAAAGCGAATGGCCCTGGCGACAAGAGTTATATCCGCACCCGGCAGGACGATGACCGCATCGGAACCGGAAAGCTCCATGACGCTGGGAATGGCCAAAGGTGCGAGTGCGGCAAGCACCGCGGTACCGGCCTGGCGAGACCCGGTAAAACAGACTTTATCGACTCCGGCATTCACGGCGCTGTAAACCGAGGAAATATCTTCAGGCAAGACCTGAACGAGTTGACACTCGATTCCAATTTGACCCAGCAGTTTCACAAATTGCTGGATCGCCGGCCCGCCCCCGTGGCCCGGTTTCACCAGAACCGCATTGCCCGCCACCAGTGCTGAAAGAATCTGTACCCCTGGCAGATACAGTGGATAATTCCGAGGTCCAATCACCAGCACCAGTCCCAGCGGGCGGCGCTGAATTCGCACGCTGGCGCGTCCCAAAAGAAATCCTGGCAGAAACCGATGGTCGCGGGGCTTTTGTTCCGCCAATATTTGCGCTGCGCGCCGCGACAGATATTCCGCAGCCGCAGCCAGTGGCATGATCTCGGCGGCAATCGTGTCGGCATCTGTGCGAAAGGGAATGTGGGCACACGCCTTGATCAGGCCCTGCACCACCGCATGGTTGGCGGAACCGGCAGTGCCGGCCAGCAATGCCGGCAGCCGCCCCACGACAGCCGCGCGACCTGCCACGCCCAGGTCAAGCCATTTTTTCCGGGCAACGCGAGCAGCCGCGGCACCAGCCGCAATATCCCCATCGGATTGCGGAAAACCCGTCGGTGGGGGGCAAGTCGAATTCATTCCAAATGGAAGGGGCATACGACAGTCTCACAATAGCGCGGGGGCCGACCCGCACCAGCACGGTCGGCGCGGGAGTGGCCCTGTGCGCAGCCTTATGCGGGGCATGTGACAGCCGGGGTACACACGCCGCTTTGTTCCGGCGACCCTGCCGTCGGGCAGAGTGGCATTTTCGCCGCCAGACTTCGCCAGGCATCTGCATATCCTAAATCTTCCAGCAGCAGACGGGAGGTTATTTTGGCGGATTCAAATATCACCGGCAGCCCGCTGCCCGGATGCGTTCCGCCGCCCACCAGATAAACGCCGCCCAGATCTTCGAACCGATTGTGCGGCCGCAGATTCAACATTTGAGTGAGCGTATGGGCTAGATTAAATGTCGCTCCGCGATAGATGGACATTTTTTCTTCCCAGTCGGCGGGCGTGCAGACCTGTTTCACCCGTATGCGCTGCTCAATATCCTTCAGGCCCAGGTCGCCCAGCCGACGGAGTACGCGGCGTTCAAAGGCGTCTTTTTCCACAGCCCAGTTGATATTTTCATGTTGATGGGAAACCGGCACCAGCACATACAGCGTGGAACAACCGGCTGGTGCCAGAGATGGATCCGTCAGACAGGCGTTTTGCACATACATCGACGGGCGATCGGTAAGCCGATGGGCTTGGTCAATGTCATGCAGATTCCCGCGGTAATCTTCCGCAAGCAGAATATTATGATGGGCCAGATCGCTGATTTTTCCTTCGATTCCAAGATAAAGCATAAAAGTGGAACAGGAAAAGCGGCTGGAGGCGATTTTTTTGTCGGTCCACCGGCGACGCAATGCGTCGGGCACAAGGTGCGTCATTGCATGCGCAAAATCCGCGTTCACCACCACCGCATCAGCCGAATGACTGCCGCCCGCCGTGCGCGCACCGACAGCTCGGTTACCGCGGAAAATAATTTCCTCTACTGGCTCGTTGAGCCGCAATTCCACGCCCATTTCGGTGGCAATTCCCGCCATTCGTTCGCTGATGCGCGCACAACCGCCGTATGGATGGAAAACGCCATATTCATATTCAAGAAAAGAAAGGATGGAAAACAGGCCCGGACAACGAAACGGCGACATTCCAAGATACTTCGATTGAAAACTGAAGGCCAGTCGGATTCGTGGATCGGCAAAATAACGTTTGAGTTCCTGATCCAGCGAATTCCATGGCCGCAACGCCGGCAGCAGCCGAGCCATGCGCATATTCACCACGTCGTGCCACGATTCGAACGGATTTTCAAGACAGGGTGTGAATTCGGCGAGTTTGCGGCGGTTGTCATCCATAAAACGGGGAAGATTTTCCGCGTCGCGCGGCGCAATTGCCGCAATCTCCCGTTGCATCCGTGGCAGGTCCGCGGTGGCATTAATGCGGCCGACACCCTCAAAAATCAGGCGGTATTGCGGATCCAGACGCGCCATGGGCGCTTCGTGCCATAAATTTCGGCCAGCGGCCGAAAAAATGTCCTCCAATACGCGCGGATAAAGAAAAAAAGTCGGGCCGACATCAAACCGGAATCCATCTGTTTCAATAGCGCTGGTGCGGCCACCCGGTCGTTCGCTCTTTTCCAGAACGGTCACCTGCACTCCGGCGGCGGCCAGCAGGATTGCCGTTGAAAGACCACCCGGTCCGGCACCAATGACCACCACACTTTTGGCTAAACCCATCCGCATCCATCTCCTGTAGAAACCTTGCGATGCACAACTGTCGATTATAGGCAGGCATGTTTCCGCTGGTAACGCGGGGCACCATTCAACCCGCCACGGCATTATCGGAACCGGTCCGCCAAATATCCGGCCGGATGTAAGCATCCTGCCGCGCGTGCGGCGGGTGACATTTACTTTGGTTCAGGGGCTTTACTGCCCATAACAGCATTTCCTTGGTACTATTGCCTGACATGTGAAGGATGAGGTACGAACCACAGGGGTTTTGCATGACGGCGGAAAAAGGGGGCTTTGACCTGGCGGAGGTTGTTTCAGTGATGAGCCAATACGACATTGGCCTGATTGAAACAGTTGAACCCTTTAATCGCGGATCACGCCAGTCGCCTAAAATGAAAATCCATTCTGACCGCGGGGAATTTTTGCTTAAGCGCCGCGCCCGCGGCAAGCACGATCTGGACATGGTAACCTTCGCCCACGGCCTGCAGTTGCATCTTGCCCGCCAGCAGTTTCCATTGCCGCATCTGATCGGATCGCGCATGGACAACAATTCCATGGTGCTGCGGGGGACAGATGTGTACGAGCTGTTTGAATTTATTTCTGGCGGCGCGTTTGATTTCACGAAGGACAGCACCTTTCAGGGTGGCCGCACGCTGGCGTTGTTCCATAAACTTGCGCAGAACTATCAGCCCCAGACACAGATCGTGCCGCGGGTGACTTATCATGCGCATCCGGATATTGACAGAGCCTTTCACAACGTGTCTATTCTTCTGGAGAAAGATACGAAACTGGATGACGCGCAACAGGCTCAGTGCAGCGCCGAACTCCAAACGCTGCGCGCACTTTACGCCCAGGCCGCCGGGCAGGCGTCCGCGGCCGGCTTGGAAACCTGGCCCATAGGGCTGGTGCATTGTGATTTTCATCCGGGCAATTGCCTGTTCACTGGCCAGCATGTTTCCGCGGTTATAGATTACGACAGTTGCTATCTGTTTCCCCATATTATTGATACAGCCAATGCGGCCCTGCAATTTTCCATCCGTATTGGTCATGGCGACCCGCGCGCCTGGAATGTGTCGCTGAACACCAGCCGTCTTCATGCGTTTATTACCGGCTATGAAACCATTCGTACATTAAGTCAGGCGGAATTGAACATATTGCCCGACCTGATGATTGAAAGCCTGATATGCGAGGTCATGCTGGGACTTAGCAACCGCGGCCAGCTGCGCCATTTTGGTCCACCTGCGTGGCTTTTTGCGGTGCACGCTAAGGTGGCGTGGATTCAGGAATATCGCGACCGTCTGATGCACGCTATTGGTTCGGGCGGCGGTCCGATCGAACAGCCGGACCAGTAGTTTGGCGGCAGGCTCGCCGGTATTTGTGTGCGTCCGAGTTGTACATTGCCGCTTTATTATTTATGGCTTTTGAAAGTGTCTCCATCGCCATTTTTCCCAAGGCGTTTTTCGGATTGACACGCCGGATTGCGCCAATATGCTGAAACAATTGTGTTGCATCGATGGTAATAGAATAGATTCTTGCGGCCACCGGTTTAAGCACGTCGGTTTGAGTGACATTTAATCCGTTCGGTAAAGGTAGAGCGTTTTGAGGTCCCGCAAA
Organism: Phycisphaerales bacterium; assembly: GCA_027451365.1. Taxonomy (GTDB): domain Bacteria; phylum Planctomycetota; class Phycisphaerae; order WQYP01; family WQYP01; genus JAJYPG01. Next base: position 408 of record DAIDJN010000082.1, on the reverse strand, counting down.
TCGCCGATGGCCGCAAGTGTGCCAACCCGCAGCTTCCACAATAACCAAACACGCCAATTGACTGCGGGGCATTTTTTAAAATCGGTACCGGCAAAGCTTCACCCGCCTTGAACGAATCGTTTCACTTGAATACTGGGGCTCGGTGCTTCAAGTTTTTCTTCCGTATGGGCGGCGGGCGATTCGCTGTTTTTCCTTGCGTTGGGGATGGTAGAGGGGTATAAACAGGGCATTGCAAATGGGTATGCCGGGTTCGCGGTTTGATGATTTTGGTTCAAACGGGGCCATAAAATGGTCAGGAATGCGGATAGCATAGAAAACGCGATTGGTCCCCCGTGGCCGGGCGGGCGATATGCGTATGGGTTTGGCGGGACGGTCGAACCACAGAGATCACAGAGGACACAAAGTGTT
>DAIDJN010000081.1:0-52441 GCA_027451365.1 Phycisphaerales bacterium | reverse complement strand
GCATCCTGTCTGCTGATCACGCCCGCCATGGCTGACTCCTTGAAAATCAAAATGCCCGAACTGCCGGGCCGCAGGTCGCCCATCCATGTGCAACCATTCATATTCTACCAAATACCCACGGCATTTCGTGTCACGCACCCCCGTCTGGCGGCCGGGGGGCGGCGGACCATCTATTGCGGCTAATTGTGGTGAATCAGAATATTTTCGGTCGCCCGTGTCAGCCCGCTGTTTCACCAAACCGTGCGGTGGCACATATCGGTATATTGGCGGCTTCGGCGACAGCCGACAAATATCATCCCACCTACGGAAAATTCAAAACCTGCCTCGCTTGGGTCCACACTAAACGGCTGGCGGTTATGCATGGGCCGCCGACTTATTTCGGATAGTGCTTGCGGAATTTCGGCAAAGGAGTGTTTTTATGAACGAACCGATTTCACGCAGAACCTGGCTGAGCATTCTGGCCGCCAGCGGCGTTGCGCGGGCAACCCAAAAAACAGCCGAAGCGTTCGATAATTCGCTGGAGCCGTGCAATGTCTGGCCGGCATACGCAAGCAAGGTTCGTTTTTATACCCGTGGCCACTATCGCTATGTCACCTCCAATGACATTCCGGACCATAAGGTCGGACATTTTCCAGACCGCCAATGTCCCAATGCCATAAGTCCGCAGGATTTCCATTTCCGGATGCCGCTTCATCCCGTTCGCAATTCAAGGTTTATGAAACTCATCGACCGCATCGACTTCGGCGTGGCGTTGGACGGTGTGGTATTCGATCCCGGCACCGCCGGATTCTGGCATCAGCAGCGCGATTCAATCTGGAATTACGCTCTGCTGACGGGGTTTGGCAATCTGGGTCTGGACGCGAGCCACGCCCATGTGCAGCGCGACGGCACGTACCATTACCACGGCGTCCCGACGGAGTTAATTAAATCCCGCCATGCATGGGGAAAAGTAATGTTGATAGGTTATGCCGCCGACGGTTTTCCCATATACGGCCCTTGGGGATATGCGGAAGCCAGGAATGTGCACAGCAATGTGCGGGAATTGCGGACCAGCTACCGCCTGAAGCGTGGCGAACGGCCCGGCTCACCGGATGGTCCGGGTGGCCGCTATGATGGGCGCTACACTGGTGATTTTGAATATGTCCATGGGTTGGGAGATTTGGACCAGGCCAACGGCCGGTATGGCATAACTCCGGAATATCCGGACGGCACGTATTATTATGTGGCATCTCATGCGTTTCCCTTCATTCCGCGATATTTTCGCGGAACACCGGACCGCAGTTTTTACAAGCAGCCGCCCCGCGGCGGCCGACGTGGCGGACGCGGTGGCGGCAACGGCTTTGGTCCGGGCGGAGGTGGCGGCGGATTCGGTCGCCCCGGCCCAGGCCCTCGGCCATTCGGCCCGCCGGGTGCGGATGGCGGCTATTGATTCACCAAACGATTCCGGCCTGCAGTGCGCCACATTGCAGGGCATCCGGATTGAACCGAAGCAAATTTCTGCTATCCGAATTCACTATCTATGAAAGGACGAACAGTCACCTTTCGCCCATAGACGCAATGACTGCGCCCCGCACAAAAGCTCAGTGAACCGCCGCTTCCGTCTGTTGGGCAAGTGAATACATGCCGCGATAGTTTGCAAAATGGATCAAAGCCCGTAAACATTGATCTTATGGTCCCACAGAATCCGCTTTTCGGACTTCTTTAAGCCCAAAAAAGGCCCGCGGATCCGCCGATATCCGGCCGCATACCTGCAAATCATACAGTTCAATCAAGTTCTTCCACTTATGCACTATTTTGCGACGGAATCCTTCCGTGCTGGCCGTTGCGCCGTGATCAGGCGATGGTAACGGGCTATTTCCCGGCGGGTCAGATCATTGTAAAAAAAGCCCCAGCCGCTGGCCTGGTGGGAACCGGTTTCAGTCATCAACGTAGGTTCCATATCATTGCTCAAATTCACATTAAACTGATCGGGTGGTTCAAATTCATTCCACTGGCATAAAAACAGAAAGTGCGGGAAATATTTATCCGCCACCCGCCATTGCGTACGATACGTTTCGCCATAATTTTTGCCGCCCGCATCCGGTGAAAGCCAGTTATTCAGCCCGGCCCCGGGTGATTGAATAGCCGGATAACCACTGGCGACAGTTAAGGCCTCCGGCCGCCCATGATGAAAAGTCGGAGTGGCTTTCTGGTCATACCACGACCAGACGCCATACCGCTGTTCTTTCGTATACTCCAGCCATGCGCCAACAAACCGGATGGTAAAACGCGGGTCGTGTATGACCGGCGGATGCGCAAATCGTGGACCATTCAAATACAGCAGCAGCAGTGGCTTATGATGATACCGCAAATAAATATGCCGGTATTTCCGACGATTGATGTAATGGTCATAAATATAATTCACCTGGCTGGTGTACCATGGCCCGGTGTAGGGTGTGGTATGGTTCAACCATACATTGTGCTCCGGCCCCATGAGGAACACGACCTTGGGGTGTTGCCGCATATGTGCATATAAATGAAACAATGCATTGTTGGAGGCGATGCATTCGCGGGCGGTTGCGTCGGGGAACGGTCCGGTCAGATTGTTCGTCCAGTCCAGCTCCACAAAGTTGATGCCCATCTGGTTGAACCAAAGCGTCTGCTGGCGCAGCACGCGCGAATCCAGCGAACTATAGTGACCCAGTAACGGCTCGGCCTCTTCGTGCCCCCATTGGGCGTAACCCGGACCGAACCAGGTTTCATATTCCATGCCGATTAAGTGCTTTGGATCCGTAATGATGTGAAAAACCCGCCGCTTCACCAGAACTTTAACCGGCATCGAAACGACGTTGCCACCGTGAAGAGTAATCCTGTTGATCCCCGGCTCCGGCAGCGGCAGCAGCAAATGCACAACGCCGGAAGCCAATGTGGTCTGTCCGGCACACCAGCGCTTGCCGTTGACAACGGCCTCGATTCTCAATCCGGAAATCGGCGCTTTCTGTGCTGTTTTGGCGGTCCCGGTTACCACCACACATTGCCCTTCAAGCAGACTGGTTCGATTCACCGAAATCCGCAGACCTATAGCGCCAGCCGCATGGCCAACACCCGCATTCGCCAGGATAGCCAGCAGACATATAACACTGGAAAACAGACGATAATTCATTGCCTTTTCCTGTCCGTCCGGCTTGAATTTTTGCATACAACACCAATGCGAATAGCGCCGGACCAAGCTAACTATAACGCCGGAAAATACTTCCGCTTGCATTCCTCCATTTACCATTGGTGCTCGGCCACACCTGCAATTACCGGTTGATGGCGGGCCATGAGGCCGCGGGCGGCAAGCCACCCGGCCAGCGCAAGCGCTTATACGCTGACGATGCACAACAAGACCCGTGGCCGCCGGGTCGCGCCGCAGGCTTATCCTTAAACCATGATTGCCGGTGTAACAAAGCATGATCCGTTTCAAGCAGGCCGCTCCAATCAGACCGTTCCAATCCAGAGGAATCCGTAAAATCCGCGGCTGCATCCGCGAACCATTGATGCCAGGGTGACACTTCTATTTCGGCTAAGGGGTGACAATTCTACTTCGGTACAACAGGCCACTCTAGACCTCCAGTTGTAATTAAATTAGAGCCGGTTAAACTTCGATCAGGACCGACCATTTTATAGGCTCGACGCAGATTTGCTTTTTTCGGAACCACCAGTAAACTCGTGAATTAAACAGGAACCGCTAACGATCATCACGGCGACCTACCTCACCGGGACTTGGACACATATTCGTCAAGCTTCGCCATTACCAGCCCCGCAGTTGAGCCTGGATCATCCAGCTCACCGGCCGCCTGAAAGGTGGAGAGAATATATATTGCGTCGTCGCGGTTGATGCCGTAAAGATGGAAATAGGCCGCATCAAGCTCGGCTCGCAATTCGGCCCGCTCCGCATCGTTCCATTTGTGCACGCTTTCCTTAAAACCCGCGGCCTGGGCCAATGGAATCATGTCGTTGGCCGTGCAGGTGAGTTTAAGCACCCGCTCCGAAATCCATTTTTCCAACGTCTGCTTCGTTTCCCATGGACATCGCTGGGCGTAGGCGTCCGGCGGAAGCAAGGGAAATTGCTCAATTAAGAAAAAATTAAGATTCACATTTCCAATTTTCTGGCGCGCAACGTAGTCGAGGATATGGGCATTAAGATTTCCAAGAAAACAGGCCCTTTGGCGCGGGGAGATCGTGTCCGCGAACCGGATCACCGGCGCGGAGTTGGTGAGGCCACTCAACGGGACGAACGCCGCAATCATCGTGCGCTGGTTAGTCGGACTTGTAACGTTCTTAAAAGCGAGCAAAGCCGCGGATGTGGAATCCTCCAATGCTTTGTCGATCAATCCTTTCTCGGCCCACCAACGGGGCAATGCGGAGAATTCCGGATTCTGATGCTCTACCAACGAACTCGCCTCCGGCTGTCCCTGCCGAAACCAGTTATTTGCGGCCACCACCACTCCCGCCGCGCGATGGTCATACGCCTGAATCATTTTGGCCTCGTAAAGTGGCAGATAAACTTGTTTCCCCTTTTTCCAGATGTTCCCCTCCAGCTTGAAACCATCTTTTTTCAGTTGGCCGGGTTCAACAAATAATTCGGCGTCGTTAGTCTGGTCGAACATCCGCATGAACCCAAGCGACCACGGATTCCCCCCTTCCGCCCGCGCCTTATCAATCAGAATTGGTATGCGCCGGTAAATGCCCTTGGTAATTGCAGCATCCCGATTCGTGCGGAAAATAGGACAGGTATGGGTGTTCGGATTAAAAAGTGCAATATCTTTTTTAGAGAGCGTAATATGTCGATTTTTGTCCTTGAGTTCGCCCATGTTGTGGAGAAAAAATGCGAAATCAGCCTCCCCGGTTTTGACGGATCTGCCCCCAAAAATCAGCGTGCAGAACTTGAACGCCCGGTGAACGTCGGAAAAAAAACCTTCCTTGTTCTCGAAATCATACAGCTTGATTAACGACTCATTGTTAATTAAGTCGGCGAAAAAGTCCTTCGTTGTGTTGTCGGTTGCAATGCCCGATGGCACAAGCAGCCCCACCCTGCCATAGGGTGATACCAGTGACCGGGCCAACTCGGCGAAAAGCATATAAGTGTTAATATCACCGCACCCAGTTAGTGGATAACGGCCCGATTGTCGAGCGTATTCCAAAATTCGCTCGGCCGCCTTCTGCGTCATCTCGTACCGCTCAAACAGTTCCGGATTATTACCTGAAAGCTGCTCAATAAGCTTGCGGCGGCTTGCGGCACTCACCGCCCCCGCAATCTCAGGTGCTGAAAATGCAAAAAATTCCCGCTCCTGCACCTTCAGCCGCTCCCATGGCGGATTGCCGATCACCACGTCAAAGCCCGATCCGAACGATCGGGACTCGGAGAATACCTCGGGAAACTGCAGCGGCCATTCCATCGCCTGCCCCTGCACAACCGGATCATGCACCAGCGAATTCCCCCATTTAATGTTGCGCGAAAGATCCGCCAGTGTTTTGTCATTACGCACGGTCTTGATCCACAAAGCCAGTCGCGTTATCTCAACCGCCTGCTCAGAAAGATCGACGCCGTAAAGGTTCTCCGTCAATATCATATCGGGAACACGGGGGAACCACTCTTCGGCCTTTATCGCCCCATGCGCGGCCAGATTGCGTAACACCGCGAAATAATAATCCTCCAGGAGGTCATACGCGGCAATCAGGAACGCACCCGATCCGCATGCCGGATCCACAATCTTCAGGTTCCGCAGCGTGGTCAAGCATTGCCGGTAATACGCCACCACGCGCGGGTTGGGTGGCGGGGCATCTTCATCGCCGGATTTAATTTCATGGGCGGTTTTAAGATTCGCGAAGCGTTCGTTGATTAACTCCCCCACCGCATAATGCACCATAAAGCGAGTGAATTCGGGCGGGGTGTAATAAATGCCGAATCGCTTGCGCTCCGCGGATTTCTGCATCTGGGGTGATGGGCCGGGCGTCGTTTCGGCGGCAAATATCCCCGCGACGCGCATTTTTTCTAATTCTGTTATGGACCGTTCAAACAGGTTTCCCAGCACATCCACATTCACTTCATCTTTGAAGTCGTATTTGCCTATTTCGTAAAAAACCCTGGCCCAGTCATCCGCCAATTGCAGGTTATCAACCTTGGCATCATGCGCGAAAAGCCCCCCGTTAAATCCATGCTCCAACTCGGTTCGCGGCGCACCTTTATCCACGAAATGAAAAAGATTGAGAAAATTTTGCCAAGCCGGATTTGTGACCCGGTAAAACGGCGGGATTTCCTCGTATGACCGGCGGATGGCCTCGCGATTAAGAAATCCGCGGTCCTGACAGAATGCAACGAACACAATGCGGTCAAACAACTTTTGAGCTATGTGAATTGCATCATCCAAAGCTTGCCCATGCTCTTTCCGTAGATGCTCTATGAGCCTGGCGCGTTGGTCGGAATAATAGTTATACAACTCATCGCCTACCTCCCGTTGGCGATTTTCCGACGCGGTTACCAGACGCTCCGCCCCAGGAGCCTGCCCCATGGACGATCTGAGCAATCCACCACGATGCAGAAGACACCAGAACTTACGAAACTCTTCTACGTCCCGCAGTTGCTGGAGTGTGAAGGACTCATACGCTTGGGTGCCCGCGGCTTTGTTGTAAAGGCGTATTTCACTGAAATTGGAAACAATTCCCCATTTAGCGCTCGGCAATGCATTAAGGTAATCCCAGCATTGCTGCACCGCCGTGCGACCGTTGGACCGGTCTGTGTCCAGATCAGTCGCCGGACCCTTAAGCTCTATCACGACAATCGCCTGTTGGGGCGTTCCAGCAGAGAAGTTCCCCAGGGCGCCATCGGCAGCGCCAACATTCGGTACTGTGAACTGCCGTTCAATTTCCCATTCTGTTTTTCCGGCACTGGCCTGCCGGTAACCCAACGCCGCCCCGAACACATCATTCAGGAACTCCGCGTCAATGGAAGTCTCCTTACGGGCCAGCCGCCCGGCCCCCTCCAGATCGGCCCATTTTTGCATAATCTGGTAGGCCCGATCCTGCTCCGCGCCGCGCAGGCGATTGTCCTTGGCCATTTCCTCCAGCAGACGGGGAATAACGAGATTCTTGCGGCGACGGTAACCCGCCATCGGGGAGGCTTTAAATAACCCAGCCATCGACGCCGAGGCCGCATTTTGAGGCATCTTTTTCGCCATTTGAACTCCGCGATCAATTCGGAAGCCCGTAGGTACCATCAACCCGGCAGGCATGAGCGATATGGTAATCAATTCACCATTGACTGGCGAGCGAGGCGCTCGATCCAGGGTCATATCCGCAATTGCGACCATCGACCGTTGCCCATCCCACCAAGCTATTTCCGCCGAAACAGGTCATTCATCGCTTGCCGCCAAGTCGTCTTCAATTTGGATTTCTTGGAGCCTGCATCGGCCATGGGCGGTGTGCGGGATATTTGGGGCTGCACCTTAAAGTAATTTGACTTGCGCTCAGCGTCGAGCAGCCTCTGCGCATTGACGGCGCCAACTGACCAATTCTCCGCCCATTGGACCCTATTATTTCTGATCCAGTAATGCGAGCGGCAGGGCAATCCCCAACTGCCGATGGACGGATGAAGCGAAACGGTTTTACCATCAAAAATGAGCTTCCAGTCGTTGGGCGTTATTGGCGTAACCACCTCTTTTCCGCAACCGCAACAGCATTTGTGTATCGCCGTCGTGTACTCAACGGACACATAGATTACGCCATCTTCAAGAACATCCGGCGCAGAGTCGACGAACCTATGTCTAAGCATTTTCACCCGTTTCATACCGGCCCATCCTCTTTCGTGAGCAACTGAAGCTCAATGCCATAGGTGCTGTGGTGCTCATTCTGATAATCTGCGTAGAAGTGGAAAAGCTTCTTCCACTTGATGACAGCCAACGCAGCATTAAGCGCATTCAGGTCGGCTATCTGAATATTGGTGGAATACTCATTTTTCCCGCCGCCGTCGGAAAGCGGAATCCTTCTTTCGATATGGTCGCGCTTCCCTGGCGTGCTCGTGGTCACCCGTAACTGGCCCCCAAGTGACTCCTCCCCCAGGTAAATGCCCATTCCAACATCCACGAATGAAAGACCAAACTCATGCAATTTCCCGATGACGTATTTTTTGGCCGCACCATCGTCGAGACAGAGGAAAACAAAATTCATCTGTCGCAGCAACCCGATATTCTCTTCGTCTACGTGGGAAGCGTGCGATATAATACCACGGTGCATTTTGGAATAAATTGCCGCAAGGTGATTCACCTTTAGTGGTTTCGCCCGCAGTTCCTCAAGGGATGGGGCACCCGGCGCCCGGAAAGCGTTGTGCGTCAGCAGTTCGTCATTATCAAATAAGTGTATCTCCCGCACCGGCGTCTTTGCCACCAAATCCAGCACATACGAGCCTGTTCCGCCAAGTCCAACGATAGCAACCCTTTCAAGAGCCAGTTTCTGCGTCATCAAGCCAATTTCCGCCCGGCTGGATGCTGTGTCGATGTAACTGAATATTGATTTATCCTCATCCTCGGGCGTTACCGGCGGATATGTTCTAGCGGTAGCCAATGGCTCGACAGTTCTCGCCGGACCGCCGAGAATCGAGCAATAGGTTTCAACTTTTGCATGATGATCCGCATAATTTCCCGCTGGCTGCGGCTTGGCGGAAAACGTATGATCGATCGTTACACCGTCAGCTAACTCGCGATTTTGGCTGCTGTTGCCGATCTGCTCGATTGGCTTGCCGTCTTGATGGCAAGGGTATTCGCCGATGAAGTACGCGACGTGATCTTCCGGAGGCTCCGTTACGTCCCCGGCAAGTTTGAGCTTGTCGACAAGAGTTCCCCGCTTTACTTCCTTTTTTGAGTTCAAATAGGGTACTTCCTTCACGAGAAGGAATCCCGCCCTGATCCCAATGTTGTAGCCAGCGGCTCGAAGCCGCATCAAGTCATCGCTACGACTTATCGGTTTCTGTGACAAGAAACACCATCCCATCTTTCAGTTTGACCGTTTGACCCGCGAGGAGTTCGCCTTCCGGGTTCCCTTTGGGACCGCGCCCGTACGAAACCGTGTAAAGAACTCTGGGGTCCGTACGCACAGGCTGATACGCCAGAGCAACCACCTCGATAAAAGACAACATTGTTTCGGTTACTTTTTTCTTGCGGGTGTTCACGATTATGGTGATTTCCCTGGGGGAACCGCTGTGAAAATGTTCGTCTTCTTTCAGATGAACAATCCCCGGCCCGTTACCGACGGCGGGATCTTCCCAGTCGCCGCGGACCTCCCTGAAGAGCTCGAAACCCGGCTTCACCGCGCCGAGCGCGTAAAGTGCCTCGCCAGTAGTCGGATTGGGCGACTCATGGCACCTTTCGTCAATGTGGACTCGCACCTGGTGATGGTCACCCGTTTTGTCGCTTGCGTGTTTCGTATCACTCACGGTATTCTCCTTTTTGTGTCGGGCAACTATCCCGATACAGGATATTATCATCGCGGTGGAGTCCTGTCAACATAAACAGGAAACCTTCCTCCTTATTTAGGATACCGAAAGGGGATGCAAATGGAACTTATTCGTTACGTCGGCGAACGGATCCGCCAACTACGGAACAACTACGGCGGAAGCGGCATTTCGCAGGAGGAGCTTGCAAAGGCACTCAAGATGACTGGGAACACGGTTTCACGCTGGGAAACCGGCACATACCGCCCCAGCCTTGAAGACCTCGATTCATTAAGCCGGTTTTTCGGCGTGTCCATCCTCGAATTTTTTCCAAAGGATGATGAGCCGGCGGAGTCAAAAGTGACGGCCCTGCTTCGCGCCGCGAAAGATCTGCCGGACGACGACATTGATGAGCTGCGGAAATATGCCGAATACCGAAGGGCCCGCGGCCTGGTGGGACGCATAACCGGCAAAAAAAGGACAGCGAGACCGCAGGAATGAAATATCAACCCGTCAAGAAAGGAGCCAAGCGTGAGCCGATTCGCCTACTACAACGAAATGAAAAAACTCGCGAGAGAAACGCGCGACAAATATGGCCTTGATTCTCCGCGTGTGCTCAGATCGCATCTACGGAAGATCTATCGTAATGAAGAGATTAAAATTGATCTGTGGCCGCACCGGCTTCGTGAAGTTCGCGGAGCTTATTTTAACGACCACCTCGGCGCATCGGTGATGTTGGTGAAAAGCCTGCCCGAAGACCCAATGGTCTTCACAATGGCACACGAGCTCAAACACCACCTTGTTGACCGCGCTCTTCCGGTGGCGTGCTGCAGCGATCGCAATATCAACGAACACATCGAGATTGGCGCAGAGATATTTGCCGCAGAACTCATTTTCCCAGAACAGGATTTCCTCAACGCTCTCGCGGCCGAAGGCATAACGGCTGGCAAATGCTGCCCAGAATCTATTGTCCACCTTAAACACGATACGCGAACAACGCTAAGTTACGCTGGCTTGGCAAAGCGTGCTGTCTTTTTGGGATTGTCTCCCGCTGGAAGCCTAGATCATATTCAGTGGAAGAAACTCGAAGAGAAAATCTTTGGCGAGCCTGTTTACAAGAGAATTTTGCGACACCGCCGACCAGCGAAATAGGGACGACCTCAGCATTTTCATTAACAGGTCCCCCTTGATGACTTTCGCTGGCCGCCCGTCAGGGCGTATTGTACGCTCCAAATCTAAGTTCACTGTCAGCGGGCGGCCAAAACCGGCCAGTAACCCGCCCGCCTTCCCGTCGGCCTTTATTGACCTTTGACCTTTGACCTTTGATCATTGTTCATTGAATCGCTGCCCGTCGCCGGTACCGAATCCGCGACACTGAATAAGGTAGCCCTATTTCGAGGCAATTTGTTGGCCGAATTTCTTTTTAATACCGCCGGATATTCCATACTTCAAAAAGGCCCGCGCGTTCCAAATCAGCATGGCCCGAATTTGCGGGAGATCAACTTCTCCGGATGGATAATTTCGCCGTTGCCGCCGACATACAGGCAAAGGAACCCTGCGGCCTCCGCAGTTGCCCGGAATGCGAGCGCCCTGTCTTTTGATGATTTAGATTGGCCAATATCGCGGGGCAGCACCAGAATACGCCGGAAATAATTTGCCACGCGGTCCGCGGCACGATCGGCCAGCAAAGTCCGGCGGTCGTTCGGCGGCTGGTCATTGCGGGCCGGGGACCGGCTTCCGCGAATACTATGGACGAAAGGAAGTGCAGCACACGCCACAACTGGCATAAAGAATTCGCGCCCGGCCAGTCTTAATCATCCGCCGCATATCCGCATAGAAAATCATTAATTTTTACAGGTGAGTCTCATCCGCAACTGTCCTGAAAAAAATGTGGATCAACCGTTTTGGCCCGTTTGTGCGAATGTTTTGACTTAAAATTCTCGATTTGATGGGCGTCTTACGGCCGCTGTCGTAAAAATTGCCAACCTCTTTTCGGCCGTTCCTATTCCGTGCCGATTGCTTCTTCCAAAGCGCAAGGCTTGCAATTCCTGCCCATAGCGCCATAATTCTGGGTTTGCGGTCTTCCGGGATCATATTCCCGCCGACCGCGTTTGACCGCGCCATCCCGGCGGAAGTTGTTCCGCAGGGGGGGCGCGTTGGCCCGGTACAGAGTTTGCACCACCGGCCCGTTGGAGAACAGGCGTCGTTTATGGATTATGCGCTTATAGTTGCGACAGCCCTAGGGGCGATTGCATTGTACTTGCTGCTGCCGCGCGGCCGGTCTAATTTGGTCAAACTCGGTGCCCTGACCGGCGTTTTGGCGCTGGGATTGGCAATTACCTGGGTGATTCATTTGTCCACAACCGTACATGCCGGCCAGGGAGCAGTGGTTGCAAACATATTCTTTTACGCATTTGCGGTATTAGCATTGGCATCGGCCACAGGCGTGGTGTGTCATCCGCGGCCATTGTATGCCGCTCTTTATTTTGTACTCATGACTTTGGCGGTTTCCGGTCTGTTCATCATGCTGATGGCGGAATTTATTGCGGTGGTACTTATCATTATTTATGCCGGTGCCATATTGGTGACCTATGTGTTCGTCATTATGCTGGCCAGCCAGGGCGGCGAGGCGGCCACCGCGCAATATGACACCCATAGCGCAGACGGATTCATGGCTATTCTGGTCAGTTTTGTGCTGCTGGGTACCGTGCTGCAGGTGATGTTTTATACCGGACCGAATGGATTTATGCATCCGCTCGCGGCCGGGCAAGCTGCGGTGCATGGCATGGGCAGCCTGGAACTTCTGGGTGCGAATTTATATTCGCGCTACGCACTTCCACTGGAACTGGCAGGCATTCTTTTGACCATTTCCCTTGTGGGTGCGGTCATGATTGCCCGTAAAAATGAACCGACCGCCCATATTCTGGGCACGGGAGACTTGCCTGCCGAATGATTGGACAGGCAGATGACTTTTTAAGCGGCGAAAACGTTATGCAAACTTTTGGCAATCCGATGCTTTACCATTATCTGGCGCTGGGTGCAGCACTTTTTGCGCTGGGGCTGGTTGGCTTCATGGTGCGGCGAAACATGATCATGATTTTCCTTTCCACGGAAATCATGTTTCAGGGAATTGCCATTAACCTTATTGCTTTCAGCCGCTACTGGCAGAATTCCGACGGTCAGTCGTTTGTTATTTTTGTACTTACGGTCGCCGCGGCGGAGGCTTCATTGGCGCTGGGGCTGGTCGTCATGTTGTTCCGCCGACGCCAGACACTTAATGTGGATGCCTGGTCAGATATGCAGGGATGAGCCGTCCTGCGGCGGCAGGCATCCGACGTGGTTTTCGGCCGCTGGACTTACAGGCTTTTGAGTTATGATTTTGGGCATATTGCCCGGAGAGTTTTGTGTTTTCAGAAACCCTGGCCCTGCTTGGCGGATTGCACCTGACGGCGCTTCAAACCGCATCGCTTATTCCGGTTTTCCCTCTGGCGGCGGCTGTCATCATTACCTTCTTCGGATCGCGCCTGTTAAAAGGCGGTTCGCACGCGCCGGCCATAATCGGCGTCGGTATTTCGTTTGTGCTGGCCTTCGCACTGCTGATGGCAATGCAAAGCGGCAAGCTCGCCGGATCTGATTCAAGTTATTTGCAGACAAACCTGTGGACTTGGATTACCGCAGGCGGCTTTAAAGCCCCCATCGGTGTTTTTGTAGACCCGCTTTCCAGTCTGTTCCTGGCGTTTGTAACCGGCATTTCTCTTCTGATTTTCATTTATTCCTCCGGTTATATGGCCGGCGATTATGGCTATTACCGCTTTTTCGCGTATTTAAGCTTTTTCGTGTTCTCGATGACCGTACTGGTTCTGGCCAATAATTTCCTCCTGGTTTACCTGGGTTGGGAAGGCGTCGGTTTGGCCAGTTATCTGCTGGTGGGGTATTACTATCCCAAGCCGGCGGCGCGTGATGCCGCCACTAAGGCATTTGTCGTCAATCGGATTGGCGACGCCTGCTTTGCGGTCGCCATCTTCATTATTTATCTGAATTTCCATTCCTTGCAGTTCGCTGATGTTTTGTATGCCGGATTGGCCAATCCGGTGTTTATTATGCATCACCATACCGCTATTTTTTGGATCACGCTGCTGCTGATGCTGGCCGCGTTCGCCAAATCGGCGCAGTTTCCGCTGCACGTCTGGTTGCCCGATGCCATGGAGGGTCCGACACCGGTTTCCGCCCTTATTCACGCCGCCACCATGGTCACGGCCGGCATTTACCTGATTGCCCGTTGCATGCCGCTGTTCCGGCTGGATGTGCCTGTCCTGCATCTGGTCGGCATTGTCGGATGCTTCACCGCGTTCATGGCGGCCACCATCGCCACCTGTCAATACGACATCAAACGTATTTTCGCCTATTCAACCGTATCACAACTGGGCTACATGTTCATGGCGCTGGGTGTCGCGGCTGGTTCAGCCGCGGTGTTTCATGTGTTCACGCACGCATTTTTCAAAGCCCTTTTGTTTCTTTCGGCCGGATCAGTCATGCACGCGATGGGCGGCGAATTGGATTTCCGAAAAATGTCTGGTCTTCGCAAGCGCATGCCTATCACCACAGTCTGCATTTTAATGGGCTGTCTGGCACTGGCCGGTATGCCGCCCTGGGCCGGATTTTTCAGCAAGGGTGAAATTCTGGATGCGGCCATGAATTCCTCTTGGAGATTCGGTCCCACGCTGGCCATTTTTGGAATGCTGACAGCTCTGATTACCGCCTACTACACTTTCCGCGTATTTTTCCGCGCCTTCATGGGGCCGGAAATACTTCCGGAAACAGCGGGCCATCATGAACCATCCCCATTTGCTTTGCCGGCCGAACCGGTGGATGCACATCACGGCATGGATGCCTCGCACGATGCACATGGTCATTCGCATGCGGGTGCCAACGGCGTTCCCGTGAGTCTGGATGGTTCCATCCGCATGTGGGGGCCGCTGGTGCTGCTGGCACTTGGTGCCACCCTGGTTGGCCTTCTGGGAGTTTTTGGCGGCCACGGACACGCGGGCGGTTGGTTTGCGAATTTCCTTAGTCCCGTTCACCTGAATCAGCAGGTTTCCGCCAATGGTACCCCGCAGCCGGTCAGCGCCGCTGTACGCGTTAATTCAACCGTGATGATGGGCCTGGACGCGGCTCTGGCACTCGGTGGAATTCTGATTGCATTTTATTTCCATCTCTCGAATCGGGCCGCAGCGCCGCGTGTGGCCGCGACCATGCCGGGGCTGGTGCGGTTTCTGGAAAACAAATGGTATTTCGACGAACTTTACGACTACACACTTGTTCGGCCCCTGCGGTTGCTCGGCCATGTGTTGTCCATTTTCGACCGTTTTGCCGTGGATGGGCTGGTATTTTTGGTCGGCTTTGCGCCGCAACTGACCGGTTACACCATTAAACCGACGCAAAGCGGCCGGTTGCGTTATTACGGAATCGGCATGGTCACGGGTGTGGCTGTGGTGATACTGGGAGTGCTGTATCTGCTTCGCTGAACGCCCGGGCGGCACGATGTTCAGCGTTCCGAACGCTGGACCTGCTGCGACCTGATAGCGCCGAAATATAAATGAATTTCGGCCAGAAAGACTGGATTGAACTAATTATGAATCACCTGACTCTGGTCATCATGCTCCTGATACCCTTATTTGGGTCGCTTATTGTGTTTGCGACACCCAGGGAGGCCGCCGCCAAGGCCGCCGGTCCGATGGCGCTGGGCTTTACAATTCTTTCGGCCCTGGTGGGTGTAACCCTGCTGACGCGGTTTAATTATGGGGCCGGCGGCGTGTGGCAATTTGCCTTCAAGGCTGACTGGATACCGCAATTTGGCGTGCATTTTTCGCTGGGGGTGGATGCCATCGGTCTGTGGCTGCTGATGCTGACACTGCTCATTACGCCAGCTGCAATTCTGGACAGTTTCCATACAATTCAGACCCGGCACAACGAGTTTTATGGCTGGATTCTTCTGCTGTTTGCGTCCACCATGGGCGTTTTCATGGCCCATGATGTATTGCTGTTTTATCTGTTCTTTGAATTTACCCTTATTCCCTCATTCTTTATGATCGGAATCTGGGGGCATTCTGAACGGCGACGGGCGGCGGGCAAATTTTTCCTTTACGCGTTCACGGGTTCGGTGTTCCTGCTGGCGTCACTGGTTTATCTGGCTTGGGTTCATGCTGAAAAATTCCACTCCTATTCCTTCACCCTTTCCGGATTGTATCAGGCGGGGGCGTCGCTTCCGGCATGGCAGCAGGGATTGGTTTTAACAGGATTGCTGATTGGATTTCTGATTAAAGTTCCGCTTTTCCCGCTGCATACCTGGATGCCCGCAGCCATCAGTGAATCTTCCACACCGGCCTCCGTCATGATCGCCGGCTTTAAGCTCGGCGGGTACGGCATTTTGCGGTTTGCGTTACCCCTGTTGCCGGTCGCGGCGCTTAAATTTACGCCCTGGCTGGCCGGGTTATGCGTATTTTCCATTATCTTCGGCGGCCTGGTAAGCTGGGTGCAGCGTGATATGAAAAAGCTGGTTGCCTATTCAATAGTCAGCCACTTGGGCCTCTGTATACTGGCGTTCCTGGCCTTGACGACCAGTGGCCTGATTGGCGGTGTTCTGGTAATGATCAATTCCGGTATTCTGGCCGCGGCTCTCTTGCTTGTGATGGGCATGATCTACCGCCGATACCAGACGCGCAGCCTGCATGACGTTTCCGGGCTGGCCCGCCGCTTGCCGGCCCTGGGCTTTTTTGCCGTATTTTTTGCCATGGCCACGGCGGCCGTTCCCGGACTCAATGGTTTTGTAAGCGAAATTCTTTCGCTGGTCGGTACGTATGTAAGCGGTTCGGCCGGCCATGGCGGTTCGTTGGGACCAGCCTATGCAGTCCCGGCCGTTTTCGGCATGATTGCCGGTGCCTTGTACATGCTGTATTTCGTGGCCAAGGTTATTTTTGGCCCGCTGGTTGAACCGGTTGTGGACCCGGACAGTCAGCACGAGCCGCACCTCGCCGAACCCCATCCGCCGCGGGACCTTTCGCTGCGTGAATGGTGCGTGCTTACACCGCTGGCAGTGGTGGTGCTGTTTCTGGGCATCTATCCGGCACCGGTAACACGGTCGATGGAAGCTGCGATGCACAAGCTGGAATCCCACGCCATCGCGGCGCGGGTATCGGCGAAAATTCCGGGCGTGTCCGGTGTTGCCGCGGCACACGGCATTTTGCCGTTAAACAAGGCCGCCGCGGGTCTGGCATCTGTTGCGCCGCTGCGCTGAATTAGAATTAATCCGAGGTTCACGTTGTGACAACAAATATCAATGGTCTGTGTCCTGAAATTATTCTGGTGTGTGGCGCGCTGGTCGTCATGCTGATGGGGCTGGCGCGCCGCGACGCGGTTCGCCGGGCCACGCTCGGGGTGGCCGTGGCAAGCCTGATTTTGGCGTTTATCGCGGCCCTTCGCATTGGCGGCATTGGCACCACTGCAGGCTGGACACTCTGGCCGCTGGCCACGTACGACACGCTTTTAACCTGTGGCATCGGCATTCTGACAGTGCTTGCATCCGCGGGAATGCCCTTTGCATTTGAGCCGGGAAATCCGGACAAGCATTACCGTGGTGAATATTTCGCCCTGTTGCTAACGTCTCTGGCCGGCGTAAGCATGATTGCCAAAACCACGAATCTGATCTGGCTGTTTCTGGCTCTGGAGCTTGTTTCCATTCCCACCTATGTCATGGTCGCCACGGGGCGGTCCAATGCTCCGGCACAGGAAGCTGGAATCAAATACTTTTTCCTTGGCGCACTGTCCGCGGCCATTTATCTGTTTGGCTTCAGTTATCTTTACGGCTTTGCCGGTTCCACCAGTTATGCGGCCATTGCCGCGGCATATCAGTCGGCGCTGCTTGCGGGCCACCTGCCCTATGTGGCCATCATCGGTCTGATTATGGTGGTCATTGGCATTGCTTATAAAATTGCCGCGGCTCCGCTGCATTATTACGCGCCGGATGTGTATCAGGGAGCGGCCACGCCGGTTACCGCGTTCCTTTCGTTTGCCCCCAAAGCGGCCGGCTTTTTCGCCCTGATTATGGTGCTGAATTTAACCGGCTGGCGGCTTTCCGGTGGCGCGGCCCGTGCCGTACCGGACCTGCTTATGGTGCTGGCGGTCCTGACCATGTTTGTCGGCAACGTGCTGGCACTTTTGCAGCGGAATATCAAACGCATTTTCGCTTACAGCTCTATTTCGCACAGCGGTTACATGCTGGTGGGGCTGGCTGTAGGGCCGTTCGCCGCGGGCAATTCACCGGCCAGCGGAATCAGCGCCACGCTGTTTTATCTGGGTGGTTACAGCATTATGACCGTTGGTGCGTTTGCCGCGCTGATCTGGCTGCAGGGAAAATCGGACGCGGCTGAAGACCTGGACGATATTGCCGGAATTGCCGGAGAACATCCATTCATGGCCGCGTGCATGGCGATTTGCCTGTTCAGCCTGATTGGCATGCCGGGTACCATCGGATTTCTGGGCAAGCTTTTCATTGTGCAGTCCGCGCTGGCCAGCGGTCATCCCGTCCTGGCCATTCTGGTGGTAGTGAATGCCGCTATCGCGGCGGCATATTACCTTCGCATTGTCGGGGCCATGTACATTCGCGAGCCATGGTCGCCATTTGCGGTCCGGAATTCCGCCACGCTTAAAGCCGGAGCGCTTATCGCGGCCGTTCTGACCATCGTTCTTGGAATTTTCCCGGCGTTTCTGTTTAACCAGAGCAACGGATCAGCCGAAGCGGTGCGTAATCTTGTTCTTAATCCGGTTGCCCCGGTCGCCACGGGCAAAAAACCGAACACCCGCCCGGATCTGGCCGCCGCGCAGCCGCATCCGGTTGCGGTGCCCGCCGCCGCAGCGCTGGCCCGGCCCTGACCCGGGCTGAGCAAGCCGCGCAGGGCGTTGGCGTGTGACCCCGCCGTATAAACATTCGACCGTATTCCAATATTCTTCCCGGAGCCAACTGATGCAATTAGCCCATCGCCTTGATGCCATCGCGGAATCCATAACTCTGGCCGTTACCGCCCGGGCCAATGCCCTGAAAAAGCAGGGAATTGATGTGGTCAGCTTCGGTGCCGGCGAGCCCGATTTTGATACACCGCTGGCCATTAAGGAAGCCGCCATAAAAGCCCTTCTGGCCGGCAAAACAAAATACGAACCGACCACTGGCACGCCGGAAGCCCGCAAGGCGATTTGCGAAAAGCTGGCCCGTTTTAACAAGCTTGAATACAAGCCGGAGGAAATAATTGTATCCGTCGGCGGCAAGCATTCGCTTTATGTGTCTTTCATGGCCATCCTGAATCCCGGCGATGAAGTCATTCTTCCCGCCCCTTATTGGGTCAGCTATCCGGAGATGGTAAAACTGGCGGGTGGTGTGCCGGTTATTGTTCGTGGCGACCCGGCGAACGATTTTAAAATGACGCCGCGGCAGCTCGCGGCCGCCATCACACCAAAAACCAAAATGGTGATTATCAATTCACCATCCAATCCTGGTGGTCACACGTATCATCCGGCGGAACTTGCCGCATTGGCGGAGGTCATTGCGCCCCACGCGGATATCTGGATCTGCAGCGACGAAATTTATGAACGCCTGCTTTATGCCGGCCAGCAGACCTGTTCCTGGGCGGCGCTGAACTTTGGCCTCTGGAAAGACCGCACCGTGACCTGCAACTGTCTGAGCAAAACCTACGCCATGACCGGCTGGCGCATCGGTTATACCGCCGGGCCAAAAATTCTGATCGACGCGATGAATAAACTGCAGGGTCAGATGACCAGCAATATTACCAGCTTCTGCATGCCTGCGATTGTTGAAGCGCTGACGAATCCGGCCATGGAAACAGAAATTCAAACCATGCGCGACGCCTTTGAAAAGCGCGGTCAGCGGATGTGGCAACTGCTGAACAGTATTCCCGGTATTTCCTGCGCCCGACCGACCGGGGCATTTTATACCTTCCCGAGCATTGCCAAATTACTCGGCAGGCCGCTGGGAAAAACCGGCGCTATCGCCAAGGATGCCATTGATTTTTCCCGCCTGGCGCTGGATGAAGCGCACGTGGCACTTGTTCCCGGAAATGATTTTGGCTTCGCTGATCATGTCCGGCTGAGTTTCGCCACCAGCATGGAAAACATTGAAAAAGGCCTGGATCGCATAAAAACGTTCTGCGGCAGTGCCGGCTGAAACGACCACCCGACTCCGCGGCCGGCGTTAAAATTTGAACGCCATGGATGCCAGCAGAAGCTGATTGTCCCGCTTTCCACCCGTGCCATCAGCGGTGTTGTCATAGTTGTTGATATAAGAGAATTTTAATCCAAGACCGCGCGCCACCTGAGAAAGGGCCAGATCAACAGAACTGTCCGAAGTCAGAATATAATCCGATGTATTTTCAAGAGATGTCGAATAGGTAAGGGTCTGCGTGAATTTCGCAGCCTGGTTGATGCGATACATGAAATGCAGGCCCGCCGTGCCGCTGATGTAACTTAAACTTCCACCATGAAAGAATTTTTCATATGTATAACCCGGGCCGCCGCGGACATCGAGTTCCATTTTTTTGCTTTGCAGAATGTAATAACCCAAGCCGGCCGAATTGAGCGACCGTATGGAAATGCCCTGTACACCATCGTAGAGATTGTTGTTTTCCGCGTACAGGAACGCCTTTTTTGCCCACGTCGGCTTGAAATCCAGAAGTTGATGCCGCCAAATTTCATCCGTATTAAAATAGGCCTGCGACAGGGATCCGTCTGTTTTGCCATAGGCACCCAGGAAACTTAATTTTACATCGTCGGCCTTATGGTGGTAATGAAAGCTCAACGCCCCGTTGAATGTGATGCTGTTTGTGTTCCCCATTGTTTCCACCAGTCCAAGATCAAGTTCATTTTCCCAATTCGGACCAAACCAGGAAACCGGCTTTGGCGCGGTTTTGACCGGCTTTGCCGCCAACGGCGATACTGCGGGAACCGGCGTGGGCGCGGGTATCATTTGCCAGCCCACACCGTTGGCGTTGGCTGCAATGGTTGCCATCGCAGGATGGCTACCCTTGATGGCAAAATAAACCGGTCGCTTTGCCGTCATGGTGCGGACGTCGATAAGCTTTATTTTCACCATTCCGGCGTAAGCCGTTTGAATGGCCACATCGGTGGAAGTAACGGCCAGAATATGGCCGGAAAGCTTGTCCCCATTCTTCAGATACACCATTCCCGCGTGCGCAACAGCATGACCCAGACCCACCGCCAGGAAAGCGGACAGCACAAGCGCACGGCGCAGCAGACGGCATTTAATCATGGCATAAACTCCAATACAGCAAATCAAGTTCCAAGGAAGGGGAAATGATAGGAACTTGATTTTAATTCGTCAAATTGCCCGCGATTCCGAGTCATGTGACCGGACGGCGACTGCTTTCCCGTCCGGCTCGGAAAAATTTCGGGCGCGCCGGAAAGGAGAATGTACTGTCTTGATTAACGAATATTTGGTGTTCTCAATAGAGTCACCGTTCTTTATTTATCCAGCCACCGGGAAGCCAGACCCGCGATTATTCCACCGGCAATTGGTGCCAGCCAGAACAGCCACAACTGGGAAAGAAACGCGTGGCCCGCAAAAATCGCGGTTCCGGTGCTGCGGGCCGGATTCACAGAGGTGTTGTCCACGGGAATCATGATCAGATGGATAAGCGTCAGGCATAAACCGATGGCTACGCCCGCAAAACCAGCCGGGGCGCGTTTGGCCGTCGCACCCAGAATGACCACCACAAAGAAAAATGTGCAGACAATTTCCCCCACCAGGGCGGAAATCATTGAATAATGATCGGGGCTCAGGCTGCCGTAACCATTAGAAGCAAAACCGCCTGTCACGAAGCCCGGCTTGCCGCTTAGAACAAGATACAGCATGCCCGCGGCGGCAATTGCTCCGATGACCTGCGCGACAATATAAGGAATCACGTCACCAATTTTTATGCGCCCGCCCGCCCAGACCCCCAGTGTCACGGCAGGATTGAAATGGCCGCCGGAAATGTAGCCAAAGGCATATATACCGGTCAATACGGTTAATCCAAACGCCAGTGCCACACCCGCAAAGCCAATTCCAAGGTGCGGATACGCGGCCGAAATCAGCGCGCTGCCGCACCCGCCGAAGACCAGCCAGAAAGTTCCCAGAAATTCCGCCGCAAGTTTTTTATTCATAAATTGTGATAACCTCCAAAAATCTACTGCAACATCTCAATCGCGGGGATGCAATTTGTCAAATTCCGCCGGGACTCAGGCGGAAGCCCACCGCACCTTGCGTTTCGTGGATCATGTGTCGCTGGTCATTTCAATATTTGGAATGCCCGGCCGGTTGATCGTCCGTTCTGCGCTTGGCTTGTTCAGCAGTCCGGTTTCCCGCCCCGTTTACCGTTTGCACGCTATAATTCCATGACTTGCAATAATCCGCGACCGGGTTGAAACGCCCTTGTCGCGAGACATCGTATTGCGTTGAATCGGGATGAACCAAATGTCAGATCAGCCAGCATCCAATGTACCAACCGATCCGGCAAGTGCGTCGGCGGAACTGGATTTCCGTCGGCACGGGTTTGTACCCGGAGCGGGCACCCTGGGCATTTCACTGCTGGTCGCGGCGCTTTCCATATTGTTTGTGTCGAGTCTGATTGGCTTTTTTATTTTCCGGTCCAATTTTCAATTTGCGGTTTCCATCCATCTTCCGCCGGGACTTTGGCTAAGCACTATTATTCTGCTGGTAAGCTCGCTGACGATGCACTGGGCCGTCAGCGCGGTGAATCATGATCGCCAACAATCGCTGCGGCTGGCCCTGTTGCTTACGCTGGCGCTGGGATTGGCATTTCTGGTCATTCAGGGCTTCAACTGGTTTGGTCTGCTGCATACGGTGCGGGCCAACCAGATCGCACTTAGCGCGTTCCATGGCCCGGAGGCATCTTCCAGTGGCGGGTTGCCCAGTGGTGAAGGCCCGTTAATAGAATCTCATGTTCTGCTGGTGGTGTTTTATGTGTTTACCGTACTTCACGCCCTGCATGTGATTGGTGGAATTATTCCCTTAAGTGTGACCACCTTCAAGGCTCGCCGTCAGATATATTCACGCAATTATCACCCGGGCGTCCGCTATTGCGCGATTTACTGGCATTTCCTGGATGCGGTCTGGCTGCTTATTTTCATTACATTGCTGGCCACATTTTAAGGCGGCGGTAAAACGATCATCAAATGGTCTGGCGGGGTGCATGTGGACAATCGCTCGGCATAGCGCCGCGTTTATTTTAGGCGCCTTCCGGCACTGGTCGTCCGGAAAAAGCCAGTGATTCATCCAGTTGTTCGTCGGCAAATGCAACGGACTTGCGTTGAGCCGCGGCCAGTCGCTGCGCCTTATTCTGGGCGTGGCGGATCAACAGGCGGGCCAGAATGCGCGGCAACGGACGTTCGCCGGGAAACAGGCGTTTCGCAAGACGGGCTGGAAAACCGCCATGAATTAAAAATAACTGGTCTTCCAGGCTGGCAAAGGCGATATGTCCGCCGGGGTCACCCTGTCGGCCGGCGCGGCCCGCGAGTTGTCGGTCGACGCGCGCGGATTCATGAAACTCAGTTGCGACTACCAGCAATCCGCCGACATTAAGCGATGCGGTATCCGGGCGTATATCAGTTCCCCGGCCAGCCATATTTGTCGCAACCGTGATCACTTCCGCTTTTCCGGCGGCGGCGATGATCTGTGCTTCTTCGGCGTGGCGGTGGGCATTAAGAACCTGATGCGGAAGTACTCGCTGGCGAAGTTGTGCGGACAGCAGTTCGCTCGCGTGAACACTGCGCGTCCCCGCAAGTACGGGCCGTCCGGAAGCGTGCGCCTCGCAAATTTCACGAACCACACGCCGCCATTTGACTGATTCTCGGGTGAAAAGTTCCAAGGGGTGACTTTCACGACGACAGGGACGATTGGGCGGCAGCCGAACAACCGAATGCCGGTGGACATGCCAAAGTTCACCGCGGGCTTCGGCAAGAGTGCCCGACATGCCGGAAAGCCGCTGATAAGTGCGGAAGAACCGTTGGAAACTGATGCGGGCGAGAGTTTCCTTCATGGGCTGAATGGCAAGTTGTTCGCGAGCCTCCACGGCCTGATGCAGGCCATCGCGCCAGTGCCGGTCAGGCATGAGGCGACCAGTCGATTCGTCGACAATGACAATTTTGTCTTCCCGCACGACATACTGACGATCGCGCAGATAGAAATGGCGAGCTGCCAGAGTCTGGCAGATCAATTCCTCGCGCCGACGCTCAGATCGCCAAATTCCCGGCAACTGTCTGACTGCCTGGCCAATCCGGGCACGGCCGGTGGAAGTAAGCTCAGCCAATTTGAAGCGCGGATCCAGGCGATAATCTCGCCCTGCTTCCAGCGGGCGGGCGATATCCACTGCCGCTCGCCACGTCTGGGTCTGTTCAGGATTGGCCGCATCACCGGATATGATAAGGGGCGTGACGGCTTCATCGATTAAAACAGAATCCGCTTCATCCACGACGGCCGCAAATAATCCGCGCTGCACGCAGTCAGGATGATGGGCTGCGGCTCCCGGGCCGGCCATGGCGGCGGCCTGTTCGCGCACAATTCCGTCGCGCAAAAAATCTGCACAAATTTCCTTATTGGTCGCGTAGGTGACATCGGCGGCATAGGCCGCCCGTCGTCCGGCGCTGGATAATTCCTGTTCAATGAATTTTGCGGAAAGTCCGGCGAAGGCGTAAATATGGGCAAAGTCCTCGGCGTCACGGCGCGCCAGATAATCGTTGACGGTAATCACGTGGCAGCCGCGCCGTCGCCATCCGTGCATGATCGCCGGCACGACGGCAGTGATGGATTTACCCTCCCCGGTGGCCATTTCCACAAAATGCCCCTCGAACAAGGCCAGCGCGCCGGCGATTTGCACGCGGAAAAGATGCATGCCTGTTTTGCGACGAATGGCTTCACGAATAGCCGCCACGGCGAGCAACCGATGCGGAAGCGAATCGCGCCCCAGTTGAAATGGGAGGCTGATACGGATCAGTTTTCGTTTGAGTTGGATATCGGTTAATGCCGGCCAGCTTTTATCCCTATTGATGACCCGGTCGGCGAGTGCAAGGTAATGCCGGTGGCCGGGCCGCAATCGGTGGCAGGCTCCGATTGCCTTAAGCCAAAGCGCATCAAGGCCGCGTGGCAAAGGATCGACGGTTGTATTCATGTCATTGTACTCTAAAAGCGGGTCCGGCCAGCTTACAAACCGGTTCCGGGTTGCAAGGTGCGGCGCAGGCTGTGAATAATGTCAAAAAGCAGCGACTGGTCGGGCAAAGTGACGCGGCCGATTACCGTCATGCCCGGAAGCAAACGCACCGGCTGCGTCGGACGCAGAACGAGCATAAAAAAGGGCTGCGCAGCCTGTCCGGGCTGTCTGGCATTTAGGCTCGGAGCCAGCGGACCGCCCGCCAGATAACTTAAGGCCGGCGAAGGCATGGCGGTGCCACCGCCCGGATAAACGCGGACAAGCGTGGCGTGAATCATCGGGTCCGCGCAACCGGCAATGCGTAACTGGATGCTTTTGTGTCCGAATCGAATAATACGTCCGGCACCAGCCTGACTCGCGGGTGCAAATATGAGCGGTCTGGCAAAATTGACCAAGGTGCCGATTCTGTCGCCCCGTTTAAGATATGCACCCTGTCTTAGTTGCAGGTCCTGATTGACCCAGAATCCCGCGGTTGGCGAACGCAGTGTCAGATCGGACACACGGTTTTGCAGTCGTGAAATCTCCGTTTGAAGGGCGGAAATCTGGCGCGAAAGAATCTGCGCAAGGGCTGGATTGCCAGCCAGCGCCTTGCGACGTTTAACGCGTGTTGCGGCCAGTCGGGACTGGGCCTGAATCAGCCTTGTTTGGAGTTGGGGATTGGATAGGCGCGCCAGAATCGTTCCCTTTCGCACCGAGGCGACTTGCGCGTCCGATTGCCTGTACCACTGCAAAAAGCCGTCCACCGGGACATAGACGCCGCGCTGATGGGCGGTGCGTACCACGCCCGTGATTCGCGTGTGATGCGGAAGGGGCAGAAGTCCGATGGCCGCAACTATCAACCCAAAACCGCACAGACTGGTGCTGATCGCTCGCGTACGCCGATGCACCAGTTCCGCGCTGGAAACCAGGTACCACGCCGCCCGGCCCAGAGGCACAAGCAGCCAGGTGGCGGCGGCGATGGCGGCCATTGAAAGCAGAAGAAGAGTCAGTTGCGGGTATTGCCGCAGATTTGTGACCAGAAACAGAATAATGCCGGTGCAGACCAGAACGCGCACGATGCCGGAAAATACAAGATAAACAAGCAGCCATCGCCGCTGGCCGAGCGTCTCTGTCGGATCGACGGCCCGTTTAAGGCCAAAGAGATGTCGACGGATCAGGTAGGTGGCATATTGCATGGCGCGCCCCAACAAGTTGGGAATTTCCAGCAAGTCGGCAAGAATGTAGTAACCGTCGTAACGAAGAAACGGATTGCCGTTGAAAAACAGCGTGGCCACACTGGCGATGAACATAAGGTTGTAACAAAATGCATGGAGCGTCGATCCGGGGATGCTGTATCGCCAGATGATGGCCGCGATGGCGGCCAGAGCAAATTCCAACCACATTCCAGCCGCACCGACTATTGCGCGTTTCCATTTGTCCGGCAACAGCCAGGCACTGGAAGCGTCCACATAGGGAACGGGCGTAAAAATGAGAAGCATCATCCCGATGACATGCACCTCGCCGCCGGTCCCGGCCTGTTGGCCAAACGCCTTGCACGCGATTGCATGGCCGGATTCATGAACGGTTTTATCGACGATGAAGGCCAGCAGCAGCAGCAGCCAGTTGTCCGGCCGCAATAGTCCGCTGGATTCCGCCAGAAGTGTTCCGGCTATTGGCCCGGCTGACAGCAGCGTGTATGCTGCCGATCCTAAAAGGACCAGCCACACCAGCAGACCGGGCAGACGGAAAATCCATTTGACCAGAAACAGACCACGTTCAAGAAGCGCGTCTGGATCAAAAATGGGGATGCGAGGGAACAGCAGGTTCATAAGCCGACCCTGCATATCACGCCTCCTGCGGCGTTTAAATTTCTGGAAAATGGCCTGGGCGTCCGGAAAGGAATCCGCGGCCAGAAGATTAGCCCCGGCCAACTGGCCCAACAGTCCTATAATTTCGCCCTGGGTGGGCGCGTCGTCGCCCAGTGTCCCGTTACAAATATTCCACGCATCACGCACGGTGCGTGCCCCGTCCAGCAGACCTATAAAGGCATAGCCATGTGTATTCAGCCGTGTGAACGCGTTATTGGCCTGATCCTGGATGACATACCAGCGGTGGCCACGGAATATCTGTCGCGAGACATGAATGCCTGCGCGCAGGCGGGGCTTCATGTCCGCCACGCGGTGCCACGATTCATGGAAGGTTGAATTTGTATCCGCCATTGGTCAGTCCGTCGCCATCCTGATTTTAATTGAATGGATTATACAGGGTGGAGAAGAAATATTCCCAGTGGCGCAGGCCCGCGGACCGAACGGCTTTAGCTGAAAATATTAATCTCGCAAATGCTCCACCACATAAAGTTGTCGCTGGCGGTAAGGACGATCTTGACATACTGGGCCGTGACTGGCGAACCGAGCACGATATCCGTCAGTGAACCGGTTGATCCAGCAGCGGTGTAGACAGTTGTCCAGTTAATGCCATCGGTTGATATTTCTACGGCAAAGCCGCGTGGATAGTTGCCGGTACTGGTGCCCTGATCGAGCATGATGTGCTGAATGGTTTGGGCAGATCCTAAATTGACCTGAATGTAATCCCCGGCGCTTTGGGCACCATTCGTGTTCCATTGTGAACCCGTACTGCCGTCAATAGCACCCTGGGCGTAGGCGCTGTTCACATTAGCAGTTGCGGTGAAGGTGGTCTGGGGGAGTGCGTTGGCCAGCGAATAGTTAAAACTGGCCGAGACATTGGCAAATGTGGCTGTAGCCGTGGCACTGGTGTTTCCGGAAGTGACCGCCATGCCCGCCTGTGTGGAGGCTGTCATGTTGATGGTTTGGGTAGAGCCGATCTGTATCCAGGTGCTGCCAGTGGTGCTGTAATAGGCGGATACATTGTTGCCGCTGCGAATCAGTTGTACCCAGACATTGGCACCCGATACGCTTACGGCCGTTGACGCGGCTGCGGCTCCGTCCGTGGTCCGGTAAGCAAATGAGAGTTGATTACCGGCACCGTACAGGACGGCGGCAAAGGCCTGGCCGGCGGCGCATATAACTGCCGAAAAGTCTGCCCTTCCGCGCCGATTCCGGTGACAGGCAATTGTGCCGCGGCAATTCCCGGATCGAAATGATGCACAGATTCCGAGACCGCATCGCCGGTGGTGTCGCCAAAGTTGATACGGTCAATGTAATTTCCTCCGCTCATGTAGAGACGCGGTTCCAGCGCCTCGAAAGCGGCCCTTTGGCGTTCGTTTCCGCCGCCAAAGCATAGCCGAACTCCTTGCCAGGAATCACAAAATATCAACTGCCGAACGTGAGAGTGTGTGACCTTGAAACTGCGATCACAAAGAAAATGCATCTTCCGCCGCCAGCATCCGCGAGAGCAAACTAAAGGCGGGTAATAGGCGCATGTCTATACCATTTCGCGTCTATTTGGTGGCAATTTGCGACACTTTGTTAGGTGTTGGTAAGGGCAAAAAAAGACTCCTGCGTGAGCCGGTGGCTCGAAGGCAGGAGTCTTTTTGGATTCCCTGGAACAGTTATTGCCAGAGAGTGACATCACTGAAGGTGGCGATGGACAATGCGCTGGTATTGTGTGAGGTAACCGCCAGGCCCGCCAGAATGGATGTATTGCTGAAGGTGATGGCGGTTGAACCGATCAGGGTCCAGGTGGAGCCGTCGGTGCTGTAATAGCCGCTGAAACTATTGCCGCTTCGGACTAGCTGCACCCATGCGGGGGTGGTGATGCCAGCAATCTGAATGTTTCCTAATTGTCCGCTGTCGTCGCGCCATTGCATGGCCACGCCATTACCAGGTGTCAATACCACGTCCACAAAAGGGGAGTTGGCAGCGCTGGAGTTTCGGAACATCACGCCAGCTTTGGCCCATGAATTGGTATTATCGAGGCTCGTCACGTCTGCAGTCAAAACGCCGTCTCCGCTCCATGACTGGCTGACGAAATTGAATTGGTCGCTGCTTCCCCAGATATCCGAGCCGCCACCAGAGACGGTCCAGTCGCCGTAGGTGGCATTGTACGTCGACGAACCGTACTGGCCCGGAGCACCGATATTGGTATCTGTGGTGTTGGCGGCGGTGAGAATAGTGGCAACCAGTGATACATTACTGAACGCTGATGTGTTCAACGCACTGTTGTCATGAGCGGTCACGGCAAGGCCCGCCAGATTCGAAGCGTTTGAAAACGACACAGTGGTAGTGCCCACCAGGGTCCAACTCTTACCATCGGTGCTGTAGTAACCAGTGAAGTTATTTCCGTTGCGGATTAGCTGCACCCACACCGGCGCGTTGATTCCATAGATCGATGTATAGTTGCATTGGCCGCCGGTGGCATTGCGCCACTGCATGGTAACACCATTCCCGGCCGTAGCCATGACATCCACAAACGTCGCATCGGCACCGCTGGAATCGCGGAACATAACTCCGGATTTTGCCCAACTGTCCGTATTTTCAATACTGTTGACCTGTGCGGTAAGCGTGCCGCTGCCGGACCAAGTCGTACTGGCGAAATTGAACTGATCGCTGCCGCCCCAGATATCAGTGCCGCCGCCGGAGACGTTCCATTGGCCATTGGCGGAGGTGTAACTTGCCGATCCCGCCACCCCCGGCGTTCCGATGTCCTGATCGGACCATCCGCTCGGCAAAGGTGCAATATTGCCCACAAAGAGACCCCGTCCGCCGGCACCAACAAAAATCTGGCCGTAGACATTCGGACTTGCGGCCAGCACGTTGACTGCTTGTGGAGCCCCGCTCCAGCCGAATGGCTCAAGCGAGGTATTGATCTGCGTCCAACTGCTCCCGGTATCGTTGGAAACGAATATACCTGTAACGTTGTTGATCATTCCGTAGATATAGATTGCTGGATAACCGCCCGATAGCGACTTGCCGAAGGCCACGGCGTAGGCTGTCTGCACGCTTCCAATGTTGTAAAAGTTGACCCCGGAATTGACAGATCGATACAAGCCGCTGCTTGTGGGCAGCCAGAGATCGCCCGATGCCTCCGGTACCGCAACCAGCGGCCCGCCCCAGGTAGGAAGCCCGGTGGCGCCCGTCCAGAATCCCGTCCCACCGTTGTTGCTGACATACACCGCTCCTGATGCGGGATCATAAATATAGAAATTGCTCGAATTAGCTCCATCCGCCACAACCTTGAAACTCGTGCCGTTGTTTGCGGGCAAGCCCCAGTCCTCAGTCCAACTAGCGCCATCGTTGGTGGAATAATATGCGCCGGAGCCGGACGGAGTCCACACGATCGTCCCGCCATTAGCGGAAATCGCGATGGTGCCCGGGCCGGAGGAACTCGCGCCCGGCGGTACGCTGGAAAACGCCGTCCAGCTTGTGCCGTCGTTGGTGGAATATGCGCCATAGGGCGCGTTGTATCCAACTCGCACCATGTCATTTGGATTATCCTGGGCAAAGGCAATACTGGTGCTCGAACCCAGGTTGGGGGTAAATGCACCGGCCGCGGGGGAAGTGGTAAAGCTGGCGTTGTCAAACCCACCGTTGTCAGCCGTAACACTCAACAATGGCGATCCGGTGGGTGGCGCAATGATCCCCCAAACAGCCATTTCTTCCAGCCCGCTGTCTTCGAATGACCACGTCGTGCTGCCACCGTTGTCAGCATTGGTCACGTTGTTGCTGACAAAAAGGCCCCCTCCAGTGGTGAAGATAGCGTTGTTCGGGTTAAATGGATTGATCTCAACGTCAGTCAACCAACTCACAGGCTTGTCGCTATAGGGCGCACTAGAATAGTTCCATGTCGCCGAAGAGAACAAATCCGTCCATGTCGCACCTCCGTTGGTGCTACGGTATATCTGGTCGCCCTGGGGACCGGGCCACCACCGATCCAACGTGCTGACGATGATTGTACCTGGGTTCTCCGCATCCACTGCCACGCCCGCAAAACCACCCTGACCAGTTGGAGGGGTGATGTTGGTCCATGCGCCGTTTTGTGTGTTGAGGCTCCAGACGGCACCAGCGGAAACGTTATTAGGTCCCAAGGCATTATCGTAAGTGACATACAGGCGACCGGAGGAATCCATCTCGGCCCGATACGCCAGCATTCCGTTGGTCGGCTCATTCGCCACCGGTGCCCAGGAATTTCCGGCGTCGGTGCTTTCATACAGATTCGGCCCACTTGTCGTATTGACACCGACATAAATATCCGAAGTGGCGTTGCCGGACGAACCACTGGCTTTATTGAAGAGAACAAATGTCACACTGGACGGCGAAAAGCTGGTAACCTGACTCCACGATTGGCCGTAATTGGTGCTTTTCCACAGGCCATTGTTGTTCGTGCCCAAATACAAAATGCTGTCGTTATTCGGATCAACCTGCAATCGCTCGCCGGCTCCACGGCCATCTTCGTTGCCGCCGAGCTTAAAGGGCAGACTTACCTGTGTCCAAGAGGAGCCTTGATTGGTGGAATAATAAAACGATGCGTCCGATGCCCACGACGCAGTGTACAGTCCAGCAGCAATATATACTCGATTTGGGTTTATCGGGTCTGTCGCCAAGCCTAGTACACCCGGCGCATTAATGGTGTCGGTAATCGGCGTCCAAGTGCTGTTGGTAGGATTCCATCGGTAAGCCCCACCAATATCCGTTCTGGCGTATACCAGATTGGGCGTACTCTGGTTGTAGACAATACCGGTGACAAACCCGCCCCCCTCAATCGCAACATTCGACCATGTGGCAGCCGCCGCTGCGGAAAGCATGATGCGTTCTTCCAGTTTTTCGAAAACTGGTCCCTGTCGAGTCGATGCTTTGATCTTTTTTACCCCGTTTGCCCCGCCCGACCGCCGATTCCACCAAGCCGCCATAGAAACCTCCGCGATGAAAAAATGATACGCCGTTGATCAGAGGTTAAGTCAATCATGAACTGTAGGCCACTGTGCTGGGCGCAAAAATATATATGATAAGCGCAACAAGAAAAACCGGTTCATGAATCAGCCGCCGCCGTCGGAAAATCCGTATGCCATGCCGGTCGCGCGGCCATCAGCGCGGTTGACACCTTTCGCCGGGCCACGCCCCGGCCAACTGTTGGCCTGTTATTATGCGGACTCTCTTACACGTGGACTAATCGCGGAAATCAGTACGAACTGGAAATTGGAGAATGCGTGCGGAAGCCAATGAACGATGGGCGTAATTTTCCGGTAATCGGGGGACTGTTCCGGAGTATTGGCGCGGATGCAAGACCTTTGCCGGTCAACCAAGGTTTTACTTTTCGCGCCGCTGGTGGTACATTCCGTAACAATCCTGCCAGATGTGCGCGGCGTTTTTTTTTTGGATATCCCGATGGTTATGCGGAACGAAAACGGCAAATCCTATCGTCTGATCCTGTTGAGTTCAGTGTGTGCCTGGCTGGTGATTGCCTCCTGTGCAAGCACATCCTTTGCGGAAAATACAGCCGCCACCTCCTATCCGGGTCTGGCTAATCCGTGGAGAGATGTAAATTTATCTTTCAGTCGGCCCGGCCGAATTGCCCGCATCGCTGTCCGCCGGGGGCAGGTTGTCAAAGCGGGTGAATTGCTTGCCGCGGAAAGCAATCAGCCGCAACTGCTTGCCCGCCGCCTGGCCCGGCTTAATGCACAAAGCACGCTGCGTATTCAGGCAGCCCAGGCTCAGCTTGCCCAGGACCAGGTGGCGCTAAGCCGCACCCAATGGGCGGCGAAACAACAGGCGGCCACTCCGTTTGAAGTGCAGCGCGCGAAACTGCGGGTTGTCATCGACGGGTTAACGCTTAAACTTGCGGTTCTTAAACATCAGCACGACAAACTGACTCTGCAAGCCGCGGACCTGGCCGTCCAGCGGCGGGAAATAAAGGCGCCATTTAACGGTCTGATTGAAGACCGATTTGTGGACATCGGCAAGTCGGTCAACGCTTTCAAAAAAGTTCTGGAAATTGTTCAGATTGATCGCCTGCGAGTGTTTGTTCCGGTTCCACTGCCCGCTGCGCTGCGGCTTAAACCTGGCCGCATCGCGATTGTCAATTCGCCGGGCGGAGGTGCCGCGCTCGGCAAGATTATCTGGATTGCCAGCGTGGCTGATTCCGCCAGCAATACACTGATGGTGCAGGTGCAGGTAAAAAACTCCGGTAATCTCCCCGCCGGACGGCAGGTAAGGGTTCGGTTTCCGACCGGAGCCGCGGTGGGGGCCGCAGGCAAAGTTTCCGGGGCGCAAACCGGAGGGTCGCGGCCATGAATGTGGAGACGCCCCCATCCGATGGGCCGGTTCAATCGTTTATTCCTGTTCCCAAAAAGCTTTGGGAAGACCAGCAAATGCGACTCGGAATGGTCAGCGCGCGGCTGCATCAACTAAATTTCGCGGTCACTTTCGCCGCACAAACCGCGTCGCTGGATCGCTTCATGGCACTGGCCATGGCTATCTGCAATAACCTGTCGGTCCATTTCAAGGCCACGCGCGTATCGATAGGCGTTCTGCGCGGTGGCACCATTCATCTTGTTGCCATGAGTCAGACCGAAAAAATTCTCCGCAAAATGCGCCTCGTGCGCGATCTTGAAGAGGCCATGGAAGAATGTTTTGATCAGGACGCGGATATTCTCTATCCAGCGCCAACTGCGGGAAATGTCATCACCCGCTGCGCCGCCCGTCTGGTTTCCTGCCATGGCGACGGCATTGTGCTGTCGCTTCCTTTGCGGCGCGATGGTGCGGCGGCGGTTCTGCTGCTGGAATTTGAGCCGGGGCGCTCGGTCTCGCCGACGGACATTGCGTCTCTGCGTGCCGCCGCGGATCTGCTCGCTCCCCGCCTGCTGGATCTGCACGCCCATGATCGCTGGCTGGGGGCTCGCATGGTTCATGACTGGCGCAGCCATCTGGCGACACTGGTGGGGCCGACACATACCTGGATTAAGGCGCTGGCCGTGGTGGTGAGCCTGTTTCTGGCCTGGGCGTTTTTCGCGCGCGGCACGTTTCATATTATCGCCCGCTTTACGCTTGAACCTGTCCGGCAGGCGCAGGTTGTCGCACCTTTTGACGGATATATTAAAAGCGTCCTGGTTCGTCCCGGAGACAAAGTGGTGGCCGGAAAAACCATTCTCGCCCGACTGCATACCGCCCGGCTGCGTGACGAGTTGGCCGCGGCGCAGGCTCAGTTTGCCGCCTACGCCAAACAATCGCAGGTTGCCAGAGCGCGTGGCAAAATCGCGGATATGCAAATCGCGGATGATTCCATGAATGGTGCGGCGGCAAAAATGCGCCTGTTGCGCGGACAGATTGCGCACGCGGCCATTACATCCCCGATATCGGGTCTGGTGCTTTCGGGTCATTTGCAGCGGCGCATCGGTGCCCCAGTGCATCTGGGGGATGTCCTGTTCCGCGTGGCACCCATTAAGCCGCTCGTCGCCCGGCTGGACGTTCTGGATGGCGATATTCTGTATGTAAAAACCGGCGAGATCGGCAACCTGGCGACCGCGTCCTATCCGGCCTACCGCATGCCGCTGAAAGTGTTGCATGTGAATCCACTGGCAATCGTCAAGCACAAGCGAAATGTCTTCCGCGTTCGCGCCCTGATTCATCGACCGCCAAAATGGCTGCGGCCAGGAATGCAGGGTACCGCGCGGATCAACGCGGGACGTCGCCGCTACATATGGATATGGACCCGCGGCCTGATCAACTGGATACGCATGAAACTCTGGATTTAAAATTGCTCAATATGGCTATCACACATTTTCATCTGAAACCTGGCGGGAAACGAATGCGTCGTACGTTGGGCAGGCAAAGTATCCTGCGCGGTCTTTTGATGGCTGGTGCGTGCCTTTCGTTTACCGGATGTGCTTCGCCTTTTCGTCATCAGAGTGGCACGCCGGGAACCGCATCGCTGGCTGACAGCATTTTAGTGCATCATCTTTTTGATGGACGCCTGCTGACGCGGCCTGCCACGATGCCAGTGGACCAGGGCGTGCATGAACTGCTTCCGCGGTCTGCCGGTCGGCGCGCCGCGTCCCATGCCAGAATGGCCGTGGTGCCAGGTGGCACCAGTCGCCGTGGAGCCATGATTGGTCAGCCCGGATCGCCCGGGGTTTCCATGTCATTGGTGGGGGCGATTGCCGACGCATTGCGTCACAACCTGGCGATTAAGGTTGAATCCTACGCACCGGCGGTATCGCAAACCCAGATAGTGGCCGCCGAGGCTGCATTTGATCCCACCTTCATTAGCCAAACGCAATATCAGCATCTGGACCAACCCACACCGTTTCCCCAGACGCTGGGCAGTTTTTCACCGGTGGGCATCAATAGTGAAGACCAGGTGAACAGCCAGATGGGAGTAAAAAAACTCCTTTCCACGGGCGGTCAGGTGTCTGTGACTGGTTCGGACAATTATCAGGATTTTCACAGTTCCGCCAGCCTGCCGCCGGACATTAATCCTTCGCATACAGCGGATATGGCGCTGGAACTTAAACAGCCGCTGTTACGTGGTTTCGGCGCATCGGTGAATCGCGCCCAAATTTATATAGCCCGGCGGAATCAGCAAATAGCGCTGTCCACGTTCCGGTCACGGGTTATAAAAACAGTTGCACATGTAGAGATTACTTATTTGCGTCTTGGCCAGGCGGTCGCGGATATGCAATTTGAGCGCCGCCTGGTGGCGCAAGCACGCCATACGCTTCATCGCCTGCAAAGTCGCCGCCATATGGATGTCGATTCGGTGCAGGTGAACCAGGCTCGCGCCGCGGTCGACCTGGCCCGTTACAATGCGGCCTCCGCCGGGAAGCGGGTGGGGGACCTGTCCGAGGCGCTTAAAGCGCTATTAAACGATCCCTCCATTCCGGTTGGTCCAGGTCCCGATATTCTTCCCACCAGCGGCCCCGAGCCTGTGCCTTTTGTATTTGATCTGAATCAGGAAATAGCGGTCGCACTTGGTCAGCGCGGCATTATGCAGCGCGACCGGCTTGCCGTTGAAAAAGCCGGCATTCGCCGTCGTGTGGCTGAAAACGCGCTTCTGCCCAAAGCGGATCTGATCGCCGCCACGGATTCGGCGGGCCTGTCGCCGGATGGCAGTTTTTCCGGCGGATTTAACCGCATGGTATCAGACCCGCACATCGGATTTTCTGTGGGGATGCAATTGGAAATTCCCATCGGAAATCGGGCTGCCCGTGCCCAGCTTACCCGCCGCACCCTGCTGCGTCGCCAGTCTCTGACGCGAATGCTTGAAGATGCCCAGAACATCGCCCGCGATGTCGCCAGCGACTTGTTGAATCTTACCCAGGACTGGCGGCAGATTCGGCTGGCCAAACGACGCCGCATATCCGCCGCCGCCGTTCTGCACGGCTTAAAGGTGCAGGAGCTTTCAGGCCAGGCGCTGGATCCCACCTTTTTGCAGTTGGAGCTTAACGCCCAGCAGGACCTGGCCCAAGCTCGCATTGCTGACGTTCAGGCGCGCACGCAATACAGCACCGATATGGTTACGTTTGAGCGCGACAAAGGTACCCTGCTGGAATTTGACCGCGTCGCCATCAGCCCGGCGCCCCTTCCGGCGGGCCGGTAGGCGATCCGCATCCGGCGGTGAATTGGCGTCTGAAAATCGCGATGCGTTGTCGGAAAGGAAACTGGTTCTTACTGATTCTTAGCTGGTCATGTCCAGAATGTCCTGTACCAGAACGCCGTAGTCGCCGGCACCGGCGCTGTTGGGGGCATAATCAAAAATGCTCTGGTTAAAGCTTGGAGCTTCCGCCAGTCTTATATTGCGGCGAATGTGCGTGCGGAACACGATGGCATTGGACCAGGGCTTGCCCGTTCCCCGCGCATTGGCCAGAAACTGGTCTACCTCGCTGGTGACTTCGCCGGTCAGGCGGGGGGCCGGTTCGTATTGGCAGAATAATATGCCGGAAATTCGCAAGGCGGGGTTGAGTTGCTCCTGAACCAGCGAACAGGTGTCCAGCAGGCGGGCCATTCCCTGGAGCGCCAGAAAATGCGCCTGCATCGGAATAATTACCTCTTGTGCCAGGCATAACGAATTAAGCGTCAACAGCCCCAGACTTGGCGGGCAGTCAATAATCAGAAAATCCGCATCCAGTTTGGCCGCACTTACCGCATTTCTAAGACGCAGTTCCCGTTCCGGTTCGTTGACCAGTTCCACCTCCGCTCCCGCGAGGTCCGCGGTGGAGGGCACCACCGAAAGATGGTCGTTTATGCGATAGGTTGCATCCGCAATGGTGCATTTTTGAACCAGCACGTCGTAAATGCTATGTTTTATCTTTTCGGGTTCAATTCCCAGATGAAATGATAAATTTCCCTGGGGGTCCATATCCAGCAGAACCGTCTTTTTTCCCACGGCCGCCATGCCGGCACCCAAATTGACCGCGGTGGTGGTTTTACCCACGCCGCCTTTTTGATTAAATAGCGCAATGATTCTCATGCTGCGGAGTTTACGCGGAACCAGGCGTTGCCTCAACCGGTCCGGACATTCACGCCCGCCGCCGCACTGACCGCCCGCAATGCCCGGGCCATCCGGCTTTTGGGATAATTTTCATATTTGTGGCATCGGCCGGCCCGTATGCTGAATACGCGGCCCTTTTTTTTGCGGCTTTTTTTCCGCATAGACAACAGAGCCTCTGCACGTTGTGTAACCATAAGGCGGCTCGTTCGTTCTTACAATTAAGCACACAGGCGCAAGCGTTTCAGATCGCTTTCCGCCGAGCTGTGTTCAGGCATTTAAGCCTGGTCGGTGGTAATCTGGTTTTGCCGTCAGGGCGGATTTGGCAATCGGCGGTCCGCGGCGGCGTTAATCCAGAAACCGGCGCACGGCATTGTAAACCTTGCGGCGGCCTGCCATGGGACGGGTCGTGAATTGTACGGGAAGTCATAAAGATATAAGGCCCCGGAATGCGGGTTGGATTACCATCCACATGACACCCGGCACCGGAAACTGAAATCAGCATTGGAATACGAATTGTGAAGCTTTCAGATTTTGATAAATCAGACTTGATTAAACTAAGTATCGCCGGCGGGGCGGTTTTGATTGCGATTGTTCTGATCCTGCTGAACTGGAGTAATCTTTTCGGCCGACCACAAAACAATCTGGTCGCATTTTTTCAGATCAGCCGCAATTACGGCGTGAACTTTCGGCGGCCGATTGGCCCGAATAATCCGGTGGATCTGAAATCCGTTCACAACACGCTGACCTACAAATTTGCGAACCTGGATGGGCAACTGTTCATTATCCAGCATCCGGATGACCCGACCATGGCCCCCCAGATTATTTATCGCACGGATCGCACCCGCACGCGACCTCCGGCCTGGGTAGTCCGATTGCGGCGCATTGGCGATCCCTGCAAAGAAGCGCTTACCATGGCCGCCATGCGCGGCGGCTGGATGATCCGGCACTGGCTTCGTGTGGCCAATACCCCTCGTGTGGTCAGGACGCAGGTGAACGGAATTGTGGCCACCGAACAGTCCAATCTTGCACTGTTAATGCAGCGCCAGCAGCAGGGGCTTTTCGCGCCCCGAAGCCTTAAGCGAATTGAAATTCTTGTCGCGGAATTCAATAAAATGCCGGGTGATCCGCTGAAGGACGCCCAGCGCCAGGCCAAAGCCCGCGAAATTATGGACGATGGCCAAGCTTATGCCAAACGCTTTCAGGCCCGTCGGGACAAACTGATTGCCCAGGAAGTGGATTCCATTGACGCGTTGCTTTCCTCAAAACAGCAGGACCGCATATCCGCGGCCATGACCCGCTTCCTGTCGCGTTTTAATTGAACCCGCCCTCATCCAGTGGCCTATAATCACTTGAGTCCGTGGCCAAAAGCCCGGCTGATTCGCCTTATGCGCGGCTTTGTCGTGAATTTTGTGGAATCACGCTCATCCGCTGTTCCGATATCAGCCGATATTCTTATTGTCCGCCGAAATGCGGCATCTCCGGAGGGAGGTGTGTTTGAATTAGTTTCGGTTTTTTGCAGGTGGCATGATTATGTCCGTCAGCGAATTATTTGAGTCGTTCCGGCAATGGTCACAAACGGAAGCTGGAAAGAAAAAGAGCGTGTCCATGGCGGATGAACCGTTGTCCGTTTCCGAAACTCCGGTGATATCGCAGGCCTCCACTGATTTTGGCTCGCGTCTTGTTGCGGCGCGTCCGCTGCAAAATGCGATCCGGATGGTCGCACTGGATATGGACGGCACCATGCTAAATCCGCGTGAATCCATCACGCCGCGTGTGCATCGCGCGGTGTACGAAACCGTCAAACGCGGCATTCAAGTGGTCATCGCCACGGCCCGGCCGCCAAGGTCGGTCCGCTTCTATCATCGTGCGCTTAAACTTGAAACACCAATCGTGTCCCATAATGGCGCGTTGGTCTGGGATGAACGACGCCAATGTGTTCTGCGTCATGCCAGCCTTGATCATTCGCTGGTGCGGCGGGTCATTGCGTTTGCCCGTCGCCGCTGCCCGGATGTCATTCCCAGTGTGGAAATTATTGATCGGCTCTACAGCGACCATTTTGGTATTGTCCCCATGGATTCCCTGCCGCCCGGTCGGTCCTTTTCGCCGGATGTCATCGCCTCCATGGAAGCGTTTTTGCGCGTTCCGGTCACGCGCCTTTTCCTGCACGGCAAGCCGTCAATTATTGATGAACTTAACTATCTTCTGCCCGGCCGCTTTCATGACCGGCTGAATGTCATTCATAGCGAATCGCGCCTGCTGCAAATTGTCGCGCCGGACATCACCAAAGCCAGCGCCCTTGGTTTCCTGGCCAATGCGTATGGCGTTTCCAGCCAGCAGGTGATGGCGATTGGCGACTCCGCCAATGATCTGCCCATGCTTCAATGGGCGGGTACGGGTGTGGTGATGGCCAACGCGCCGGAACATGTACGCAATGTCGTCGGCCATGTGGTTCCTTCCAATGCCGAGGACGGCGTGGCAGTGGCACTGGAAAAATTCATTCTTAATACAGATTGACTCCCCTGGGCCGCCCCGCTCTGTTTTCCACGCGCCCAAACCGACCATCCGCAATCCGGCCCGCAATAACCGCTATTTGGTACGAATGTTTTCTTCAAACGGATTGGCCAAATCTGTTCCGGCCCGCTGAAGCAACTGGTCGGCGGTGAACCCAAAAAAACGCAACCGCCGGTAGCGGACCGGCGGTTGCTGGCGGGAAGGATGTGGTGCAAAGATTTTCGGGCTGCCGTGACCAGTGGAAGCTGGCACCTTTTTTTCGGCGCTGGCCTGCACAGAACCCGCCTGAATCGCCAGCCGCATAAACGTGTGGACGACCCAGTGGCACATATTTTATACCGCGTTCATGAGCGCCATTTGCGGGTCAAATAATCTTCTTGTAAGCATTTGGCTTGGAAACTGTGCGCGGGACGCAAGCATTGCGCTAAGTTCGTGGTCGCCAGTTGCACAATTGGAACCAGAACGCCGCCGGGCTACAATGCCGCCATGCTTATTGACACCCACTGCCATCTGACTTACACCGGTTTGTATGAACACCAGCAGGAAGTGATTCATCGCGCGGTTGCCGTCGGCGTGCAGCGCATGATTACCATCGGCACGCATCCGGCCGATCATATCCTTGCCCGCCAGGTTGCCCAGGCCGATCCCCATGTGTTTCTGGCGCTGGGCATTCATCCGCATCATGCCGGCGAAATTGCTCCCGCCGATGTGGCCCATCTTGAAATGTCCATAAAATCGTCGGCGAAACTGGTGGCGGTCGGGGAGTGCGGTCTGGATTACCACGGCAATTCGTCGCCCATCCAGGTGCAGAAAACCCTGTTTCGAACGCAGTTGGAAATGGCGCAGCGGCTGGGCAAGCCGGTTATTCTGCACGTGCGCGACGCCCATCAGGACGCCCTGGAAATAATGGCCGATTTCCGCGACATCAAATGCGTGTTGCATTGTTTTACGGGTACCGTGCATGAAGCCGCCTGCTGGATCGAGCATGGCGCGTATCTGGGTTTCACCGGCATTGTGA
Organism: Phycisphaerales bacterium; assembly: GCA_027451365.1. GTDB lineage: Bacteria > Planctomycetota > Phycisphaerae > WQYP01 > WQYP01 > JAJYPG01. Next base: position 11,799 of record DAIDJN010000081.1, on the reverse strand, counting down.
CCTACAAAAATGCCCCCTTTGTGCGCCAGGCCGCAAAGCTTGTTCCCGAAGATCGCTTCCTGTTGGAAACCGATTCGCCCTATTTAAGCCCGCAGCCGGTGCGCAAATTCAAGATTAACGAACCGGCCCATGTGGTGCATGTGGCGGATCAACTGGCATGTGAACGTGAAGTTTCAATTTCTGAAATCCGCCGCCTAAGCACGGCCAATGCGGTAAGTCTATTCGGCGCAGCGCTGATTGCCGACTGACGCCGCCGGCCCGGCTGACCAATATTCTGCGCTACAACCAGCATTCCCCCGCGCTTAAACGCAAATTCGTGCGGCGTTTCTGATTCCATCGCTTCGCGCCGCTCTTTCGTTGCGATCTTCGGTTTCATAAGCCCCGGGCGAATCACACATGCGCCGCCAAACCATTATCGTTCGCATCGCGCCCTATAGCTTTTAGGTGCCTCTTTATGGTTTGGGGGCGAATCGCGGAATATCGCATGGCCGGACCCCTGACTCAAATTGGTGCCGATGGCGGCAGACGCATTTCCACCGCCGGTGGGCAGGTGCTCGCCGGTGTCGGCGAAAGCTGCTGCTGTGCCGGTGGGGGCAATCCTTGTGTCGGCGCGCCCAGTGCCATCGCCATTCTCAATTACACCGATACCTATTTTTCACCCTGTTCAGACTGCACCGCCGGCCTGCCCGCCGACTGCGTCTGGGATGGCACTTTTCAGTTTTTTGATTCCTCGTCGTGCACCTTTTCCAACGGCCAATGTTTTTCCGGAGCCAATGGCTACAATGCGTGTAAATTTCATTCCAGCCGCATGTGGCAATATGCGCCGCCGGGTGTCAGCAGTGTCTGGTTTGACACCGCTTCTGGAAACTTTTACATGCAGATTGTTTGCCAGAACGCACCCGCCGGCGGGGAAATAGTCTGGCAGGGGCTGAAGGTCGGCGGGTCCACATTCAGCGGAACCTATTCCCGCACCGGTGGTTGCGACCCGCGAAGTACTGTGGAGATTGCATGAAAACCCTTTGCCGCCACTGGATAGATTGTCAGGTTGCCGGCGGCGGTTGCTGCGCTATCGGCCGATTTGGCGGCAGGCCAAGCCATGGCATCTGCACAATTTGCCCGGATTATTCCGGCCGGGTCCGAGGCCTTGGCGATTTGATTCACTGGTTCGCCCATCCGACGGGCCAATGGATAAACCGCCTCCTGCGACGCAACTTTTTCGGTGGCAAAACCTGCCATTGCCAGGCCCGTCGCCAGCGGCTGAATCATTGGTTCAAACGAAATAACCAGCCGCCGCCTTGATCTGTTTGATCTGCTTGATTCGGCGACTGAACGGCGCGCCGCAGCGTTAGGGGTCATAACTGTGCAGGTCATCGGCGGTGTTGAAATAACCATCCGGCCCGGCGGAAACAAAACAGGGGGCGTGCGGGTTCTGCAATCGGCTGGTCATCAGCAGAATTTGGGTTCCAAATCCATCTTTCACCTGAATAATGCCTGTCGTCGTCCCGCCGGGAACAGAAATCTGACCGGTTACCAGAAGATTGGCGGGCAATTGAGTCAGCAGATTGGGCCGCTCGTGCCAGACTCCTTTGGAATCCTGAAAAAGATACATGTGTTGATACTGCTCCAGAAACGCCACTATTGTGGTCGGCTGGGTACCGGTGCGGTGTTCCACCAGCAGAAACGCGTTGTTCAGGTCATGAAGTTCCATCAGGGTTAATTTGCGAGCGCTGGTTTGCATCACCTGCGCGGCCACTGCAATGCTGATGGAAATCAGCACAATAATAATTACAATCACAACCAGCATTTCCATTAGGGTAAATGCGCGGCGAAATCTGTCATTCATGGGCGGCAATCTCCCGACACGCCATTGGCGTAACCGTTCGCGATGTCATCCATGAAACGGTCTTGAACAATTATCCCTGATGCCGTGTGCAACCATCCATCCCGCACACATATACACGCATAGTGCATCGGCGATGCAAGTTTGTCAAGGATTTTCTGGCCGTTTTCAGATGGGTCGCCAATGATCCGGCCGAATCAGGAATGTGCGCGGACGCGTTGGGGACGGTTATCCCGCAAAATTCGCCACCAGCGATACCTTCCGCAGCCAGAAATTGAAGGTGTCTGGACAGTTGTCGTGGCCAATTCTCCCGGCACCGCCGGGCATTTCGCTCTCGCTTCAAATTGCGCAGACGGTGTCTGCGCAATCTCCCAACCAAGGAAGAAGGCCCGCATCTGCTCAATGTTCCGTCGCGAAAACCCCTTGCCATGTCTGGCCGTCAGGTCTGCGGCCAGACGTGGCAGCACTTTCTCCCCATAGCCCGCCCTGGCATTCCCACCTTGTTCATGCTCCACGATCCGCCGACCGATCGCCCAGTAAGTGGCAGTCAAGATGGTATTAACCGACCGCGCTGCTCCGCGTCGGACCTGTTCCGACAGGCCGGAGATATCCGAAACCAGTTGTCGGTACGGGCGCTCTAATCCAGGGGTGGCCGCACCGCCTGCGGCCTTCCTTCGTTTCTTTGTCAGGTTCTTTTTCATGGCTCTTCCCGCCCAAAACCTATTCACCGCTGACCATCATTGGCTTTGACGCCCCTGGCTAATGTGGGAGGCAGAACGATGTGGAGATTGATTTCAATGGATATTCGTGTGGTATTGGCGGTGGTGATTCCTGGCGGATAGCTCAGCGACATACGTATGTCAGTCAAAAACAAATTTTGGAAAAATAATTTGCCAGCGGGAACCCTTCGGGTTAGAGTTCGGGTATCAGGAAAAAAATGGCGGCGGACGCGGGATTGAGGTCCAGGGCGGATGAGGGTTTCCGGAAAAAAGGGTCTGGGACGGTTTGTGAAATGGAATATTACGCGCATACGGACGGCACACAGGACACCAGGAACTGGCAGCCGTTGCGCGAGCACCCCGCAAAGATATCGCAGATGGAGGCAGCATTGTGAAGACCTACCCCGTCGAGCTTGAGATTTCCGGTCCTAGCGCAATGTGGACGCGACCGGACACCGGTTCGTCCCCTATTTCATATGTTGCGCCCACCTTCAGCGCCGCGAAGGGAATTTTCGAGTCGATACTCCGCTGGAAATCCGTGGACGTTAAGCCCACCCGCGTCGAAATTTGCCGTCCGATCCAATTCCATCGCTATACAACAAACTACGGAGGTCCGCTTCGCGCCAGCGACGCTATCGCAAAGGGGGCGTCATTCCAGTTCTACGCGGTCATTCTGGTGAATGTTTGCTACCGCCTCTACGCAGAGGCAGCCTTCTCCACGCACCACGAAAGCACCACTTCACCTCCCCACGCGTACCAAGAGGCATTCAATAGGGCCTTAGAGCGCGGCCAATGGTTCCAGGTTCCATGCTTGGGCTGGAAAGAATTTGCCCCCGATTACCTCGGGCCGTTGCGGCCGGGGACGCAGGTTACCGCCACCGAGGATCACGAGTTACCAACAATGCTGCGAATGGTGTTCGACCGCTCCCAGGGTGGCAAGGTCCGGCCGACTTTCAGCCGTGACCTTCGGGTGGAGAAAGGCGTGCTGCTGTATGCTTAACGAGCTATCTCAAGTTGTTGCGGCCCTCGACCGTCAGGGGATAAAGACAGGGTCCCGGTACTCCGGTATAAACCCAATGGGAAAGAACAATGAATTATTGATCATTGGCTTGGCGGAGGGGGCTGTGCCGGCCAGCGTCGAAGTTTGGCCTGGATGTAAGGCGCAGAATTTGTTTCGGATTGAGCACGGATCCGCGGGGTCAAGCTTTCCGGGCTTCAACCTCCCTACGCCCCTGCGGCAAATTAATGATGCGCCGATAAATAAACTGAAGCCCGTTGTGGAGAGCCTTCTTTCACTCGTCAAGAACAAGGAAGCGGCGAACTCTGAGCTTGTTAAACACATTAAATCCTTGTTTGATCTTTCGGCTCCAAGAAGGTTCACCGGCAGCCAAGAAAAGCAGTTTGAGCGGTCTTGTTGGGAACTGGTCGCTCATCTGCGACAAATATTTTCGAATTCCGCCGCCGAGCTGAGGAATTTTCACCAATTACTCGAGATTGTAGGCGATGGGAAGCCCAGCCTCGCCCGTTTTTCCGAGGGGCTTGCGGTGGTGCTTGCTCAGGCCGCCGGCGATATCACTAGGAAAGAACTGCTCCTGGCGCAGGATGTTTTATTCGGCAAATTGGATTGGAAAAAGCGTGGGGTGGATTTTGGGAGGCCCGATTATTGGCGAGAAAAAGCGAAACAGGATGATAAGGCGAGCCAGCCTGTCTACCTCGACCTCCAAAACGCCAACCCGAATTTCAAACGCGTGGCCCATCAGGAAACCAGCAACGCCATCAACCGCGTAATGATAGATTCGGAGAAAACGGCGACCGTCGATTCTAATAGTCGGAAAGGCATCGATGCCTATTCCGGGGCCGAGGTCACACTACAGGACAAATTTCCCGCGCCGAAAATTGCTGAACTCGGAAATCTGAAAATCTTTTCGGTAAACACCAACGAGGTCCCGACGCTCAGGCGCTACGGATTGGCTGGCTCGCAGGCGTTTCCGGTTTCTGCGGACCTTGCGCAGAAAATGAGTGATGCGATCCTTTATTTCGCGGGCGAGGAGAAACGCGGGCTGACCTGCCGGGCGGTTCCCAGCGCGCACCCGGGAAAACGCGACCTATTGGTGGCCTACCTCGAGGGGGAACTGCCCCCGACTGAGCAATTGGCGGAGATGTTCGGCGGCGACGCCGGTGCCTTTTCGGACGCAGATTTCTCCGCAATATCCCAGCCGGTGCTGGAAATGCTTGATGCCAAGACCGCGGCCAATCCGAATTTGACCCTTCGCCTGATTTCCCTTTGTTCCATCGATAAGGGCCGCAAGCAAATCAGCATAAACCGGCAATTCCGCGTCCCGGACTTGATCAATGCCTCCCGATCTTGGCAAGCTGGCGCTCGAAATGCGCCGGCGGTCTCAATCACTTTTTACGATAAATCGGCCAAGCAATTCTCACCCCGCTGCCATGTTGTACCGTTCCCGGTAGACATGGCTTCCTGCGCCAACCGTGTCTGGAGTGCTGACAGCAAGGCTGGATTTACCTCGTCCTTCCAACGGGCATTCTCGAACTCCGATGCGTTTGACGTGTTCGCCTCCGACGGCCCATTATCAGCGCCGAAGGCCGCGGTTGCCCTATCCCTTTTAGTCGGTCGGACCGGACCGGTGTTGGCTGGACTGGGAGCGGTTAAGGCGAAACGCGAATGGGGGGCCTTTAGCGAGGAGGCGCGATGGCAATCACTTAAGGCCATTTCGTTTTTCGGAATACTGCTTCTTCAACTCGGCTATAAGAAGGAATGTTTTATGCAGGAACCTGTCGCAAACCTCGGCCGGCTTTTGGCTCTCGCCGACAGCCTACACCTTCAATATTGCAAACACGTGCGTAAGGGCGAATCGCCCTCGCAGTTAATTGGGAATGCCCTGTTTAGCACCGCCCTGGAGCAGCCCATCCTCGCCCTCGCCCGGTTGGCGGAGCGGATGGCGCCCTACCAAGCATGGGCGCGAACATTCAGGAGTGCGGATCCCGATGCCGGTGTCGGGCTGGTGAAATATTTCCTCGCAGAAATGGCAGCCTGCGCAGCGGCGATTGAAAAATCAGCAATTCCTAAACGGATGCAGGACGCCGATAAGGCCAAGCTCCTGCTCGGCTATCTGGCAGACCACCAGAAGACGGAAAAGCAGGCCGACGAACCGAAAAAAGGAGAAAACAAATGAATGCGTCCAATCACACGAACCTTGTTCCACGAATTACGGGGCTGCTGATTCTGGAGGTGCGAAAATCAAACCCGAATGGCGACCCGGAACGTGAAAGCTCCCCGCGCCAACGGCCCGACGGTAAAGGTGAGATCTCACCGGTTTCGGTGAAGCGCAAGCTGCGCGACCTTGTGATTGAGAAGGAGGGCGTTATATGGGAGGAGGTAAAGAAATCCGTGGGAATTTCCGACGACGCCAGCTACCAGATTCTCGAGAGCCGCGGTCGTAAACGCGAGGTAATCCAGAATCAATTGAAACCGACAGATGGAAAGCTTGGGCAAGAGTTCGTTAAGGCCTATTGGGACGGCCGGCTGTTTGGTAACACGTTCCTTGAGGAGGGTGGCAGCGGCACCATCCGCTCGGGTGTTGCTCATCTGGGCGTAGGCGTTTCAGTTGCGCCGATCGACATCGAATTTTCAACATGGACGAGTAAATCCGGCGTCGAAGCGGGCAAGGACCGAGGCATGGCACCAATGGCTTTTCGCGTTGTGAAGCACGGGCTGTATACAGTTCCTTTCTTCGTGAACCCGAATGCCGCCCATAAGACAGGCTGCACGAAGCTGGATGTTGACCTGATGCTCCACTTGTTAAAGCACGCCTATTCGAACACACGCTCTGTCGTACGTTCGATGGTGGAAGTTGTGCATGCGCACACATTTGAGCATGAAAGCAGGGCTGGTTCCGTTTCCGATTTTGCCTTAATCGACGCGCTTATGCCGCGTAAGAAAGCCGATCCTGAAAAGCCTTCCGAAAGCATTTCTGATTACCTGTTGCCGACATGGGACAGTATTAAGGCAGAGAAGATTCGCACCGGGGCCTCGAAGACCTTTGCGCAATGCGGAAAATACAGCGATTACGCCCTATGACCGACGTGACCATTTCCCCTGAACCACTTGCGCACAGCGCTCGTGAGGGCGCGCCAGCGCAACTGTATCGCGACCACGTCGGGAACGTACGGGCGTATTCCGCGAGTTTCGCCGGGATAGCAGCCGCGTATTCGCCCAAGTGGAAATATGCCTTTCTGGAAACTGTCGAACGCGCAGCTGCCTACCACGATCTGGGGAAACTTGATGCGCTTTTCCAGCGGGTACTGTGTGCTAATTGCGCCAACGAACACCATTTTAATCACGTCGATGCGGGAGCGGCCCATTGGCTGCGATTGAAGCAATTCGAAGCGGCCATCGCTTGCTATTCCCATCATCTCGGCCTGCCCTCCGTTCCCGCCGAAAAAGCCAAGATTGCCAACGGCGCTAATTTGGCCCTGCGGGATACCAGCCAACTTACCAATCTTGGAATTTCCGCTTGGGAAAGGACAGACAGGAACCTCAATTCTTATCTGGCGCAGCACCACCGGCTTGCACCGCTCATTCCGGCTGTCCCCAACCAGCCTTTTGTTGGCCTCGTCCGGCGGCTGACGCTTTCCTGCCTCGTAGACGCGGACCATAGCGATACAGCACAACATTATCAGAAGGAGAAGGACCTTCGAGGGATGCCTCTGCGCGCCTCCGAGCGCCTTGCGAAGCTGGAGCAACACGTGGCTGAATTGGGATCTCCAGCGGCGGAGTTGACCGGGCGGGAGCAGGCGCGGCTCCGCCTCAGGCGGGAACTTTTCCGTGCTTGCCGGAACCGCGCGCTTGGCCCGCAAGAAAGGATCGTCGCATGCGACAGCCCGGTGGGGACTGGAAAAACCACGGCCGTCATGGCGCATCTGCTCCAGGTGGCACAGGAACGAGGCTTGCGGCGCATTTTTGTGGTGCTCCCTTACACCAATATTATTGATCAATCAGTGGCTGTTTATCGCAGATCACTCGTTCTGAATGGTGAGACCCCTGATGAGGTTGTCGCCGCACACCATCACCGCGTTGAGTTCGCTGGCGAGGGGTGGCGTGACCTTCGGCAACTCACACAGCGATGGGACGCTCCCATTGTCGTGACGACTGCGGTCCAGTTTTTTGAAACGTTAGCGGCCAAAGAGACCAAGGCGCTTCGCAAGCTCCATCAACTTCCCGGTTCCGCAATTTTTGTGGATGAGGCACACGCTGCGATGCCCGCCCCGCTCTGGCCCCAGATGTGGAAGTGGCTGCGTGAGCTTTGTGATGACTGGGGATGTCATTTGGTTTTGGGAAGCGGTTCGCTGGGGCGGTTCTGGGATTTGCCTGATTTCGTACCTGTGTCTGAGCGGGTAACCGTCGCCGAACTGGTGCCCGAGCAGCTTCGCGCCGAAGCCTGCAGCCTGGAACAGAGCCGTGTTTCGCTGGTCAGGGAGCCTGAAACTCTCTCAATAGGCGATCTCTCAAAGTTCGTATGTTCAAAACCCGGTCCGCGCTTAATCATTTTTAATACGGTTCAGTCTGCGGCGGTTTTTGCAAACCGTCTCCGGGCAAACTGCGCCCTGCCGACGCAAGTGGAGCACCTTTCCACATCGCTGTCGCCGCGTGACAGGGAAGTCATTATTAAGCGGATTGCTTCCCGCCTGAGCAAACGTGACGATGCGGATTGGTTTTTGGTCGCGACGAGTTGCATTGAGGCGGGTGTTGATTTTTCTTTCCGAACCGCGTTTCGCGAGAGCTGTGGGCTCGTGAATCTGCTTCAGATCAGCGGGCGCGTCAATCGGTCCTCCGAATACAATAACGCCGAAGTTTGGGATTTCCGCCATGGTGGGGATGATCTCCTCAACCTGCATCCGCATTTTAGGACGTCGCGCCGCGTGCTTGAGCAGATGTTCCGCGAAGGAAAGGCCGACGCCCGATTCTGTACGGAGTCCTTACAAAGGGAGCTGCATTTTGGGGGCGGAGAGGCGGAAGCATTTGCAAAAGAAATACAGGGTTCCGAAAATGCCGCGGATTACCCCAGGGTTGCTGAAATGTGCCGCCTTATCACCACCGATACACAGACCGTCATAGTGGATCAGGAACTTGTTGCTAGGATCAAGACGGGCAATAGGCTCAATTTTCCGACCGCACAGGAGGTCGCGCTGGGCAGTGTTGAAATCTGGCGATCTCGATTGTCGGATTTAACCCCAAGTGCCCTTGGGCGAGGCGGAGAACTTATGGCGCTTGCGCCGGATCAATATGACGATTTTCTCGGCTATATGCGAGGAGTTATCCCGTTATTGAAGGTAAAATCAGCGGGCGGCGGTGTTATATAAGGATTACGGCTGTCATTGGCTTTGACTCCCGCGCTTCTCCCAGCCCGCGCGGATCGGCCCTGGTGATTTCGGTTAAGATAGCGCCTATCGGCCGGGGTGGCGGCGGTGGTCATGCAGGAACTGCGCTTATGGAACCTCCTGATCCGTTATCGATTTCCGCTCTGAATGATTTTCTGTATTGCAATCGTCGCTGCGCATTGCATCGCCTGGAGGGCTACTGGCAGGAAAATGCCCATACGGTGGCTGGTACGCTGGCACATGAAATTGCCGATGACCCGGGCTATCGGCAAAGTGCGTCCGGGGCGCGGATTGAACGGGCGTTGCCGCTTTTTTCGGTGAGCCTTAATCTGACTGGCAAAGCGGATATTGTGGAATTCTGGCCTCAGGCGGACGGCACGGAAATTCCACTGCCGGTGGATTACAAAATGGGCAAGCGCCACAAATGGGATAATGATGATGCCCAGCTTTGCGCGCAGGCGCTTTGTTTGGAGGAAATGCTGGGTGTAAAGGTTCCCAGCGGAGCGATTTATCACGTCAAGAACCACCGGCGACGGGACGTGCAATTCACCGCCGATTTGCGCCGACTCACAATTGCGACCATAGAGGGGGTTCGGTCCATGTTGGCCAGTGGCAAGGTTCCCTCTGCGGTTCTTAAGCCGCAGTGCCAGGGGTGTTCGGTGCATTCCATCTGCCTGCCGGAGTTGGATGTATATGCGCCGGGAATTTCCATCGCGTACACCAAACTGTTCAGCACGGAGGCGGGGGAACAAATTTAAGATTTCAAATTGCAGATTGGAAAATCAGCAATTGGTCGGTTCCGAACAGAAGGCTTGCCTATGGATGAAATTCAGCTTAATACACTTTATGTCGTGACAGAGGGTGCATACATCCATCGTGATGGCCAAGCGGTGGTGATAGAGCTGGACGGCAAGGCCGTTGGCCGACTGCCGCTGCACATGATTGACTCGATAGCCTGTTTTGGCCGTGCCATGGTCAGTCCTCAGCTAATGGAAGCATGTGCGGACGGGCAGATAGCGGTCAATTTTCTTTCGGCCGGCGGGCGCCTGCTTGCGCGGGTGGATACGCCGGGTTCCGGCGGGGTGCGGTTGCGCCGCGCGCAATATAGGAAAGCGGATGAATCGGACTTTCGCCTGGGTTTGGCGCGCGCGATCGTGGCAGGGAAGCTACAGAACAGCCGTGGGAATCTACTTCGGTCGGCGCGTGACCTGCCGGATTCGGCATCGCTGGGGGGGTTGCGTAAAGCGGCGAGCCTGCTGGAATACAGCATTGGTCATTTGGCGGCGGCGGCCTCTCTGGATTCTGTCCGTGGGATTGAAGGGGAGGCGGCGCGGCTTTATTTTGAGTGCTTTGCCGGGATGACGCCAGCGGCACCCGATCCGCTGGTATTCCGAAAGCGGTCCCGCCGTCCGCCGATGGACGCGATTAACGCGTTGCTTTCCTTATTTTACAGCATTTTGACCCATGATTGTACGTCGGCGGTGGCGTTGGCCGGTCTGGATCCGTCGGTGGGATATTTTCATGATGAACGGCCCGGGCGTCCATCGCTGGCACTTGATTTGATGGAAGAATTCCGGGCATTTTTGGTGGACCGATTTGTAATCACGCTGATTAACCGCAAACAGGTTGACGCCGATGATTTTGTCACACGGCCCGGCGGTGCGGTGGAATTGAAGGATGCGGCGCGTAAAAGGCTGATCGGGGAATACCAGCAGCGGAAGCAGGAAAGGCGCCTGCATCCCTATCTGAATCAGGAATCACCATTGGGGCGGTTTCCAGCGCTTCAGGCACGCATTTTGGCGCGGCATGTTCGTGGTGATCTGGAACATTATGTCCCGATTATATTCAAATGAAGGTGGTTCGGATGCTGGTGCTGGTAACATATGATGTGAATACGATGGATAAGGCGGGCCGCAAACGGTTGCGGCGGGTGGCCAAGGCATGTTTGGATTTTGGCCAGCGGGTGCAATATTCGGTGTTTGAATGCGTGGTTGGAGATAAGGAGTGGGTGGTGTTAAAATCGCGGTTGCTGGAGGAAATAGATCCCAAATGGGATTCTCTGCGGTTTTATTTTCTGGATAAGGCGGCCGTGGATCGGGTGGCGCATTTTGGGGCTAAGGAGCCACGAGATTTAACCGAGCCATTGGTGTTTTGAGGATTTGGGCCGGCTAGGAGGGTGGAAAAAGTGGCTCCGCGAACCTGAATTGCGCACGAAAGGTGGGGGGGATCGCGATGTGCGATAGCTCTTTGAAAAATAAATACTTACCATCGGTCGGCTGTGGCCAAATGCGCGTCAAAGGCGCGCCTGTTCGGCTGGTTCGCGAAATGTCGCGGATTGGCGATTGTTATATATAGGGTTAGGATAAAGCTGTTCTCCGTGGCCACCGGCCACGGAGCGGATTGAAACGCCAAAAGAAATCGCTCGTTGCGAGGAACTGCTGTTCTCCGTGGCCACCGGCCACGGAGCGGATTGAAACCCAAGCGTAGATTACAGATCGACCATAATTCACGGTTCTCCGTGGCCACCGGCCACGGAGCGGATTGAAACCCCAAGGCTGCTGGTGGATTTATCGTAATCGGCGTTCTCCGTGGCCACCGGCCACGGAGCGGATTGAAACTTGTGCGCCGGCCGCGGCTGCCGGGATTGCGATTGTTCTCCGTGGCCACCGGCCACGGAGCGGATTGAAACGACGGATTGGATTGTGGGCGCGAACCTTTCAAACGTTCTCCGTGGCCACCGGCCACGGAGCGGATTGAACCTCCGCGGCCACGTGCAGGATGGCCTTGCGGATCGTTCTCCGAGGCCACCGGCCACGGAGCGGATTGAAACATATCCATACC
>DAIDJN010000080.1:0-61906 GCA_027451365.1 Phycisphaerales bacterium | reverse complement strand
GCCAGTTATCGCGGGATGCGACTTGCAGATTCAACGATTGCGATGAACAGCAAATTCGACGCCTGATTGCATATCTGCCGTCAAATAACCATCCCGGTTAAATGCAGTTTTGGGGCCAATTCTCGCATTACGCACGAAGCGATTGCGTTGCCGTGCCGCGTCGTTGGCAATTTGCGACACGGGGGCCTGTCGACGGCTTGATCGTCCGCGAGGGGCATGCCGCGTGTATTTCTTATGAGGAAAGAGAGCTGCAAGCCGTCTCGTCGGCGGCAGAGTCGTACACAATGGCCGCCTTCCGTATTTTCCATTGGTTTATTTTCGTGAAGCGGTCCGCAACACGGTAACTTGGTATCCCTGAATAGCGGTTAAGCTGCCCGCATTTCAAACGATTTACGATGGGCAGGATGCCCAGTTGCGGCCGTTCTGGCGAACCGCAGTCGATTTCACGTTATTTCCCGCTAGTCATTTCTTCCAGCCGCTGGTGGGCATGTCTTAAAATTTCACGGGCCGAATCGAATGTCAGGCGGGCGATGGCCTGGTCAAATTCCAGCCATGCGAATCCAACATGTTCTTCGGAAACTGTCACATCCTTAGCCTGTGTGCGGCCGATAAAATAAGTCACCCGTTTGTGAACGGTACCTTTGCGCGAAGACACAAAGCGGTATTCCATCCGCCGGCAGAAATCGGCCACGCGCTGCACATCTGTAATGCCCGTTTCTTCGGCCAATTCGCGTACCGCCGCCTGCCATTGGGTTTCATTTTTTTCCAGGTGTCCTTTGGGGTAATCCCAGTGTTTGCCGTAGTCCAGCAGCAAATATACCCTTCCCGCGGGTGTCTGCCGGAACAGAATAAACCCGGCGGACTGTTCATAATGTAACGTTTTGCCGCGCGGTGCCGACCGCGCCGCGTGCGGCAATTTTCCCGCTGGCTGTCGCTTTCGCCGGTTCGCCGCGGGGCCTGCATCCCTGCTCATAATGGTTTTCCAATCAACTGGCGTTTATGTTTTAGAAACTTCAAATGATGATCCAAATGCCGCACATAAATGGTCAGCAGTTCGCCGAGCGTAATGCGTCCGCGCTGACTGTGGGTTCCGAATCGAGCGAAGGCTTCCACGGGCAGACGCCGCAGAATTTCCGCCGTCAGAATCCGGTTCTTTTGAAAAATATCGACTGCTGTGGCGGCGTCTAGTTCCGTATAGAACAGGCGGGCCGCAAACGCGCTTTCATCAAATCCTACCAGCATCGGATTTTCCTCCGCAATGACACGTTTCATGCGGTCGGAGGCAATCAGATCACTATCCATTAAATGAAGAACAATTTGACGGATGCTCCAGGTACCCGGTATGGGAATCGTATCCATGTCGGCATCGGACAATCCTTGAATGGCCGCATCCAGGGCCAATCCTCCGCGTGCATAGTCTTCGATTTCTTTCCGGGGGAAGTGGCTCATGGTTTTTACACTTACCATAGGACAGCCTCCTTTCCTTTGTCTGTATTATATCCAGTCCGGCGGTTGAATTGGAATTCTGCCGGACAGAATCTTATTTTCGGTCCGGTGTCCACGGCCGGTGATCCGCCGCGAGCTTCGCACACGGTCCTGCGCGTTGTCGGTTACGGCGCCGAACCGATTGAAGAATTGTCGTTAAGGTTTTGCGGACCGCCGGCTCCATACCACAAGAACCACGCCCCCGGCGATTGCCGCGGCGGCAGCCAGTGGTTCGGCCATAAGATGGTGATGCACCGTCACATCCATGTGAACGGTGCCGACGCGAATAATCGGTTTGCGGCTTTGCCAGGTGATACCCTTGAACACCAGGGCCGCGGCACCCAATACGATCAGCGCAATTCCAGTTGTCAATTTCCAGTTCATGGTGATGGCCCTTTCGAATGAATGTGTGACATCGCACCGGCGGCAAGGCGGTCGAGTCTCACAAAGTCCAAGTCTGATGAGTGCCGTGTCTCTACAATTCTCCATTCCTCCGGCTTCCATTCGGGAAACCAGGTATCACCGGCCGGTTCCTGCGGCAGGTGCACGAACGTCAGATACATGGTATCCGAAACAGGGAGAGCCAGGCGATATATTTCCGCGCCGCCAACCACGAACAGTTCAGATTCGCCGGCGCCAACAGCCATCTCAATCGCCTCTTTGAGTGTCGCGACAGTTTCTATTCCTGCCGGCGGGGCGGCCAAACCTTTGCGTGTTAAAACCAGATTGCGGCGATTGGGCAGCGGACGACCGACAGAGTCATACGTTTTTCGCCCCATTAACACGGTGTGACCGGTGGTCAATTCACGGAAATGGCGCAAGTCCTCGGGCTTGTGCCATGGCAGTGCGCCGTGTGCGCCTATCAGGCGGGCCGGTGTCATGGCGGCTATCAGGCTGATGCGCAAAACAGAATCCTTTCTGGAAAATCAGATCAGGACCGCTCAGCGGCGATCTTATACCGCGACCTTAAAGCTGATCGGCGGATGCGGGTTGTAGCCTTCCAATGTGAAATCCTCAAATTTTAATTCGTCAAACGGCTTGCGGGCGATGTGCAGTTTTGGCAGCGGTCGCGGCTGGCGCGTCAATTGTTCACGCAAGCCGGCCAGATGATCGTATGCGGCCATAGGCGAACCGGGTTCAGCCGTATATATATGCGCATCTACAATTGTGTGGCCAAAATATCCGAGCTTTAATCCGCATTCTTGCGCGATCATCTGGGTCAGGGTCGCGTAACAGGCCAGATTAAACGGTATGCCCAGCGCAATGTCGCCCGACCGCTGCGACAAATGACAATTCAGGCACCCATCCAGCACCTGAAACACAAAACTGTAATGACAGGGGGGCAGACGACTGGTTTCCGCGTTACCTGGTTCCCAGGCGCTGACCACCAGACGGCGACTGTTGGGGTTCCGTTTGATTTCGTCTATCACATATCGGATCTGATCAATTTCCTGCACTTCGGCCGTCGTCAGGCCGGTTTGGCGCACCGGCGCATGGCTTTTCTGAACGGGGTGCGGAAAACGTCGCCAGTAACGACCATAGGCGGTTTCCAGTTCACCGCGTTCATCCGCCCAGGCGTCCCATATTTTCGTGTGCGCCCGCAGATTGCGGATATGTTCCTCGCCGGAAAGATACCAGAGCAATTCGCGGAGCACCGCCGGATAATTCACCTTCTTGGTGGTCAGCAGCGGAAAGCCGTCCGCCAGATTCACCCGGTAAAACGCGCCGAACCAGGATATCGTGTCCACTCCGGTGCGGCTTGGTTTACGCACGCCGTTGTCCATAACCAGTTTGATAAGGTCAAGATATTCGCGCATGATTCGGTTCCGGAAAAAAATCAGCGGCAAATTGCATTCCGCACAATTCGCCTTGCGATTTTTAGTTTACACGATAGCGTCCGGTTTTCGCCACGGCCAGCTTTTATATTGAGTCCCGGACAATCGGGCATAATAGCGGGGCGGGATTCATGGCCGGTTAAATGGAGGCGGAAAAAGGGGGGCGACTGGCCTGATGTGTCCACCGTTTTTAAGAACATGCCGGATCCGCGATGGCGAAGCTCGGGTGAATTAAAGGCGGTTTAATCGCGGTCAATTCGCGTTGCATTCCGGGTTCAGGAGAGGCGCTTGGTTAATTCAGGCCGCTGCTTCCGGTGCCTTTTCCCGGTCGGCAATGGCGGCATAAATCTCCGCCCCGGTCTGGCATTTTTGCAGAGTATTGCGAAAGCTTTCGATTGTCATAAGCCGACTGATACTGGCCAGACATTGAATGTGGGCCGCAGTCTGTTCCGGCGGGCTGACCAACAGCACAATAATGGAGACGGGCTGGTCATCAATAGAATTAAAATTGATGGGGGGATTCACCTTTCCAATGGCTACCATCAGCTTTTTCACGCCTTGGCATTTGCTGTGCGGAATAGCCAAGCCATGGCCTACACCTGTGGTTCGCGTGGCTTCACGTTCCAGTACGCTGGCCAGCAATAATTCCGGATCTTTGACATCCGGAGATTTTGCCAGCAGCCCGACGAGTTCTTTGATGGCCGCTTTTTTTTCCGTGGCCTGCATGGGGGCAAGCACATCTTGGGGCCGAAGAATATCAGTCAAACGCATGAAAACGCCTTGCGATCAAATCCTAAACCGATTGTTTACTCTAAACGCGACCAGCCTGCGCTTCAAGCCCACCAGACTTGCCGCCCCGGCGAGTCGTCAGCCAATTCTTGGGCTGGTCGGTCATTTTTGCGGAAAATTGTTCGGTTTGCGCTGGTTTTCCGCTTTTCCGATGCAGATTTTCAGCCTCGGCAGGCAATAAATCCGGTTCAATGGTATTGTATTTAATCAGAGTCTGACTGAAAGTTGCGCCCCGGATTGCCGCTTTTTGCAGAAATCTGTTGTATGGCCGGTCCCGACCTGGCCAGTTAAATGGAGTTCATCGCATGTCGAATTTCATCGGGAGCTTTTCCGACCCCGACAAAATAATTCCGCCAGTTCCCGCATCTGCACCCGCACCTGCGCCGGCAACGGCGCCAGCGGCGGCTGCAATTTCGCCTGACGGCCTTATTCCCCTGGCCGATGACCCGCCAGCCGCGCCCGCCCCGGCTGTTTCACCGAATCATGAACCCGCACAAAATCCCGCTGTGCCGATGCCCGTGGCCTCGCGCGGAGTTGCTTTATCGTCCGCATCCGGAGTATCGCGTGTCAGCACCACGGATGTGGAAGCCGTCGAGCAGTTCGCTATGGCCTACCGCATGACCTGCGAACAACTGGCCAAAGTGATAGTGGGTCAACAGGAAGTCATCGAACAGGTGCTGACAGCCATGTTCTGCCAGGGGCACGTCCTGCTGGTGGGTGTGCCCGGTCTGGCCAAGACGCTGCTGGTTAAAACCATCAGCGATGTGCTCGAACTGGAATTCAAGCGAGTTCAGTTCACGCCGGACCTTATGCCATCAGACATAACCGGAACCGACGTGCTGGAAGAAGACCGTGCCACTGGCCGCCGCCAATTCCGCTTCGTGCGTGGACCGCTTTTTGCCAATATTGTGCTGGCGGATGAAATCAACCGCACGCCTCCCAAAACCCAGGCAGCCCTGCTGGAAGCCATGCAGGAACATCGAGTCACTACCGGCGATAACACGTACACCCTGCCGGAACCTTTTTTTGTTCTGGCCACGCAAAATCCAATCGAGCAGGAAGGCACCTACCCGCTGCCGGAAGCCCAGTTGGACCGGTTCATGTTCATGACACTGGTGAAATATCCCGATCCGGCACAGGAAATTCTGATCATGAAGCAGGCCACCGCGCCGGTGCGCGCCGCACTTTCCCGTCTGCTGGACGGGCCTATGATTATGGAACTTCAGCAAATTGTCCGCCGCGTGCCCGTGGCCGACCACGTGTATATTTTTGCAAGGGACCTTGTAAGGTCCACCCGCCCGAAGGAGAAAGATGCTCCCGCCTGGCTGGCCGATCTGGTGCAATGGGGTGCCGGGCCGCGCGCCAGCATTTATCTGATTCTTGCCGGCAAGGCCCGGGCAATTCTGCACGGCCGCATGCATGTCACCACGGATGACATCGTGCAGGTGGCCCATCCGGTTCTGCGACATCGGATTCTGACAACATTTAACGCGGAAGCCAATGGCATGACCAGCGACAGCATTATTGACCGCCTTATTAAAGAGGTCCTGCGCAACGCGACTGCCGCCTGACCGGCGGCTGGCTAGGTGGCCCATTTGGTCGAATGGTCCGCCGCGTTGGGAAACCAGGGCTTATTTTTCACGCAACACCTGTTTTCGGGAGATTTTTTGCCGCCGCCTGAATTATCTCAACAGCCCCCCCCGGCTTCCCGGCCTGCGGCCGCGGCCGCGCCGGTCTCGCTGGAACTTCTGGCACCCGCGGCGCTAGCCAAAATCAGCAAACTGGACCTGCTGGCGCATCAGGTGATGGATGGCTACGTGCAGGGGCTGCACCGTTCGCAGCATCTGGGATTCGCCGTCGATTTCGCCCAGCATCGACAGTATGTTCCCGGCGACGATATTAAACGCATTGACTGGCGGCTGTACGCCAAGGCTGATCGCTATTACATTAAACAGTACGAAGTTACCACAAATTTGCGGGCACATATTGTGCTGGATTGCAGTGCGTCCATGCGTTACGGCGGCACAAATGACCCGCTGAACAAGTTTCGTTATGCCCAGTTCGTGGCCGCGGCACTTTGTTATCTGGTGTTGCATCAGCAGGATTCAGTTGGTTTGGTCACCGTCGACAACAAAGTGCGTACCTTCATTCCGCCGCGGTCCACACCGTCGCATCTGATCAATCTGGTTCAGGCCCTTGAATCGACCGTCTGCACACGCGAATCCGCCTTAGCTCCGCTGCTGCACAACATTGCCGAGGAACTCGGCCATCGCGGCATGGTGATTCTGATCAGCGATCTTTTTGAAAAAACGGATGATTTAATCAAGGCATTTCATCATTTCCGGCATCGGCGGCACGAAGTTATACTTCTGCATGTGATGGCACCGGATGAGCTGTCTTTTCCATTCCGCAAATGGACGCTTTTTAGAAATCTTGAATCAGCCGATCATCGTCTGCGGCTGGACCCGATCCTGGTTCGCCGCCAATATCTGGATGCGGTATCCGCCCATCTATCGGCGATTCGCGCAGCGGCAGGATCGATGCGCATCAGCCACGTGCTGTTAAACACGGCAGAGCCGTTTGACCATGCACTGACGATGTATCTGGCCAAACGCATGCAACGGCGAGGAATGTGACGAATCTGATCGGCCGGCCGGTTGGTATCTATTGCATATATAAATATCTCAATTTATTATTAGCACTTGAGGGGGGGAATCTATCTTTCAACTTGTCCGGTGGGCTGCGGGATTGTATGCGGCTTGCGGACAGGCAGGATGATGGATTGTGTTTTCACGTTGGGGTGCCGGCATCCTGCCCGCCCGGTCGCGTGCCCCAGGCGCTGCCCAGGTGGGGTGCCGGCATCCTGCCCGCCTGGTCGCGTGCCCCAGGTGTCGGCCCTCGTTGGGGGGCCGGCATTTTGCCCGCTTCGTCGCGTGCCCCAGGTGTCGGCCCTCGTTGGGGGGCGGGCATCTTGCCCGCCTGGTCGTCAGTCCCAGGCGTGCCGTCTGCCATTGCGTCAGCTTGGGGGCAGGTGTCCCGCCTGAACTGTTTATGCCGCCCATTGTTCCTGTTGCTTATTATCCTTTCTAGCGCGGTGCATACGCAATCCGCCGGGGCGAGGTAAGTGCCGGTTTTTCGGCGGGCATTGGATACAACACCGGAGACGGGCCACGGGCGGAATGTCGGCACGGACCGATTGGCGACAAAATGCGGGCGGATGCCCGCGATTGGCTGGTTAAACTGAAAAGTTGACCCGTTTTCGTTCCATTGTTAACATTATAAAAAGAAGTCAAAGGTTGTTTCCGGCTCTTGCGCTGGAAAGCAGTCTTTGGCGATCTGACTGCAACTCATTGAGTTGACTCGGCTTGCGAGGCTCGCCTTGAGCTGGCTTGGGTGGTCATGGTTCGCCTGTTTGGAACCCTGATGCGAAACGCCTTCGCTATGGCACGCCGCTTTATGTCGGACTGGAATCCATCTGGTTTCGGGTTTGGTCCGGGCACGCTCTGATGGCAGAGTGATATAGATTGACGAATGGTGATTCAGTGATTCAAAAAAGGGCACACAAGGTCGCTATTTCCAGGGCCATTGGCGAATGGTCGGACCGGAAATGGCACATGCGGACGGGACATTGCTCTCGGCGGTATGGCATTCCAGGCGGGTTGCGACCGTCTTCCCTGGACGGCCTGTCAGGCGTCTGGTCCAGCGGAATCGCCGCGTCCCGGGCCAATTGAGCCTGAAGGTTTCGCGGCTGATTTTGCCCATCACACCGGCCATATGTCGGCCCTTCATTCATCCGTCAACAGATGCGTGCGGTCATTGGCGCGGCTTGCTGGCCTTCCGGAGAAATCCGGGGCGTTCATGTAGCCTGTCAACTTTCCATTGGCAATGTGCCGTGGAAGATAATGAATCGTTTTGAATTTCAGCGGTCGGTTTGGCAATAACATGGGGTGCAAATCGAGGCGGAAAATCTGAAACCGGGGGTCTTATGTCTCTTCAATTGACGCTCGCGATGGCGGGCGTTGGTCATGCTTGGCGGATTTTGGGCGGCTCGGGCGTGGTGGCCGTTGCGTTTGATCCGCTGTGGCTGGGAGCAGGAGCGGCGGGGGGGCTGGTGGTCGGGTTGATTGTGGCACTCGTTGCCGCGCGCGCCAGCGGACGAGCGGCCTTGGCTAAAAATAACGCCGAATCCCAGAAGGTGCTGACTGACGCCCGCGAAAAAGCCGCAGATCTTTTGAAATCGACCGAACTTACAGCGCGGGCTGAATCGCTGAAAATCCGCGAGCAGGCCGAGCGTGAAATTGAAACGCTGCGAGCCGAAATGCGCAACGTGGAACAGCGCCTGTTAAAACGCGAGGATATGCTGGACCGTAAGCTTGATACGCTGACGACCAAAGACAAAAACCTGGAATCGCTGGAAAAATCGCTTACTGATCGAACGCGCAATCTGCAAGCCAAGGAACAACAGCTTGAACAGACGCTGGCGCAGGAAAAAGAGGTACTGCTTCGTCTGACGAATTTATCAATGGAGGACGCCCGGCAGTTGCTGCTGAAGCGCGTGGAAGGTGAAGTTCGCCATGATATGGCCCTGATGGTCGAACGGCTGGAAGACCAGGCCCGCGATGAGGCCCGCGTAAAAGCGACCAACATTATGCTTCAGGCAATGCAGCGATATGCCGCCGATGTCACCAGCGAAGGCACAACAAAATCAGTGACCATTCCCAGTGACGACATGAAGGGCCGCATCATCGGCCGCGAGGGCCGGAATATCCGCGCCTTTGAACAGGCCACAGGCGTGGATGTCATTATTGATGATACGCCGGGCGTTATTACGGTGAATTGCTTTGATCCGATTCGCCGCGAAGTGGCGCGGCTGACGCTGGAAAAACTTATTGCCGATGGCCGCATTCATCCGGCCCGGATAGAGGAAATTGTGGATGCCACGCGCAAGGAAATGGAAAATTCCATCCGCAATGCGGGCAAAAAGGCGGTGCTGGAGGCGAATATCAACAGCCTGCACCCCAGAATTGTGGAAATGCTGGGCCGGCTGCATTACCGCACCAGTTATGGCCAGAATGTGTTGCGTCATTCAATGGAAACGGCATATATATCCCAGATGATAGCCGAGGAACTGAAACTGGATGGCACACTTGCCCGCCGCGCGGGTCTGCTGCATGACATCGGCAAGGCGATGGATCATGACCAGGAAGGCGGGCATCCGGCATTGGGCATGGAATTCTGCCGCAAATTCAATGAACCCGAAGCGGTGCTTAATGCGATTGGCGGGCATCATAATGATATTCCAGCCACGACTCCTTACACGGCGATTATCATGGCGGCCGACGCGATCAGTGGTGCGCGGCCCGGCGCGCGGCGGGAATCACTGGAGCGGTACATCAAACGTCTGCAGGAACTTGAGGCTATCTGCACCAGCTTTGCGTCCGTGCGCCAGGCATTTGCCATTCAGGCGGGCCGCGAAGTTCGGGTGATTGTAGACCCGGAAAAGTGCGATGACGCCACAGCGCGGCTTATCGCCCGTGAAATAGCCAATCGAATCCAGTCGGAATTGACCTTCCCGGGCGAAATAAAAGTGACCGTTTTGCGCGAGGTCCGGGCAGTGGAACTGGCCCGTTAAGGCCGTTTTCGGTTATACCGGTGCCAGCCGGTGGCGGCATCCGGGCGGATTATCAGCCTGGGCGGCATTTTCGCCGGGGCATAACAGGAGTGTTTTCAGTCATGGGTAGAATTGCAATTAACCAGCTCCGCGATGGAGATTCTCTGGATCAGACGTTTATTATTTCCGGTAAGCAGCTTGGCACCACCAGCACCAATAAGCCGTTTCTGAAGGCCGACGTTTCGGACGCCACCGGCCAGATTCATTGCCGCATGTGGAGTGTCCCGCGCGACACCTACGACCGCATTCCTTCACCGGGGTACGTGACCATCCGCGGGCGCGTGGAAACGTATCAGGGACATTTTCAGCTAGTGGCCGAAACGATTAATCGGGTGGAAGATCCATCACGGATTGATGTGACACAACTGCTCAAACAGACACGGAAAAGCATCCCGGACATGCAGGCCCGCGTGCGGGAAATTCTTTTGCAGATCAAGGACCCGGACCTGGCGCTTGTCGTCAACTCGTTTCTGGACGATACCGAGTTGATGAAAAAATTTGCGCTTTCACCGGCCGCCCAGAAAATGCATCACGCCTGGCTTGGCGGCCTGCTGGAACATACGCTAAGTCTGCTGGAATTGGCGCTATTGATCTGCCCGCGCTACCCGGATATAGACCGTGATCTGGTTCTGGCGGGACTTTTTCTGCATGACATCGGCAAGACGGCTGAACTTTCCTATCACTGTGGTTTTGACTACACGGACATGGGCCGGCTGGTCGGGCATGTCGTGCTCGGTACGCTCTGGATTCATCAGCATGCGGCGCAAATCGGCAAACAGCGTGGCGCACCGATTCGCGCGGACCTGCTGATGGTGCTGGAGCATATCGTGCTTTCGCACCATGGCGAGCCGGAATTCGGTGCCGCTATTCAGCCGAAAACGCCCGAAGCGGTGCTGATAAATCTGATAGATAATCTGGATGCCAAAACCCAGATGGCGGTGGATGCCGTGGCCGAGCCTACGGAAAATTCCAACTGGACTGATTTCAAAAAGGCTTTCAATACGGCGCTTTATCGCCCGTCGCTGACCAAGCCATAATATTCCCCCCGCGGGATACTCAACCCTCCGCCATGCCGCTGGCGCATTGCCGGAATGGCTGACCGCGACGAAATATTGCGGACGCGGGAATTCTTGCGCTAAATTCGCTAGAATGGTGCCATGTTTACAGGGCTTGTACAGGCTATGGGTACAATTGCCGCCAACGAACCAACCGGGGCGGGACGGCGGCTTTGGGTGAACCCGTGCGAGTTGCCCATGGCGGCCATTAAATCCGGAGACTCCATTGCGGTCGCTGGTGTCTGCCTTTCGGTGGCCGGCCCGCCCGCCGATGGTGCGTTGAGTTTTGACGTGATCAGCGAAACGCTGGCCCGCACCACATTGGGCGACAAACAAATCGGGGATCGTGTGAATCTGGAACCAAGCTTGCGCGCCGGCGATCCTCTGGGCGGCCATTTCGTACAAGGCCATGTGGACGCTGTGACCACGGTTCTGGAAGTGAAAATGTCCGCTGAAGACTGGCGTATCACATTTTCATTGCCGCAAGAGTGTCGCGGTCTGCTGGTGGACAAGGGCAGCGTGGCATTGGACGGTGTTTCCATGACCGTCGCCCGAGTGACCAACCGAGATTTTACGGTGGCGGTTATACCGACCACCCTTCGACAGACCACGTTGGGGCGCTTGCGCCCGGGTGAAAAGGTGAATGTGGAAACTGATATTCTGGCCCGCACCATTTTGAATTATTTGCGGGACATGGTGCCCGGGTGTTCACCGGCGGTGGCTGTGGCGGGAACCGGGGTGCGGACATGAGCGGCACGTTGCCTACCATAGGCATCACCATGGGCGACCCGGCCGGCATAGGAGCCGAGGTGATCGTCAAAGCGTTGGCCGCGCCGGAAGTGCGTCGGCAGGCGAGATTCGTGATTTTCGGCTTTAACGAATTGCTGTCTTATTCTGCAGATATGGCTGAAATTGAACCGTTCTGGTGGCGCGACCAGCCGGAGCGGTTGCGCCCCTACGACCAGGATGTGGTGGTGCTGGATTACGACGATTTCGGTTTTATGGGTATGGACCTTAAAGCTCCCTCGAAACTCGGCGGCGTGGCCTCCATGCGATTTGTGGTGGATGCCTTGGAAGCGGCAAAAACACGCCGGATTGATGCAATGGTAACCGGGCCGATCTGCAAGGAAAGCTGGAAAATGGCGGGTTATAACCGTTGGCCTGGGCATACGGAAATGCTGGCCGAACGTACCGGTGCCAGGCGTTTTGCGATGATGTTCGCCGCCAACGCTCGAACGCCGGTATCGGCGGCTGAAACGCCGTCGCTGGCCGTCGGCACCCCTCCGCTTATCAGTAGCCATAAAGGCCTGAAAGTTGTGTTGTGCACCATTCATGAGCCATTGTTTGAGCTTCGGCACAGTTTCAAAATAGGGACGGTTTTTGACCCGATTGATCTGGCCCATCAGGCCTTGATTGATTGGTTCGGTATTGAAAAGCCGCGGATTGCCGTATGCGGGCTGAATCCTCATGCGGGTGAAAATGGGCAATTTGGTGATGAAGAAAAGCGCATTATTGAACCTGCCATTCTTATGGCCCGGCAGCAGGGGATGGATGTGCACGGTCCGTTCAGCGCGGACACCATTTTTGTACAGGCCGCACAGGGGACTTATGACCTGGTGGTGGCCATGTACCATGACCAGGGGCTGATTCCAGTAAAATTGCTGGACTTTTCCGGCAGCGTGAACCTGACGCTTGGGCTGCCGATTGTGCGAACCAGTGTGGACCACGGCACAGCCTTTAATCTTGTTGGCCGCAACCGTGCGGATGCCGGTTCCATGCGATCGGCAATTCTGATGGCCTGTGATATTGCCCGGCGGCAGACGGCCCAACGGCTGGGCAACCCGTCTGAATCATAATTTTCTGTCTTCTAAAATGCTTTCCGCCACAACTGAATCCTAACGTGGGGGGCGGGCGTCTTGGCATGCAGTAACCACCGGCACGGCTCCAGTCACTCTACGACGGGCCTCCGAATCTTCCCCAACGGCGCAGCCCTCCCAGGAAAACGCCTGACCCGCTGGAAAAACTGGCAGCCCCCTTTTAAGCCTCCCTGCCACGCCGGGATATTTACGCTCTGCTTCGGTTCGCTTATGCTCAAGGACTTGCGGAAGAACCGACCTTGCGGGCCGGTACTGGCAGACGGCAATAGAACAGGAAACGGCGATGTCCATAACCTTGATGCGTAAATACAGCAAACCCCTGATGGCGTTCTTTGGCGTCATCCTGATGATTGTGTTCCTGGCCGGGTATTCGTATACCTCGGGCATGGGCAAGGGAGGATCCAGCTTTGTCATTGGTAAACTGGACGGTCAGCCACTGACGACGGGCGATCTGACGATCGCCACTATTGACGTGCGCATCCTGCGCCGCTTGAATCCAGGATTGGTTCCCTGGCTCTCGCAGCGGAACAATACCGATGCGGCGATCCAGTTTTATCTGCTTTTGCGCGAAGCCCGCCAAAATGGATTTCTGCCGGACTACAACACGGCGGCTGCGGAGCTAAGCGATAAGCGCGTGCAAAAACGCGTGGAAGCCGTTATGCAGAATTCCAGTTACGTTGCCCAGAATATTGTGCAGGCGATCGGCGATTACAACCAAATTCAGGCATTGGCGAATTTCGTGTATGGCGCCGCCCAGCCCAGCGATCCGCAGTTGGCGCACACCATCAGCGAACTGGAGTCGTCTTTACAAATTGGCTACATTCGTCTTCGTGCGGCCGACAATGCCGGTGCCATGCCGTCGCCCGGCACCGCCCTGCTTCAAACCCTGTTCAGTCGCTATCGCACCATGTTGCCATGGGATCCGTCTTCACCGGCGGCACCGCCGACGGTGGCCGGGCATCAGTATCCGTTTGGGTACCGGTATCCGGACCGGGTGAAAATTGAATTTATGAAGTTTCAAAGCGCCAAAGTGCGCGCCGGCATGAAGGTAACATTTGCCGATGTGCAGGCGGCATACCGCTATTACCAGAACCATCGCGATGAATTCGCGGTGGAACCGCCCGCCAGCGCCGATAGCACTTCCGCTCCAACGGTCTATAAGCCGTTCGCAGCGGTGAAAGCAAAATTGATCCGCCAACAGCAGGACAAGCGGATTGAACTGTTGTTCCGTCGGATGACCGAATATGCCACGCGGCAGACCGGCAAGGTATGGGCGAATCCGGAAATTGACGGCTTATATGCCGCCATGCCCGCGGCCAAATGGGCGTCCTACAAGGGGATTGCCGCCAAAATCGGCAAGCGCTTCGGCTATACGCCATTGGTTGCAACCTGGAACCAGTGGGCGGATGCTTCCGCGCTTTCCAGCTTGCGTGGAATTGGTCAGGCCGGCGTGACGGAAAGTGGATTTTCTGCTCCGGTGGGCTTGGCGACATTGGCCATGAAGGTGCATGAACTGGATCTCCATAGCAAAGGTCTTGGCCTGCTGCTGCACCTGCAGGTAGGCCGCGACGGTCCTGTTCTGACTGATTCAAAGGGTAACGATTATATCTATCGCGTCACAGCGGTCAGTCCGGCGCATGATCCCAAAACGCTGAAACAGGTGCAGGCACAGGTTGTGCACGACGCCCGGTTGCTGGAGGCGTACAAAGCCGACACGGCCCGCGGGGCTGTACTGGCCGCGCTGGCTGTGAAAATCGGCTTGGCCGCGGTAGCCAAAAAAGAGACCTTGCCGGTTCAATTTCCCAATGCCTTCACCGCCCTGACCCGCTATCCGGTGGGTTATGACGCCTCGGGTGAGGCAATTAACATTTTGGTTCCTTCTTATGTGCCAGGCGTGCATGGACGACTGGGGCAGTTGACCCGTGCCTCCATCCGGCTGGCCCGCCAGGAGCAGGCCATGAAGGTGGCCAAGTCCACCCGGCCAGAGACCGCCGCGCAGCTTTTGAAAACCGAAAAACTTTCCGCGCTGATTGCCCGGTTGGCTGGCAAGCCGGCGACCTGCATCGCGGTGGACCCGCGGCTGGAAGTGTTCGTGCTGCAACTGGTTCACGCCCGGCCATTGCCGGCAAATGTGCTTGCGGCCTCCTATGTCCGCGTAGGTGGCGCATCCGTGCTGAATTTTCAGATGCGCCAGTTATATCTCGGGAATTGGCTAAGGTATAAATCTGTGGTGGCACGCAGCGGGTTTGTGCCTGTGCAGTGAAGGCCGCACCCCAGGCAATGCCGCCAGATTGTGTTTCTGCGGCGCCCCGGCGAAGGCCTGACACCGGGTTAAGCAGTTGTACCGCGCAGGCGTCCGGAACCAGACATGAAAATCGCGATCAATTGGATCAATCAGTATCTCGACCGGCCGGTGGAAGCCGCCGCCGCCCAGGAAGCGCTGATCAACGCAGGCCTGGTGGTGGAGCACGTGGACAAGGTCGGGGGCATCGACGTGCTGGATGTGGAAGTGACCAGCAACCGCACGGATTGTTTCAGTCATCTTGGCTTGGCACGGGAGCTGGCGGCGCTTCTGCATCGTCATTTCAGGCCGCCGGTGGTGACGCTGATGGAAACCGGAGCCGCAGCGGAAAAGGACCTTCAGGTATCGATACTTGCGCCGGAGTATTGCCCGGTCTATACGGCACGGCTGCTGCGCAATGTGAAAGTCGGACCCTCGCCGGCGTGGCTGCGCGAGTCGCTGGAAAGCATCGGTTTGCGCAGTGTCAACAATGTGGTGGACGTAACCAATTACGTTCTGATGGAAACCGGTCAGCCATTGCACGCTTTTGATTTTGCCCAGGTGCGCGGCGGCCGCCTGACGGTTGACACCGCGGGTGAAAACGAATCGCTGCTGGCGATAGACGGACGCAGTTATCCACTGGACAGTGATACGCTGGTGATTGCCGACGCGGTTTCCCCGCTGGCAATTGCGGGCATTATGGGCGGCAAAGAAAGCGAAGTGACCTCGGCTACGGGCGACATTGTGCTGGAATCCGCCGGGTTTGATCGGCTTTCCGTTCGGGCTACGGCGCGCCGCCTGGGGTTGTCGTCCGATTCGTCGTTTCGTTTCCAGCGCGGTGTTGATCCGGCCATGGTGGAATTCGCCTCACGGCGGGCGGCTCAACTCATTGTTGAACTGGCGGGCGGCGAGCTGGCTACAGGTCTGCTTATGGCAGGCAGGGCGGTCATACCAGACGTGACGGTCAAACTTCGTCTTGCACGCATCCGTGAAATTCTGGGCACCGTTGTACCTCTGGAAGAGGTGGTCTCGATTCTTGGGCATCTGCATCTGCATCCGCAATCAGACCCGCAGACCGGCGGAATTGTCTGCCGTATTCCTTCCTATCGATCGGATATTACGCGGGAAATAGACCTGATTGAAGAAATTGTGCGCGTTTGGGGATATGGCCGTGTTCCGTTGGGAGCAGCCGTCACGCACACAGTGGCTCCGGTGGAAGATACGGAACGCGCGCGGCAGGTCGTACGGAACAGTTTGTGTGCCGCCGGCTGGCATGAGGTCGTTACTTACAGTTTTGTGGATCATCATGAGATTGACCTTTTTATGCCGCCGAACCGGTCTGCGGCGCGCGTCAGCGATGCGGTGCGGAAATCCGCCAATTTGCTGCGGCCGTCCATTCTGCCCGGCCTGCTGGCGGCGCGCAAGTTGAATCAGAGCGCCGGTCAGTCAGCCCCCCGACTATTTGAAATTGCGCGTGCCTACTGGCAGGCGGCCGAAAGCCCGACGGTGCCGCCAAGCGAAGAATTGCGCCTCGCAATTGTGGGCAATAGCATCACTGAAGTGCTCGGCGTGGTGGAGGTGATGTTAAATGCGATCAATCCGCGGCTGATGCTTCGGCAAACGCCGACGGCTGTGCCGGGAATGGCGACGGGAATTTCCGCCGCGCTAATTGCGCATCCAGACCAAATCAGCCCGTCCGGTGAATCGTCCGCCGGTACGCACATTGGATTTGCCGGTGAATTCAGCGCGGATGTGATGAAACATTATGACCTGCGTCATGCCGCAGCGGGTGCCGAGCTAAATCTGCCCGCACTCATCAACCTGTTTGTGCCGATGCGGACCGCGGTTCCCGTGCCGCGGTTCCCGGCGGTTTGCCGCGATTTATCGCTAGTTCTGCCTCTATCTGTCCGTTGGGCGGACGTGCGCGACACGTTGGCCGCCGCTGGGCTGAAATTCCTGGAACAGATTAGCTTTACCGGAACCTATCGCGGCAAGCAGGTTCAGGAGGGCGTTAAAAGTCTGACTTTTAGCCTGGTCTTCCGCGATTCGGCTGGAACATTGCGTTCGGAACATGTGGAACAGCAGGTTCAAAATGCCGTGGATTTGCTGGCCTCCCGGTTTGGCGCACAGCTTCGCACGTAACATTTGCACTCTCACAATTTTCAATTCCCGACGTGCCTCTGCGGTCAATAAAGTCTGGGGCACGCGTTTCGATTGCAAGCACATGCATTGCTGGTCGGGGCATGTGGGGCAACTGGCGGTGGCGCTGCGGGATTCAGCAGGTGCGGGAGGTGATCGCGATTGCCAAAAAACATTTTGGGGCGCGTGAGCGGATTTGGGAGTGTCACCACGCCGCGTAGCGGATTTGATTGTGCTGACGATTTATACCACATGCCGCCAATAACTGAACGTGATCAAACATTTGAAAATCGCCGCTCTTAATGTTCTCCGCGGTGCGGTGTGAAATCCATCGTTGCCGCCATCTTGTCCGCCAGATAGACGGTCTATCGTTTATTTGGCCGCCCGATTCAGCTTCGCCGCTGCCCACAAACGGTTTGTCGCATAGTCATGAAGGGCAGACTGTGCGCCTTTTGTGTGGCGCAATTCATCATGATTCGATGCAATCAGGATCCCACCCGTTTGGCTATTTGTCCGGACTGGAAAACGGGTTCTCAGGCCTGGGCCTTTTCGGCGGCAACTGCCGGAGTGGCTGCCTGACCGCCGCCGGCGGTCTGCACCACAAGAATTGAACAGCCGCTCATCTGGGCGACAAAACTCGGTGCGCGACCGAGCAGATTCTGCCTGAGTTTCCACAGCGGGGAAATTCCCAGCACAATCAGGTCATGATTTCGCGACTGTTCGACCACAACCGCAGGCGGATTTTCACTGGGAATGACCTGCATATGAATGTTGTTTCCCCCACCCGGATTTGGCAGGAACCGGTCGACAAGTCCTTTCACGCCGATTTGCTCACCTTCTTTCGTTCGTTCGGGCTTTACCACGTGCAAAATGGTGATCTGCACGGACTCCGATCGGCTAAGCAGTTGTGCCGCCAAAAGGGCGCCGATGTCTTGCGGCTCGCCGAGGTATGGCACCAGCACGCGGCGCAGGTCGCCAAGGCCTTTGTTTATCAGAATGCCTACGTGGCAGGGAGATTTTTTCAATACCTGACGGACCACGCCGCCGATTGCGGACGGATTCAATATTCCACGGTGTGCACCCAGCAGAATCCAGTCCGCGTGCTGATGCTGAGCCACGCGGCAGATATCGCGCGCAATCGTACGGCTCGGAAAACTCAATGGTTGTATGGCCACATGGTGGCGTTCCGCCTCACGGGTGGCCGCGTCCAGAGGATCAACCTCCGCTGGGCCAAGTACCTCCCGCGCCAACTGCCAGTTGCCCGGTTCCAGCATACGCAATGCCGTAATGCGGCCCGCCTTGCCGGCCATAAAACTGGTGGCCATTTTTACCAGCAGCGCCGCCGTGTCTGGCTGAGAAAGTGGAATCAGGACATGAAGGTGATTTGCGTTTTCACCCGGGTCGGCGGCCGTCTGAGCAAAAAGGGTCTGGCGCAATTTGCGCCGCTGCGCGGGAAATTCAATCAATCGGGTGAGGCCCGATGAAAAAATTGTAATCGTCAGCAATACCAGAATAAGCAGCGCCAGACTGTGGGAATGAATTGCATGCATCTGCCACGCCAAGCTTAAAACCACAAGTTCCACCACACCATGGGTGTTCATCAACAGGCCAAGTTTGGCGGAATCAACGGCTTTGGCTCCCAGAAACCAGGCGGGCGCAGCTGAAAACAGAAATTTGATAAGAAAAAGCAGACCCGCGAGGCCCAGCCATATCCGCCAGATATTTTCCCCTGCCAGCCCCGCGATATTGGTATGCAGGCCGACGGTGGCAAAAAAGATCGGCATCAGGACCAGCAGCGTGATATCTTCCAGCTTGGAGGTGATATGCCGCACGAAAGCTTCATCGGCCGGAAAAATAAGCCCCATCATAAACGCGCCGAATATCGCATTGATGCCCAGCACTTCTGTCACAAGTCCGCTCATCAGAAGCATAAACAGCGTGATGGCCAGAACGTTGCGCGTCATGCGGCCGCGGACTTCAAAGTGGGCGTAAAACCGCCAGAGAAATCGGCGAACCACAAACATCATGACAATAACATAGGCGGCCGCCAGCATTGCGGTTCGTCCGCCAACCCAAACGGACCCCAGGATTGACGAACTGTTTCCGGTCAGATCCGCCCGCGCCAGGTCGTACACCACTGCCAGCAGGCACCAGCCAGCCACATCCAGCACGGCCGCTGTTGGAATAGCCAGCAATCCGGCGGACGTTTTGCCCAGATTCAGATCGCTGATAACGCGGGCCAGCACGGGAAACGCGGTCATGGCCATCGCGGTGGCCGCCATCAGAATAAAAGCCAGCGGACTTTTCTCGGTGGTCGTGATAAAGTGAAAATGTAGAATTCCCCAGGCGATAACCAATCCGCAGATAAACGGTCCCAGCAGACTCGAAAGGCCGGTGGCAACCACGGTGGTTCCTTTGCCGCGCAATGTGGCGATATCCAGTTCCAGCCCCACGATGAACATGAAAAAAATCACGCCCAGACTGGCCAGCAGATTCAGCAGCGGCATGGACGACTTTGGAAAAAGCCAGTTCTGCACGGCTCCGTGCCACAACAGGCCCAGCGCGGATGGCCCCAGCAGCAATCCGCCGATCATTTCACCGATCACCTCTGGCTGCCCCACCGACCTTAACGCCGCGCCGCAGGCGCGCGCCACCAGCAGAATGATTGCAATCTGCAGGACAAAGTGCTGAATGGTCATACCCGCATTCCCGTTCGCCAGACAGCCACCGCACCGTCGGCTTCCAGATGATACCGCATGCGACGCGGTGCTGCATTGTCCCTTTATCGGGCCTCAAGTCGATTCCAGCGGTGGTGGCCTGGCCCCGCTGGCTCTTCAGCGGTGTGTCCGGTAAATCGAAAACGCCCCATAAGAAGGCCATGATCAGATGTGCCGATTCATTCCGGCAAAATCCCGTCGCAATGAATTGGCGTCCGCAGCCCTGAAATGTCGATATTTCTGCGGCATAGAGCCATTCGACCCGTCGTGAAATCCGCGGCATGGGCCGCTGGCTGGAAGTCTTGGAAGGGAATACGAATATGACAGGTGGTGAGAGTATGACAACAGCGGTAAATGGCGGCATGTCGGTTTGTCTAACCGATACGCCGCTGGCCTGGATGAACATGTCCAGCGCGCCAAAGGATATGTATCTTTCAGAGCTTATTGGCGCGCTAAGCTACGCCCTGGACCTGACCGAGGGCCTGCCACCCGGCCATTGTTTGCGAGCCTGCTGGCTGGGAATGAAAATAGGCTATCGACTGGACTTAAGCGAACGTGAATTGTCCGACCTTTACTACACGATTCTGCTGAAGGATGCGGGCTGTTCAAGCAATGCGGCGCGGCTTTTTGAACTCTACGCCAATGACGAGCGGGAAATAAAGCAACAATACGCAACGCTGGATTCCCAGAGTTTCACACGCGTGGCGCGGTTCGTGCTGGCGAACCTGGCACCGGATGCTTCACTTCGTGAAAAAATCGGCCGCTTTATTAACCTTGCGCTCAATGGGGAAAAACTGCAGACTGAACTGGTACAGGGACGATGCGAACGTGGTTCCGAAATAGCCCGGCAGATGGGCTTCAGTGAAGTCGTCGCCGAAGGCATCGCCTGTCTGGGGGAACACTGGAATGGCAAAGGGCGGCCGGCGCACATGTCCGGAACCGCTATTCCTCTGGTCAGCCGGATTGCGCTCCTGGCTCAGGTAGCGGAGGTGTTTTATAGCGTGGGCGGCGCTGCAGAAGCCATTCGGCAGATGCGCGACCGGAGCGCGACATGGTTTGACCCGATGCTTGTGCAGTCGGCCATCGAACTTTCCGCTGAGCCGAATTTTTTCGGTGCCCTGGATGATTCGAATCTGGATATGCGCGTTCGATCTCTGGAACCCTCCATTCACGCCTGCCTGGTTGATGATACACAGATGGACGAAATTGCCGCCGCATTCGCCCGCGTCATTGACTCCAAAAGTCCCTATACTTTCGGTCATTCCTCCCGTGTGGCGCGATACACCGTGGCCATTGCACGCGCCATGGGATTCTCCCATCAGCAACGGCGATGGCTGCACCGGACGGCCCTGCTTCACGACATCGGCAAGCTGGCTGTCAGCAACGCTATTCTGGACAAACCAGGAAAGCTGACGCCCCAGGAATGGATGAAGGTAAAGGAACATCCCGCCTTTTCTGAGGAAATTCTTAAACGGATTCCTATCTTTGCCGAACTGGCCTTCGTGGCCGGTTCGCATCATGAACGCCTGGATGGTAAGGGGTACCCGCGCGGGCTTGTCAGCCGCGAAATCCCCTTGGAGGTCCGCATTTTAACCACGGCCGACATCTTTGATGCCATTACCGCTGAACGGCCATACCGCAAGGCCGTTCCGGTGGCCGACACGCTGGCGATCATGGAAAAAGATGTGGGATTAGCAATTGATGCCGAATGTCTGGCGGCTTTAACCGATGCCATCGGTCAGGGGCTGGACTGTTCCGCAGCCGCGTAATGTTTTTGGACGCCGATTGGCTTAGCGGCGCATTTTTGACAATGCCCCATTATCCGGGTCAGCGGTGGTCGGAATTACAGGCACGTTGAGCCAGCAGGCGAGTTCCCTTATCGCGGCGGCGTGAAGCCGCTTATGGCGGGTGGCCATGCGGGCCGGGAGTCTGCGGGGTAAAGTATCGCGCCGCCTTTTTGCACCAGACTCAAAAAATTCCATTGCAAGATGGGCATCATGCAGATCGCCGGTAATTTTTTGAAAACGCTTAAGTTGCGTAAGAGTCATTTGCAACCGCGGCACGCCAGCCTCGGAAGCAAGTTCATAAGAATAGCGGAGCTTTTTTGCCGCGATTCGCGCGCGGTGAATCTGGATGTCATTTCCCCCAGCCGCCGCAACCCGGCAGGCGCTGGAAAAATTGCGGCGATTCACCAGAACCCGTCGCCAGATATGGGCCGCCGTCAGGCTCCGCGGCGCAGTGGGGCCTGTGGTTAAACTTTGGTTCAGCATGGTCAAGAATCCGCTGGAAATCAGCTTGCGAAGTTCGGATTGCAGTTTTTTGACAAGCTCTTCTCTTTTCCGGAATTGCTTCAGGCCGGGCCGATCCGTAGCGGCCACGGCGGCGGCATTTGGCGCGCGGTGGCTGGTGGCGGGCGGCGTGGACAGAAGCCCCTTCAGCACATCAATATCCCGCACCGCGCCGCCAAGCCGCCGAATAGCGCGTATCCGCCGCAGAAGGCGTCGGCCTTTGGCGTCTGACAGAAGGCCCGCAATTCGGGCGGTCTGCAGCAATTCCGCGAATCGCCGAAGCGTAACGCGCAGGTCATGAATCGCGGCGGCATCCGGTTGATGAGCAGCGGCAATGACCTGACCCAGGACTCGTTCCTCGGCGCGGCGGAAAAGAGCGCTTAGGCTCGTGGCTCGGCGTGATGGCCAGCCCTCGCCCCGTGGTGGCTTGAGCGCGGGAAAGACCGGCGATTTTTCGGGCCTCGCCTCAGGGGGCGGCGCGCCGGGCGCGGCCGGCTGGAATCTTGTGGTTTTGACGGTGGAGTGCTTCATCGGGTACACCCGTTAGACAATCATGACTACTGGCAGCATAATCAGAGCATATGGCAAAGTCTCGCACATATATTAAGACCGGTCCGTCCCATAGCAACGGCGCGCCTGAATCCGGCGGGCGCCGCGGCGCGCCACATGGCCTGCGCATTGCGGCAATTGATATCGGCACCAACAGTCTGCACATGGTGGTGGTGGAAGTCACCCGGTCAGTCGGCTTTAAAATTTTAAGTTCGGAAAAAGACCTGACGCGGCTGGGCAGCGCCGCGCTGGTTCGCCATGTACTTACCAGGTCGGCCATGCAGCATACGCTTGCCGTGTTGGGCCGTTATCTGCGGGTGGCGCGTAATCTGGACTGTGACCGGATACGCGCGTATGCCACCAGCGCCGTTCGGGAAAGCGTTAACGGCGGCGATTTTGTGCAGGCCGCCAAAACGCAGCTCGGTTTGAATATCCGCGTGATAAGCTCTCAGGAAGAGGCCCGCCTCATTTACCTGGCGGTGCGACAGGCCGTGGATATGGTGGATTCCAGCGCGCTGGTCGTGGACATTGGCGGCGGTTCGGCGGAATTTATCATCGGTGATTCGCAGAAAGCCGCAATGCTGGAAAGCCGCAAACTCGGGGCAAGTCGCCTGACCCAGCAGTTTATCGCCCATGATCCTCCGAGCCGCGGGGAAATCCGGGCGCTCGAAAAGCATATTCATCATGAACTCAAGGGCATTATCAAGCGGACTCGGGCGCTGGCACCGGCGAAATTCATCGGAACCTCCGGAACCATGGAAAATCTGGCGGCGATGTGCCTGGCGCGCCACGGGCAGGAGGTTATCCGACATCGCCTGCTTACGGAAATCCGACGCGAGGATTTTGAAACGCTGTATCGACGACTGCTGAATATGGATCAGAAGGACCGACTGGACCTGTCCGGGCTGGATCCCGGCCGGGCCGACCAGATTGTCGCCGGCGCGGTGCTGGTGAAATATCTTTTCGATGAACTGGATATGCCGGTGATTGAAGTTTCTGACCGTGCGATGCGCGAGGGAATGATCATCGACTATATGCAGACGCATTGGCCGCGGATACGCCTTTCTGTTGAAATAATCGATCCGCGGCGACGCAGTGTGGTGGAACTTGGCCGGCGGTGTAATTTTGACGAGGCCCACCACACAAAGGTCGCGTGGCTGGCGGTCAATCTTTTTGATCGCCTTTTGCCTTTGCATAAATTGCAGCGCCACTACCGTGAACTTCTCGAATTCGCCGGCCTTATGCACGACATCGGCTGGCATATCGGCCACAGTGGCCACCATAAACATTCTCTTTATCTGATAAAAAACGGGGATTTAAGCGGTTTTTCTCCCCGTGAACTGGAAATCATGGCAAATACCGCCCGTTACCATCGACGCAGTGAACCGAAGAAAAGCCACCCTGACTATATGGCACTTCCGCCAACTGACCGAAAAATTGTGGATCAGCTTTCCGCGATTCTCCGCCTGGCCGAAGCTCTGGACCGCGGCCATTATGGCAATGTCCGCGACTTGCGGGTTATTCGCCGCAAGGGAACGGTCAGCATTGTGGTGCAGACTGCGTTTGATCCGGAACTGGAACTTTGGGCGGCGCGTCATAAGTCCGATTGCTTTGAGAGGTTGTTTCAGGTGAAATTGCATTTTTCAGCGCGGGTGGCAAAGCCCGGGGCGCGAAAGCCTGCCGCCAGCCGGTAAGCGGGGTGGCAATCGGGTAAAATTCTGGCCGGAATATCTGGCGCCGGGCCGCGCGGTTGACACCGCGAGAAGAGTAGATTTGTTGAGGCATCATGTCTGAAGAAAGCATTTCAGTTGCGACCGCAGACCCGCGTGGCGGCGCTATCGCCGTGCTGCCCGATGCGCTGATTAACAAAATAGCCGCCGGCGAGGTGGTGGAACGTCCTGCCAGTGTGGTGAAGGAACTGCTGGAAAATTCCGTGGATGCCGGGGCGAAGCGCATCACCATTCAGATTGAAAATGGCGGTCGCACGCTGATTCGCATCACCGACGATGGGTCTGGTATGTCGCCGGAAGATGCGCCCCTGGCGTTCGCTCGCCATGCCACAAGCAAGATCAGAACCATGGAGGACCTCTTCGCTATTTCCACAATGGGCTTCCGTGGCGAGGCCATTGCATCGGTCGCGGGTGTCAGTCACGCGCGCATCATCACACGCCGGCCCGCGGACCTGCAGGCGGTTTCGATTGAAGCACACGAAAGTGTGATTGGTCCGGCCATACCTTGCGCGGGTCCGCCCGGCACCACAATTGAAATTCGCGATTTATTCTACTGTGTTCCCGCGCGGCGGAAATTTCTGCGGACCGACGCAACGGAATTCGGCCATATTCAGGAAATGGTTCTGCGCACCGCGCTGGCATTTCCCGGAATCGGAATTCAGCTTTCCCACAATGGCCGCATCACACTGGACCTGCCGCCAACCGCGGATCACCCGTGGCGGATTGTTCAGGCGCTCGGTCCGGAATTAAAGGACAAGTTGCTCGGCGTGAATCTGGATGACCGGCACATTCGGGTCGGTGGCTGGATCGGTCTGCCCGAAACCGCGCGCGGTACGGCACGTTACCAATATTTGTTTCTTAATGGACGGTTTATCCGTGACCGGTCCCTTCTTCATGCCATCAAGGAGGCATATCGCGGGCTGATCGAACCCAACAGTCAGCCGGTCGCGGTGATTTTCGTCTGGATGGATCCGGAAGCGTTCGATGTCAATGTACATCCGCAAAAGACTGAGGTCCGCTTTCGCGAACCCAATCTTCCATATCGTGCCGTGCTTGCCGCGTTGCGGGAACAGTTGCTGGCTCGCGATTTAACCGCCGCCGCCAGATTCCACTCCGGCATGAGATTGCCGGCGGGCGGCCAGCATCTGGATCAGCAAAGCGCCCAGAGCCGCCAGGTGGTGGCCGATTTTTTTCGGGCCTCGAATCCGCCCCAGTCCGGATTCGAATTTCCTTCGTCGGGAACAGCTTCGGCGACGGGCCAGGATGAATTAACCCGATCAGCGATTCCGCTGGTGAATCCTCCTGCTGGACCATTGGCGGAAACCCCAGATGTGGACACCCGGCAGCCAGCCGCGGGCGACTGGCCGGATTCAGCGTCGTTCGTTGCCCCCATGGCCGGCGTGGAAAGCGCTGTAAATACGGAAGTACACCGGCCATCGGCGGAAATGGCCGGCCCATCCGCCCGTGCTGGCCAGACCGGCGGCTACACCGCATTGGGTGGAAAATTCCTGCAGGTTCACGACAGTTATCTGGTAGTGGAAGAACCGGATGGCCTGCTGCTGATAGACCAGCATGCCCTGCATGAGCGGATTATTTACGAACAGCTTCTGGCCCGCGTGCGCAAAGGCCCGATGGAAGCCCAGCGTCTGCTGATGCCGGTAGTGGTGTCCGTAAGTCCGCGACAGATGGCGATTATCGGGCGGCTGCAGCCCATGTTTGAGCGCGTTGGTATGGAAATATCAGAATTTGACCATGTAAGTGTCGCGGTGCAAAGCCTGCCAACGCTGCTGGCCAGGCTCAATCCGGTGGACTACATTCATTCCCTGCTGGACCGGTTGTTGGAATCTTCCGGGCGCATCAGTGAGGAAGAACTTCTTCATGAAGTGCTGGATATGGCCGCCTGTAAGGCCGCGGTGAAGGCGGGCGATCCGCTGGCACCTGACGAAATCCGCTCGCTGCTGTCCCAGCGGCTGGATGTGGAGCGTTCCAGCAATTGCCCGCATGGCCGCCCGACAACCATACGCCTGTCTTTGCGGGACCTGGAAAAGCAGTTCAAACGCCGCTGATTCGCGCGCCACGGCGTGTCTCGCCAAATCACCCGCAGACCATGGCTCAAGCTCCGCTTCAGCGCTGTCCGCCGTCAATTTTAGCCTGATGCCGATGATGCCAGAACGCCTCAATCTGTTCCAGCGTCTTGCCCTTGGTTTCCGGCAGCACCAGCAGGACAAACAGGAAGCTGATAAGGGAACAGCCGGAATAGATGAAGTAGGTGTTGGTCAGGCCCGCATTGGACTTAAGCCACGGGAATGTCTGTGCCACAATATATATGGCAATCCACAGGGTAAATATGCCCACCGATGCGGCGCGGCCGCGAATTCTAGCCGGGAATATTTCTGAGATGATGATCCAGGGCATCGGCCCCATCGCCATGGCAAACGCGGCAATGAATACCAATATGCTTGTAAGCAGAACAACCACCTGTGTGTGATCGAAATGGTAAATAACATGGGGAACCATTTTGCCGCCGGTCAGTTTCAACACGGTGGCGTGTTTAGCCATTGCGAACACCAACCCAACCGATGCCAGAGACAGCACCTGAATGGCTGTGCCGATTGCCAGAAGTAACTTGCGCCCCGCTTTGTCCACAAATCCAACCGCAATAAAGGTAAAGGCCAGATTTACCATTCCCACCAGCGCCGTGGAACCAAATGCATTTGATGTTTTCATGCCAGCAGCCTCAAACACGCGAGGCGCGTAATATATAATGGAATTGATGCCGCTGAATTGAGAGAAAATCGCCAGAAACAAGGCGATCATCAACGGCAGGCGGTATCGGGGAGCAAACAATTCAGAGAATCGGCCGTCCTCTTGAGCCGCGACCTCCTTTACCGCCTTGATTTCTCTTTCCGCGCCTGCTGAGCCGACGAATTTCGTCAGAATCGTGCGCCCCTGCTCCTCCCGATTGTTGATTACCAGCCAGCGGGGGCTTTCCGGAACGGCCAAAATCATCAGGAAAAAAAGCAACGCGGGAAAGGTTTCAGAACCGAGCATCCAACGCCAGCCCATCGTCTGATTCCAGTTCACAGCGGCGACACCGTGCGCGGTGGAGATGGAGTGCCCGGTCTTGAGAATAAAAAAATTGACCCAGTAGACCAGGGCAATCCCCACCACAATACCAAGCTGAAAAAGTGATCCCAGACGGCCACGGTGGCGTTCGGGTGCGATTTCCGCGATATAAACCGGGGCCACCATGGATGAGGCGCCGATGGCCAGTCCACCAAGTATTCGAGCCAGAACGAGTTCAAAAAAGACCTGGGGAATAGCCGATAAAATGCCGGAGATGGCAAACAGGACGGCGCAGACAATGAGGATATTTTTGCGCCCATAGCGATCCGCCAGGGTTCCCGCAAACATCGCTCCCGGAACGCATCCGAGTTCCAGACAGGCAATCGCAAAGCCCAGCCAGCCATTGGACAGATGGAAATAACTCTGAAGATACCCCTGCACGCCCGAGGCCACACCGGTGTCATAGCCGAACAGAAGTCCGGCCAGAGCCGCCGCTGAAACGGCGAACACGATTGGCCCGATTCCAGGGATCGGTCCGGATGTTTTTGGCAAATTCGCGGAGTCCAGATTCGTCATTGTTTCCATCCTTTTTTTCTGAATTCAGCCGCCAGGCCGCAAAACCATTGCTATACTTGCTTCGATTGAGTGAACATATCATCCGGTCGGTTCCGAAAAAAATCAACTGACCTCAAAAAAGGGAGCGAAATTCTCCGCGACCGTTTCCGGATTTGCCGGCATAACTTCCCGAAAATGTGTCGTGTTCCTGCCGCCGTGGTCCAACGGTTAAACCCTCCGCAAAGGGGGGTGTTCGATTCGGGCCAAAGTTCGTAAAATGCCGTCGTAGCAAAACCGGTCGCTATGCCGCCGCGGATTAAACCCGGCGATATTGGCTTACCCGCCATGCTGAACAACGGGAGTTGACCCGATGACGGCCTGCAGATCAGGCATCCAGCGATGGTCACAGTCGGCCTGATGGAGATTCATGGAACCTTTAAGATCATGGGACCTGGCCATCATCGGTGGATACTTCGCCCTGGTTCTTTCGGTAGGTCTGATGCTTAGTCGGCGGGCTTCTTCGAGCCTGGAGAGTTATTTTCTCGCCGGACGGTCGATGTCGTGGGTATTTCTGGGCATCACGGGCATGGCGTTGTGGTTTGACCTGACCGGAACCATGCTGATTACCTCGTTTATTTACCTGCTCGGTCCGCGCGGCCTGTTCATCGAATTTCGCGGCGGTGCGGTGCTGGTGCTGGCATTTATGCTGGCTTTTACCGGCAAATGGCATCGGCGTTCGCGCTGCATGACCGCCGCCGAGTGGTACACTTTTCGTTTTGGCGAGGGCAAGTCGGCGGAAATTGTCCGGTTCCTCACGGCCTTTATGGGCATTGTGCTGGTAATAGGCATGATCGCCTATTTTGTGCGCGGGGCGAGCCTTTTTCTGGGGCTGTTTGTTCCGTTTTCGCCTGTTGCCGCCACGGCTGTGGTATTTGGAGCGGCCACCCTTTATACGATGTTTGCCGGTTATTATGGCGTGGTGGCAACCAATCTGATTCACGGCGTGGTGGTGATCGCGGCGTGTGTGGTGGTCGCGATTTATGCGTGGATGAGCTTTTCCGACAGTCATGCACTGGCGGTCACCGCGGCCGTGGTGACGGGAAACCAGCATTGGTCTGTTTCGTTGCCCACCTGGCGGGTGCATACGCCGGCAGGCTACGGCGCCTACCATTTCCTAATTTTTATTGTCTCTTTCTATCTCCTTCGGAGCGTGATTGGCGGTCTGGGCGGCGGTGCCGAACAGCGTTATTTTGCGGCCAAAACGGACCGCGATTGCGGGCTGCTTTCGTTGTTGCAGGCCGGCACACTGATGTTCCGCTGGCCGATGATGATGGGCTTTGCGATTCTGGGCATTCTGCTGGTGCGGCATCTGTTTGCCGCGCCGCAGACGGTGGGTGCCGCCGCCGCGCTGATTCATCATTATTACCCGCACGCATCGCCCGCGTTCTGGCAGGACCTGACCGCCCATATTGTGCATGATCCAGCCCGGTGTCCGCGCGGACTTATTGCGGGCCTCCAACGCGTGCTTGGGCCGCATTGGACAACGAAACTGCCGCTGGTTGGATACGGCGGATCGGTTGACCCGGAATTGATTCTCCCCGCGGCTCTGGGTGCGATTTCGATTCCCGGAATCCGTGACCTTCTGCTGGTGGCCATGCTGGCCACCATGATGACATCTTTAAGCGGGCAGGTCAGCAGTGCCACGGCGCTTCTGGTGAACGATATTTATAAAAATTTTCTGCGACCGCGGGCAACTGGTCGGGAATTGATAGTGGCCGCATACCTTGGGACACTGGTGATTGTCGCTGGCGGATTTTATATGGGGATAGAGGCCCAGAATATTAATAATTTGTGGGGCTGGATTGCTATGGGCCTGACCGCGGGTGCCCTGGGCCCACAGGTTTTAAGGCTTTACTGGTGGCGCTGCAACGCATGGGGGGTGGCCGCCGGAACACTGACGGGCGGCGTGTCCGCGATCGTGGAGCGGATTGTATCGCCTGATCTTCTGGAATGGCGGCAGTTTCTGCTTATGACCCTCATTTCCTTTCTGGCCACCATAATCGGCTCGCTACTGACGCGCCCCACACCGGAAAAAGTGACCGAAAATTTTTACCGGGTAACGCGACCCTTCGGCTTCTGGGGGCCGATGCGCGATGTTTTTACCAGCGACCGAAGGCGCGCCATTCGTGCGGAGCACCGCAACGATCTGCTAACTGTTCCATTTGCGTTACTTTGGCAAGTGACCCTGTTTCTATTGCCCATGCAGTTGGTGATGAAGGCTTACGCGTCCTTTTTCATGACGCTGCCCTTCTTTTTGATCGGTGCCGGCGGCATGTATCTGTTCTGGTGGTGCCGGTTATCCATGGATTCCAATGCGGAGCCAGAAACGGATATTCGGCAAACAGTCACTTTAAGAAAATAGACCTCTTTTATGAAATTTGCATTTTCCGACAACACGCCAATCGTCGATAATTTTGATCCCCGCTTGCTAAAACCTGACAAACGGCGAGAATACCGGAAACGGAATTCGCAATAACATTGGAATTTTTATGCGAAAAAGCGCAACAAAACCAGAACCTATGCAGGCCGCGGTCCGCAAACGAGAGAATCAGCCGAAGTATCGCGCTGTATATGATGCGCTGCTACGGGCGATTCGGCGGGGTGAATACACGGCCGGCAGCCGGCTGCCAACGGAATCAGAATTGCTGGCGGAATTTAACGTATCGCGTATTACCGTCATTCGCGCATTGCGCGACCTGGAGGCCGCCGGCATTGTGCGTCGCCGCCGCGGATCGGGTACCTACGTCCAAGGTCCCCAGCCAGCGGCATTAGCGAGCATGGGCGTCATATTTCCTCCGTTGGAACCGGGCAGTATTTTTTCCACGGTGCATCAGGTTCTGGCCAGAGAATCGCAAAAACTAGGCTGGCAACTGCTGTTCCATGAAATTACGGACACCGATTCGCCACAGGCTGCCGCCGATATTCTGGATCATCTGTTCAAGGGGCCGGTGCGCGGCCTGCTTTATCTGCCATTGCCAGTGACGGCAAACTGTGCCCAAATTAATGAAGCCGTGGGGCGTCAATGCCAGACCCGCAAAATTCCCCTGATATTGCTGGATCGGGATATTCACCACTTGCATGACCGCAGCCGGTTTGACGTCGTAGGCTCCGATAATGAACTTGGCGGATTTCTGGTAGGGCAGCATCTGATTAATCGCGGCTGCCGTCGAATTCTGTTTTTCACTGATGCACGCGAGCATCCCACCGCCGAAGCCCGCTGGGAGGGTGTGCGGAGCGCCGTTGCCCATTCACCGGCGATCTGGTGTGATATTTGTTCCGGTGACGGCGATGATTCCGCCTATGTGGCCGCCATGCTGGCCAAGCATCGGCCCGATGGTATTGCCTGCGTGAATGATATGACGGC
Organism: Phycisphaerales bacterium; assembly: GCA_027451365.1. Classification (GTDB taxonomy): domain Bacteria; phylum Planctomycetota; class Phycisphaerae; order WQYP01; family WQYP01; genus JAJYPG01. The sequence continues at coordinate 30,445 of DAIDJN010000080.1, read as the reverse complement.
GGCCAAGGTGATGCGGACGCTGCTGCGGGAGGGATTAAAGATTCCCCAGCAGATCAAGCTGACCGGTTTTGACGACACTTCCACGGCCGCACTTCTCGCAATACCGTTAACGACCGTCCGCCAGTCAGCGGAAGGTATGGCTATTCAGGCGACGAATCTGATGCGGCAACGGCTGGAACGTCCGGACCTTGCGGCAATGACCGTCTCTATCGCCTGTTCACTGGTGATACGCGATTCAACGTCGGATGCTCCTGCGGGAACAAAGGTTCACTGAAATCTCTGTTTTTGCATGATTCAGAATGGAATTTAAAATCGAACAATTCATCTTGCGGTTTTCAGGTTCGCGCGAAAAGTCGGGATGCGCGTTTTCTCAGACTAATCTTCAGATTAAATAGTTCCTCAAAATAGCCCTGATTTCCACGGACCGTGCAGGGATGCTGACATGTCTTCGGCGGTGAACCGCAACTGTCAGCGCCCTAGCTCCAATCCGCGTAAATCCGCCTGAAAGGTCAAAGCACCGTTAAAAGAATTGTTCGTTTATCGCAGTGGGCGTCCGCTATTGTATTTTAATATATTAACTTCGCGCGTTTTTTGGGTGGCAAAATGTACTATATGGGGCCAAAAAGCTGATTTTAGCTGCTGGAATAGCGGAATTATTGGCATTCGTTAGAGGCTTTTCAATGGGCTTTAAAGCATTAAAAAAAATAAATATTTTGTGCTTGCATTCTGCTTTTTCGTGAGTATACTAACTGATGTCACAGCCCTTGATACTAAATCAAGTTTAATCTTGGGCGTTTTAGAGAAGTTTGTTCCCCCGCCTGCGAAAGGTACGAAGCAGGCATGTAGCGGACATATGAACTGGATGCCACTGATTCGGGTCAAGTTGAACCGGTGAAAAGGGATCAAGTAACTCCGAAGGTGTGTCATCAGTTTTTCAGGGCGGTAAAGTCGAAAAGAGGAGTGCCATCATGTTGGTTGTTAACCGTATGAAAAGAGACAGAATCTCGACCGCTGGAAAAGGTTTCACGCTTATTGAACTTCTGGTCGTGATTTCCATTATCGCTCTATTGATTTCGTTGTTGCTCCCCGCGCTGGCGCAGGCTAAAGCTGAAGCTGAAGCGACCGCCTGCGGTGCTAATGAACATCAAATGGGCATTGCGATTCAAGAATATTGCCAGACTTGGGAGGGCTATTATCCGGGAAATGAAGTCGTAAATGGCGCCGGTCCATCCAATAATTTTTGCGTATGGGTGCCGCGTCTGATGACCATGATGGGACCGGGATCTGCGAAGTTGTTCTATTGTCCGGCCCGCACAATCGACGAGCAATATCTGGGTTATATGTGGCCAATTGCCTCAAGTCCCTCTATTCCCGCTGGTTATGGCAAGGGAACTCTTTTAATGGGTTTTGGTTATGGCAAGGGCCAGCAGGTATTGTATCTGGGCGGTAGTTGGCAGGCGACTCAAGGGCCGCAGCTTTCAATGCCGGCGTTCTCCTACGGCTATAACGATTGGGGTACATTGGGCAGCTTTCCAGTACCTGGGCAGGAGTCCTTTGGCGAGGGTCTTGGTGGCGATATTGATGCCAGCGGAGCAAATACTTATTATCCTCAGGTTCCACAATCCGCCGTGGTGAATCCAGGGTTGATGATTGTCATCACTGATCGCATCGATGATGCCACCCATGGCCTGCCGAATTACACCTTTATTTATAATTCCGACCCATCGCGAACCAGTGTTCCGTTGCCCCAAACCAGCGTTCCCGGTGTGGTGCAATGGGCTGAATGGCCCGGCGCGATTCATGATGCGGGTTCAAATGTGCTTTGGGCGGATGGCCATGTGAGCTTTGATACGCAAAAAGATCTGGTTCAGATCAACCCCAATCAGGGCGGCGGTCAGATGAACATGGATTGGAACAACGACCATCAAATGCACGCAACCAATGGTGGGTACTATTGATCGATGGGGTCAATAGCGCGGTTTAATTACGGCGGCAGCGAATGGATTCGTACTGGCTGCAGGATTGATTCAGATTTCGACGGATGCATGGATGCAAAGCCTCGCGAAGGGGTGTTGCTGGTTCAGCTGGTCGGCGGCGGATGCCGGCCGTTTTAAAACGCTGTAACCGACAACGAAAAGCGGTATTTGTGAAGCATTTTCGCGGGCCGTTTTTTCAAATCAAGAGCTTTAAGGAGCTTTTTAACTTGGCTTAATGCCTGGCCCATTTGGGCGAATGATTTTAAGCGGATTATCAGGGAGATCATGTTTCGGTCTTCACGCTTGAACGGGCTGGAGTGTTCCTTTTTTTGGGAGGTTTCCATCATGAAGTCCAAATTCATTTCCAAACAGCGTTTGGCGTTTCTTTCCGCGGCGGGTATGTCGCTGATGGGGGCGTCAATGGCATTCGGTGTCGGCGGCACCATCAGTATTACCAGTTCGCCGGCCTTGCAACTTGGTTCTACTGGCCTGACCCAGGGGCTTGTCGGAACGGTGTGGCATGTCCCCACAAGTGGACCAGCTGGTTCCGGCTATTACGGCATTCCCACGCCTACGAATAGCTCGCCGATGTTATCAGATGTCGCCAACGTGGAGAGCTTTATCAGCAATGGATCGCTATCCGATTCCACAACTGGTGTTACCACCAAGTTGCCGCCGGCTGCCGAAACTTTTCTGAACACCGCTACCACCTTTAATTACAACGGTGGCGAATATCCGACATCACTCTATCTGGGTGCGGATTCTGCCGGTGCGGCACAAGTCGATGGCGCTCCTTGGGCCAGCTCTATTGTAGACCAGATGGGCTACATTAAAATTGCTTCAGCTGGCACATACACGTTTAGTATGCCGGTAGCTGATGATGCCGGAACGGTTTTCGTCGGTGGTACAGGCATCACGCCAACCGGTAACGCCGGAACGGGCACGCAAATTGTCGCCACGAGCTACAACGGCACGTCCATTCCAGCTGCAGACGGCACCGCGACGGTTAGCTTCAGCAGCGCCGGCTATTACCCGATCGAAGTTATGAACTACCAACAGGGTGGTGGTGCGAACTTCAAGTTTTCGGTTACGGCACCCACCGGTGGCACCGCTCCCACCTATTGGACCACGAATGCCGCGGCCACCAGCGTCACGCCATCTCCGTCGCTTACGGCAACTCCAGTTACGCCACCGCAGGCAACTGATGAATGGAACTTCAGCAAATCGACGATCAATGGAACTGCGGTTTCTGACATTGGTACAGCTGGTTCCGCAGCAACCGCCGGTACCATTGTTGGAACCGGAACTTCTGTAACCGGTGGTACACTGGTAACCACCAGCACAAATTCCGGTAACGGCATGTCCGTTCCGGGTGCCGCGTTTACCGGTTACACGGGCAGTTTTACGATTGCTCTGACCATGACTCGGTCCGCCAATGATCCGACCAATTCATGGGGCAGCATGCTGTCTTTTGGTACAGCTAACACTCCCTCAAACGCAAATATCGTTGTACAGGCCCAACGCCAGGATGGCAGCGGCTTTAACAGCGTCACCAGTTCGTCCCTGCCAAACTACGGTTTGATTGCCGCCAACGGCAAACCGCTGCCTGCAGGTCAACTAACGCAGGAAGTGCTGGTTTATAATGCCACGACCAATCTGGCGTCACTGTACATCAATGGTGTGTTACAGATGAGCGAAACGCCAACCAGTGCGCTGGATCTTGCAACAATGGCCAATGGCACCAGCGGAACAAATGGGTCAAGAAATGGCATTGGTGGATTGGATCCGTATAACGACCCGACTACCCTGGGCAGTTACAATGACCTGTCCACTTGGAATTCGGCCTTAACCGCCAGCCAGATCAGCGGCCTGTTTTCCGCTCCCGTTCCGGAACCGAGCGTCATGGCTCTATTCGGTTTGGGCGCTGCGGGTATGTTGATACTCCGACGCCGTCGTGTTGCGGCCAAAGCCTGATGAATCGAATTCGGGTGATCAGTCAACCCGATTCCGAAAAACTCCTTCCGACTTCCCCCTCCGGGAGAACGCATTGTGCTTCCGGAGGGGGTTTTTGCGTTGGCGTTTCCAAACGCAATGGGCAGGCAATGCTCTCCGGTGTGGCAGATGAAAGTAATGCCGACTTGGCTGACGTCAATCGAATATTGATTTGGTGCCAGACGCAATCAAAATTTGGAAACATCGTTTATAATACCTGAGAATTCGGCGATCGCGCGGTAACCTGTTTTCAGCACGAGGAGTTTTCCATAGTGAATCGCAATAGTCCTTTATTGATGATCGGCGTTTTTCTGGCGGCCATTTTGAGTTCCGCGATGGGGCCGTATGTGTTTGCCTCCGTTCGTGATCTGCCGCGAATTCCCGCGATCGAGCGTAACGCGTACGACATTGGCAATCGCCCGCCATTGCTGCCTGAAGCGGTCCTGCGTCTGCCTTATGGAGCCGTGAAAGTGCATGGCTGGGTGCACAACATGCTGGTGATTGAATCTCACGGCATGATTGGCCGCATGGATGAAGTGAAAAATGGCCGTGATGTGGTGGATGGCCCAGCCGACTGGTGTGATTACAATAAAACCGCATGGACCCATCGCGGCTCCATGAGTGCCAATGGCTGGGAGGAACTTCCTTATTGGCTGCGCGGCTATGTGCCGATGGCCTATCTTTTGAAAAACAAACGCATGATGGCGGATGCCGCCCACTGGGTTAAAGGAATAATGTCCACGCAACAGCCGGACGGCTATTTTGGCCCCCTTCGGCTGAAAACAGCGCATAACGGATTGCCTTCGCTGTGGCCCAATCAGATTATGCTCGAAGTGCTGCAGGAGTATTACACGGATACCGGTGATAAGCGCGTCCTGCGGCTGGAATCGCGATACTTCCATTATCTGGAAAGTCTGCCACCCAAAGTCTTCAGCCTCGGCTGGGGTGCCGTCCGCTGGAGTGAAGGCATTCATGACATTTATTGGCTGTATAACCGTACCGGTGATGCGTCGCTTCTTAAGCTGGTTAAAACAATTCATACACATTCTTCCGACTGGACCGGCGGAATTGCATCTTATCATGGTGTCAATTTTGGCGAGGGGTTCCGTGAACCTGCGGAATATTATGAGCTTTCGCACAATAAGCTTGATCTGCGAGCCACGCAGAACGACTGGAAAATGATGTTCGGACTTTATGGGCAGGTTGTCGGCGGTGGCTATGGAGCCGATGAAAACGCGCGCATGGGCTATTTTGGCCCTCGCCAGGGCATTGAAACCTGTGCCATTGTGGAAAACATGCTCAGCGATGAAATTTTAACCCGAATTTCGGGAAATCCCTTCTGGGCGGACCGGTGCGATCGTCTGGCGTTGAACATGCTTCCAGCCGCCGCCACTTCCAATATGGATGCCCTTCATTATCTTACGGCCCCCAATCAGGTGCAGTTGGATCCGGGGAACAAAGCGCCTGATATTGATGACAGCGGCACCATGTTTTCCTACAGCGCCGGTCCGGTGTTCCGGTGCTGTGAACACAATTTCGGTCAAGGGTGGCCTTATTACAATGAATCGGTGTGGCTGGCCACATCAGATAATGGCCTGCTGGCCAATTTCTATGCGGATTCGTCGGTCCAGGCGCGTGTGGGGAACGGGAAATTTGTAAAAGTCGTGGAAACCACGAACTATCCGTTTGGTCAGACCGCCGCCTTTGCGATTCACATTTCCCCGTTGCAATTGACCGGTGCGGTTGCGTTTCCACTTTACGTGCGCGTGCCGGATTGGTGCCGCGGCGCAACGGTGGCGGTCAATGGTCAGCCGCTGCCAGTGGACGCGACCCCCTGTTCGTATATCCGAGTGAATCGGCTCTGGAAAAACGGAGATAAACTGCAATTCACGATGCCGATGCACGTGACCGTGCACCAGTGGACCACCAACCCGCAGGCAAAAAATGCTGTTTCCGTCAGTTACGGTCCGCTGGCATTTTCTCTGAAAATCAAGGAAAAGTGGAAGGTTTATCCTGGCGTTTCGCAAATGACCCACTGGGCGGTTTACCCGGCTTCGCCGTGGAATTATGGTCTGGTGCTTGACCCGGGCAATCCGGCGGCCTCATTCAAGGTGCTTCGCGATTCGCATCAGGCATTGGCCGCGCAATGGTCGGCGAAAATGAAAGATAATCCATTCCCGGAAAGCCTGCCGGGTGGTCTGCCGTTGCAGCCATGGACCCAGCGTCACGTGCCGATTGAACTTCAGGTGAAGGCGCGTCGCATTCCCGCCTGGCAAATGAACAAATTCGGCATGATAGGCACACTGCATGAAAGCCCGGTGATATCCAATCAGCCCGTCCGGACTGTGACACTTATCCCAATGGGTGCCGCCCGGCTGCGCGTTTCGATGTTTCCAGTCATCGGCACAGGCTCGGCGGCCCACCATTGGCGAGCCCATGGCGCGACGGTCGCCACCGCGTCCTGGACGAATCCTGGTGATTCTGCGGCGGCAATGGTGGATGGAATTAATCCTGATTCATCATCCGAGGCCAGCCTGCCGCGTTTCACCTGGTGGCCCCATGAAGGAACGCGCGAATGGGTGAAGATTCGTTTTGCCAAACGCCGTACTGTTTCAAGCTGCGACGTCTACTGGTTTGACGACAAACCGATCGGGGGAAATTGCCGCACTCCGCAACGCTGGTCTGTCTATTACCGTCATAAGGGAAGTTGGCTGCCGGTGCATTCTCCAACCGTCTGCGGGGTAAGGGTGAACAAATTTAACACCGTGCGCTTTACCCCCGTGCGGACGCGGGAATTGCGACTTGTTGTCCAGTTAAAGCCGCACTTTTCCGGCGGCATATTACAATGGAAAGTGAAATGATTGTGTGGCATTTGTGGCCCGGGCCGCCCAACCGTGGCACGCGGAACAATCTGGCGGGGCGGCCCGACGGCGGTCAGTCGGCTGGCAGCTTGCCGATTGTTGCCATGAATCGTCTAAGGAACAGGATGGCCCGGACCATGGGTCTGATGCGTCCATACATTAACAGTCGACATTCGGTTTATTCTTTCTTAGGAGTCCCTGATGTTTAAGGTTGGAAAACTTCTGACTATGGCACTTGCCGCAATGGCGTTGTGTGTTGCGCAGGCAGCGCCGCGCAACGCTGCCGCCGCGCCGGTATTTCGCCCGCCCGCAGTGCCACTGGTCACATTTGATCCATATATGAGTATCTGGTCGGAGGCCAACACACTGACCAGCCATCGCACTCGGTATTGGGATGGGCGGGTGCAAAGCCTGGTGAGCCTGGTGCGAATCGACGGCAAGGCTTACCGCATTATGGGGACACAGCCGGCGTCTGCTCCGGCGTTGCGTCAAGTCGGCGTGACGGTGCGTCCTACCACCACCATTTACCAGTTTGCTAACAGCAAAATTGATCTGACGCTGACCTTCATGACGCCGCGACTGCCGGCGCACCTTAAAACAATGACGCTGCCGGTGACTTACATTACCTGGACTGCCAAATCGGCTGATGGCAACGCGCATCAGGTGCAGGTGTACTACAGTACCAGCTCCGCGATTGCGGTGAATCATGACAATCAGAAAGTGACCTGGAGCCGCAAAGTCTTCGGTCCGCTTACCGCGCTTAAAATTGGTTCCACTACGCAGAATTATTTTGATATTTCCGGTGATCCGGTCGGTCTGGACTGGGGCTATATATATACCGCCGCCAGCAGCAGTCAAAGCGCTTCGTGCATTGCCGGCAGCGACCGTTGTATGAACCATTTTGTGGCCAGCGGCACACTGCCCGCCGCGGATTCCACACACATGCCCCGCCGTGTCCGCAACGGCGAACCGGTGGAGGCATTCGCATTTAATCTTGGTTCAATTGCCGCTGTGCCGGTCAGTCGCCATGTCATGGTGGCTTACGATGAAGTGTATGCAATAAACTTTTTTGGGGAACCGCAACGGCCGTATTGGCGGCATGTGTTCCATACGCCATCGGCAATGTTCCGGTGGGCGGCCGGTCACTACAAGTTGTTGATGAAACAAAGTGCCGCGTTCGATGCGACGGTTATTTCCGATGCGAAAAAAATCGGCCGCTACCAGTATGCCACCATCGCGTCCATGTCTTATCGGCAGGCGCTGGCGGCAATGGGAATGTCCGCGGATGCCAACGGCAAGCCGATGGTTTACACCAAGGAGGAAACGAGCAATGGTGATATCGCCACGGTTGACGTGTTTTTTCCCGCCTCGCCACTGTTGTTGACATTCTGTCCGCAGTTGGAGGCCGCTTCGATGGTTCCGGTACTGGATTCCGCCAGCACGCCGCGCTGGAAATTTCCGTATTCGCCGCATGATCTGGGTACCTATCCGGACTGCACCGGTCACTACAACACCGGCGGTGAAAACATGATGGTGGAGGAAAGTGGCAACATGATTATTCTCGCCGCCGCCATCGCTAAGGCGGAGGGCAACGCCGATTTTGCCACCAAATATTGGCCGCTGCTTACCCGCTGGGTTCGGTATCTGCGGAAAAGCGGGTTTGATCCGGGCAAACAGTTGAGTACCAACGATTTCCTGGGTTTTATGGCTCATAATGCAAATCTTTCGGTCAAGGCAATCGTTGCGATGGGTGCTTATGGCATGCTGTGCCGCATGCGCGGCCTGACGGCGGAAGCAAATAATTATCAATCTCTGGCGCGCCGGTGGGCCAGAAAATGGATGCGTGTGGACAATGACGGCTCGCATTACCGGATGGCGTTCAACCAGCCCGGCACATGGAGCATGGTTTACAATATGGTTTGGGATCAGGCCCTGGGCATGAATATATTTCCCAGGTCGGTGCGCCGGAAGGAAATGGCATTCTACATGACGCAGTTACACCGCTACGGCCTGCCTGACCGAAGCACAGTGACACAAACCAAGACCGATTTTGAAATCTGGACGGCGACACTCGCCACCCGCCATAAGGATTTCCAGACGATCATCGATCGCATTTATAATTTCCTGAATGAAACCCCGGTCCGTGTGCCTTTTGCCGATCAATATGGCACGCGTAAGGCATGGGCTGGTATGCACGCGCGGCCTGTGATGGGTGCCGCGTTCATGCCCTTCATGAACAACGCCAAAATCTGGCATCAATGGGCCAGTAAGGGGGCGCAATTCTCCAACAACTGGGCGCCTCTTCCGCCTCCGCCGGTGGTGAAAATTGTAGTTCCCACCGCTCAATCCGGGCCGATTTACTGGCACTACACTCTGGACAAGCCCGCTGCCGGGTGGAACAAGCCAGGATTTGACGTATCCGACTGGAAAACCGGCGCGGCTGGATTCGGTTCGGTTGATCCTGGTGTAAAACCCCGCACGAATTGGCGGACAGACAACATCTGGCTTCGCCGCACGTTCACGATGCCCGCGGGCAAATTCAAACATTTGTGTGTTTACTGCTATCATGATGAAGATGTGCAGGTTTATATTAACGGCGTTTTTGCGGCTTCGGCCCCCGGTTTCAGCACTTCGTATGTACCGATTCGAATGACGCCGGCGGGTCGCCGCGCGCTTCACGCAGGTAGAAATTTAATGGCGGTTCATGTGTTGCAGACCACCGGAGGCCAGTTCTTTGATGCCGGTCTCGCCCAGTGGTATATTCCCCGGCACTGACCCCGTCGCAGGCGGCTCTTGGTTTTGCTGATGAAATAAATGGTCCGCGGGTGGTCGGGCTGAATCGCCGCCGGTTTTTCCCACAGGAGCAATATGCTGTTAAATCGCCAATCTGATTTAGCGATCCGCACGGTCGGTGCCCCCGGCTTTCGGCGAATCGTCGCAGTGGCATTCGCGTGTGCCTGGAGCATCTTGTGTTGCGGTCGACACGCGATTGCGGCGGGCCGGGATTCGGCGCTTTGGCATATCACATTGCCCAAAATGCGCCGGCCATATCCTACACTTCAGCCGAAAATGCCGGCGCCGGCGCGCCACCTGTTTGTGGCGGATATGCAGCATCTTCCCGCCTCCCAGCGCATCCTGCTGGGAAGCCTTCAGGGAATTGTGAATCGCAAACAGCCGCGGATATTTTTGATATGGTCGGGAATCGACCGTTTCTGGCTTGGTCAGATGCAAAAGCAGCACGAAACCGGCACACCCATTCTGGTGCGCCATCCGCTTTCTCTGGTGCGCCGATTTGCTTCATCTATTCGCGGCGCGGTCGTGCCGGATCCGAAAATTTATGAATCGCCGGACATTGCCGCCGATGTAGCGGCGGTGGATGATCTGGTTATTGCCACGCCCGCGCTGGCAAAGAAACTTCATCTGATAATTCGGGTGGATTTGCGAGGAAAATTTCATTCCGATGCCGGGGCGTTGCGCTATCTGCGGGTCAATCTGGCACCCAAAATGAATCCATTTCTGTTTTTGTGCCTGGACCCGCCGCTGCTGGCCGATGGCAGTATCGACCAGATTATCGCGGCCAAAGGCATGACCTTCTGGGTCACCGGCCCTAAGGCCGCCGGAAAGCCCGGCGCAAATATGGCCGCCGAACGCAGGCAAGTGGAACTTCTTTTCGCCCATACCCCGCGCGATGGCGTGGTGCGCGGATTCTGGTGGCATGGCGACGGCATGGGACTGGATGAAGGTCCGGGCGTCACACTGGCATCGCAGTTTGCAAAAATTACGGTTGTCAGCGATTATCTTCAGAATATGTCCGTATTCAGCGGTGTGCGCCAGGCGACGATGCGGCAAAAATTTCTTCCACCCCCGACATACGATCCATCCAAAGTCTATCTTTCCTTTACCATTTCCGATGGCGACAACCTGTGCGCCTGGTACAATTTTTTTCTGCACTGGTTTAACAATCCGGACCACGGCAAATTCGCCATCGGCTGGGGTATGGGGCCGACACTTCTGGATGAAGCCCCCACGCTGGTCAAATGGTACTATGCGCATGCTTCGCCGAAAGATGAATTTATCTGCGATGTTTCCGGTGCCGGTTACATGTATCCCCCGCAATGGGCCAAGCGGCTCACCGATCAGAAACGGGCATTCCATGCGTTTTACCGTTGGACCTGGCGGTATATGCGGCGCATGGACATGAAAACCCTCCGTCTGATGGGCGTGAATCCGGCCAGCATTGCCCGCGTGGGCCGCGCTTTGCCGGAAGTGCGCTTTCTGATGCCGGACTACGGCTATCAGGGCGAAAAGCATTACCGTCAGTTTACTTACACGCTCAAGACCGGTCAGCCGGTATTCCGCGCGATGACCTTTGCCCACAGCGCCCGGCAGACCGCGGCGCAAATTCGTGATCGCACGGGAAAGCATCGGCCGGCATTTATCAATGTGTTTGTCTGGAACTGGCAGAACAATCTGCCGCAATTGGCGCGTACTCTTAAGATTCTTGGTCCGCGCTATGTGGATGTAACGCCATCGCAACTCGCCGCGTTGTATCGGCAGGCGATGCGGCAGAATTCGGCTCTGAAACACTAATCGACTGGTTTCTCTTATTAAGGTAAGGACATATTATGAAAGTTGAAAATTCGAAAAGCATTCGCCGACGGGAGTTTCTGCAGGGGGCGGTTGCCGTGGCCGCCGCAGCGGTCATGATCGACCGACTGGACCCGACCGGATCATCTGTATCCATTGCCAGAGCCAGTGGGAACTTCGAGTCCCGACCCGAGGCAACCGGTCTTGCGTATGTTCGTCCGATTGTCGGCACCGGCTGGCATGGCCATACCTTTCCCGGCGCAGCGGCACCGTTTGGCCTGGTTCAATTAAGTCCGGACACAGCCGGTCCACCGGAACCCAAATGGAATAGCCGCTGGGACCTGTATCATTGGGATCATTGTTCGGGTTACCACTATCCGGACAACACCGTTCTGGGCTTCAGCCATACCCATTTGCAGGGCACCGGAGCCAAAGACCTTGGCGATGTTCTGCTGATGCCTGTGGTGGAAGGTGCCAATTGGGGATGGGATGCCCACAAGCCGCGCGGCCAGCACGAAATGCAAACCGTTGCGCTGGGTCATGATTCCGGCTGGGTTTCCGCCGGCGGTGAGAATTACGCCTCGCCATTTTCCCATAAACAGGAAGTGGTTCGCGCCGGTTATTACAGCGTATATCTGCAAAAACCCGGAGTAAAGGCGGAACTCACCGCCACCACGCGCTGCGGCATGCACCGCTATACATATCCAGCGCTGCCCGCGGCGACCCGGCGCGGCGTTATTCTGGACCTGGTTCATGGACTTGGCTGTTCGGTTTATCATGCACAATTAAATGTTGAAAGCCCCACCACTATCAGCGGCAAGCGCTATACCCATGGCTGGGCGGCGGATAAGCAAGTCTATTTTGTTATCGAATTCAGCGAGCCGATCGCCAGTTATGATGTTTCCGTGGATGGTCGCAAAACGGAAAATATCAGCCCTTCCGCCCGAAAGTTTTCCGGTACACAGGTCAAAGCCATATTCAGCCACGCTCCGTCGCGTCGGCCTCTGGTGGTGCGGGTCGGTATTTCCTGTACGGGAATTGAAGGGGCCAGGAAAAATCTGGCGGCGGAAATTCCGCATTGGAATTTTCAGTCTGTTAAATCCCGGACGCAGGCCGCATGGGGGAATGAACTGGCCTGCTTTAACGCGGAATTTTCCGATAAAGCGCTTTCGGAAACATTTTACAGCGCCGCCTACCACGGCCTGATCGCTCCGGCGACATTTAACGATGTGGATGGCACCTACCGCGGCCAAGATCACAAAAATCATGCAAATCCCGGCTTTACCAAGTACACCACGCTTTCCATTTGGGATATATACCGGGGCGAATTCCCTTTTATCATGCTGACACAGCCGCAACGGGTCGGCGGAGTCATCAGCACGCTGCTGGTCGATTACCAGCAGTTGGGTCAGCATTCTCTGCCGGTCTGGCCACTGTGGGGCAATGAAACCTGGTGTATGACCGGCTTTCATGTTGTCGGGATGATCGCCGGCGCCTATGCCCGCGGATTCCGCGATTTTGACGTGTCGGCCGCCTACGCCGCCATGCGCGATACGGCACTTGTGGGTGCTACGGCGAACAACAACAAGGCCCTTCAGGAACAGTTCCGCACGCTGGGTTACGTGGCATCTGCGCCCGGGCAGCAATCGGTTTCTCGCACGCTGGATTTTGCCTACGACTACTGGTGTGTGGGTGCCATGGCGCAAATGTTAGAAAAACATGAAGATGCCAGCATGTTTTATAAATTGGCGCAGAATTACCGCAACCTGTTTGACTCAAAATCGGGATTTATGCGGGGCAAACTTGCCGATGGCCGCTGGCGGGAACCCTTCCGCCCGGACCAGGAATACTGGCATGACTTCACCGAATCCGACAGTTGGCAGGCCACCTTTAATGTGATGCAGGACGTGCCCGGATTAATCGCTCTTATGGGGGGCGATCAGAATTTCATCGCCAAGCTCGACGCCTTTTTCCGGGCACCCTCACAGGTGTACCAATCGCCGCCGGATATCAGCGGTATGGTCGGTCAGGATGCCCAGGGCAATGAGCCGAGCAACCACATTCCCTATCTCTATCCATTTGCCGGGGCGGCCTGGAAAACTCAGTACTGGGTCCGAAAAATTCTCGCCCTTTACAACAATACGCCCACCGGCATTCCCGGCAATGACGATTGCGGCCAGTTGTCCAGTTGCTTTGCCATGGGGGCGCTGGGCTTTTATCCGGTCAATGCAGTCACGGGTGTGTACGTGATTGGAAGCCCACTGGTAAACAGGGTTGATATCAATAACCCGCACACCAAAACAAGATTCACCATTGTGGCGCATCATAACAGCGCCGCCAATTGTTACATTAAGCAGGTGAAACTCAACGGCAAGATTCTTGAACGATCCTGGATCACCCATGAAGAAATTACCCGCGGCGGCGATCTGGTGTTCCAAATGTCCGCCACTCCGGATAAGGACTGGGCTACCGATCCTAAACACCGCCCACCCTCCGGCCTGCTGAGTTAAATCAGTAGCATCGATATGAGGCCTCCAGGGCGCATGCGTTCCACCCGATTGGTTCCGGGCATACGCATGGCGATTGAGTTTTCAACCTGGCGGCATGTTTAAAGGCTTTGCGGGCTAAGGCGCCCGGATGGTGAAAGCGAATGGGGCGACGATGCGATTGGCAGAGAAACGGCGTTCGACATGAACACCCAACTCCCGATTACTGCCGCCGCATGAATTGTGCCCTGAGTTGATTTTGCGGGCGAAGACTTTTTCCTTTGCCGCAGCCTAATTATTTTGTACCCTTGTTAAGGTTTGATCTGCTCTGCCAATAAAAAAGCCGGCTTTGGGCCGGCCTTTTTAAATAGCGGGGGAGGGATTCGAACCCCCGACCTCCGGGTTATGAGCCCGACGAGCTACCAGGCTGCTCTACCCCGCGATCAAGATACGTATTTTCGCACAATCGCCCCTTCAAGTCAAACCCGCGCACGTTTCTTTTTCGCTGGAACGAATTGCCGTTTCGACCATTTGTCGGTCGGCCCTGTCTTCTGCTACAATTGCGGGCTTGAATTTCCCCAGGCCCAGGGCGGAAGTTGACGCTTCCGCCAGCCTGAATAATGTCCGCGGCAGCGAGGTTTTTTGTGTTCAAGACACTGTTTAATATTTTCCGCATTCCAGAACTGCGCAATAAGCTGCTGTTCACAGTTGGCTTGCTCTGCGTATATCGCATCGGCTTTTTCGTGCCGCTGCCCGGTGTCGATACCCACGCATTAAGTCTTTTCGTTTCTCAGCAGTCCAACTCCGCCGTCGGGCAGATCAGCAACTATCTGTCGCTCTTTTCGGGCGGCAACCTTGGTATGAGTACCATCTTTGGGCTGGGTATCATGCCTTACATCAGTGCTTCAATCATCTTTCAGCTTCTGGGTACGGTCATCCCTTCGCTTGAAAAGCTGCAAAAGGAAGGCGAGCCCGGAATGCGTAAAATAAATGAATGGACACGCTATGCCACCGTGGTACTTTGCGTCATCCAGTCTGTGGTCTGGCTGAAATATCTCACCGCCACATCACCCCATCGGGCCCATGGCCTGCTTTACCCGAACACCTATTACCATCATCTGACACTGTTCTGGATCACCGGACTCCTGGCCATGTCTGCGGGAAGTATTTTCCTGATGTGGTTGGGCGAACAGATAGACGCGTTCGGCATCGGCAATGGCGTGTCGCTGATCATTATGGCCAGTATTGTTTCGCGCATGCCCTCGGCCATTGCCAGTCTGTACAAACATACCTCGCTGACTGTGGCGGGCGCGGAAAATCACCGCTATGGCATCGGAACGATCATGTTTCTTCTGGCGGCTTTTGTCAGCGTTTCGGCTGGCGCTATTATTCTTGAACAGGCCCAGCGCCGTCTTAGCATTCAACAGGCCAAGCATATCCGCGGGAATCGTGTATACGGCGGCCAGACCCAGTACCTTCCGTTGCGCGTGAATCATGGTGGCGTCATGCCGATCATATTCGCCAGTTCGCTTATGCTGATTCCGACGGTTGTGCTGCAATGGCTTTCGCCGCATCTGGGCCAGTTCCGCGTTTTTCAGGTGCTGGAAAGCTCGCTTATTACCGGCCACTACCTGTATATTGTCTGTTATGTGGCCATGATTTTCTTCTTCTCTTATTTCTGGAACACCGTCCAGTTCCGTCCCAAGGAAATGGCCGATCAGTTGCGCGACTACGGCAGTTTCATCAAGGGGCTTCGCCCTGGCAAGCGTACCGCAGAATATCTGGAAAACGTCATGACGCGAATTACCTATTGCGGCGCGGCGTTTCTGGCGGTTATCGCCTTGGTGCCCACGGTGGTTTCCCGCTATATGGGCGTGAATTACATGATTACCCAGTTCCTTGGGGGTACCGGCCTGCTGATTGTGGTCAGTGTGCTGCTGGACTTCATTAACCGCGTTGAAGCGAATCTGGTCATGCGGAATTATGGCAGCCTGTTGGAACCGGAAAGTTCGTCTTCCGCGCGGCGCAAACCCGCCGCCGCCCAGGGGTCTGCCACAAGCATACGGCCGGTTAAAGGATCGGCCGCATGAGAATCGCCCTCTTGGGACCACCGGGTGCCGGGAAGGGAACGCAGGCTGTTCGCATTTGTCAGGAATTCAACCTGGTTCACCTTTCAAGTGGTGACCTTCTGCGCGGCGAAAAGATGAGCGGTTCGCCATTGGGCATGCGCATTCGGGATTTTATTGACAATGGCCTGCTGGTGCCCGACGACTTGATGATCCGCCTGATGGAAAAAAAGATCGCCGCGCTGAATCGCGGTTTTGTGCTTGACGGCTTTCCGCGTACGCTGCCTCAGGCGCAGGCCTTGCGTACCATGCTGCAGAACGCCAATCGGCCGCTTGGCTTGGTTTTAAATTTTGTGGTCGATCCGTCTGTGCTCGCCCGTCGTTTTGAAGGGCGCCGAATATGCCCGGTCTGCCTGGCGGTTTATCATCTGGATTCCATGCCGCCAAAAGTTCCCGGCCATTGTGACAACGACGAGAGTGCGCTGATCATTCGCGAGGACGACCAGCCTGAAGTGGTACGGACACGGATTCACACGTATCAGGAAAGTATGGCTCCTCTTATTTCGTTTTATGCTCAACAGGGAGATTTCAAAACCATTGACGCCACCGGCGCGCCAAGCGATGTAACCCTGTCCGTCCTCGATAAAATTCGTCGGCATTTCGCGGATAATCCGGAACGGAACTAAACGCTTCGCCTGGCGCTGCCGATCGTTTGCGGCGTCATGCTGGTCGGTAATATCAATCGCGGGAATGTGGCTAAATCTGACTCGGAAAGATCAAATGCGAATTGCGTTAAAATCTCGGCAGGAAATTGAACTTATGCGGGCGGCCGGGCGCGTGGTTCACCAGACCCTTTCGGTCTGTCGTCAGGCGGTTCGCCCCGGAATATCAACGGCCGAATTGGACCAACTGGCGTTCGACACATTCACATCGCTTAAGGGTGTGGGATTATTCAAAAATTATCCCACTTATGAACCGGGCCGCGGCTTCCCCGGCAATACGTGCATCAGTGTTAATCAGGAAGTCGTGCACGGCATTCCCGGTTCGCGGGTGTTAAAAGAAGGCGACGTGGTCAGTATTGATTGCGGAATTCGGCTGGATGGCTGGTGCGGAGATTCCGCCATCACTGTGCCGGTCGGCTCTGTTTCGGATTCCATCGCAAAGCTTATTCGTGTAAGCGAAGAAACGTTGGATGTTGCGATTCGGTCCATTCGCCCGCGAATTCGCTGGAGCGAAATTGCCGGAAAAATGCAGGCTCACGTCGAAAGCAATGGCTTTTCATGCGTGCGCGAATTCGTAGGGCATGGCATAGGCCGACGGATGCATGAGGACCCAAAAGTACCAAATTTTGTGTCGCGAGAATTTCTGAATCGCGATGATTTTTATCTTGAACCGGGAATGACTATCGCCGTTGAGCCGATGGTCATTATCGGCCGTCCAGAAGTGGTGGTGCTGGATGATGGCTGGACCGTCGTTTCCAAAGACGATTCCGCGGCCGCCCATGTCGAACATACCCTGGCCGTCACAGCCAGCGGATGCGAAATATTGACAAATGGGCTGTGATAACGCATAATCGCAAAATTCAAGCAGAAATTATCTGCTGGCGGTGCCGTTGTGCCTGACTGCCCGGCCAGGGGGCCGTGTTTTTTTGCGGGTTTGGCTGGCTCGCCGCTGTTTTATGGCTCTGACGGGGATTTGAATGCCAAAGGAAGAAGCACTTCGTGTTGAAGCTGTGGTCAGTGAAGCACTGCCCAACGCGATGTTTCGGGTCAAATTAGAGAACGGCCACATTATACTGGCACATATTTCCGGAAAGATGCGCGTCAATTATATCCGTATTTTGCCGGGTGACCGGGTTATTGTGGAAATGTCACCTTACGACCTGTCGCGAGGAAGAATAATAACCCGGAACTGATTGCATGCAGTTAAATTGCCGAATGTTGCGACCTGGTGGTCTTCAAAGGAAGGCGGCCGCCGAGATTGCCCCGGCGGCGGAGAATGGAATATCCGGGCGGAGTCGATGACAGTTGGCAAAAATCAGGCATCGTGGTAAACTGCTGGGCTTGGCTTGGATGGCCGCTTGGCAGCCTTCCATAAGCCGCACCGCTGATTCCGCGGGAATCAGTCCGTTGGTGCACAAGGGTATCGGCCTGGCGGCATGAGACCGGCGGATCGGGCGATGTTCGCCCGCAGTTGAATTCAACGAAATGGATCGCGACCATGAAAGTAAGATCGAGCGTTAAACGAATTTGTGAGCATTGCATTGTTGTGCGGCGTGCTGGAGTTTTGCGCGTCGTATGCAAAGCCGACCCCCGCCACAAGCAGCGTCAGGGTTGAACCGGGTTGTTGCGCCCCGGGCGACGTGGCGCGACGGCCCATATCAATATGGATAGCAGGTTAAGGAGCCTCGAATGCCCCGTATTTCCGGTGTGGATATTCCCTTGGACAAGCCCGTGCGTATTTCCCTTCGCTATGTCTATGGCGTCGGTCCCGTAAATGCCATGAGCATCCTCAAGGAAGCCTCCATTGATCCTCAGAAGCGGGCCAAGGACCTTACCGAAGATGAAGTTGCCCGCATTGTCAACATCATTGACCGCAGTATTGTCGTGGAAGGTGCCCTTCGTCGGCAGTTGCAACAGAATATCGCCCGGCTCAAGGATATTCAGTCTTACCGCGGATCGCGCCATCGGCGCAATCTGCCGGTTCGCGGACAGCGCACGAAATCAAATGCGCGTACCCGCAAGGGACCGCGTAAGACTGTGGCCGGCAAGAAGGGCGTCAAGGAACTGCACGGCTAACCCGTAATGAATTGCGGCTATGGATCGACCGCATTTTGCGGACAGGCCCGGAGTCGCCTGAACGCAGACGGGGCGCGGATTCAGAACATCCGGCCTGTCGGAATAAAAACTGTAGATTCGCGACGCTGATGGCTTCGCTGGTTATTAACAAAGGTGTGCTTATGGCAAAGGTTGGGAAGAAGAAAGTTCGCAAGAATGTGGTTCGTGGAATCGCCCACATCAAAGCGAGCTTCAATAACACACAGGTGACGATTACCGATGTGAACGGCGAAACCCTCGCCTGGGATTCAGCAGGGACTGTCGGCTTCAAGGGTTCGCGTAAAAGCACGCCCTTCGCCGCCACTCGCGCCGCGGAAAACTGCGCCGGCAAGGCCAAGAAGTTTGGCCTTCAGGAGTTGGAAGTTCGCGTGAACGGTCCGGGATCGGGGCGTGAATCGGCTATTACCGCCCTTCAGAACAGCGGCCTGAAAATCACGTCGATTGAAGACAACACACCGCTGCCGCACAACGGCTGTCGGCCGCCTAAAAAACGCCGTGTTTAATTTTTCGCTCGCCGGATGATTCATCTGTGCGATGCATGGTGCCAATGCCCGGGCTATATCGCCCGGTTGACATTTTTTGATGTTTTCCTGCCGTGGTGATAGATGCCATGCGGCGATAATCCCGCGGCGGTTTGAATCGGAGGTTTTTTTATGCGTATGCGCTGGCGCGGGCTTGAATTGCCCACTAAAGTGGATGTGGATCATTCCATCCTCAACGAAACGTATGGCAAATTTACCATTGAACCGTTTGAACGCGGCTTCGGTACCACCATCGGCAATTCGCTTCGACGCGTGCTGCTTAGCAGCCTGGAGGGTGCCGCGCCAGTTTCAGTGCGCATTGCCGGTGCGGAACATGAATTTGCCCAGATACCGGGCATCGTGGAAGATGTCACGGATATTATTCTCAACGTCAAATCCCTGATTGTTTCATTGGAAGGCGACGTTCCCAAAAACCTCACGGTGCGCAAGAAGGGGCCGGCCGTGGTTACCGCCGGCGACCTGCAGGGCGACCCGGCAATTACCATTCACAACAAGGACCTGGTTTTGGCCACCATTACCAGCGACATGACCTTTGACATGGAACTGGAAATTCACAAGGGTCGCGGCTTTGTGACCGCCGCTGAAAACACCGCTGAAGAACAGATCATTGGTATTATTCCGATTGACTCGGTCTACTCGCCGGTCACGCGCGTGCGCTACAAAACCGAGGACACACGCGTCGGTCAGAAAACCAATTACGACCGCCTGTTGCTGGAAATCTGGACCAACGGCACCATCACGCCGGAATTGGCGCTGATTGAGGCCGCCAAAATCCTGCGGAAGCATCTGAACGCATTTCTGCATCAATTTGACCTTGGTGATGAAATTGATGCGCCGCTGGTGGCCGACGAACCGTCCGCCCCCGCGGTTTTCAGCCAGGAGCTTGCCTCCAAGCTTGATCAACCCATCACCACGATGGAGCTTTCCGTTCGAGCGGGCAATTGTCTGGAGTCGGCCAAAATTCATACCGTTGGCGATTTGGCCCGAATGACTGACGCCCAACTTCTGAAAGTTCGCAGTTTTGGTAAGACCAGTCTTCGTGAGGTTAAACGCAAACTGCAGGATATGGGGCTTTCCCTTGGTATGGCGATTCCTGAATCTGAATCTGAAACCGACGCGGTGGGGCAGGAACCCGCCGCCGTCCCGGCGACTGCCGACGCCCAAAAGGCTTAAGGCTGATGATCCGCCGCTACGCTTCCGGGCGTGGCGATCGGGTGCCATTGGCAACTGTGGTAAATCGGCCAATTGCGAATTGGCCTCTGATTCCCGGTGTATAAAAAGGTTGTACATCGGGATTTAAAAATCTGGAGATTGTCTCATGCGTCATCTTGTTGTAGGCAGACGGCTTTCCCGCACGGCGGCCCATCGCAGCGCGCTGCTGCGCAATCTGGCCCAGTCGCTGATTGAACACGGAGAGATCCGCACCACGCTTCCCAAAGCCAAGGAACTGGTTCGTTTCATTGAACCCATCATCACACTTGCCAAGAAAAAGACCCTCGCGGCCCGCCGCCTGGTAATTTCGCGGCTCCATGACCGCCTCATGACCGATCCCAAGGATCGGGAAATGTTGCAGGATGATTCCGTGGTGCAGAAGCTGTTCAATGAAGTCGCTCCGCATTTTGCGGATCGGCCGGGCGGCTATACCCGCATCATAAAAACCGCCGAATGGCGCGTTGGTGACGCCGGCGACATTGTCATTATTCAACTCGTCGGTTTGGCTAAAAGCGTTGGTGAAAAGACGGCCGCGAACTGAATCCGCTGAAGGTCGGCCTCCGGATTGTTTGAGCCGCGGGTCTTTGGTTCGCAGCGCAATTTTCGGCGGCTGAGTAAAGAACCGAATTGAACCGCTGGCTTTTTTGTCGCAAAACAGATGTTTACAAGTGTTCCGATTCGGTTATAATCCTTCATCCGACTGTTGCTCTGCGGGCGTAGCTCAGTGGTAGAGCGTCACGTTGCCAACGTGAATGTCGAGAGTTCGAATCTCTTCGCCCGCTTTTCTCTTTCCATCAGTTTTTTTTGAGTCTCATTTTGCATTCTTGCCGGCATTTGGCCGGTGCCGCCATTCTGCCCGATCCGCCGTGAACTTATTTGCGCGTTCGGAATCACTTGATTTCCAGTGGAACGATCTCACATTTTTGGGCGCGCATAAATACCAATATGCCCTCCATCGGTGTCGTTTCAGGAAGTTGCAGAATTTCCCGAACCGCTTGGGCGTACAGCCGCACCTGAAACTGGTACATGGCGCGCCGCGCGGCGATATTGCCGGTCGCATCCGTTTTATAATCAATCAGAAGAATTCCCTGGTCATCGATTACCAGGGCATCAATCGCTCCGCGAACAAGCAGCCGATCGGCCGGGCTGGTGGGTGGTGCTGCGGCCGGCATGAGCGCTTCGGTTCCACAAGCCGGCGATAGATGGGGTATTTCATCGGGTGGCCGAGTGCAGAAGAATGTCAGCTCGCGATACAGCTTGCCTCCATTTTGCGTTGCTTTAGCAAGGCGGCGGGCGGTCGGAGTGGTCAGAAACCAGACCAACTGGTCGATGGCAACCGAGGTCGCTTCCGCTTTGGTCAGTCGTCCCGCAAGTATCATTGCCGAAATCTGTTCCTGCACAGCCCCGAGTGTGGGGGCAATGGAAAAATCGATGAGTTCCAGTATCCGGTGTGTGATCGATCCGACAGCCGCGGCGGCCGTCCCTTTTATTTCCGGAAATCCGGGCAGCGACACATCCGTTGCCTTTACGGGTTCGGTCTCTGCGCCGGCATCGGTTAATTCGGCAAGTAAAGCCGTCGGGTTATCTGATTCGATCGCATTTTCCTGTACCCGACTTTTTAACTGGCTGACCGTGCAGACCGCGGGAAGGTGTGTCTGAAAAAGGTGCGGGTATGGTTCAGTTGCCAGTTTCAAGGCAAAAGTCAGAGCGTCTCCAGCGGACGGATTCTGATGTGATGCAATCGGTTCAAAGGCAAGCATACGTTTTAACGGCGAATCGGAATCCTCCGGCGCGGTCCGGGGCGGCGCAATGACTGTGGGCAGTCGGATAGTGGCACTGTCGTGCACAATGCGTTCCAAAATCCCGGACCGCGGCGGTTGTTTATTTTGACCACTGCTGAAAATCGGGCCTAGCCAGTTCAACGGATTCGCAATATTTTTTTTGATTTTCGGTGCATGAAATTTATCCCAATCTTCAATTTGCCCCTCGGTGGCATGTCCAACCAGCACCAGATGGTCGCGGGCGCGGGTCATGGCCACATACAGAATCCGGGCTTCTTCAGCCAATTCGCGGTCGCGCATGTTTTTCGCGATGATCCGATGGCCAATCGTCTCGCGAAAATCCTTATTTTGCGGATCAAATAGTTTCAGACCGATGCCGACATCCTGGCTGGCCAGAAGTTTGCTGTGGCCATTTTCCAGATTGAACTTACGGCCAAGTCCCGCAAGAAATACAATCGGAAATTCCAGACCCTTGCTGGCATGAACGGACATGATACGCACCGCATTTAAATCACCCAGCGGCGCTTCGCCAAAATCGGTATCGCTGCTTTCGCGAACGTTTTGTACGAAGGCGTTAAAGCGGGCAAGTCCTTGGGCGTGAAACCCGCCGAATTGTACGGCTTTTTGATGCAGCAGTTTAAGATTTGCGACCCGCCTCCGCCCATGCGGCTTGGCCAGCACGCGGGAAAACAGATTCACTTCCTGAAAAATATGGGCCATGCCAGTGGCCACGCCAAGCGTGTAAATTTGCTTGCGCCAATTCTCAAGGCGGTCCAGAAGTGCGTGTACTCTGGCTGCTAGGTCTGACGATTGCCCGGCGGCGATGACGCCGGCCAGTTCTCTTCCGGCGGGGCCAACCTTCGCATATTGTGCCACGGCTTGATGGAACGGCACGGCGTGCCGGTCGGGAAATGCGGTCCGGATCTGCAATAAATCATGATGAGAGAACCCGCCAAAAGAACCCAGAAGGACCCCCGCGATGGAAATATCCTGTGCCGGATTATCCAGGACATTCAGCAGATCCAGCATTTCCAATACTTCCTGGGACTCGAAAAAGCCGGTGCGCAACTCCGCAAAAGCTGGAATTCCGGAATCTTGAAGCGTGCGCACCAAAACAGATGCGGTTGACCGAACGGACCGCATAAGAATAACAATGTCGGACAATTCGGCGCTGCGGCCGGCCCCGGCTTTGCCGGTAATTGTCCGTCCTGTATCGATTATCTTCTTTATTTCGGCGGCGATTACGCAGGCTTCCCGCTGGGTGCTTTCAAGTTCCGCCAGCGTATCCTCTTGACCCGCTCCCGATTGGCTGGTTTCGCCAGTGGAGAGTTCTTCTTCTTCCATGTTTTCCGGGGCGGATTCGAATTCCCCATCGGCTTGCGCGGCGCTTCGACTGTGCGGCCGGGATGCGATGACATGCAGCGTGACCGGGGCACCGGTGAGGATCAGCGGGTCGGAATCTGGCGCGCCTGGGCGGCCCGCCTTAAGCAGCGGGGCCAATTGCGCTGTCAAGGAGCCATCCGCCGGGAGGCGGTGATGGTCGAAAATGACGGAAAAAATAGAGTTCAAAGCATCAATTAGTGGCGGCAGGGTGCGGAAATTGTCCGGCATGGGCAGGCCACCCAAAGCCTGACATTGCTGATCCATAATGGCCGGCTCGCTGCCGCGGAAAGCGTAAATGCTTTGATGAACATCGCCCACACCAAAAAAGCTTTCGGCGGCAGGCAATGAAAGTGCGGATACCGCGCGGCTTTGGTTAATCAGCGGAGTCAGCCGCCGCAGAAGTTCCTGTTGGACCGGATTTATATCCTGGTATTCATCTACCAGAAAATGTTTGAATCGTCGTTGAATCAGATCGGGCAGAGGATTGGGGGGCTCGCCGGGGGCGGAGGGTTTAAGTGCCCGCAGGGCCAGATGCGTAATATCGGAAAAATCCAGATTTCCCAAAGCGGCCTTCGCCTGCGTGAATTCATGGTGGCATGCTTGGCGAAAATTCAGCAGGATTCCGGCCACGCGACAGCTTTCCTTGTCGTCATTCGCTATCCGGCGACTGTCGAACGAGGAAATCTGCTGCGCCAGTGAGGTGAATTCATTCTTGAGCAGGATGTATGGGCCTTGGCGGAATTCCAATGCCTGTGGGTAGTCATGACAGGATTTTTTCAGCCCCCCGGTCTTATCTGGAAACTTCGCGGTTAAAATCCGTGCCAGCACGCGATCCCAGATTTCGGGGTGGTGCAGGTCGGTTGTTTTGGCGGCCTGAAGAACCGCCGCATGCACGTCCTTCAACGCGCTGACCATTGTTTTATTCGGATCCGCCTGATAGTTTGCATTTTCCAAAGCCGCTGCCAGCGCGTCAACAAGCGCCTGAAACTGCGGACGATAATATTCAACCACCTGTGTCAGGCCGGCGGTTTGTTGCCTGGCGGCATTGGCCCAGGCTTCCGGATCGGGCAAATTCGTCAGGGTGGATTCCATAGGATTAAGCATTTGTTCCAGCATGCGAATCGATGAATCCGCATACTGGTTAAAAATATCGGCGAACGCAATCGACTGGTCATCGTTTCGCGTCAGCCACTTGCGCAGCGTGCGGCGGAAGCAATCCTGGAAAAGAAGGCGCGATTCAACGGCATCCATCACGCTGAATCCGGGGTCCTGGCCGACTTGCGCAAAACAGCTTCGCACCAGCCATGCACAAAATGAATCGAAGGTGCAGATGTGTGCCTGATCGACCAGGGCCGCTTGCTGCCACAGCCGTCGGTCTGCCGATCGGCCGCCAACGCGCGACCGCAGAGCTTTGGCAATGCCGCTGCGCATCTGCCCGGCCGCTTCGCGGGTAAAGGTCATGACCAGCAACTCGGAAATATCGGCCGGGTTCGGGCCATCGGCAATCAGACTGGCGCATCGTTCGGAAAGGACGGTGGTTTTTCCCGAACCGGCCGCCGCCTGAACCATCAGAACTCCGCTGCGGTGGCCAATGGCCTGCTGCTGAATCGGGGTGAAATTCGGTTTCATTTAATTTCCCTCCCGCGGGTCGCCGTCGGCCTGGGAATTGTTCCCAATCAGCACGCTTTCAATGGCATTGATACCGCTGATGCCGGCGGGAATTTTCCGATAGTGCCCATATTGCCGGTCAAATGGACATAGATTTTCAAAATCACAGTGTGTGCAGGCTGTTTTCGTCCCTAACCTAAAAGGGGCCGGTATGGTGGAACCGGACAGAATTTCGCCGGCGAGGCGTTCCATGGTTTTGCGTGCGATGCGCAGAAGTTGTGCGAACTGTTCGGCGGAAACTCCGTCGTGACCCCGTCTGGCGGGGGCACCCTCCTTCGTATATGAAATGCTGAACCAGTTTCCTTTGCGGTTCTGTACGCTGCCTGTTTCCAACGCGTTGGAAAAATCGGAATCAAAAAGTCCGCGGGGAAGGCAAGGTTTATAATATTTGGCATCGGCAGGTGAAATGGCTTCGCCCTTGCTTGTCATTGTCTCGGCTTTGCCCCGCACGAACTGATAAAATGCCCCGACCGGCTGAAGCTCCGTGCCATCGGGACGTGTCGCCTTCTGCAGGGCCATCAGATAGCCGATCAATTGCAGGTCCAGTCCGGCTTCCATTAAGACCGCGTTGAATTTCTGTCCGCTGGATGTTTTGTAATCCAGCACGATGGCCGCGCCATCCGGGGTTGTATCCAGCCGGTCTATTTTGCCGCGAACGGGCAATATCGTACCGGCGGCCGGTTCAATGAAAAATCCCGGAATAAAGGATGCGGCATTTGGATCGCCGAAAACCTGTTCCACCGCGGTGGGGCGGAACTGATTCCGCAATGCCGCCTGATGATGCGCTTCCAGCAGCAACAGAAGGTTTCTTCGGATGGTGGCCAGCATCACCCGGGTTTCCGGCTGGCCGGCAAACATTTCTTTTTCCAAGGTAACGGTTTGCGCGGCCATGGCCGCGTCCAGTCGGGCGGCAATGGTTTCCGGTGGCCAGTCTGGCCAGACGTGGTTGTTATATAAAGGAATATCAATAATTCCACGATAGAACTGTTCCAGAATCTGGTGGTATATCTGCCCCAGGGTTATGGCGTCCATCATCAACTTCGCCTGTGGACGCAGACCCAGCGTGTATTTCAGAAAATATTGCAGACGGCAGGCGGCCGCAGTCTGAAGTTGTGAGATGCTGATCTGTTTCAACCGGCGTGCGGCATCCGGCTGATATGGGGCGGCGACTGAAGCGGGATTTTTTGGCGCAAGGCAATCCCATGCCTGCCGGACCGCCTGGCTGACGGACGGATCCGTGTGATGCCGAAGCCAGGTATACGCTGCCAGAAGATCGGCCGCCGGTTCGCCCGCATGGTCAAGGCTGCCACCGTTGCGGGCCGCGATCAGGCCAGTGGTTACCCCGTCCAGAATGTCAGTTGCGCATGTAGCCGCCGCCAAACCGGTGATTTGTACGGGCCTGGACCGTACCGCAAATGCCTTTTCCAACTGCTCAAGGTAAGTACTGGGAATTGTGCGGGCACCCTGGCTATCTTTTTGCGGCCAGGTCAGAATCAGTTTTTCACTGGAGCGGGTGAAGGCAATGTAGTCAAAAAAGCGGGCTTGTAAAAGATTGTCGTCGCTTCCCGGATTCACGCAACCTTCGCTGATGGTATTCAGCAGCCTCCTCTGGCGGTTGTCCAGCATGGGGTCTTCCGTGGTTACCTTGGGAAATTGCGTTTCCACCACACCCAGAACAATCACATGCCGCAGTTCTGGATGCCGCGATCGCGTGGCGGAACTGACCAGAACCTGATCCGGCGCAGGCGGCACCAGCCCCAGTGTGATATTTTCGAGTGTGGAAAACAGCAGTTGAGCGAATTCGTCCAGCGGCATTGGCCCCTGGGGCAGAAGTGTGCGCATTTCCTGCAGGGCCAGCAGGGTCTGCCCCCAGGCCTGTTCATGAATTTGCGCCATCTGCGGATTTCCGGCGGCACGCTCGGCTGAAATCCATTTTTCGAGGGTTTCCTTTACCTCCATCCTTTCAATTAATTCTATCAATGCGCTCGCAAGCCCGCCGCCGGAAACAGCCGGTGCGTCGGCCTGTGCGCAGGCCAGCCATGGCTGCAATGCCGCGAACAGCAGTTGTCGGCTGCGATTGGCGGCGGCCATTTCACTCCGCTGGTGTTGCGAGGGTTCGTCGGCAACCGGATCGGTGGGCAGCGCATGCCATTGCCACGCGCGGGAAAGATCGCAATCATCAAGCCCGTGGGCGATAAGGTAATTTTCCAAGGCGGCGGTATCGGCCGGTGGCACACCGGTCAGGCGGGTTTTTACAAAAGCCAACAGTGCGGTCCGCGAACGGTCGCCCGCGGCCAGACCCATGGCGCCGCGCAGCAGTTCCAGCAGGGGGTGATGTGTCAGGCCGGCGCGACGATCCAGAAAAAACGGGATATTTCGCGCGGTGAAAATGCGCGTGATCATGTCTTCATACTGCGGCATATCGCCGACGACCAGGCCCATATCCCGGTAACGCATGCCATTGCCGGTGCAGCGCTGAATATGGCGGGCCACGGCCAGCACTTCGGCTTCCGCGTCGGCCCCGGACCAGACTTCAATGGCGGCGGATTGAATTTGCGGCGGAATCGGGTCGGGCGGCGCATCCCCGGACCGGCTCAGACAGCTTTCCCATTCGGCCAGCAAAGGCGCGGCAAACCGCCGGGACTCCAGCAACGCTTTAATCGGTCTGACTTCCGCACCGGCCTGCGCGAAGGCAAGCGAGAGCCGCCGGTAAAGCAATTGCGTTCTATAAAAAGTACCCAGTTCATCAAGTGGTTGATCAGGGTCTTGTATGGCGGCGCTTTGCGGATCGGCCAGAAGGGTGATTGTCAGGTTTTCGGTGCGGCGGCCCAGTTGTCCGATAAGCCGCGTTTCCTGGGCATTAAATGAACTAAATGAATCTACATATATTTGATATGCCATGAGTGCGTCACTGTCGGCCAGCGCGCCGGCGGTGGTGGCCACAAACCGGCCGCTGTCCGCCATGGCTGGCGCGGCAATCTGGTCCCAGGTTTCCAGCAGAATCGCCATATCACCGAGTTTGGCGGCCAGTATCGGATCCGCGCCGGCCTGCCGGCCAAGCTGACGTAATGTTGCCGCGGTTTGGCCGTTCTGTTCCCATTCCGTCAGCATGGTATCGAGGATTTTAAGGAATCCGGGCCGGTCGGCAATGGTTTTGAATATGGTCAACCGGCCGCGGCACTGGCGCAGGGTCTGTACCAGCAGAATGGTGCGGCGAATTGGCGTAAGGTCGGGCTGTTCGGGCAGTCCAAGCTGGGGTGAAACGAGGCGGCAGAAACGACGGATGCCGGCTACCCGGATGCGGAAACTCCCGCGGAGAGGTGTATCCCCGGTTACCAGACGGCGTTCAGTCATGAAGGCGGCCTGTTCAGGCACCAACAGGTAAATAGGTGGTCCAAGCGGGTTGCGCTGAACTTCGGCCTTGATAGCGGCAATGCAACAATGGGTTTTTCCCGTGCCAGCTCTGCCGATGATCCACTGTACCGCCATATTTCTGACTCTTAGCTTATTCGACACCCGGTCACACGGTCCGGTTAGACTATCAGGTTAGACTATCAGGCTAGACCGGGCAATTGTCGTCACGTACCTGTTGAAGAAGTATTATAACCCCGTCTGGCAATTCATACCCTCCGGGCTTCGAGTTCATGCCAAATACCACATGCTGAATACTTAATTCCAACTCGTCTTAAGGTCATGGGGCCTGGTGCGCAATTACCGGCAAACTGCACCATGACAATCAGACCAATTACGCAAACTGAGGAAGGATGTCTATGATATTTTCAGCCCTTCTCGTCGTCGGACCAATTATAATCTTGGTCATTGCATTCGTGACTCCGCGAAGAAACCGGTGGCGCATTTATTTTTCCGCATGCATGTTCGCCTCACTTTTTTTGCGGTTCACATTTTGGGGCGTACAGGAACTGGCTCTATCGATTCAAATTGCGCGTAACGGGCCGATACGATCCGATTCCAGTCGGCGGGTGGGTACCAGCAGACAAATGCCCGGGGCCGGAGATGTTCGCTCAGCCCCGGGTGCCGCGAACAGATGACATTCAATCTGCGACCAACGGCTGCCCCAACGTTGCCGAATGATCAGTAAATCGGGATTGCGGCATGGGGTTCTCCGGCCAATGGCCCGAGAGTCGGGCTGAACGTTGGGCAATTCCGGTATTTTGCTACTTTTTTTCGACAGGGGGGGAATGTAACTTAGTCGCCGTGAAAAAGCCAACGTGTTGCGCGGATTTTGCTGGAAAATAATATTTTTCTTTTTTTCTTTACAGGTTTTCCGGTCGCTGGTAGATTTAGACTCAAGGTTAATGACAGAGGAAAAATCGTCGGCGTTTCGCGGGGGCGTTTCAGGTCTCCGGGCTGCGAACGGGGCTTTCTAAAAGGTCCACACTTTTCCACTGCGATTATCCGCGTATGGTGGTAACGATGGCGATGAAGTTGCACAACGCCCACGACCGCAATCCGGATTGCACTCCAGATCGCACTCGCAATTGCACGCCGGGCCACAACCCGGATCGCAATCCGGACTACGCACCGAATCGCGACCACCGCGCGACCACCACGATCAACCTGACACGGGAATCCATTCCTTGCCCGTATGATTATGCGCAAATCGGGGGGGGGGCGCAATGCTGAGCCGCATCAACGCGTCGTTCAAAGCGCCTTCTGCCGGGGCATTTTCAGCCATGGCGGCGTTATCCGCTTCCGCTGATTCGCAGCCGGTGCGGGCCGGCTGGGGCCTTGGGCGCGGTCCAGTTCAACCTCGGACAACTCAACAAAATACTGGTAATGATCGTGAGAGTGAATCTGTCGGGGCTCCGACAGGTGCCCGTGCGGCGCTGCTGCGCGGGCGGGAATCCGTTGCGCGTGAGGCGCTGGCGAACCAGCGGAGAGACTGCTGCGCAGGCAGGCGGCTTTCGGGGTGAGGCGACGGGCGGCCGTCGTCCGAAAATAAATCGGACGCGGCGAGTGCAATTTTGAATTTGGCTGTCGATTTCGGATGTCTCGAATCCGGGCGGACCGCACAAGTTTGCTTTGAATTTGGC
>DAIDJN010000079.1:0-49885 GCA_027451365.1 Phycisphaerales bacterium | reverse complement strand
AGCCAAACGCCTGCGGCGACTGGCCCCCAACCTGACCATCCTCACTCCCGGCCAACTCGCCGAAACGCTCAAGGTCACAACTCAACGCACGGAATAATTCCGGACAACGGGCGGCTAAAAAGAAAAGCCTCACCACTGACCAATTGTGCGTCAATGCGCAATCCCGACGTGTCGGGACGGCAGCCGCGTGGAACCCAGAAGAACCCACAAAAAGTCCTTGGGCCCCTGGCAAGGCGTGAGGCGACTTGATCGACCTCGCCATCCTGAATGGGGCCGGCCTCGAAATAAAAGAAGTGACGCGATCCCGGCAAACCCGGATTGACGCCGAATGGATGCTTGGCATACCCCGTGATCGTCCATATTCCTCGCCGCCGCCGCAGGCCCTTGCCCCGGGCTTTGATTCAATTTGAGACAATGGCCGCCGATGCGGCCACAAAAAAAATATTGTCACCACACTTGACTTCTCTTCATGGATGCCATGAGCCCGGGTTTGCTTCCGGTTGCGCGGAGGTCCGCAATAATCTTGTTCCAGTAAACCACGGCTTTGATGTGGTCCTCCCTGCTCAACAGCGTCTTGTTCGCAGGGTCGGTCGGACTACCGCCGAGCATCACCGGCGTGATCTCGAATATCTCCTTTCCCTCATAACCTGGGGCAGCCAGCCGTCGTTGTCGATTTGATTCGTTCATTTACTCAGTCTCATGCAGGCGTCCCAAGAACGCGCTATACGACTCACCTATTGGCCTCGCATAGCGCCACTCCATCCCCACAAAAGGTACTTGGACAATCGGCCATTGCGGGGTTCGGGTGTCGAATCCGTAGGCTTCGCCGCCGCCGTTCGATCCAAAGATCAAAATCCCCGGCACATACTTCTGAACTTCGTACGACCGATTCATCGAGACCAATTCTTCGATACTCCAGAGGATCATGTACTCCTTGCCAATGAAGCCCTCGCCCCCGTTAGTGAGATTCAGGAACTCCACGTACTCCGTCGGAAGCTTCGCGTCCAATTGCTTCTCGGTCTCGGCGATCGCGGCGTCGGTCGCGCCGGGGCGACGGTTCAAACGGTCTAAAAATCGGCGCATATCAACCACCTCTGATGTTCCTCATTAGGGCGTTCCACCAATTCGTAAACGGCTGATGAGCCTGTGGCGATAGCGGGATTTTGTTGGCAGGATCGGTTGGGCTGCCGCCAAACTTCACCGGCTGAACCTCGTGTATGTGTTGTCCGGCCAGCGAGGGGTCGGCGTCATGGATAGCCTTGTTGGCAGCATTGGCCGTATCTCTGGCTGTTTCAAACTCCTCCCCCTCAAGAAGCCTGAATGGCCCTTGTGGCTGAGGAGCGCCCTGAGGATATCCAGACCAATCCCCTATCGAGAATGACCCTTCGCGCAACGTCCCTGCACTCTCTGCGGCAACGAAAACACTGACGGCGACGCCGTACCGGGCGCTGCGGTCGTATCGGATGGTCCGCCGGAATCGTACCGGTGGGTCGCGGCCAAAATGGCTGACGGTAGGGTGGATGGGGTAGATGACCAACTGCTGGAACGTGCTTGGAATTCCGGCGTGAGGCGCGGGTATTGCCGTTGCACCACCGGCGGAGCCGGAGGTTTTATGGGTTTTGGTGGTCGCCTGCCACTGTATTTGGCCAATTAACGTCAGGTGTTCCTGTTGGGCCGGGCGAACTGTGTTGCGGAGTTTTTGCCGGGCGGCACTGCCGCAATTTTCCCAGGCACGGTTTTGCGGGGTGCAAGGCGTTTTGGCCGACGCGCTGGACGGACCAACCAGGCCAGAAGCCAGGGCGATTAAAGCGGCTAAAAGAAAAAGCAGCGGCGTCAGCCCGGCGATAAGGCGTAAAGAAAAAGTCCGATGTTCGGTGCCATGCATAGCTGAAATCCTGCTTTCCCAACCGCATCTTCAGTGGCTTATTCACCACGACTGCCGCCGGAGGTTTCAAACCCGATCACGCGGGCTTTATGCGCCGCTTCCAACCGTTTCGCCCAGCGAAACATCCGATGCTTGTCCCCCCCGCAGCGTTTAACGATCCGCCGCCGCGAGGCGCGAACCCGTTCCACCACCACGTCATCTTCGGATTCAGTCATGGTCAGTCTCCGTAAGCAAAAGGTCCGGTGTTGTCACAATTGGTGCCGCCAGACCAAGTTCGGTGTTGACAAGTTGCAAATGCCGGACTTTATTGGCATTGGCCAGGTGCCGGCAGTTCCATGTCAGCACGAAGTGCATTCCGTAATAGGACGCTATGGCCAAGTGATACGCATCCCCCAGCGGCATGAGTTTCCGCCGTAAATAAACAGACACGATCTCCTCGATCGCCGGGACGATTTCAAGAAGGCTCAGGGACTCGGCCATGGCCAAGGCTTCGGATCGCGCCGGGTACTGGCCTTCCTGCAACTCACCGATTACGAATGCCGAACTGTGCAAACTGTAGCGCGGGCGCTCTTTGCGCCACCACCGCCGAGTGCTTTCCCGCCGGGCGATCATCTCCGGCTCGGATCGAACTTCATAGTAAAAGCTCGGGATCGTAGTCTCAATGTAAACCGATCTCTTCATACAAAGTTATTCTACCACATCCATGGCAACCCCGGTGGCCACGCCCTGCCCGAACTATCGAACCGGTGCGTGACACTTTACGCGACTCTATTCCGGCCGGGGGCGGACCGGATGTGGCCTCGCCCTGGCGACACCCGCCAAGCCACCAACGGACGCAGCCAGCATGCCAGCCACCACGATCCGCCACGTTACCATTACGGCCTCCAACATCGCATATCCGTGGTCAGACAACCTGGAACGGACTTTTTCTTCAATGCCATTCATTGGCGGACATTTTACCATGCGATTGGCCGCAATGACAAAGGGTCATCGCGCCATGAAGACTGGGATCGGTGATATCGCAGCATCGGCAAGCTTGTTGAACAAGAACAGTTTCACCCGTTACCCGTGTGACACATTTTACGACGAGGCCCGATGCGTTTTCTTATTGATGCGAACATGCCCCGGATCGCAGCGTACGCATTGCGTGAGCCTGGGAATGACAGGATGCCACCGAAGTAAGGGTGAAACAAGCGGATACAAAAAAACGGGATGCCAACTCTATTTACCTTGCCATGAGCCCGCCAGTATCGGAATTCTTCCAGATAAGATTAGCTGTCGGCAAATTTTCGACGCCCAAGGCCGCAATCTGTGAATCCACCATCTGTTGGACCAAATCCGGGTGCTCGATCAATTTCTGGCATTCGGCTCCAAACGCAGCGCGGCCGCCTAGGTGCTGGAACTCAGTGTCACTACGGATGTGAAGGCATGCATCCAACAACTTAAGCGCACCGGCTTGATCACCCGCCCAGGCCGATAAAAGAATCATGTCGCGGTAAAGGGTCGTTGCCTGCAGCTTGCCCATCGGCGTAGCCATATAGTGACGGTAAGCATCCATCACCTGCTCCAGTCGAAGGTCGCCTGAAAGTGACAATAGCGACTGGTGGATCATCCGCGCGGCAGCTTCCTTGTATCTCTCTTCGTGAAATCGCACTTGAATAAAATCAGGACCGCCGGAATGTTCCGAACGAAGCTGCGTCAGAAGGGTAAGAAATACGGCCGGAGCGTCCTTCGCCAGGCAGTGCACATGGAAAGTCGGTTTGTACTTATTGCCGCTCGAATCGCGCTCCAGGCAGACGCCAACCAATAGCGGCCCAACTCGCCTGAGCAGACGCCTCGGCCGGTAGTCGCCAAGGCTCGGAATCTGCTGCTGCCAGTCATCCGTGATCCGCTTCTCGTTCGATTTTGTGAGAACAACGGCATTCTTCATGGGCGCACCTCCGTGATTGAAGTCACGCCGGGTACATTCGCCATGATTCGCGCCCGTTGTGCTGCGCTCATCGACGTTACGCCAAACTTGTAGTCCCATACGGTGCCTGTGTTAGGCTCGAAAACGTCCAATCGAACGCTAGCGGGGGTTCCGTAGGCAGCGGGATTCTTACCAAGCCACGAACGCTCAGTCACCAACCCTCGGTCGCCAAACAGGCTTTGGTATCGTTCCAGGAGGTCTCTGGCGTAAGTATGCTCCCACGTCCCGAGCTGTTGGGGTGTGCCGGTCAGGCCCTGCCGCGTAGCCCAAGCGTCAGCACGCGTGCCGATTTCCTGTACCAAGTCCGCGTTCGTTCGAACTGCTGTACTCTCTGCGGCAAGAGTATCATCCAGCGCCAAATCGTACCGGCCAATGGAGTTTTCCCGTTGCAATTCAAGGCTTTGCGGCGTCTGAACCGGACGTGATTGGAGCATTCCTGCGGAATTTCCCCAGGCACGGTTTTGCGGGACGCCGAGCGTTTTCGCCGACGCGCTGGACAGACCAGCCAGGCCAGAAGCCAGGGCGACCAAAGCCGCTAAAATAAAAAGCAGCGGCGTCAGCCAGGCAAGGCCCGCCCTGATCCGGGAAAGTATTATTTTTTCTTCAGCCGCTGACATGCACAAAAGTTTAACCGATGGTACCGACATGGGGAAATATTTCGTTGATGGGTCGTCACCACGTATCGCGCAAACGTCCCGCGAATCCCATCTGGCGGGATTTTTCTGGTGGCGAATATTCTGAGTCTGTGATTGTTGAGCAATTTCACGGAGTCAAAAGCAAAACAGCGGGAAGGGTTATCCAATGAAAATCGTCGCGCATTTTGGCATCATGTCCTGTCGCTTTTGCCGGAGAGCGGATTAACCGTGGCCGCATTGGTCCGGCGTGAAAAGTCCAATCCATTTGGTGGTTGGTATTCCATTGCGTGGCGACCTTCCTTGGTCAATCCCGACACGCCGCGTTCACTTTGGTTCGTCAGCAGGCCGTGTCTGGTTGTGCGAAATACGCAGATACTCTGTTCTTTAAGAGGCCGCTGGTATTGCGACGGTGGCCGGGGATCGGGTCTTTCACGCATCCAAGTATCAATATTCTGACCACGATTTAAACTTCCGTAAATTTATTCCAACGCATACCGCCGTTATCCACCTTTCCAAACCAGCCAGTGCGATTCATCTGATCGAAGCTCAGGCCTGGAAAACAAATGGACTGAAATTTCATTACCCATCACCGGATATGACAGTGAAAATGCAAATGGCACAGTCAGGGTGAATGGCAAAGGCAAAGGACACCACCGTAAATACAGGGGTTTTCCACTTTTCGTGCCGGGAACTACGGTCTACTACTTTAATTGCCAATATATGTACATTATACAATCACATGCAGGCCCTGCCGCATCCGGATTTCGGCCGTTGTCCGGTTTGGCGGATCAGGTTTTTTCTGGTGTTTTTACGTAAAATTCGCGGCCGGCACACATGAATGCGGCCAGGACACTGCAAACCACCGCCCCACTTGCAAGGATCAGGACACACAACCAGGAATGCGGATAGTTTTGCAGTTTTGGATCACCTAGCGTATTGAACTGCCATGTGTCAGCAGCCAAATCGTGGACCCTATAACCGGTATTTGCCACAAAAGGCAGCGTGCGGTACGCGATCAACCGCGTGTAATAGATGACTGTAATCAGCCGAATGGCAAATGGAATATTGGCCAGAAGTCCTTCTACCAGCGCGATATAAATGATACCGGCGATTAATACCCGGCGGGTCAGCAAACCCATTAATCCGAACAGGCAGCAATACGCAACAACCGCCAAAGCGTGAATAAGGCAGGCATCCAGGCACCGCATAACGACGCCATGGCTGGCGGTACCAGCGAAAATGGCCGCATACGTCACCAGAATTGAAAACACCGCCAAAATTATGGCCACGGTGATGGCGGCCAAAAGTTTTGCCAGATAGATCGTCCATCTGGCCAGCGGACGCATTAATAGATATGTAATTGTTTGCTCTTCCTGTTCATCGTGCAGAATACCTGACGCGTATACCAGCGCCAGCAGCGGCAGAAGCCCCTGGGGAATGAACATAAACGCCAGGTTAAATTCCAGCACTGTTGGCGAGACACCGGAATCCGTCAGGCGGGATAGAATGGCGATAAGGGCCGGTGTCAGCATAAGGACAAGCATGATCAGCCAGCGTTTACCGTGCCGATGCTGCCGAAGGCTAAGCGCATACAACGCCAGGGCCGGCCGGAATTTTGTAACAGGGTACCGCGCGGCGGGGCTTGCAATTTCCGTATGCGCGGACACAGGCTCTGAAGATTGGAAAGTCATGAATTCACCAGGTAATGGAATACAGCGTCAAGGTTGTCATCCTGTGAATAGACCTCATCAATGGTCCAGTCTCCCTGCGCCGCCAGTTGCGGCAGGCGGGCGTAAAACGCGTCGGGCAAACGGGTTTCGACCACCAGGGATGAATCCTTGGGGATAAGTCGGATGCCGTCCACGTCTGGATGGGTAAAAAGTTCCGCCGCCAGCGCCCGGCAATTATTGGAAACCAGCACAATATGATGCGGATGCTGATCCATAAGGTCACGAATCTGGCGGATATGGCCCTGGGCCAGCAGGCGGCCACGGTTAAGCAGAATAATATTGGGCGTCAGGGCCTGGACTTCATACAGCACATGGCTGGAAACGACCACACTTTTCCCCTGCGCGGCAAGTTGTTGAACAATGTCCATCAGATCGCGCCTCGCCACCGGGTCGGTGCCGGTCATCGGTTCATCCAGAAAAAGCACATCCGGATCATTGACCAGGGCCTGCGCCAATTTGGTGCGCTGGCGCATGCCCTTGGAATATCCGCGGACAGGTCGGCTTTTGTGGCGTGTCATACCGACAGCTTCAAGTGTGTCATCGGCCTTGCGCGCCGCATCGGGGCGACTCCATCCGGCCAGACGGGCGCAAGTGGCGACAAAATCTTTTCCGGTCATCCATTCGTACAGGGCATCCTGCTCTGGACAAAGACCGATTCGCTGATTCAACGGCGGATTGTTCCAGACGCGCTGTCCAAGCACTTCGACTTTTCCCTGACTCGGGCGAAGCTGGCCGGTCGCCATCTGCAAAAGAGTGGACTTTCCAGCGCCATTGGGGCCAAGCAGGCCGGTTATTCCCGGCATGATGCGCAGCGTCAGCTTGTTGATACCAATGACATTGCCATACCATTTACTTGCGTCATGGAAGGCGACGATTGGTTTTACTTCAGCCGATCCAGCGACCGTATTGACCATTTGAGAACACATAATGAAAGTCCAAAAAGACCAGCCAATACCGCGGCTGACCAATACCATGGATAGCGCGGCCCGGCATACCGGGTCAGCAACCGCTCCCTTCGCCATGTATCCGGTTCCAGTTTTGCCAGCTTTTCCCAAGCCTGATTCGTGCCGAGCAAATGGGCACCAATTCGCAATAAATTAGCCGTATAGGATACCATTGGCCGCCAGTCCGTTTGTGAATCACGCAGCCGCTGAAGTTGAAAATTCCGCCAATATTGTCGGGCATTGGCCATTCCATCCTGTGGAAGACCGGAGGCCATGCGATCGCCAGGCTCTGTTGCGACACCTTGCGGATTCGCAGCGCCGATTTGCGCCGGAGGCCGATTATAAAAATAAGCATGGCGGATTTCCTCATGGTGCACTCCCGCGAGTACCGAGCTTATGACACTGCTAACAAACCAAAGTCCCAGCCAGAACAACGCGACATAGCGCGAATTGCGCGACAGGGCGGAAAGCGCCAGCATCAGGGTGCCTGCGGACAGGCAGATAATCAAACCATAAAGCAGCGTGCCGACGAGAATACCAAACGTTTGCACCGCAACATGCAGATTCAGACTAAATAGCAGTCCGAACAGGTAGGCGATAAGTGTCGGCAAAATAGTGACCATACCAAGAAAAAAGCTTATGACCCCCAGCTTGCCCAGAAAGTAATCCACACGGCGCAGCGGTCGCGAAAAATAAAGAGGCAGCGCATTGACCCGCAGATCCTGACTGATCAGTCCCGGCCCAACCAGCAGAATGAGAATCATGGAAAAGAAAAGTTCCACGTGCATGAAATAGCCGTAGGAAAGTCGCCAGATTTCCACCCGGTAATAACGCGGGTCTGCGATGACATTTGGATTCATAAATCGCATGAATTCCACAAAGGTGGCGACCAGATTGGATTTCCGCTCCAGCAACCCCCAGATTGACAGCATTCCCACCAGCAAAAGCGCCGGTGTCCAGGCAGCAAACAGCACGTAGCGTAAAAACCGGTTACGCAACTGAATGCGCACACCATGCCGCGTAATCGCCAGCCAGCGCCACGAATGGCCCGAAAGACGACCGGACCAATGTTGATATCCCTGTTCCATGATCGGCATCAGGTTTGCTCCACGGCTTTCAGGAACACTTCTTCCAGCGTGCTGCGCTGCGGCCGCAAATGTCGAATC
This sequence comes from Phycisphaerales bacterium, assembly GCA_027451365.1. Classification (GTDB taxonomy): domain Bacteria; phylum Planctomycetota; class Phycisphaerae; order WQYP01; family WQYP01; genus JAJYPG01. Next base: position 41,556 of record DAIDJN010000079.1, on the reverse strand, counting down.
TGATAGTTGGCCGCGGCGGCCTGCCGCCACAAAAGCGCAGCGGTTTGCCCCGGCGGAATCTTTACCAGCAGCATATCGCCGCGTATTTGCACGTCACAGCCCAGGCCGGAAATGCGCCGAGCGAAATCTTCATCCTCGGATTTGAGCCGCAATTCAAAACTGCCGGCATGTGCCTGTTTTAGTTCGCGAATACCCCCCTGCACCAGCAGCCGGCCGCCGGCCAGCACCACTATATGCCCGCAAACAGCTTCCACATCCGGCAAAAGATGGCTGGAAAACAGCACGCTCATACCTTTGTTATTAGCCAGATCACAGGCCAGTCGCAGCATGTCTTCTCGACCGGCGGGATCCATGCCGTTGGTCGGCTCATCCAGAATCAGCAGTTTAGGGTCATGCACGATTGCCGCCGCAAGTTTAAGCCTCTGTTTCATGCCGGAGGAATAGGACTCAACTTTGCGGTAGCGCACCTCACCTAACCCGGCGTAGTCCAGCACTTCATGGGCGCGCTGCATGGCATCGGTGGAGGGCATACCAACAAGTTCCCCGGCATACGCCACAAATTCAATTCCCTGTACTCCGGGAAACAAACACTCATCTTCCGGCGAGAATCCGATCTGGCGGCGAATATCGAGTTGGCGGCGCAGAATATCCATGCCGAACACTGTTCCGCCGCCTTTGTCCGGTCGAATAAGGCCTAGCAGTGTGCGGATCATGGTGGTTTTGCCCGATCCGTTGGGGCCAAGCAGGCCAGTTGCGCCCGGCGGCACGCGAATGGAAAGATTATCCAAGGCGGTTACACTGCCGTAGGTTTTGGTCACCCCGGCAAGCTCAAACAGTACTGGAACATCAGGGCCAGACATATACCGCCTTCGAAAGACGCAACGGCACCCCGCCACATCGGACAAATCCCGCGATTGATTTTGCAAGCGTATTGTGCGGGCAAACGGTTAAAATTGAAAGTGCGCCGCAGGGTTATGACTATGACTACAAATTTTGTACGAATAAATGCCTGTATAGGCAAATTGGCCGCCCTTGGCTTTCGGAATACGGCCGGCATGCTGGCCACCTCTGATCGGCGCGGCGATGTGTCCCGGCGGCAGTGAAAAACACCGGATGGCCCGGACGGCAATAGCCGAAATGAAGCCTGTTACACAGTCAATGCAGGAAGGAATCGCAACCCCCGGCAATAAGGCGAAATATTCCACGCAGTCTGTGCGGCATTTTTACAAACCCACAATCTATACCGCAAGACGCGATTCTATCTGACCAGTCTTCGCTTACAGTTCACCGACGCGTGATTGACGGGCTGGCCAGACACGCGGACCGGACCTACTTAGCCCCTGCCTTGATCAGCATATGTAATGTTCAGACCAGAGCAAACGCTGAAATCTTACGCTTGTCACTTTTATGATAATGTTTACACTCCTTCAACGGTTATTGTCACCACATTAAAGCCCAGTACGCTGCTTTCGCGTCATGAATGGCAACCTGACGAGGCTATGAAACGCCCTTCAAATTGTGATTTGAAAGATCACTTTCCGACCTTCAGGAAGCCATTTATTTTCTTTACAAAGCCGGGGGTTTCGCCGCTGCAAACCGGAACCAGTTTTCCAGTATCTCGTTTCCGCGAATTTAAAGTCATGAGGATAGTCCGCGCTTTGCAAAGCACGGCGGCGGGAATCCGCTTTACGCAGCCAGGGATGGCAGATATTGTTCGCAGTGGCGGCGGGGTGCAATTTATTCTTCAAAACGCGGACGCAAATGCGCTTGTCGTCAAGCAGGTCTCAAGTGTCAAATCCCGCAATGTGGACCGGCCGTCTTCTACCAGCGTTAATTACCGGCCATTTTCCTGATTTAGCCGTGGCATTCCATCTGGCAGGGTCAGGCCGTGTCACAGCCGCGCCGCGCATTTAATGAATTGCGCAAAAATCCCAGAAAAGTCGGCAGGCCTTCGGCAGTCCAGGCCTTCTCAATGGCGGAGGCGAGTGCTGAATTCGATTTTCGCAACGAAACCAGAAGCGGGTAATCCGGCGAATCCGTCGGGGCGTGCAGGTGGCTGTCATGTGCATCGGCAAAGTAAAGGTATCCGGTGCCATCGGGTGATGGCATCAGAGAAATTTTCATGTGCGGATATTTTTCCTGTCCCAGACGTAGCCGATACATCGCGCCCTCATCGCATTGGCTTACCTCAAACCATTCGGGCATGATCGGCATTTCATCCGGTGCGGCAAGGACCGGCTTCTGCCTTTGACGAACCACTTCCGGCAGATTCCCGGACGGATAGGCCAGCGCCAAATAAATACTCATTGCACGTTTCAACTCACCGGCACTCGGAAGGGGAATGGAAGGTTTACCAGACATAAATCACTCCGCATGGCACCGGCCGCCGTTAAGACCCACAGGCAGGACGGGATGAAGCAACGTATTTTACCACATTGTTACAAAAGACAAGCCCTTCGCTTCGCAATTAGCAAAATATTGACCAAACCGTGCGAAATTTCTTGAGTTATTTGTCGGATTGCCCATATAATGCCCAAGGCGACGCGATTCCTTTTCAATCACCGGGCTAATGACCGATGATAATAAAGGACGTTAAACGGGTTGGCGTCCCGAGGCTTCGCTGAAAAAAAGGGCGGTCCGACCAATAAAACTGCGGCCGGGAATGGGAATGGCATTGGTGGATAGAGGCGACATGTCCGTGAACGTGCTGATCATTGAAGATGATGTGGACCTTAACGATCTGGTTTTTTCCCATCTGGCGTTAGATAAATTTGTCTGCCGGCAGGCGTTTTCCGGGGAAGAGGGACTTACGCTGGCGCGCAACCTGCACCCGGATGTAGTGGTACTGGATCTGATGATGCCCGGCATTGACGGTTATGAAGTCTGTCGGAAACTTAAAGCTTCCCGATCTACCTGTGATATTCCAATACTGATTCTCAGTTGTATGTGCCGCGATGAACGTGCCGGTGAAGGCTGGCGGGCCGGAGCATGGGCACAAATGGGCAAACCGTTTGAACCGCGCAATGTGGCTCGCCAGATTGAAGAGGCCGCCCGCTGGCGGCAACAGACAATTCAACGGCCACCCAATGGCGAATTTCTAATTGACATCAAAAATCTTCGGGCCGCAGCGCGCGGGCTTGCGGAAATGCTTTGTGTTCTGGTGAACCGCACTGCCGCCGACGACGCCGCCGTCGGCCAGATTCGCGATGCGTTTGTCGCCCTGGAAGCAGCCGGGGCCATGCATTCTGTCCGGGTAGTTTATTCCGTAGAGCCGGCATCACCACTCAGTGGCGAAAACCCGACCGGCGGAGCGCTTCGCTGCACACTGTTACCGATGCCCGCATCCACATCAGACGCGCCCCATGCCATTGCACCCGCCAACGCTAAACCAAACCCAGTCGCGGCTACCAGCGAACCAAACTGGATCACCGAGTTCATTGCCACCAGCGCCATGCGTCGACTGGCCCCACTGCCTGAACAGCGTCCGGAATTTTTTGCCGCGGATATTCGACTAGAACGCCGATTTCCACCTGGTGGCATGATCAGTCCATTGGACGGCAATGTGCGGCCAGTCACCACATCAGTCAAAACCAATGCTCCCCATGGACCCTAACGATTTTGAATCCAAAAGAAATTGAGTTGGGCAAACGAGCGGGAAAAGGCTGCCCAAAGGCCGCGCGCTTGCCCGAAAACTGTCAGACGAGAAAGCTTAAAACCGCTGTTATGCCAAGGCCAATCATCTGTGCCGGGAAACCTTTTTAAAATTGCCCAGGCCACAGATAACCACCCAAGTCTGGGAAATGCGCAGCACCGTGGTGAGTTGGGCATGGCAATGGCCGGTTCAGGACAGAGGTGGAATCGGAGGCGGACCAGAGGGCGGCTCCTTCGGGGCTTCCGGCGGTTTGGAAATGCGCGGCGGCGGAATATCTTCCGTATAACCCGCCGCCCTTAGTGCCCTCTTTCGCTTAATATTTTTGAATTCCGCCTCCGTCAATTCGCCGTTTAGGTACATTTTTTCAAGGTCGATAAGTGAAAATCCGACACCCTCATTCGATTCATTGCCGCCCATAAATGACTTGCGCACGCGCATCGTGATTACCCAGCCGATTATCGCCAGCAGAATCAGTCCCACACATGCGGCGAAAATCTCGATTATCGTATGTGTATCGGCCAAGCAGCGGACTCCAAAACGATCAGTGCCAAACCAGCGGACTAGACGCCTGATTCACTTCATTCTATCCAGAAATTCCGCATCCGGGCAACCGCCTCTGTTCCCGACAATTCAATACGGAAATCCCCAAAACCCGCATAAATCGAGCATCCCGGTCATGGCTTGATTAGTCACGCGCCATTTTCCAGCGCCACCGGGCGGGGCTTTGCCGAAATAGTGAGCTGCAGATTTTTATAGACAGCGGCTTCTGCCGGGGTTATCTGATGCTGCCGCCGCGCAAAGGTGCCGGGAACGGCCGGCTTGATATCCGGGGAAGTTGGCCCGTCATGCCGGGCCAGAACCTGATAATACTGGTTTCGCTGGGCGGGAATCCAGCCGCTGTCGCGAATCAGGCGGCAGATCATTTCTTCGGAGAGTTTATAGGTGGTGCCCGCACTGCTGACCACGTTTTCTTCCATCATCACGCTGCCCATGTCGTTGGCACCAAAAAACAGCGCCAACTGACCTATTTTCGGCCCCATGGTTACCCAACTGCTTTGCAGATTCAAAATGTTATCCAGATACAGCCGCGCCAGCGCCAGCATACGCAGGTATTCATTGGCGTCTGCCAGTCGAACGGTACGTCCGTCATCAAATTCAAAGGGAACGCCCGCATCCGGGTTCCATTTGCGTTTGCGATCCAGCGGTGTGTTATCGGGCTGATAAGTCCAATGAATAAACGCCGTATAGCTTGCCGGTGCGTTGGCCAGCGCCCAATCCTGACGCAGGCGAATGCGCGATAAATGATCCAGGCGGTCATCAATGGTTTCTATATGGCCGATTAGCATGGTGGCACTTGTGGCCATACCCAGCTTATGCGCTTCGGACATCACGTCCAGCCACGCTTCGCCGGTGCATTTGCCCGGGCCAATACGTGACCGCACACGATCGGAAAAAATTTCCCCGCCGCCACCGGGAACCGTTGCCAGTCCGCAATCTTTAAAACGCCTTAGAATTTCCGCCACCGGCAGTTTGAAAAATCGTGAAAATTCCACAAACTCGGGCGGGCTGAAGGCATGTATGTGAACATTGGGGAATTTTTCCCGAATTCCACGCAATAAATTCTCATAATATTCGATCGGCAGATCCGGGTTCATGCCGCCCTGCATCAGAATCTGCGTTCCGCCAATGGCGGTGAGTTCCGCAATTTTCTGATAAATTTCATCGTAACCAAGTGTGTAAGCGTCCGCGGCCTTTGGATCATTGCGCTTAAAAGCACAAAAGGTGCAACGGGCGGTACAGATATTCGTGTAATTAATATTGCGGTCTATGACATAGGTGCGGTAGTCCTCTGGATGCAACCGCTGGACAACGCCAAACGCCCAACGCCCCAGGTCCGTAAGGTCCGCATGATGGTAAAGTTCCAGGAACTGCGTATCGGTCAGACGTATCTGACCCGCAACCACCGCATTGATGTCAAAACTCGGACGATAGCGCTTACCTGCGGGCGCAGGAATAGGAATGGGCGAACCAGCGGGTGAAGTTTCTGTCGGCATGATGAACGATTTCCTCTGCTTTCACAAATATTTGAAACATTTGCGAGCTTTCCTTCATCATAGTATCCACCCAAGGCCTCTTGCAAGCCCCAATAAGTGCGTATACTGATAGGCAAGATACTACTGCGGTTACCAAGGCCATCTATGTAAGACTAGGCCCGGCGGCCACCGCACACCGGCAGATGACCTTGTGGTCTTCTTTTTACCCAACGGAGCCTGAAAGATGTCGAATATCACCAGCACCAATTCCGGCGGCACGGCCCCTTTAGCGCCGAAATCTTCCTCGTCCCGGCGGCGGCGCTGGCCGCTAATTTTGGGCGGCGTTTTTATCCTGCTGATCCTCCTGCTGCTTGCCTTGCCAAGCCTCCTGTGTACCGGACCGGGCGTGGCCATCATTCAATCGGAGATCAACAGCCGAATTCGCGGGAATGTCACCATAGGTCAATTGTCCCTGGGCTGGTTTAGTCCTGCCGGAATTCAGGGCCTGACGGTTCGCGATCCGGCGGGCAACGTGGTTCTGACCGGAGTCAATGTGAAAACGGGGCTAAGCCTGATCCACCTGGCTGCCAACTGGAAAAATCTTGGCACAGTCAAGCTCACGGTTCAGAACGCCACACTTGGGCAAAGTGCCGCCGGATTAAATTTGGCCCAGGCTTTTGCCAGTCGGACGCCTGCGACGGCCGCAACGCCTGCGACGGCCGCAACGCCTGCCACCGCAACAGCACCGGCAGGTTCGCCCGCGCCGCAAGCCGCCGGTTCGCAACTTCCAGCCATTGAATTGAATTTAACGGCTGCAATCAATCACCTGACCTTTCGGTCTCCCGCCGGGCCACAGGTGCAAGCTGAAGACACCCTTATGACACTGGCACTGAATCTGAAGAAAAATCATCAGCCGGTCAAAATAACATTCGCCACGCGGGTTGGTCTGGCGGGTAAACCATCCGCTAAAATTACTGCGGATGCCGCGTTGTATCTTTTCGCGAATCGGCGGATGCGGCCGATTAATAAGATCAGTGGTCAAACCAATCTGGCGGTCTTTGGACTCGACTTGGCCGCCCTGCAACCAGTGCTGGACTCTGCGGGCATTAAAATCAGCCCGACGGGTGATTTGAATCTGACGCTGGCGTATGCATCGCTTTCCGGCATGGCAGGAAAGATTCATGGGAATCTGACCATCGACCACTGCATGCTTGCTGGGGCGGCATTAAAAGGGGATCGCGCCAATCTCGGCCATGTTCAACTGCCTGTTGATTTTACCTGGGACCAGACCGCCTTCCACATTCAGCAACTTGGCTTGACTTCCGATATGGGAAATCTGGCGGTAACCGGTGGTGGAGAGATCGGAGCAATACTCCCGAGTCAATCCACCACCGAAAAAGTCGGCGGCGCGTCGTTAAAAGTTACCGCTGCGGCACCGCTGGCAAAAATCATGACCGAGTTGCGTCATACGTGCCAGATTCCAGCGGGTATGAACGTCAGTGGCGGTCAGACGTCGTTCGCCGCCAACGTCACGCTGCGAGGCCCGCTCCAAAGCGGCACCACACCATCTGGTCCGAACGGTCAATCCGCCAGATTGCCGGCAGCCGATGGCACAGTAACATTCCAGCTCTCGCCGCTGACCCTTGTCGCGGCCGGTCATAAACGTCCGCATGTTTTAAGTGTTGGGGCGAATATTGGCTTTGACACAATGGGCAAGCCCCTTACCGCGGCAGTGGATATGACCGTCACCCATGGCCGCGGACTGCCCGCGATGCTCGCCATAACCGCGAACATTCATGCATTAAAGAACAGGTCACTGCTTCCAATTGCGGCAATGACCGGCACTGTCGAAGTCAAGGCCCGCCAATTTGCATATTTCCGTGAAATATTACGCCGCGTCAACGCGCCGATCACCGTGGATGGCGTACTGCATGGCAAGATTCTGGCCACAATAACCAAACCAGGCGAAGGTACCCTGGCTGGCAACCTGGTGGTGAAACAACTCTCTCTGGGTGGATCCCTGCTGCATGGTGACAGCCCGCAACTCGGCACCTGCACCGTGGCAATGGACGGCGCGCTGGCGGCTGGAAAATTGAACGTGCGTAACTTTTCAATCACCGCAGCCCCCTTTCGTTTCAGTGCCAAGGGCCATACAACGCTGAAAGCGATTGATGCCATACGATCTGGCAGCACAAATTGGGGCACGACCGGACTGCAAACACAAATGACACTCAACGCGCCACTTATCGCGGCAAATTTGCCCCACATGTTGAAACTCAATGGCAAAGGTCTGCATCTGAAAACCGGGTCCATCCACCTGACGGCCAGCCTCACCAGCCAAGGAAACAATTCCAGTGTTTCAGCTAATTTGGGGGTTTCCGACCTGGCGGGCAGAATTCAGGATCGGAAATTCCAAATTGCACCCCTTGAGCTTACCGCTCTGGCGGACCGCACGGAAAACAAATGGAATGCGGATCACATCCGACTGATTCAGGGCGCGACTCGCACTGAACCGAATATCGCCATTCAAGTTCAGCGGCTGAAGGGCCGCCCAGGCGCGTTTAACGCCACCGTAATGTTGAAACTCTCCGCCTTGGCCGCCCAAGCCGGCGAACTGGTGAATTTGCATGGCCTTTCCACTAACGGAACGTTAAAAATCAGTTTGGCCGTCCAACATGCTTTTACCAGCAACATTTTATATGACACATCGCTACATCTGACTGCGTTTCATTTCAAATCCAGCGCAGCGGCGGCGGAAGCTTCAGAAACATCGCTTGATCTTTCCGCGACGGGTGCGGTGGCAAAATCCGCCACCGGCATTTCCGCAATCGATTCGCGTCTGGTGATGGCCACACCGGAGATAAATTTCAACGGTCGGATTCAAGCCTCCAACCCGCACGGGAGTGGCTGGACTGTTCCAGTTGCCCGAATTGCAATTAAAAATGGGTCTTTGGCAGCACTGGAACAACTTGCGGCACAATTCAGTCCGAGTTTAAAAAAATATAGCATCGCCGGGAATCTTGCTGGCTCGAAAATCAACGCCGCTTGGGCACCGGGCAAAGTCACAATTTCGCTCTGCCATCTTGTGGCAGCCAATCTGAAAGTGGCCGGTGTCGGTCCAGCCGTTCAATCGGGTGTTTTTACTCTGCGCCAGGCTAGTCTGGATACCAGCGCGTCACTCATCATGGGTGCAAGCACACACGTTGACGTGCAAAGTCTGCTATTGTCCACAACTGACCATGCGGCCGACCTTGCCATAAGCAAGCCGGTCACCATTAACCTGGCTGCGGGGATGGCTCCGACGGTGGATTGTCCGGGTTTAAATTTGACCGCTGATCTGACCAAGCTGCGTCCGCTGCTGGTTGCCGTTGGCCGTCTGCCGACAGATAAAACGCTGGCCGGCAAACTTTCACTGCAAAGTGCGATTGCCACCGCGGGCCGGGACATCACACTTCACCTTCAGGCCAAAGTTGCTGGTTACCAACTTGCCACCAAAGGCAATACTTCGGCCCTGCCGGCAACCAACATTGCAGCGGCCATTGGCGGCGTCGCCGACCTTGATGCCGACACGTTTACGGCCACGCAGGACTGCGTGATTTCTGAAACCGCAGTTTCCGGAAGCGGTTCGGACTCCGTCGAACTTGCCGATAAAAATGTCGCCTGCTGGTCCGATAAGCAGCCTGAAAATCTGCAACTGACTGTCAATTACGATCTGGCGCGTCTTAATTCACTGCTCGGTCCGTTTTTGCCTGCGGGCCTTATGATGACCGGCAAACATTCCATGGTTCTGGCCATTACAGGCAGTCTGACACCTGACAGCGGCCTGCGCAAAGTCAGAAATCTGGTCATAGCGCCCACCGCGCTGAAGTTTAACACCATTTCCATTGACGGGCTGACCCTTGGACCTGGATCCGTCGGATTCAGTGAAAGCAAGGGAATGATTGCCATTGCCAACAGCGCCATTCCTGCCAACAAAGGAACGCTCAACCTTGGCGGTATTATTAATCTGAATAAGTCAATTCCTGACTATACCGCCAACGATCTGCAATTGGCCAATGGCATCAACATCAACGCGCCAATGGGCGGGACACTGCTGAAATTTCTGCCTATCGCGTGGGGCGGTGGTGCCAACGGAACCGGCCTTATGACGCTGGCGGGGCAATTCAACCTGACACTCAAAAACGCTGATCTGCCGTTGGAATACAGCGCGCTGCAGAAAACCGGGACCTTCTCTGGCACAATCAGTGTGATTCACCTGACTTCCAATTCCCCATTGCTGGGCATGATCAGCAATATGGCTTCACCGCTGGGGTTCCTCGGTGCCGGAAACATGAAAATGGCGGATAGCGGCATCCGACCGACGGATTTTAATCTTAAGCAGGGCAAAATTTACTACCAGCACATGAAGATGGTGCTGACCTCTTTTGGCCTTGATTTCTCCGGCTGGGTTGGACTGAACAATCAGATTGATCAGGACGTAAGCATCACGGGCGCGGGATTGACCGTGCCGATTCCGCTGGCTATTACCGGAACCACCAGCAGTCCGCAACTGAAGCTAAGCGGGAAACCGCTCAAAAATGTTGGAAAAAATATCGGAAATGTATTGAAAAAATCCGGCGGGAGTCTGATTAAGAATCTCTTCGGAAATTAATTGAGTGCCGGTGGGCAAAACGCCAACTCGCTCTGATGCGTTGGATCGAATCGCGCCAAGGGCGCAATCTCCTATCCCCGCCAAGAGGATCGCCTATGGCTGCGGCCCTGATCTCGTCGCATTACCGCACAATGCGGGCGCTGCCGCCGCCAAACACGTGCATCAGTTCGCCGCGGGTAATCTGACTGGTATCGCCGCGGGTGGTTTGCAGCAGTGCGCCGTGTGCGGCTCCAAGGTCCACACAATCCTGCGGCGGCATTCCGGTTAAAAAGCCGTAGGCGAGGCCGGAACAGAAGCCGTCACCGCCGCCCACGCGGTCCTCAATTTCCAGGCCGTCATACCGGCGGCTGTGATAAAACTTCCCATCCACCCACAAAATTGCCGACCAATTGTTGATCAGGCCCGATTTCACTTCGCGCAGGGTGGTACCGACCGCCTTTATATTCGGAAATTTGGCCACCACCTGCTGGACCATTTTTTCATACAGACTGGTATCCAGTTCGGAAAGGTTTTCATTTATACCGGGAATTTCAAATCCCAGAACCTTTTGAAAATCCTCTTCATTGCCGATCAGCACATCAACATGCGGCACCAGATTTTTTGTGACCGCCTGCGCCTGCTTGCTGGACCAGAGTTTTGCCCGAAAATTCAAGTCGTAGGAAACGCAGGTTCCGGCTTCTTTGGCTGCCTTTAACGCATCGGCCACCACGCCGGCCGTACCGTCGGACAGAGAGGTGAATATGCCGCCGGTATGCAGCCAACGCACCGACCGCGCCAGGAGTTTCTTAAAATCCACCATGCCGGGAGCCATATTCATGGCCGCAGAGTGGCCACGGTCATACATGGTGACCGAGGCACGAACCCCGGTTCCGACCTCGGTAAAATTCAAGCCGATCCGGTCGCGCTTGCCCACACCGTCATATTCCGCCACAGCAACTCCGGAAATATCCATTCCCGCGCTGCGCGCGTGGTTTAGAATAATACGCCCAACGGGGTTATCCACCAGGCGGGATGAAAAGCCGGTTTTTAATCCCAGACGCGACAGCGCGTAGGCGACGTTGTATTCGCCACCGCCAACCCAGACCTCCAAAAGATTGGAAAACTCAATTCGACCGTGCCCCGGCGGCGACAGGCGGATCATACATTCGCCGAGACTCAAAAGGTCCAGCGCATTTTCGGAAGCGGGTTTAAGATTCAGCGGATTCATCAGTTGGGTTCCTCGCAATGCAATACGCGTTATTATTCCAAAGGCGACTTCCATGCATTCGCCCGCAGTTGAAAAAGATTAGCCGAAAATTGTGAAGCGTACAATACGCATGTTTCATCCATTGTGCGCACAAAGATGTTGCCTGGCTTACTGGTGTCCTTTTTTACACGGGTCAGTGGTTACCAGCGGATACGATACGACTCATAATTGCGGCCGCTTGGAAATTCCGTTAGAACAGCCCTACCATTTAAGCGATGTTGAAAGATTTTCTACGCAGGAGTTGAACGAATGATAAAATCCCGTCAGCTGGGTTCCTCATCGGTTTCCGTATCCCCTGTTATTTTTGGTGCTTGGGCAATTGGCGGATGGATGTGGGGTGGCAATGAAGAATCGGAATCAATCGCAGCAATTCGTGCATCCATCGATGCCGGCGCTAACACGCTGGACACCGCCGCGATTTATGGCATGGGTTACAGCGAGGAACTTGTGGGCAAGGCTCTGACAGGAATATCACGCGATAAGGTAGTCATTGCCACCAAGTGCGGCATGCGCTGGGATGACCCGAAGGGGGAAGGTTCCGATCCTTGGCCGCAGAAAGATACCAATGGCCGGGATTTGATCATCCGTAAAAACGCTCGCGCCCACAGCATTGTCTACGAATGCGAAAACAGTTTAAAGCGACTGAAGACCGACTACATTGACCTTTATCAGATTCACTGGCCGGACGTATCGACGCCGGTAGAGGAATCTTTTGGCGCCATGGAATCACTTAGAAAACAGGGAAAAGCCCGCGCTATTGGCGTCAGCAATTACGATGTCGCTTGGATGCACAAAGCCAAGGCGGTGGGCCAGCTTGCCAGCCTGCAACCCCCGTACAGTCTTCTCCAACGCGGCATAGAAACTGAAATTCTGCCTTTCTGTCGCAAGGAAAATATCGGCGTCATTGTCTATTCCCCAATGGAACGCGGACTTTTAACGGGTAACGTGGGACCGGATCGGCAATTTCCGGCTGGCGACCATCGGTCGCGGCATAAACTTTTTTCCCGGGAAAATCGGCAGCGCGTTCTGGCCGCATTGGAAACGATCCGACCGATCGCGGACCAGCATAAAGCAAGCTTTGCTCAACTGGTCATCAATTGGACATTTATGGAACCAGGCGTAACAGCCGCCATCGTCGGAGCGCGCAATCCGGAACAGGCCAAACACAACGCCGGTGCCATGGCCATCACGCTATCGCCAGCGGAACGTGCGGCCATTCGTCAGGCGTTTGACAACATAGCCGCCGACACGGCCAAACCGGCCTGACCGAACTCTTCCGCGTTCATTGCCATGTATGGATGGCGTTCTTGCGACCACATCAATCGAAAAAGGCCCCACCAGCGCAATGCATTGGTGGGGCCTTTCGTTTTTGAATGGACTTGTCGGGCTTGATCTCGCGGCCGCATAGCCGCAAAAGTGTGCATCAATCAGAATCCACATTTCAATGGTGGAACTGGATACCGATGCACACATCAAATCGTCGCACGATTATCGTGCCGCGTTCATTCGCCGCCGCGCCAGCAGCAGAATTGCGCCACCCGCGGCAAATGTCAGCAGCGAAGCGGGTTCCGGCGTTCCGACCGGCGTATTGCTGAACGCAATACCCGCCGGACTGCCCAACCCGGTCACAATGGGTGTCAACGCGCCGGTGGAAAAGTTAAGGGCATCCAGCGTGTGATTGGTTTTGTCTGATGAAAAGGCCTGATCAGCGGAAAAACCGCCAATGGCCGTCAGGGCATAAACGACATTCGTCTTGCCATCGGCAAAAAGCAGGGAGCCGTTGGCGCTGGTGGCAAAACCAGTGTCATCCACACTGGCGGCGGCACCGGTGACGGTATTGGTCAGATTCAGCACGCCCACGCTCTGGCTGGTCGCACCCGGATTGCTCACAATGGTAAGCTGGGCACCGCTTTCATTGGTTACAATCAGACTGCCCGATGGTGTGACGTTCAGGGAATCCGGATCAAAATTGTTCATGGTCACCGTTTGGCCATTATTCAGATTCGTGGCCTGGGCATTGCCATTTACAATTCCCGTCGGAATCGCGTTATATGGGTAGTTGGCCGTATTGGCCGTGACCTGATAAATGAGCGGGCTGACATTTGTGCCATTGGGGTTGCTTGGACTTACGTTCACAGTATTCGGACTTGAGGCACTGGCATACAGATTTCCATTCAGCAATTGCAGACCGTCAAAGCCGCCGCCATGTGCGGATGGATTCGGATAGCCAAATCGAGCCTGACTACCGGTGACAGTGTTCACAATCGTCATGGAAGAGTTGCCATCTTCGTTTTGATCTGTGTAGACCAATCCGGTTGCCGGATCCACCGCAATGCCCTCCAGATGCCCCTGAATATTGAACGACTTTTCCAGCGTGCCGTTCAAATTGTATTCCGCAAGTGTGCTCAAACCGCCATTGCCGCCATCTCCTGGAACATTGTTGCCCCAGCCAATAAATACGTTACCGCCGCTGATAGCAATATCATCCGGCGATGAAACCATTGGTGTCACGGGCGCGGTGCCGGCTACATTGGTCTGATTAAGTCCGGCATCGGCAAATGGCGATGCAAAAGCAGTCAGACTATAACCCGCTGCCACGGTCGGATTGGCCTTTACCGGTGAAACCAGCCCGACGGCGGAAACCGCAGCCAGGGCACACAACGCGATGAAAGAATGTGGACGCATACCCGTCTCCTGAAAATGCTTTTCGTCTTTAAGCGATTCAACATAAACCGCTCTGGAAGCAAAGCATCGCGGATTTATATTCAGACCGTTTGAGCAAAAATATAATGTACGGATAATGTATAATGCTGAAATATCTGCGGTAACGGATCGTTCTCTAATCGTGCCCCATCATTACCCGCCCGCTGGTTGCAAAGAATGGTAAAGGAAAAGCGATGATAAAATACCGGATGTTGCAATTCCTTAAACGGGCCAAAAGAATAGCGACCGCCTGCGCGACACTGGCAGCGATTTTTGGCCATTTACCTGCAAACGCCACCGCCGGACCACCGGGTTTAACGGCCACCACGTTTCCCGGAATCAGTCCGTTCGGAATCGGAAGTGATCACGAAAACGGGGTGTCGATTCGCGCGCTTTCAAAGTGGATCCCCCAAATGGAGGCAATCGGCATTCACCAACTCCGCTATTGCAATCCCAAGGAGTTTTCCTATCTGGCCGGCCACCAGATCGTGCCTGGCGGCCTGCTGTACGGCATTCCTCCCGGTGATACCCAAGATGCCCCTGGTACGCTGCCCGTCCATAATTTGCGAGCCTGGTCCAATTATGTGACGCGAACCGTCACGCAAATGCATGGGCGGATAAAGTACTGGGAGGTTTGGAACGAACCGCCCAACGGCACCGGCAGACATCAGACTGCAGCCGACTACGCGCGAATTCTGATTAGCGCATATCGCGCGGCAAAAAAGGTGTATCCAAATTGCAAAATTGGAATGGCGGCAAAATCTGTTGATATAAATTATCTGCAGCAGGTCATCGCCGCGGGTGGCAAAAATCATTTTGATTACATCACTCTTCACCCTTACGAAGTTCTGGCAAACGCCATCACCAATAATGAAGACTCTGTTTATATGCACATTATCCCAACGGTTCGGAAAATGCTAAGGGCGGTAGACCCTTCAAGAGCAGGGGTGCCCATCTGGTTTACAGAAGTGGGCTACAATGCCCATCCGGACCCAGCCATCCAGGCCCGCGCTCTGGTGCAAGCTTACACCATGGGCATCGCCGAAGGAGCCACATGCATCAATTGGTTCGAAGGCATGGATGGCGATAGCGGCCCGATGGGACTCCTGACCCGAAAGGGCAACCGGCGTCCCGCCTATACGGCTATGGCCCAACTGATCAGGTACCTGGGGCAGCATCCTGTTTATCTTGGGTGGGTTCCCCTTTCTGCACATAATAACGGATTCGTATTTCAGGGTGCCCGCTACACGGTCCTGTCCGCCTGGGCACAAAATCGCGCCGCGAGCCGCCTTTCGTTTGATTCAACTGTAGAAATAGTGCACCCGTTAACAGGCCATGTCACGCGGGCCACAAGCTGCCGGCTTACACAATCCCCGATTTTAATTATCGGCGTTCCGGGCGGACTGGTAAAACTGGCGATTGCTGATAAATTCAAACAGTTCCCATGGAACGGCAATTTCACCCATGCCAGAACGGTTTCAGTCTCACTGGGTAAAGCCATTATCCAGAAGGGCCTTCATTTGGTGGCCGCCCGTGCCCTGATAAAACAAACGGCGGCATACGGCGGTTCCGCCCGCTCCGGGAATGTTCCCGGTGGAATTACCTTCGAAGTGGATCCTAATTTTTTGTCTTATACCCGCGAGCCAATTGAAATAACGGCTCTCGTACGCCGCGCCGCCCCCAGTCAACCGGCTGCGATTGTCCTTCATTATGAATCGCCCGCAAGCTGGGGCTGGGCAGACAAGAACGCCGGTGCCTGCAATATTCCGGCGGGTGGAGGTTGGCATACAGTCAAATGGAAAATGACGGACGACCAATTTGTAAGCTGCTGGGCTTATAATTTTAATATTACGTCCGGGCCGTATTTCATCAAAAAAGTTACCGTAACCAAACTGGCGGGCTGATCTGCGACACCGCTGACCGGGCAAAACTCAGTTTCATCCGGATCGACCAGAGAACCATTTCGGCTCCGGTCGGCATTCACTTTGGTGCGGCAGCCGTCACACGCCGGTGTTTCTGTCTTATGAACAGGCTGTTTCGTAATTAAACCTGACACCCACCCATTCGTCCCCACTGTCGGTACCGGTACACCGGACCTTTGAATCGGCGCAGCGTCGATGCTATAGTCCTGTTTCCTGTATGGTCGTTACTTAAAATAACACTGAAGGGACAAGAGAATCCATGCTCTTCACACAGAACAGTTCGGTTGCCATCCAATCAGCCACTTACGCAGCAGCACCCGGCACGACTCCTGCTGCGGGCAAATGGGCAACTTTCCAAAAAAACTGGCGGCTTTACATATATGAAGGCATTCTGCTGGCCTGTTTTATGATATCGGCGTGTGTTTTTACGGCACTCCTGGAATACCCAACTTCGCCCGCCGCTAAATTAGTGACATCGCCGTTTCTGCGGCGAGCTGTCATAGGTCTGGCCATGGGACTTACCGCGGTCATTTTAATATATTCCCCTCTGGGCAAACGCTCCGGCGCGCATATGAATCCGGCGTTCACTCTGGGCTTTTTGCGGCTGGCCAAAATCCAACGGCTGGACGCTTTAGGCTATATGATCGGCCAGTTTGTGGGCGGCGGGATCGGCGTTCTGATATCCCAACTGATCCTTGGCCACCATGTCATAGCCAGTAGCGAAGTAAATTTTATTGTCACGATCCCCGGCGTTTGGGGAACCGGGATAGCCTGGCTGGGAGAATTCACCATATCATTCCTGCTTATGGCCATGGTGCTGGCGGTCAACCAGTCTGCCCGCCTGGCTCCGCTGACCGGCTGTTTCGCCGGCATGTTGATTACGCTGTTTGTCATGTTTGAAGCCCCCCTTTCCGGATTCAGCATGAACCCGGCGCGCACCTTTGGTTCGGCGGTTCTAGCCCATGTCTGGACAGCCTGGTGGATTTATTTCACCGCACCGGTACTTGGGATGCTTGCCGGCATTGAAATCCATCGAATCTTTGCAGGCGAATTCGTTGTGCTTTGCCCAAAACTCAACCATTCGCGGCATCATCATTCGCTGCATCCATGCGGCTGTCTTGCTAACAATGCCGTGCCGGACGACAATCTGAACAACGGCTGACTCGGGCCTGCACCGCAGAACATGGGCGTCCTGTTCTGAAACAATAAAAGGAGACTTGATCATGACCGCGCATCAGCAATATGACATCATCATTATCGGATCGGGTGCCGGCGGCGGGACACTGGCTCACCGGCTGGCCCCATCCGGTAAAAAAATTCTGATTCTGGAGCGCGGATCATGGCTGCCGCGCGAACATGAAAACTGGAATCCAACCAGTGTATTCGTGGAAAACCGCTACGTTTCCAAAGACATCTGGCTTGATAAGAATGAAAAAGGGTTTCAGCCGGGCACCCATTATTTTGTAGGCGGCGCAACCAAGATGTTCGGTGCCGCTCTTTTCCGTCTGCGCCCTGAAGACTTCCGCGAACTGCGCCAGGCGGACGGCATTTCACCGGCCTGGCCTATCAGCTATCAGGATATGGAACCGTATTATCTTCAGGCCGAACAGTTGTACCAGGTGCATGGGCTGCGCGGCGAAGACCCCACCGAAGGGCCATCCAGCGGCCCATATCCATTTCCTCCGATTGCGCACGAGCCGCGCATACAGGAACTTGCCGACCAACTGGCGAGCAAGGGTTATAAGCCATTTCACGCCCCCACCGGCGTCATGCTGAACGAGCAGTCGCGCCATAAAAGCCGCTGTATCAAGTGCAACACCTGCGACGGCTTTCCCTGCCTGGTGCAGGCCAAAAGTGATGCGGAAAATATTTGCGTGCGCCCTGCGCTGGAATATGCCAATGTCACACTGCTGACACAGGCCGAAGTGAAAAAGCTTGACACCGACCCGTCAGGCCGGACCGTGCGTGAGGTAGTAGTGGAGCACCAGGGACAAACGCTGATATTTTCGGCGGATATCGTGGTGGTATCCGCCGGTGCCGCCAACAGCGCTCGCATTCTGCTTCTTTCCGCAAATGACCGGCACCCGCGCGGCCTGGCCAATGGGTCAGACCAGGTGGGCCGCAATTACATGTTTCATAATTCCGATGCGGTGGTTGCCCTTTCCCGGCGACCCAATGAAACGCGATTCCAGAAAACGCTTTCATTGAACGATTTTTATTTCAAAGCCGACGACTATCCCTTCCCGCTCGGCAATATTCAGATGATCGGAAAATCGATGGGACCAATGTTCCGCGGCGACGCGCCGAAGTTCGCCCCCGGCTTCGTCCTTGATGAAATGGCCCGCCATAGCGTTGATTTCTGGCTGACCACCGAGGACCTGCCAAGACCAGAGAACCGGATCACCCTTAAGTCCAGCGGACAGATTCAACTGACTTATGAATTCAACAATCAGGAACCGATGCGACGGCTGCGGGCCAAGCTCGAGACACTGCTCAAAGAGTGCGATATGCACCCGCATCTGATCCCGAATCACGTTTATATGAAAAAGGACATACCCATCGGCGGTGTCGGCCATCAATCCGGCACAATCCGGTTCGGCACCGACCCGCAAACATCAGTGCTTGACACATTCTGCAAAGCCCATGAACTGGACAACCTTTACGTGGTGGACACCAGCTTTTTCCCCAGTATCGGCGCTGTTAATCCGTCGCTTACGGCCATGGCCAATGCCTTGCGCGTTGGCGACCACCTGATTGAGCGACTGAAATAGATACCCGGTCTCGCGCGGTTCTGGTCTGACGGCTGGCCTCGGCTGGCTTCGCAAGGGCACAGACGGCAACAAAAACGGGCAAACTGGGCCAATTGACTGCTGTTTTGCAAGATTTAAGGCATTTTGGTGTTATAATGACTAGAGTCTTTGCTCGGCCAATTGGCCAATTCCGCTTCGCTCGCATTGCGGGACTTTGGGAGTCGATTCTATGGATCCTCTGGGAACGTCTTCGGCAAATCGTCCGGCGAACGGCGCGGCCGGCTTACCTGAGTCTTCGCCCACCCAAGGCGCAGCCGTATTGCCCGAAGCCATAAGTGATTCTCTGCTAACAGTCGTACGGCGAAGCCAGAAACTGGCAATTGTGTCCGGACTGCTCCGGACTGTTCTGGTCACGCTGGTACTGTGCCTGGCTATGGCGCTGCTGTTGGGCAGCTTTCCCACTATGCCATCCGCCATTCGCTGGGCCCTTACACTCGCGACTTGGGGTGCGTTGGGGGCGGCCACATTTATTCTGCTCAGGCCGGCACTCAAGCCGATTCAGCTGCGCCAGGCCGCAAACATCATTCACGCCAGCCATCGCGACTCCCATGAAAGAATTATAAGTGCAGTGGAATTCACCGAACTTGAAAATCCGGAACAGACGGGATCCACAGAGCTTATTCAGCATGTCATTCATCAGGCGGAAACCGATGCCCGCGCCGTGCAGCCGCGACAGGTGCTCTCGGTTTCCAAGATTCAACGGCTGGCGATTTACTGCGCACCGGCCTTGCTGGCCTGGATGATTCTCTGGCCACTCATGCCCCAGCGCATTAATTCCGGCCTAAGCCAGACATTCCTACCCTGGCGAAACGTGGTCACGGGAAGTGATCTGAATCTTCAAGTTCTGCCCGGAGACACCGCGCTGGCCACCGGGGACAGGCTTCTGGTAACCGTGCGGAATCTGGCCGCCGCTGATACCGCAGCGTCAGGACTGGGAAACATCAATCTGGATGTCCGCTACCCGGCAGGCGGCGACCGAACGATTGCCATGACCGCTTCGGGGCCAAAATCTTTCCGTCACGATTTTTCATCGGTCATATCCAGCTTTCGGTATCGGATCAGTTGCCCGCGCGGCGTCACCCGCTGGTATCACGTAAACGCACTGGTTCGACCGGCGGTGCAGAGCCTGGAAATTCATTACACCTATCCGGTCTATACCCGACTTGCTTCCAAAGTTAAAATCGGCCAGCGCGGGGCGATTCGGGCGATTCGCGGCACGACGGTTCAGGTTGTGGTTCACAGCAGTCAGCCACTAAAAAAATCCAGCAATCTGGAAATGGGCAAAGGCGTAGACGCCAGAATTTTACCGCTGACACACCTCGCAGGTCTGACCTATCAGGCCACGTTTCATGTGTTGCTTAGCGGCGTCTATCGCATCAACCTGACGAATACGAAAAATATTCGGAACAGCGATAACCGCCCGTGGCCGATTGAAGCCATCGCGGACCAGCCACCCGTCATTCATATTACAAGCCCGGCAAAAATTATCCGCGTACGGCCGGATGATACCATTCCCATCTCATTTACCGCGTCGGACGATTTTGGCCTGACGCGGCTGGAAGCAATTGTTTCTGTTGATAAATCCGCGTCATTGCGCTATCACATCCCGTTGGAAGCCAAAGACCTGACACATATCAGTCGCAACTGGAAATTATCCGTGGCAGATCAATTGCTGGCCGCAAACCAGCCGCGGGCAACCAAAATTTTCTATCGCCTTTCCGCTACCGACAATTGCCAACCAGCCGGTCAAACAACCCGCACCGGGTTGTACGAACTGATTCTGGACGCGAACCTTCCGCTTGACTATCAGTCACGAATGAACGAGAAGGCGTATCATCATCTGCACAAAGCGCTGGTCAAGGCAATCACTCACCTGGGCCACGCCAGCCAGCAGATGAACAACCTGCGATGGGTCGCTCCAGGAAAAAAGTTCACGCCCGCGCAAGCCGCCCATGCCGCCAAATTGCAGGACGATCTGGCCAGAGCGGCGGCGAATCTGCGAAACGAATCATCGCACCTGAAAAGCGGTCCTTACGCCCAAACCGCCGCCGCGGCTCAGCAGATCACGCGACATTCCGTTGAACCGGCCGCCAATGATGTCGCGGCCGCCATGATGAATTCACCGACCCAGGTCAAAACCCGTCAGGCGAATCTGACCGCGGCTCAGCGGCAAATTGCCACCGCCCGCCAGAAATTGCAGCATCTATTATGGAACCTTAACAAGCGGGCCACGCAGCAGCACCTGGTGGATTCCGTTCAGAGTCTGGCCCAGGCGCAGCAGCATGTGTCGCAACAATTGGCGATGAATCCCGAGTCGGCCTCGGCCCGCCGGAGTCAGGCTAAATTACAGCAGCAACTTAAAAATTTAATTAAGAATAACAAGGTACTTCAGACGCCTGCGGCCGCATCGGTTCAACCGATGCTGAACAAGCTAAAGCAGGATGTTGGCCAGATTATTTCCGGTCAAACCGCCATGAACAAAGCGCTGGCCGCGCAGCTGGCCCAGCGGCAGGTCCGGAGCCGCCTTAAATCGCTTGCCCAGAAGCAAAAGGCCTTGAATAAACGGATCAGCCGCTTTGAAACGCAGATGAATGATCGGCTGCAAAAGAGCGGTGCCGCATCCATGGCTCCACCAAAGTCGATCCTGAACGCAGCGCAAAATAATTTACAGCAGCACGAACTTGACACCGCCGGGCAAAATCAGCGACGGATTGCATCGGACTTGAATCAGACCGCGGCGCAACTCGCAAAAAGCAATCAGCCCCCGACAGCTGCCCAACAGGCACAGCAGCAGCAGGCGGCAAATTTGAACCAGGCCTCCAAGGCCGCTGAACACGATGCCGGTAAGCTGCAAAGCGCTCTCCACGGCCAGCCTTCGCCGGATACCATAAAAAATGCAATTGCCAGTGCCCGGCAATTGCATTTTCTGGCGCAGCAGCTCCTTAATCAAAATCCCACACCAAATACCGCCGCGGCCCTGCATAAAGCGCTGAATCAGGCGGACGCAGCGCAAAGTGCCGCCAATGAACACAATGCGCGGCAGACGCGCAACGCCCTGTCCCAGGCAGGAGCATTGGTGCGGGCGGCGGCCCGGGCAAACCTTGCGGCTAAAGCTGTTTCCAAGCCGTCGCCAGCAATGACCCAAAGCGCCACCAAAGCCCGGCAACTCGCCGACGCACAAAACAAATTGGCCGCTGAAACGGCCAAGCAATTGCAGCAGCTTCAGCGGGCGGCCAATCAAAACACGCAGTCTATTGGCCAGCAAGGCGCGCAGATGGCCAGCCAGATGCAAAAGGCCGATGCACTGGCCAAAGCCGTTGAACATCAGACTGCGGATGGCGCGCCAGACCTGGCGCGCTCCATTGCCCAGGCACGCCAGCAGATACAGGCCGCCCGCCAGGCCCAAACGCAAGCGAATCAGGCGGGCAAAGCGGGCAATTCCGCTATGGCCCAGGAACATCAGCAGTCGGCCTTGCTGCACATGCAACTGGCGCAGGGGGATCTTAACGGGCTGCTTGACTCGCCAGAAGTACGAAATATTCCGCAATACAACGATGCAATCGCCGGACAGGTAAATCCCAACCAACCCAATCAGGCAACTCCCCCGAAACCAGCCAATGGAAGCCAGGCAAAACCGCCCCCCCTGCCGCCACATGCAAACAGTTTGTATGACCGACTCATGGCGGCAGCCCAGCAGATGCATAACGCCCTTGCTTCACAGGCTGCGGCTCAGGCCGGCAATGCCGCGGCGGCTCAACAGGCTGCGCATTCACTAAGCGCCGCTTCTCAGAATCTGGGCCAACCGCAACCCGGTCAAGGTAACAATTCCGGCGAACATCAGGGAAGCGCCCAGGCGAATGGTCAAGGTCAGCAAGGGCAACAAGGGCAACAAGGGCAACAAGGGCAACCGGGGCAACCGGGGCAACCGGGCCAGCCGGGCCAGGCCTTGGCCGGTGCCGGTTTGCAACCCGGTGTGCCAGGGGATGGATTTGCCACGCAATCGGGCGGTTCCAGCGGAACTGCACAAGAAAATGGAACGCCGCCCAAAGTCGTCACGCAACTTGGCGTCAGCCCGGCAGAATGGCGCAACTTAGGCCCATTACGGCAGAAGCAATTACTCGATACTGCCCGCCAGAACATTCCCCCGGGTTATCGCCGAATGGTGCGGGATTACTATTTGCGGCTGGCTAAAATGCATGGCACAGATTGATTTTAATCCGGACTCCCCGGCCGGGCACAGACCACAAATTTGCAGGAATAAAAATGCCACATTCACCGCTCGTTAGCCCGTCACGGAACGCTCGAACGAAACCGCGTTATCGCTTCGCTGCGGCTATCCTGTTGCTCGCCGGCGTGACCGGCTGGTGCACGGCCAGCCGTGCCAGCGCCACGCGCGTACCGCCCAATGCGCGGGCTGCGATCACCAGTGGCCTGCTCTGGCTTTCACATCAACAGCGGGCTGATGGAAGTTTTCCCTGTCCGCAATTAAATGATCGGCCCGCGGTCACATCTCTGGCAGTCATGGCGTTTCTGGCCCGCGGATATACGCCCGCACATGGTCCATATCATCAGGTCATGATTCGAGCCATCAATTGGGTCATGTCACAGCAGCGACCGGACGGATATATCGCACCGCCGGGTGGAACCATGTACGACCACGGCATTTCAACCGTGATGCTGGCGGAAGTTTACGGCATGGTGAACCACGCCCAGCGGCAGCGCGTGGGCAAAGCGCTGTCGCGCGCAGTGGCGCTAATTCTTGCGGCACAGAAAAGAACCACCGGTGTGTTCGCTGGAGGCTGGCGCTATCAGCCATGGGACACCACCGCGGATGTTTCGTGCACGGGCTGGCAGCTAATGGCGCTTCGGGGGGCAGCGGATTCCGGTGCCGCAATACCCAAACAGGCCATTCACAACGGAATTCAATTTTTAATTCGTGATGCTTGTCCCAACGGCGGCTTTTCCTACCAGCCTGGCGGCCCTCCCGGCCGCGCAAGAACCGGAACAGGAATTGTGGCCATGGAACTGCTGGGGCAGCGCAATTCGCGGCAGGCAATCGCTGGTGGAGATTATCTGATGGTGCATCCGCTGCAAAAAGGGCAGCAGTTTTATTTCTATGCGGTTTATTATTGCAGCCAGGCCGCCAATCAACTTGGCGGCAAATACTGGCGGCAGATTTATCCGCGGATTCGCGACCAAGTGATTCAACTGCAAACCGGCAATGGCTGCTGGCTTTCTCAAGATGGCATTGAACAACAGGGCGGCAAGGTGCTGGCCACTTCCATGGCCATCCTTGCCCTGTGCGTTCCATTTCATTACCTGCCGCTGTATCAGCGATGACACGGCTTTCAACCGAACAAGGCGAGATATGAACAGGTCTTGATTGACCGTCCAGCTGAATCCGCCACGCTCAGGATTTTCCACGCGGCAGATTCCGCTGTGCTCCAGCGGAACCCTGCTGGCTGGCATATTCGAAGAACGTCCGATAGTTTTCCTTGAAGTAGCCGGCGTTCCAGCTTTGGGTCGCATTCAGCACAATTCCCACCAAATTGGCGCGAACCTGGGACAGTTGATCACGAATACGAGCTACGGTGCCGCGACTGATCTGGCCAGCTCGCACGACCGCAATCACGCCGTCGACTTTAGAAGCCAGATTAATGGAATCTGACACAAACGTAAGCGGCGCGCCATCAAAAATAATCATGTCATAACGGCCGCGAAGCTGCGCAATAAGGTCAGGAAAGGCCCTGTGTTCAGTAATCTCATTGGGAGCCTTGGACCGAGCGCCGGCACCCATCAGGTGCAGTGTTGGCAGGTCCGCACAGGGGACCACGGCCTGTTCCAGCGTGCAGCGCCCGGTCAGCACATCAGCCAGGCCAACCGATGGAATATTGGAGTAAATTGTCTGCAATACCGGGCGATAGAAATTCGCATCGACAAGCAGCACTCGCAGTTCGCTAAGGGCGATGCCATTGGCGATATTGCTGGCCACAGTTGAAGCGCCACCCGCCGGGGAAAAACTGGCTACCAGCAGTGTCTGTAGCGGCTTTTCGCCATGCACCACGGCAAGCCGGCCGCGAATTTGCCGGAACGATTCGGCCGTCATGGAAGCCGGGCTGGTCCGAACACAAGTCATCGGACTACCACTGAGCATGGTATCGTCGGCATGGTCCGGGATGAAACCTAGCAAGGGAAGCCGCATAATTCCGCTGATGTCGCGCGGTGTGCGGACGCGCGTATTGGTCAATTCCAACAGATAGGCCAGCGCCAATGAAGCCAGAAGACCGAGAATCGGCCCAAGCACAAGGAATCGCTTGAGCCGCGGAAAAGCACATCGTTCCGGAACAGACGCCAGATACTGCAATTCCACCCGTGATGCGTTATGCATGCTGCGCAGATTAAAAAGGTCGGCCCGCTTGGTCAGGCTCGCGAGCATTTTTTCCTGGGTTAACAGAAGAGCCTGTTGGTTGCGAAATTTGGCCAGTGCATCATCAAGATCGCTGACTTCACGTTGTTTTTCATCGCGACGCTTGCGCGTTTCCACCGCAACTGCCAGAGCTTGCTCAGCCTCAGATTTCGCGCCCTGCTGCATCTGCAGGCGGGAGCGAACCTTAAGTTTCTGTCGAAGCCGATCAATCTGCTTCTGCACGCTGGCTTCGCGAATTTCCAGCGCAATTGTAGACCGGTGGTCCGCGCCAAGTGTACTTTTAGAAACCGCAACTTCCTGCTTTAAGGCAAGCAGGTTAAGCGTCAGGCTTCGCAACGTCGGATCATCGTTGACCAGTTCCTGCATGCGCGGCGAAAGCTGAAGCGTATTGTTTTGAACCTGCTTTTTAATTGATTCATAATTTGACTGCGCGGCCTGAGCATTAATTTGAGTTTTAGTCACCAGTTGACTGAGATTCGCCAGTGTCGCCTCGAGAATCGCTTCGCGTTCGATAAGACCGGGGACATTATGCGAACGTCGATACAGTTCCAACTCGCGCTGCTGGGCCTGTACCTTGGCAGCCACCCGGGCCTGCGCGGCCGCGACCGCGCGGGCTTCGCGGTTTAACGAAGTCTGTTCAAGATTTTGAACGTACTGAACATACGTGTTGGTGACGGCGTTGACCAGCGCCGCGGTTTCACGGGCGTCATGCCATTCCAGTGAAATGGTAAAGTCGTTGGAATCTGGCTCCGGTTCCACAACCAGATCTTTCCTGAGCTCATGCAAAGGCGAAACCGGATTGGCCTCCAGCCATGTGCTTTTGCGGGCCGGATCGTTTGGAAATTTATAATTGTGTTGAAATGCCGCAGTCTGAAGTGCTTCGTTAAGTACCACCGGGCTTCGGACAATAATGATCTGGGAATTGATTAATCGCTTAATTTCGCCATTTGCGGTCCCGTAATTAATGGTATGAGATTGCAACGGATTGGGTGTACGCGGAAGCACCTGCAGCACCGACACCGCACGGTAATATGGCAAATATTTTCGAAGCGCGAAGAACAATCCTAATGCCACCAGGAATCCAAGCCCGGTCCCCACGACAATCAGGACTCGATGCTTTTTAAGTACAAAACCAAGTTTTGGACCGGATGTCGCTTCATTGGCGCCAGATTGTGGGACAACCGGCACTATCGCATTGGACTGCGTCATAACTTCCCCTGATTCATTCGTAAAACAGCCATCTCTATTGAGAGACAACCCTCAGACAAACCCTTACTATACGGGACGATTAAACTTTCACGCAAGCGTGAAAGCACTCATGTAAAATTTCATCCTCCAACGGCCTTGGTCGATTGGATAGATTTAAGTAGCAATTCGGCACGAGCCAGAATAGTCAAGTGATTTTTTTCCGCCATCGCGATCGCTTTTTCCAAAAAGCGAATCGCTTCCGTGTCCCGCTTTTGGGCCACCAACACGCGGGCTAGATGGTAATATGCAGCCGCCGGCGGATTAAACCGTAACGCATGATGAAGCGCGTTATAGGCCCCAGTGTAATCCTTATTCAGGAATCTGGCCCATCCCAGGGTATCCAGCAGATTTGGATCGTTACAGTACAGCCCCGAGCCTTCCGCATGGGCCTGCAATTTATTGGCCTTTTCGGCGTAATGAAGCGCTTCCACCGGGTCTTTTAGTTTGGCGGCCAGCAGATAGGCCAGATTATTCAGCACGCTGGCATCATCGGGTGTGGCCGCCAGAATTTCGCGATAATACTTTTTCGCTATCGGATATTGCTGAAGTTCATACGCCGACAGAGCCACCGTTCGCAACATTTCATTTCGCATTTCCGCCGGAGGGTTGGCCGCCAAAGCACTTTTGGCAGCGGTTAGTGCATCGCTGTATCTGGCCTGCTTGAACGCCAGGATGGCTGCGAGCGCCCCATTTTCCGCCGTCGCACTCGGATGTTTCGCGATAAAATCATCCACGGCTTTGCGGACCAGTTCGGCCGTTGCGGCCCCATGATAATCATTGATAAAATTCGAGGCTATATCCAAAAATGCCGCCGAATTGGAAAGTGACAGATCCAGCGCTTTAGTATAGTCTCGGGTACCCTCTGGCCAGTTTTTTAATCCGACATTCGCTTGCGCCCGCACCAGATAAAGTGGTACGAATCCAGGTGCCAAAGCCAGCGCCTTGGTGCTGATTTTCAACGCGGTGGACCATTCTCCGCCGGCATTAAGAATTTGACCGTAATCCGCCGCACCCATCGAACCGCGGTTATCCGCAAGATAGGCACGGCGTGCCAACGTCATGGCCCGGCTCTTTCGCCCTTCGAGTAGATCAAGGCGGGCACGGAGAATCCACCAGGCCGGCTGTCGAGGCTCGGCCGCCGTGAGCGTCAGAAGCAACCGATGCAGTCGCTGAACCGGATTAATCGTGCGCAGGGATGCGGCATGTGACGAAATGTCATTGGGTGAAAGATGGACAAACTGCACCGACATATTGAACAGCAGGTTGGCATACAACTGTTCGACGGTCGGATTCTTGGGCGCCACCTTATTCAATATCGTACGGTATTCCTGAACCGCGCGGGCAAAATGCCCCTGCTGATTATAAATGGCCGCGGTCTGCAGGCGCGATTGCAGATCGTTTGGCACGAGGGAATTAATCAGGGCCAAATCCGCCAGTGCCCGATCCAGTTTACCGCCCGGAAGAGCCATTTCGTCTTCCGCGCGGCTTTCCAAAGCCCGCGTATCGTTTGGATTAAGCGCCAAAGCCTGATTTAAGGCTTGAATGGATTTATGCAAATGTCCCTGCCGACGGAAAGCAAGCCCCTTCAGTTCCAGTCCGGCTTCGTCCTTTTGATTTTTGGCAAAAACATCCGCATCCAGAAGTGCCAATCCTTTGGCTGGCTGACCGGCTCGGATGAGCGTTTCAATGTAACGCAATTGCACCGTTCGATCTTTGGGTCGGGCCTTGAAAAGCGGCCCGTAATAGCCAAGGGCTTTGTTAAAATGCTTAATATTAAAATACATATCACCAAGTCTGCGCTGCGCGACCTGGGTACCGGCAGGCTCAATTTTTTGTGCCGATTTGTAAAGCTGGGTGGCCTGTGCAATATTTCCCTGCGTTTCGTAAAGGTCACCCAGCAGCAGGCGCGCCGCCAATGCGGTGGTCGCATTCTTGCTTTCCGCCAGACCGCCATAAAGGTTTGCCGCGGCAGAAAAATGGTTATTTCTGGAATAGAGCGAACCGAGTTCTTCAGCCAGCGGCAGCGATGTGGGATTCGCCTTCCAGGCCTTTTTAAGCAGGGCGATGGCCTTATCAGGCTGGTTATTGCGGGAATAAAGCAGGCCCAGCCGCATAATATTTTGAATATCGCCGGGATCTGATTTAAGCAATTTTTCCCGCCGTGCGATGGCCGGCGCAGGCGGTCCATACAGGTCCGCAAGAGAATTATTCCAATGATTTAATTCGGAATCCAAAGGCTGATAGGCCAAGCCCTGATTGATCAGGCCGACGGCATTTTCAATAGATGCCTGAGATGGACGGGCCAGATCATATTTCACCAGAGCCTTGATGGCGGCAATATCGTCTGGCGCGCTGGCCAAGGCGGTATGGAGCGCTCGGATACCCGCATCAATGTCGCCGGAAAGCAGCAATGCGTCGCCATAGTATGTTCTTAGCGTTGTATTGTACGGATGGTCTCGCAATGCGGAGCGCAGCACTTTTACCGCCGCGCCGAGATCGTTTTGTGCGATGGCAAGCCGTGCTCTGTACGTTGCCCCGTTCGCCCCGTCCAGATTGCCATCCACGGCACGACGCTCCACCGCCTTGGCCTGTTTGTAATTTTTGGCGGCCAGCGCCAGCGAAAACTGGGCCTCCACCACCTGGCTGTCGTTTGGCTTTAATTTGGCCGCGGCCGTCAGTGCCGCATTGGCCTTGGTCCGATGTCCGGCACCCAGATAATAATTAAACAGCGTGATGTCACGGATAAATGGGTCGCGTAAACGTTTGATGGCCTTAAGCTGGGCATTCTTGGATTCGCTTACGGGCATCACAATGCCCAGCACATCAGAACCGATGCCGGCGAAATTAATCTTCGGCATCACATTTTTTGGATTGGCCAACTGGTCGGATAATACCAGGAATTGAACATTGTTTGGCTCGGCCTTGATCGCCGCATCAAACAATTTCGACGCCTCTGTCCGTTCGTGAAGCGCCGCCAAAGCGGCATACGTCGTCAGCACAATGCGGCTGTCACCTGGTGCGGCTTTGCGCCATGGTGCCATGACAGTCAATACGCGATGATAATGCCCATCCAGCCAGTCCAGCCGCGATTTAAGCAGCGCCAGTTCCAGACTCCCGCTGGTATCCACGCCGGCCAGCAGCTTGCGCAATTCCGGAACGCGATTGAGCGCCGCCAGAGCTTTCGCTTCAATGGTAATCGCGGCAAGATTGCCCGGTACCGCCTTAAGCACCCGCTGCGCATCGGCCAGCGCGCCTGCCGGGTCCTGCGCCAGACTCAGTGAGGCACGGTCCAGCAGCACCAGAGGCTGGCCATGAACGACCGCGTTAATCTGATCCAGTTGCGCCAGTGCCGCCCCGCTCTGGTTCATGCTCGCGTACACCTGCGATTGCCATTGATGGTCACGAAACCAGAGTTGCAGATCCGCGGGGTTCTCCGGACTTAATACCCCAGCCGCCTTTTTCAGCCAGCGAAGGGCCTCATCCGGACGTCCCTGAAGAAACCGCAAACGGCCGGTATAAAGCATGACCCATGGAGTCACCGGTTGATGCTGCTTCACCCAGGCCAGTGAATCGGCGGCGTGCAGAACGTACGCTTTGTGCTCCACCGAACCCGACGCGGTCGCCCCAGCCAGTTGTAAATAGGCATCGGTCAACTCCTGATTGATTTCCAGACGGCGTTGCCGGTTAATCAGCGGCGTAAGGCCCTGACCAGCCGAAGGATGGTGCATGCCCGCCAGCAGTGTTTTGACAGCGGCTGCGGCCTGGCCAAGCCTCATTTGATATTGGCCCAGCAACAGATAATTCTGCATTGAATTTGGCTCAACGGCAATTAGCCGTTGCAGGCTTAAAATCACGGCCGCGGGTTTGGCATTGGTGGCCAGAAGCATGTTGACCCGTGCCAGCACAACATGGCGATTCGTGGGGGCGAGCTTAGTCGCGGTGGCCATCGCCTGTTCCGCCTTGGGCAAACCGTCAGGCTGGAAGCGGTACACATTGGCAAGACCGATCCAGCCCAGCGCGTCTTTCGGGTGGGTACGAACAAAACCAAGCATCAGATTCAGACCGGTATCAACGAGTTTGGCGGCACGTTTGGGGCCGATCAGGTTCTGTTTAAGCTCCGCCGAAGCCTGGGCCAGGTAAATAGTCGCCAGCGCCTGAAAGGGCTTATAGTTTTGCGGGGCCAGTTTACAGGCCTGCGTCAGGTCGTGCTTCGCCTGGCTGAAGTTGGAATGGCTGATGCTGGAAAGTCCCGACAGCAGACCAAGCTCCGCCGCCGCCCGCAGACGCCACGCGCGGGCATTTTTGGGATCCAATTCGATAACGGTCGATGCAATTTTCTGGAGGCTTTGCCATTCCGCCCGCTGTCGCGCGAGCTTGGCGAGTTTCCAAGTTACATTCAACAGCCGCAATTGCGCCGGCAGCAGCCGCGGATTAATCTGCACGGCGTTTTCCCAGTTTGAAATCGCATAGGCATAGCGTTCCGGATTGGAAGCGGTGTTCGCAAAATAAAGATCGCCAAGCTGCATGGACATTTGCGCCGCCGTTGGCAGATGTTCCTTCTCCGCCGCGATGGCCGCTCGCTGGTAATAGCTAATGGCCGCGTCCACGTTACCAGCCTTCAGCGCCCGTTGGGCAGATGCGATGAGCCGCGTCGGGTTATTCCGATAGACATTCATCCACCAGTAAACACCGCCAGAAAGCGCCACCGCCATAACAAGGAGAGTGACAAGGGAAATCAGAAATTTTGTATTTACTCGTCTGGCCATTTCTATTCCTTAGTAATTCACTTTTGGAGAATCAGTTCGCGTTTCCCGGTGCATCATGCGAACTGGAAGCGGTCGCCGACGCGCTTCCCGAACCGGCTTTTTTTCCGTGGTCGGGACCAGCCGCGGCTGGCGAATTTAATTTTTTCCAATCGGGCAGGCAACGTTCAATAGACGGAAGGGCACTTCGCATAAAAGCCTTGATTACCCGCAACGCCCGGGTTCGGGTGCACAAGCCTTCCACATCAACTTCAATTTTGGCATCGTACCCAAATTTGCTTGATTGTCGCCAGAAAAGAGCGCTGACCTGCTGTGTATTGGGTACATAGCGGCCATCCACCTGAAACACATACGCGGTGTTTAAATAGCGGCCACCGTCATGAGGCTGGATCAACAGCGGCAGCCCGCCGGTTTCAGTGCTCGCTCCGGAGAAGGAAAGAAATCGCATTGGAATCGGCCCAGGCTTGCCGTAGGCGTGAGGTACATCCTTGACGGAAATAATGGAATCTTTGACGCGTTTAAGCCCCACGCCGTTCCAGCAGACATTGGGCACGTGCGGCGTGGCAAAATTGGTGGGATAAAAATTGATGTTCAGTTTGATTGTTGATCCGGATTCACCGAATGGAATCTTTTTGTACCAATATTCCCGCATCAGATAGGTGCGCGTTCCCAGCACCTGGACGGTTTCTGAGCTTAAGTGTTGGTCTACCCAGCCATGGCGAACCACAAAATCGCCCAGGGTCTTGGGAATTTTGCGAAGCGGCGATTGCAGCGGAGTTCGTTCTTTGACGAGAACCACATGAAACGCCTTTTCGGCCAGCGCCAGGGAAAACGCCCCCCCCGCCAGAATAACCAGCGTGGAAAGTAATGCGAAACGGTGAAGGGAAGTTTTATGGTTCATGCCGGAGTTCTCCCGGCATAACCTTCCGATCGGGTTGTATCAGATACAAACAGATTGCGTTCCACCAGGCCAATAAACCACGCGATACCAAGCAGCATTAAAAAAGCGGGAATCAGCATCAAAAGCCCCAGACTCGCATGGGTGCTGCCGCGTGCCCATTCAGAGCCAAGCGTGACATAAATGACACCCGACAGCGCCACACGCAGCGCATTACACAATATCGCGATCGGTAAACCGCAGACCGCCAGAACCAGTTTCTGCCAGGTGGGACGGGTGGTCGAATAACCCAGTGCGATGCACAAAGCAAAAAAAGTGGTCAACATGCGAATGCCACTGCAGGCTCGCACCACATTAAGGGTATACCAGTGTGTTCCGGATTGTACATGTACCTGCGTTGCGGTTCGGAAGGCATTAATTCCAAAAAAAGGCAGGATATGCACCCCCAAAGATGCGGAAATTTCCTGCAGCGGCGAAGTCAGCTTTACGTAAAGAGCCTGCGGTGGATTAATCATGAAAATCAGATAGCAGATCGGCAACCAGAGAATTTTCATGTATTCCCAGCCCAGAAGCCATAAGACGCCTCCGAACAGCACAACAAACATACTAAGATGGGAAAATTGAATCTGGCCATGCACCAGAAATATAACCTGCGAAATAACTCCAAGCAGAAGTATGACCAGGCCAATTGGGGAGGGCACGGGCTTAAGCGCCGAAAGCGTTTCCCAATGCAGATACACGAAATACGCACTTATAAACGGTATGGCAAAACCCATACTGAAATTCGGATTAGACGACCAGACTTTTACCAGCGTTGTGAAATTAATATAGTACAAAGCTGAAAAGGCCGCCGCGATTCCCAGTAATATAAGTTGTACCGAGCCGTGCATCTGGCTGGCGCGGCGACGCGGAGCCGCCGTTCCGGCCGTGTAGTCAAAGCGGGGTGCGGCTGCGGAATTATTCCGCGTTTGTTCTGTGTCCTTGGTATCGGCTTTTAAAGTCTCAACCATAAATACCCATCCGCCCGTTCTCTGAACGGGCCAGCTCGCTGACTTCGTCACGACGAATTAGATATCGTCTTCTATTATACGTTTAAATTAAGACCGTTGGCAGCGGCAACAAATTCCGAAGTCAGGCGACCGGAGTCCGATAACTCCAGAAAAGTGGAATTCCTCCGGGCTGCCGCTGATCCAGACTCTTTTCAGCAGGTCCCAATTTCACCTGGGCAATAATGCCAAGAGCGGCTGCAATCCATACGGCTCCAGACGAATCGGTTTACCGAACCGCCAAGCCAACCAGCCATTACGTCAGAGCGGGCTGATTCCGATTCATTTTGCCTGGCGTCCAACGCCTCCGAAAAAGCCTATCGGATAATTGTCGGCTGGATGTAGTAATTGCGATCATAAGTAAATCCAAAGCCGTAGCTGGACGAAAACCCGCTGCGAACGACTGCCAGCGGATAGGCGAACATATCGGATCCGCAATTCACGACATCATTGGATTTCAGGAAAATATCCGGTTCAGTGCCATCAAAAATTTTCTGCAAATTCACCTGAATAATCATTTCCTGACTGTGCCCGATACGGCGAATCAATTCGCAACGGCGCGGGATCGCCAGCGACGAAAGGTTGCCCGCCGCCGCCACAGCCTGTTTAATGGTGATCTTCTGCCCGGTCAGCGTATAAACACCCGGACGATTGACCGTGCCCATCATGTAATAATATTGGGGATCAAGTTGTGGCACCATAATCACGTCACCAGCGTGGATAATGATGTTATCGCGCGGATTACCCTCGCGCAGCTGGCGAATGGGAATGCGAATGATAAGTGAATGGGTCGGCATCGCCGGGGCATTGCGTTTCATGCCGGCAACCGCGGTGGCAAAATTGAATTCCCTGGGCATTTTGCTCTGCACCTGACTCGGAGAATGCGACTTGGCGGCAAGCTCAACCCAACGGCCGTTCAAGTAAACATAATGGGGTGCCGCAGATTGATCGCTTGAATTCATCGCGTTGTTGAGTTCACCCTGATCCTGATTTATTTTGGCCTGAGCCGATGGGGTAATGGAGGTTGCTCCGCTTACCTGATTCGCAATGGACTGCAGCATTCCCGCCGAAGACTGCGACGCCGGATGCCCGGTATGGCTGGTGATCCCCACGGATTTCTGTTCTGTTTGACGGGAAACCGGCCGAATCACATAAAGCCAGCGAATGCCAGGCTGATCGGAAATATCGCCCGCCAACGCCAGCGCATCCAACAGATGGAAGTCCGGCGACATGATGTTGTAAGTGCCCGGATGGCCCGTACCCCCCAATATGGAAAATACCCGGCCGCGAGCTTCCGTCAGGTCCACGTTCACCTGTGGTCCGGGCTGATGCGGCCCGGGTGCGGACATCTGGCCAGACTCAATGAGCTTCTGAACAATTCGGTTCTGAACCTGGCGAACGGTTAAGCCCTTAACCTTCAGACTTCCAACGAAATCCAGATTAATTTCTCCCTGTGTGTTCACCTGCCGCGTCTGGACAGATTCCTGACCGGGGACCACGAGTTCAAAAACCGATACGGTTACCACGTCGCCGGGACCAAGTTTATATGGCTTGTGTGAAACACTTAAATCGGCCACCGTCGGCGCCACTGAACCTTTCCAAGGGCGCGCCGGTGGATCATTTACGGCCAGAGAATCAAGAATCGGCCAGGTGACAGGCTGCACGCGGCCACCGGGATTGGCCATATCAAAGCGCCCAACCTGCGAAGGATCCAGAAACGAATTACGCAGATTCAAATAATCAATGGGGTTGGTCATTGAATTGCAGCCCGAAAGCCCCGCCGCCGCCGCTGCGAGCAACACCGTTCCAATCAGGCGCGGCTTCCATAACCGACACAGTCGCGGCATCGGCCAAGACCCTCCACAATTGGTCAATTTCCGCTGGATGCCGGCGTTTTTGATCTCTGTTCTCTTGAAAGCCATGCGATTTAACTCCGTCAACATTGAAAAATATTGTGTGCCACCCGATTCGGATCCGTCCCTCACACCTCTTGGTAATACGCCAGTCCGGCAGAATGACCGACGCCATGTAACCGCCATGTAACCGTCATGGAACCGTCCGAAACGCCCGGTACGACTGATTTTCGCGCCGACAGCGCAGTTCCACTCCGACCCGCTTCAATCCAATTTATTGCTGGCCGGGAGGCTCAAGTCTTACGCATATTCAATCAACCAGTCGGTTCTGTCAAGCGTACGCGATAGACGCACCCTCATTATCGGCCAATCCATCAGTTATTATGAGTCTTCAACAGAAGAAAAACAAGATATTTCATCGCCCGCCAATCCGCCTTTAAATTCAACGAGTTCGATAGTCGCCTTGGGCCTGAAACGACCGCTGGCACGCAATTGAAAAACGCAGTATTCTTGCGACACCGCTGATGCCAGTTTATCGCCAAAAGCCATACCGCTGCAACAGAAAAATTGAACGGTTATAAGCAAACGGGGCAGAATGCGTTTTCCATATATACGAATAACGCCAATCGCCCGTTAACCTGGTCTTGTGCTTGTGGCCACCTCATTTCCCACCATGTCTGCGGGGTGACGATTTGGAAATGGAAAGGCGAATGCAATCATAGGCCATAAAGCTGGTCCAGTTCTGCCGCACTTTTCGTGCGACTTTTCCGCCTGCAAGAGTCGCACGGTAGATCCCGTGAATTTCATTTCCGGGCACCGACGAGGCAAAAGAAAGCGAAATGATATTCTTTCCCTTATGCAGAAGTCTCCGCGAAAAGTCGAAATTCCGGATTATCAATTCACCGTAAGGCGCGGTGCGCACAAGTTGCAATCCAATATTGGTATGGATGGAACCTATCTTATGGCCATTGGCAAATATGTTCATCCGGGCATAGCGCCCACCACAAACCAGTGTCAACACCGGATACCCGCTGGGCACATTGGCTAGATTAAAATGAATATTCCATGTGGTGGGCGTTTTATGCCCTTGCACAATGGCTGGCTGAAGATAATTCCAATCGCTTTTCGGATTGCTTTTGCCGATGTAATAGTTGACGCCGTGCGGAAAATTCATGCCGTAACGCAAATAATTCTCCCAAATATGAAAATTCCCGCCATTGCGGAACTGCGTCACCGTTCGTGTGGGCGTGCCGATCTGCCAGACCGTTTTTCCGAATTCCAGCGGGTGGATATTCAGGGGGGATTCTTTTAATGTCTTGTCGGCAATCACCACCAGTCCATTCCGCCGAGCTTCGCCGAGAATACCGCTTTTCCAGACAAACAAGTCGTACTTGCCCGGTTCGACATTTTTAATCAGAAAATGGCCATTGGCATCTGACCGCGTCCAGTACATGAACGACCCAACATTCCGCAGCCAGGCACCATACAGATCGGCAGGTACATTTTTGGGCGGCAAACTAAGAATCACCCATGCCCTTTTTACCGGCGAGCCTTTCTGTGCGGCGTTTTTCTCTGTTCCGGACGACACACCCACCGTTCCTTCCACCGCGCCCCGACTCTGATAAAATGTATTTTTGAGCCAATGCAGCGGCCACTTGTGGTGTTGGGCCAGCGCCGCACGCTTGGCCGCGATCCACATTTCTTCGCGGTTGGGTCCTTTATCCAGATAAAAATACATAGGACCATAAATCTTTTTCCAATGCGCACCCACATAGGTTGCCGTAGGTACATAATATTTATTATCCATACCAATAATAAAAAGCGGTCCCACAAACGCGGTCATTTGAAGCAATGGTTCAGTGCCATCCAGAAACGAATAACTCGGAAATACAAGCCAAAGCCCATATTTTGGTCCGACCAGGCCGGTGACATGGCACATGCGTTCATAATTCATCCATTCATGTTTGGCGTCCACTTCACCGTTGGGAAGCCGCCACGTGGCCTGGTAGATATCCGGATATTGCAGATAGTTCTGCCGGGGAAAGCCGAAACTCGTCGGTCCGCGCAGATTATCACTCAGGATTTTGGTGGTAAACAGGCTGCGGGTCGCAGCGACAAGAAAGTTAAATTCCAAACCGATGCTTTGCGCACTGCCCTGATAAATGGAATTCGGCATCGCTTTGCCGGTCATGTTGCGCAGCACAAAATAAACATAAAATCCGGAATTTCCGCGCCGCAGAACGTAGTGCTCTTCCCAGCGGAAGGGAGACTTATGATCGGCGGGAAACGTGTAGACATATTCCGCTTCTTGCGGCCCGCGATGTGTGACGGTCTGAACAAAGTGCTTGTTAATGGGACTTCCACCCACTTTCTGCAGCCATTGACGCTCAAACATATTGTTCGCCTTGCTGTGGCGAAAGGCCAGAATGTGATGCACCCAGCGGGAATGAACCATATTGGTGCCCCCATCCAGTTGTACGCTCACCGGTCCCGGATCAATGGCGGTTTGATCAAACACCATCCGCACCATGCCGTTGGTAAGAATAACCCGATGACCATGCCGAACTACGGTTACCGGTTCTTCAACTGGCCGGATCGGACGATCGATTGATACCCGGACCGGAAGGCCCGCGCGGAGCAAATCCTGCCGTGCCTGCCACGCCACATACCATGCCGAATCGTGAAGCGCCTTTTGCAGCGCACTGGCCGCCACTTTTATGACAGCCGGCCGCATGTGGGAAAACGCTTCGGCCGCACGGGCCCGCACCACCGGGCTTTTTGCCCCAAGCAACTGGCGACTTAAGACCCGAGCCGCCGACATGCCACCGGCCTCCAGGCGAATCATCGCAAGGTTCGGCAGATGACGGTATACGCCCATTGCGCCGTGTTCCAGGCCAACAACCCAATCCGCCGGCTTAAGGACATGATCGTTGGTCCACCACGCCGCCCGCAGCGCCCATTGGCGCGTCACCAGCGGCTGTGCGGAATTGCGCAGAATCTTGAGAATTGCCGGCAGTGCGGGCGTCGCCGCCGGTCCAATATCCGCCAGCTCCCGCAGCGCATCATGAACTGTTTGCCGATCATGCGATTGAAGCATGCCGGCTAAATGGGTCGCAATTTGACCTTCCGAAACACCCAATTTCACCAGCCCCTGCCGGGCGGCGGTGCGCGTGTAATAATCGTTGTCCAGAAGTTCGCCTTGCAGTACCGGAATAACCCTTTTTCCCATCACCGCAATCCCCAGTCGGGCAATCAGATGCACCACCGCAATCCGCTGGCGCGGCGTACCGATATGCAGTGCATCAAGAAGGTCAGGCCACGCGGTTTTTCCGCTTGATCGCACGATGGCGTCCATGGCCCGCCGGGCCGCGCCACGCACCAGTGGAACGTGATCTTCCGTTGCATTCATAATTGCAGGCAGCACACCCAAGCCGCCGATGGCTCGCAACCGCCCCACTGATTGATATCGGCGGGACCAGGAATCGTCATTTCCCAGAACCGATTCCAGTTCCTCAGGCGTCGTCGAAACCAGGCGTCGCATCGGTACCAGCCGCAGGTCGTCCACATAAATTTCAGACAATCCGTATCCATTCATCAGCGGCCCGAAATTGATCTGCAGGATTCTCATTTTTGGCAGAAATCGCGTTGCACCCGAGCCAGAACCGGCTATCGCATTCTGCGGATGGCGGGCAAAATTCCACACCACATGATTCCAGCCGGGCGAAACGTCCGCCATAGACCAATATGGATTTCCCTGATTCACCGCGAGGCGCACATCATATCGGCCAAAAAAATGGGCGGCCGCGGATTTTGGCACGTATACCCATAGGGTCATTTCCCGATACTTTTTCAGATCAATCGCGTGAGAAAACATCATGCGCAAGGTCGGCCGCACACCACCCTTCCGCGGATTTTTTGCTTCATCGGCGATAATTTCCAGACTGCCGGTTCCCTGATGAATATACGCAGGCGCGGTATTTAATTTCATGCGCACGCCCGGACCAAAAATATGCATGGATGCAATTTCTGAAGCCGTATCGAATCCGGCGACCATTTTCCGCGGTGTGTACGCGCCGGCCGAAGCAGCGGCCAGAAGAACAAAACAGATTGCCGTAAATGCACCGGCCCATGATCTCATTCGCATTGTTCGCCTCAGATTTGAAAAAATATGACACACCGCCAATTACAATTATGCCGTAAAACGGATAATACAATCATGGAAGACTTTGCGTCAACAGGGCCGACCGGCGCGCCCTTCAGATATCGGGGCGAATATTTAAAAAATTGGCATTGCGTCGCTTTTTCAGACTTTCCAAAGCCGCAAATATTGACCGCTCGTGTTGTCGCTTTTGGCATAGCGGTTTTTCGCAGTCCGACGTGATCTAAAACAGACGCATCTCGCAAATGTCGCCCCATACCAAGATTTTACACCTTAGGTAGGCGCCTGCTCTTCGATTGGAAAACATATCCGACCACCACCGAAAGGTGATCCGGGACAAGCCCGCCGCCTGACACCACCCGCGATACTGTCGGACTGCCCGGTCAGTTCCCGCCTTGCCGAGTCAAGCCTGGTGCAAATAACGACGTTGCGCGCCCGCCAATCGTTTCTCCGGCCCGGGGGAGTACGTGCGGCATAATCGGCCCGCAGCCTTGACGCGCATCCCCCGGCCCACCCATCGAGGTTCCCCGTGCGCCGTCGGCTTCACCGCCAAAAGGCCAAATCGCGCCGTCCGGACAATCAACATGGAGTCCTTTGTTCGGCCCTCCACAACACCATGCACGACAACCTCTTGCCCAACCAACCGCACAAATGGTACGGGTTCGGGTGAATGGGCTGGCACGTGATTCGGGCAGCATCCCCGCACTCCAACCAGAACCATGACCACAGCGGCCCCGCAACTAAGAGCAATTTTCATAACATCTTCGCATCTCAGACTTTGCCGCTTACCGCCTAGCATACCGGGCCTTTCCGAACGCGACCTTTCCATCGAACGTTTCAGTAGCGCTGTTACCCGCGCATCCGTCCCGATTGTTACCGGCTGGAACTATCGTCCTGCCGGGCGGGTCTAGCCCCGCCAAAATCTAACGTCTTATCACGGCGCCCATCATTCGACACCTGCAAGTTCAAACGCCGTTACCATCGCGACTGGAAGTTCCGCTGGCGTGCGGCGTAAGTCTAGTGCACCAGCGGTCATTCGGACCATTAACTGCCTGAGAATTTCCCTGTTGCGCACCTTATATCGCCTGCCGCTCCAAAGATGCAAGAAGCAGTTTCGCCTGCCCAGTTCAAGCCGAAACGAAAATCGGCTATCAGCCACAGATGTGAACTCCGTACAAAGGATTTCCTGCTTGCGTCGGAACTGATCGCCTTCAAAGCAATTAGCCGCAACAAGATAGCAGGAAAGCCCGATATCGCCGAGCTGCCGTCCCAGTTCAAGGTCCCGCTTGTCCAAGACACCAACGGCTCTTTT
This sequence comes from Phycisphaerales bacterium, assembly GCA_027451365.1. Taxonomy (GTDB): domain Bacteria; phylum Planctomycetota; class Phycisphaerae; order WQYP01; family WQYP01; genus JAJYPG01. The sequence goes on along the minus strand of DAIDJN010000079.1, from coordinate 833 downwards.
CCAGCAACGCTCGATAGCCGCCAACAGCTCGGCCGGGGTCGCCAAACGCTCCGCAAGGGCCTTCCTTCCCGCAAAAATTCGGTAAGGTCGATGTGGATCGACCCGCACCGACATGACAACGTGGCACCCGGCGTGCATACGCCTGATCACCCCGACCAGGTATCCACTGGTCCCCCATTCTTCCCTCCACTCGATGCTCGGTGATCTGGATTCTGCGATGATCCGGTCCAATTCTTCCGAACCGAGGCTTGGGCCGCAGCTTTTGGGCACCCCCCCTTTTACAGTTGGCCTCCGCGGCCCGTTAACATGGACCGTCCAGTTACCAATTCGCCTTACTTTGCTCATATCTATCACGATATGTCCTCATCAGGCAACACGCAACCCTGGTCCTCCACATTCCAATTCATCTGCGTCCCCCCTTTCTTGCCAATCGGGCAACACCGAAATGACCAATAGTGCACAGTCTGGCCAACGCATCGCTGGTAGCATTGGTCGCACTCGCCCGTGGTTCGAACCCAACCGCCAACTGAATGGCCATGGTAAACGCCCCATTCACACCATAGCCGATAGAAATCGCACGGTTTTAGCTTACATGCACAAATCGCCTGTTCTGGCGTGAAGAGGTCGTAGCCGGCGTCTGGGTCAAAATAGCATTTTGTTTTGCTTGGGCAATTACCTGCGTATCCGTCGCCTGTTGTACCGAAGTAGAATTGTCACCCCTTAGCCGAAATAGAAGTGTCACCTTCGAGTCTGGGGTATACCAGACAGAATGGAAAACTTAATTATGTCGGCTAACGAACGGGTTCGTCTGGATGCGATGCATCGGGTTGAAC
>DAIDJN010000078.1:0-19946 GCA_027451365.1 Phycisphaerales bacterium | reverse complement strand
TATTCGCGGGTGTACCACCCCGACGCGTTCCGCTTTACATTTGCTTCCAATGTCATCATCATGCTCCTTATGCTTGTGACGACAATAGATTCTCAAATTTTCAGGCTGCCGAGAAGACGCGGTTCGTAATGCGGACACAATAGAAGTGTCGCCTCCCATTCTGAATTAAACCGGACAGGATGGGAAACTTACTTATACTGGCAAAAGAATGAGGTCGCCTGGATGCGATGTATCGGGTCGAACGGGACGAAGTGAAAGTGGTTTCGATAGCGGTGCTGATGTGCATATCGCTACTGCTGACGCGTCGTCTATGGAAGCAATTAAGTATATCCCAGCAGCTACCGCGGCTTGCGCGGCCTATGACGGGGGCACACCCAGGGCGGAGCGGTGGAACCGTTCCCGCATCGCGACGTTCAGAATCAGTGATGTGGCCAGCATGTCCGCCGCCACGGCGCTGCCGCCATATGACATAAATGGCAGGGTAATTCCGACCACGGGAATCAGGCCAGTGGTCATGGCGATATTGATGACCGCCTGAAGTATGATCATGGAAGAGAGTCCTATGACCAGCAATCGGCCGAAAGGATCGGCGGAATTGCCGGCAATTTCCAGGCAGCCGCCAAAAAACAGCAGATAAAGAACCAGGATAGTGACCGAGCCAAGAAAACCCCATTGGCTGCCCACAACTGCAAAAATAAAATCGTTGGCGGCCTCGGGCAGAAGGCCATGGCGAATTTCGTCTGCTCCGCGCAATCCGCGCCCGGCCAGGGCACCGCTGCCTTCGGCAATTTCGCTCTGCTGCTTTTGATACAAATTTCCGTGCAATTGGGCCTTGGTCGGTTTGCCATGCGTAAACAGGGCGACAATTCGCTGCTTTTGATATGGTTTGAGAAATGTGTAAGTCCACGGAGCCGCGGCCAGCACGATAAGGGCAATCGCGATCAGGTGGCGGAACCGCGCGCCTGCGGCAATCAGCATGGCATACAGCACGGGGGGAAATAAAAGCGCGGTTCCCAGGTCGCTTTCCACAAGAATCAGACACATGGGCGGAATCATAAGGGCAAAAGGAAAAAGCAACTTACGAAATTCGCGGCATTCGCGGTGCATACGCAACGACCAGGCCACCGCTAGAACGAAGGCAATTTTCGCCAGTTCGCTGGGTTGGAAGTTCATCCCGCCGGGAAGGATAAACCACCGATGGCTTCCCTTTACCGCGGGTGAAAAAAGTACGGCCAGCAGCAGGAGGCACGACAGGCCATATAAGAAATAGGAAAGAGCGCCAATTTTCCGATAGCCGGGAATCAGTGCCAGAAATAGAATCGCCACGCCGATAGCCAGGTGAATCTGCTGGCGGATAAAAAGCTGTGGTCCGCAAACCTTCACCGCCGCCAGACTGATGAGCGAAAGCAGCGCAATGGCCAGCAAAAAAAGCCAGGAGATTCGTGTGCGCAGGAGTTCCGGCAGAACCTGGCTCCAGATTTTTCCCAGGACCGTTATATCTGATCCGCCTTGTGCGGATTGAGAGCCTCGCCGGTGAAAAATATTCATCAGGAAAAAATCCCATAAATGCCCGGCCGTGCCGGAAGATGGCCCGGGGCGGGCGCTATCATACCGAATACCGCACCGGCTGGCCGCCACCAGTCCTGGCGGGCCGTTGGCCAGCGCATGAAATCAGGGCTTGTCCAGGTGCGGCAGGTAGCCAGCCTGTTCCATATCCAGCAGGCATTGTCGCACAATGGGGCCAGCCCGCTTTCCGCCGTCGCCGCCCATCTCCACGACTGCCGCAAAAGCATACCGCGGCGCGTCGGCTGGTGCATAACCGGCGAACCAGGCGTCATCGCCTTTCACGATTGTCTTGTGTCCGTTTTCCACCACCACTTCATGGGTTTGCGCGGTTCCGGTTTTGCCGGCTACCGGCAGATGCATATTCAAAACAGGCGCGGTGCCGCTATGGCCATGCACGACCAGATACATCCCTTGTTCGATGGCGGGCATCGCAGACGCAGCCATGGGAATTTGATGCTCGGGCAAACGGGGAAGACCGTCAATAAGATGCGGACTTTCCCAAATCCCGCCGCGCATCATGCCGGCGTAGGCATTGGCCATTTGCAGAGGCGTCACCGCAATCGGCCCTTGCCCGATTCCCATGAAAATGGCGTTGGTGCGGTCCGCAGGCCGGGTCAGATTACCGACAATTCGCGGCAGATATCCGCCGGTTTCGTCGGCCAGGCCGACCCCGGTGGGGGATCCAAGTCCGAAAGATTGGTAGCCCCGCACCAGTCGCTTAAGCCCCAGAAGCATACCCACGCGGTAAAAATAGGTATCGCATGATTGTTCAATGGCGGCGGTAAGCCGCAACGGGCCGGGCGCGACCGGATAGGTCCAATTCCGGAAGACATTGGGATGCCCCGGGAAAAAATAAGCTCCGCAGTTGATGACTGTATTGGGCGTAATCACACCGTCAAGAACAGCAAATGTGGATTCAATTGGTTTGACAATGCTGCCCGGTGGATAGGGACTGTCAATCGCGCGATTAAGCAATGGAAAGGCATTGTCCGCGGCAAGTTTGGTAAAATCGCGATGATACGAATTGGCGTTATAGGTTGGCAGGGACAGCATCGCCAGAACATTCCCGGTGCGAATGGAAATGACCGCCAGTGCGCAGTTGTGCATGGAGCCATCAAAATTCAGCAGTTTGCTGGCCGGGGCAAGCAATTGCCGTTGAAGCGTTTGCACAAGGCGAGCATCCAGGGTCAATCGGACCGTTTTTCCGGCTCGCGGCGGGCGCGTATCGGCCGGCACAACTTTCCCATCCAGATTCAACAGTTTCACGCCGCGTCGGCCGCGCAGCAGGGCATCGGCCGCGAGTTCCACGCCCGATGCGCCCACCAGATCCCCTGGAAGCAGGCCGCCAAGGTTGCCTCGGGTGTCGGTCAAGGTTCCTGGAATCAGATCGGGCAACACAAAAGGATTCGCGTGAATGGCCGCTGGACCGGCCGGCCGCATGGTGCCGATAATTTGGGCGGCAACTGAATTCAACGGATAAACACGGTGCGTGCCTGCGGCAATAACCAGCCCGGGATATCGGTCGGCATGTTTTTTAAAATAAAAGGCCACCGCATCGGAAACATCAGGCACAATGGTGTGGGCTTCGTGGGCTTCCATCAGATCCAAATGGCCAGCCTGGGCGATGCGGTTAAGGACTTCGGCGGGCGATTCATCCGCCTGAGTGGCATTGTGATGGCTGTATCGCAGAGTCCAGATATCCTGCCGCAGCAACTGCATGCGGGCGCGGATAAGATCAAAGCGGTGTAAGACTTTGCGTTCAGGCACGCCGCAGATTTTTGCGATTACCCGCGGAAGTGAACGGAGTTCCGCGGCTATTTTACGGCGCTGCGCGGGCAGATGGGCGATGATGGCTCGCACATTGTGTGGATACCTGCGGCGAAGCTGGCCAATGGCGTGGCTGTTTATCCAATGGTCATCGCGATTCATGGCCTGGTATTCAATTTCCAGGTTGTAACACGGTTCCTCTACCGCCAGTACCACGCCGTTGCGGTCCACAATGGCACCGCGTGTGGTGGGGATAACAAAATGGCGGTAGCTGAAGCGTCTGGCCTGCTGTTTCCAGAATTTGGCCTGCGCAATCTGCAATACCGCCAGACGGGCACCCACAATGCCCATCGCCACAAGTGCCAGAAACAGAAGAAGAATCAGCCGTCGCTTAAGCATTTGAACCAATCAACCACCGTGAGTTGCCGCATTAAACAGCCAGGCCGGTGTGGCACTGGAACACGATAATATTAAGCATATCCCCAGTGTAGAGTTAACTCAAAATGTCGAAACAATTTTTCGGGGATCGGAACAGATGGATCACTACAAACAAAGAGTTTGGCTTTATCGCGTGTTTGCAAAAATGTGGACAATTCGCTAATAGAAAAGCATGAGCAGTCTGGAACAAATTGTCTGGAACACAATACGTGGACCGCGCCAATGGGTCGAACCGTGGTATGCCGCCTATGCATTGCTGGGAGCGGTGTCATCCGGCTTAATTCCAGTGCTGCTGCCACTGATGATGGTGGCGGTTTCCCATCAACTGGCCGATGTCGGTTATGTGATGGGCGCATTTAATATGGGGGCGTTAAGCAGCCCGCTTTGGGGGCGGCTGGCAGAACAAAAGAAAATATTCCGCAGCGTATTTTGCGGCGGATTGCTGCTGGAGGCCGCAAGCCTTGTGTTCTTCACTCTGGCGCACGGCCTGGTGGAGTGGTTCCTGCTGGCTTTGCTTATGGGCGCGGGAAGTTCAGCAGTAGCCACATGTGCCACATTGTTTGTGGTGGAATTTCACCCCCGAGAGGAATGGACGCCGCGGATAGGCTGGCTTCAGACCTTCAACGGCACCGGGCAGGTGGCCGGGCTGCTGTGTGCGGGAATATTTTCCGCAGCAGGGTATCGGCTTGGATTGCTAACCGGGGCGGCTCTGCTGCTGACAGCTTTATTGCCAGGCCTGCTAAGTCTCAAATCGCGTGCTGCGCCGGTACGGAGGGTGAATATTCCCGCGGGGGAACAACACCGGCAAAGCCTGGACTTTTCCGTGCTGGCACGTTTTGCCAGGGTGGAACTGCTGGGCGGTGGACTGTTGCGGCACGCGGTATTTTTGAATCTGGCGGGTATTAAAAGTGTTCGCCAGCTTTTGCCGACACGGTTCGGCAGATTTCTTTTGTCGTGGTTTTTTATATTTTTAGGCGTATCCGGCTTTTTTGCCTATTTTCCGCTTTTTCTTAAATCTGCCTTTAAAGTCGCGCCCGGAGTGACCTCTTTGACTTATGCTTTGGCTGCAGGGGGCGGTGTGCTGTTGTATAACCTGACCGGCACATGGTCGCGAAAATTTGGCGAGGGCCGAATTTATCGCATAGGCCGCCTGGTGCGACTGGCTGGTTTTGGGTTCATGCTGGCACTGATGTTTCTGCCACAGGGAGGCTGGTCAGCAGCGGGGGCACTGCTGGCGTTCGTGACGGTTGTGCTGTCCTGGCCCGTCATCAGCGTGACAGGCACTGAATTAACATCGGTTCTCAGCCCTTTGAGTCAGGGGGCCGCACAAGGGCTCAACAACGCCGCCAACGCGGCCGGAACAGTGATCGGGACCTATCTGGCTGGCGGGTTGATGCACTTTTTCGGTTATGCGTGTATTCCGGCACTCGGATTAGCTGGTTTGATATTGTCCCTGATTAGCGGTGCAAACCTCTGAAAATTCTGATCATCCGGTCAGCGCCACGCTTTAAAAAGAGCTAAACCGGATAATTGGGGGCGGTTAGGATTTGCATGGCCGTTTGGCGTCCGTGTCCTGATGGCGGACGCTGGAAAAATGCGCCACCGTTGAATCGGAAGGGGAGCAAAATCGTGGGGGACAATAACGCGGTCTTGCGATATAATCGAATTGTTTATTGGCCCGTCGAAAAGGGCCTGTGGAGCTTGGCTGCGATGAAGAAAATTTTTCTAGAAACGTTTGGTTGCCAGATGAACGTTCTGGATAGCGAACTGGTCCGGGGACAGCTTGGCGCGCTGGGTTACGACTTTATTGCTGATTCCGATCAAGCGGATGTCGTGCTGTACAACACCTGTTCAGTAAGGCAGCATTCGGAAGATAAAATTCTCTCGCGCCTGGGCCGAATGAAAATCCGCAAGACCGAGCAGCCGGAACTGGTGGTGGGGGTGCTAGGGTGCATGGCAGAGCGCGACGGCGTGAAAATGCTCAAACGCCTTCCCCAAGTGGATATCTTATGCGGTCCAGGTGAACTGGATAAGCTGCCCATGCTGCTCAATAATGCCTTTCTAACGGGTAAACAGCAGGCCGCGCTGGCCGGCAATACAAGTCGCCGCAGTGGCACAATGGAATCGGGCGCCGACGGGCTGGAATCATTGGACCTTTCACGCAGCTTTTCACCACATGAAAACAAATATCAGGCGTATGTGCGGATTGTTCGCGGCTGCAACAAATTCTGCACCTATTGTGTGGTTCCATATACGCGCGGGCCGGAAATTTCCCGGTCGCCCGACGCAATAATTGACGAGGCTCGCCGCCTGGTGGACGCCGGTGCCCGCGAAATTACTCTGTTGGGCCAGACCGTCAATCATTATGTGCATCAAGAGGCCGGTGGCACGGGACGAACCACCTTCGCCGAGCTTCTTTACCGGATGCATGAATCGATTCCGCAATTACCGCGGCTGCGGTTCTTAACCAGTTTTCCCGCGGATTTCGGCGATGATATACTTCAAGTAATGGCGGCTTGCCCGCGTATTTGTCGGTTCCTGCACGTGCCGGCTCAATCCGGGTCCAACCGTATCCTGAAACTGATGAACCGTGGCTACACGGTGGAAGACTATCATTCGCTGGTGGAGCGGGCGCGGCGCATTGTGCCGGGAATCGCGCTGGCCGGAGATTTTATTGTCGGCTTTCCAACCGAAACCGAAACCGACTATCTGGCGACATGGGAACTGCTGAACCAGGTTCGCCTGAAAAACAGCTTTATCTTCAAGTATTCACCACGACCTGGCACAATAGCAATTCGCCGTCATGCCGATGATGTGCCAGATATGGAGAAGCGGCGCCGCAACAATCATCTTCTGGAACTGCAAAATAAGATTATTTATGAACTAAATCAGGAAATGCTGGGCACTACCGTAAAGGTACTTTGTGAAGGACCCAGCGGCTGGAAAAATTCAAACGACGGTGCACCGGCGGCGCCATCCGCCCCGGCCGCCGCGGTTGATCGGGTGGAGCTTGGTGCGACACTGGCACGCGGGCTGGGCCAGATGGTCACCACCGTCAGCTCGCCGGTCAAGCCTGAACGTCCTTCGGCGTCGGCCAATGCCGATACGTTGCAACTTGTGGGCCGTACAACGTCGGACCAGATTGTGGTTTTTGACGGTTCGGCGAAACTCGAAGGCCGCATCGTGAGCGTTCGAATTCAAGCGACACACGGAATGACGCTTTTCGCACGACTGGAGAATTCCGCGCCTGCGGAAGCACCTGAGCTGACGATTGCTATCGGATAAGGGACACCGGCTAGTGCCGCAAACGCGAACTTTTCTTATGGGTTTGCTGAAATCCAATTTATGGGACGCGGGAAAAAAATATTCTGCTCTTGTGATGCGGCCCGTCGGGACGATACAATTCACATCAAGTCCGGTCAAGTCTGACCGCATGTTGGTAGAACATTTTGTTTTGTACTGGAAACCTCGGAGAAGTCCTAACAAAGGAAGGCAGGTTGAGAGATGGCCAGCAAATATGCAGAAACTGACATTCGATTATATCTGGCGGAGATTCGGCAATACCCGTTGCTGACCGGCGCCCAGGAAAAATCCGCCGCGCGTCGCTGGCGTGAACACGCCGACCAGAGCGCGCGGCAGGAATTGATTCGTTGTAATCTTCGTCTCGTGGTCAGCATCGCAAGGCGTTTTGCCAACCGGGGGCTGTCGCTGGGAGATCTGATTGCCGAGGGCAATATTGGTCTGGTTCGCGCTGTGGACCTTTTTGATCCATCCAAGGATGTACGTTTCAGCACTTACGCCACATGGTGGATTCGTCAGGCCATCCGGCAGGGCATTCTGAATACATCACGGCCGATTCGTCTGCCAGCCTATATGAATCAGTTGATCAATGATCTCAATGGCTCATCGCTTGCGTTTCGCGATCGCGTCGGGCATGAACCGTGTGCTGAAGACTTGGCTCGCGAAATGAATACCTCTATTCGGAGTATTTCCCACATTCAAAGTGCGTCACAAAGTTCGCGTTGCGGCATTTCCAACGCCGCCGCGGCCGAAAACGGTGCCACCCTGCTGGACCTGCTGCTGGATCGGGCCACCCCCGCCCCGGAAAAAGTGATGGAGCAATCGGAATTGAGCGGCGTGCTTTATCAATATCTGGAAAAACTTGAGGACCGCGAATCCGTGATTGTCCGGCTTCGCCATGGTCTAGGAGCAACCAAGCCGCTGACACTTGAACAAATTGCCCGGCGCGTGGGACTTACCCGCGAACGCATACGCCAGATTGAGGCGGGTGCCCTTCGCAAACTTGCGGAGTTCATGCGCGGGCGCGAATATCTCATCGAAGGTGGAACCAGCAGTGTGAAGGGAACTATTCGGCAGGCTGCCGTCGCCTGAAGTCTGGCGGACAGTATAACCAATCACCGGGCAAACGGAATCACCGATCCCGGCGGCAGGTGATGATGGTTTATTTGAAGAAGACGAATTCGCACCAGCTGCCAGTTTTTCGGTCGCGGCCCATCCTGCCAATTGAGTCGCCAACTTGAAAGTATCGGTCCAAATTGACGTGTTTGCGTCCAGACTGAAATCCGGGTCACTGCATTTCGGCCATGAATTTGGGTGCGGCTGCTGCGAATATAGTTGCCGGTGACTTGCGCCGATGCCAGGCGGCTGGCCAGTTCGGTTTTAATTTCCTGACGGTTCCATGGGCCTAATTGAACATCAGGTGCCAAAAGCTGCATCAGATCATGAATGTTGGATTCCGCGGCGGCCTCTGCCAGCAGATTTTGGCGATCGACCAGTCTTTCTCGTGGCGTCACCACAATGTGGGCTACAGTTATCCAAAGAGCCAGCAATACAAGAACCAGGTAGCCAGTACGCATAACTGGTCTTCGGCCGCTACTGTAGCCTATCCACAATGTCGCCACCCCCGGTAGCGCAATGGCTAGCCAGAAGAACGGCTGAAATTCAAACAATGGCCAAAGCACCGTGGGAAAGTGATCGGGCAGACGAAAATACAATCGCGCGCTCCCATAAGGTTTCAGCTCGATGCCAGATCATCGGGATAGGGGCGTCCGCGAGCGGCCAAATACGATCCATTGCCGGATTATATTTCAGTGATTCACGCCCAACTGGCTGGCAATTGCCGCCTGATTGCGCATGATGCTCATGTCCGGCTGCGGTATCGTTCGGCCGCTAAGGCCAAAATAGTTGGAATTCTGGGCATTTTGCGCCGGCTGGCGGGCGCAGCCGGCCAGAAGTGCTGTGGACAGTATCGTCGCAATGACCCAAAACCGTGCGAATGGATGTTTCATGATGAACCTCTTTTCCGCAAATAAATGATTCCGAATTATCCAAGGGCGGCCAAAACCGCTCCTCTGTCGGAACACCGGGATTATCATTGAGAATCGTCGCCGCGCCAATTGCCGCACGCAATTCGGTTGGCTCGCCACAATATGGCTACTTGCGGGAATGGCCATATTGTGGAGGTGGTCAAATCATTTTCAATGTCGACGACACAATCGGCTATTATTTTTCGGTCTTTTCCGGCAGAAGCTCCAGCACGGCGGAATTCATGCAATAGCGAAGATGGGTGGGCGCGGGGCCGTCGGGAAAAACGTGCCCCAGGTGGGCATCGCATTGGCCGCATCGAACTTCCGTGCGGACGGTAAAAAATGATCTGTCCTGATGTTCGCTGACGGCCGTATCGGAAATCGGCGCCCAAAAGCTTGGCCAACCAGTGCCGGAACAAAATTTTGTTTCAGATTTGAACAGCGGCTGGCCGCAGCAGGCACAGCGATAAAGTCCGGGCGTTTTGGTGTCCCAGTATTTTCCGGTGAAGGCCCGTTCGGTGCCAGCCTGTCTTGCCACTTTGAATTGTTCGGGTGTTAATACTTTTTGCCAGTCGGCGTCTGAGCGGCTTTTCCAGTGCTCAGCCGAGCAACCTTCGCCACCGGCTGCACAAGAATTGTGTCCCGGGGCGGCACTATTACCCTGATTTGTTGGAGAATTGGAGGTTTCCATGGCAAGTTCCCTTTCAATGTCAACCCTTTCACTTTAGGCGGCCCAGGACGATTTTGCCACCATCGGGTATTTGAACCTCTTCATCTGCTGGAAATGAGTAGCCTTTCTAAATTCCAATGTTTCTGTATGCCACCGCGGACCGCCAATGCGCTGGCCGCCACGGATGGCGACTGGCATGTTATTCAGCCGTTGCTTTGACGCTGGGAGTGCGATATTGTCGATATATGGGTAAAGGGCAGCAACGAGGTCGGGGGGCAACCTGGTCCGTGGCTGAACTGATAGCCTGCCACGGCCTGTATGGTGGTGGTTCGGGTGTGCCGCGTGGCCCGATTTATGACACGCGGTCAGGGGTAGATGCAGTGATGGCAGATGCCAAATCGGCTGTGAAGTATTTCGTTCTGGACACCAGCGTTCTGCTTCACAATCCAAATTCCCTATTTTCTTTTGACGATAATCAGGTCGTCATTCCTTTTGACGTTTTAGAAGAGTTGGATAAATTCAAAAAAGACTCCAATGATGTCGGCCGTAATGCCCGCATGGTAATCCGCCATCTGGACCAATTGCGTGAAAAAGGCCGGTTGGCCAAGGGAGTTCATTGGAACGGGCATAACGGCTGCATTCGCGTGGATATGGACTCCGGCCGGGTTCCGGGGCTTAACGATTCTGTTCCGGACAACCGCATTATTGCATCAGCGTGGCGGCTGAAGCAGGCTGGCAAGACTGTGATTTTCATCAGCAAGGATATTAATGCCCGCATTAAATCTGACGCGTTGGGGCTTGATACCCAGGATTTTGAATCGCAAAAAGTAGATTACGAAACCTTGTATTCCGGCTACCGGGAATTATCGGTGGCGGGGGCGGTAATTGACCGCCTGTATTCGGAAAAGCGGCTGGAAATAACCGACCCGGCTTTGGCTGCGCTGAATCCGCGGTTGAATCCAAATGAATATGTTCTTTTGAAAAACAGCGCCGACCCCAGCCAGACTGGTTTGGGACGGTTTGTGTCGGCTCTTCATGCGGTGCTGCCGCTGACGCGCACAAAAAAGGCCTGCTTCGGCATACTGCCGCGAAACCTTCAGCAGATTATGGCGCTGGACCTTCTTCTGGATGATGATATTCAGATGGTTACACTAATGGGAACTGCCGGTACCGGTAAAACACTGCTGGCATTGGCCGCGGGCATGACCAAATGCTTCAATGACCAGCGTTACGAACGCCTGCTGGTGGCGCGGCCAATTATGCCGCTTGGGCGGGACATCGGCTTCCTGCCGGGCAGCAAAGATGAAAAAATGGCCGCCTGGATGCAGCCTATTTTTGACAATCTGGAATTTCTTTTGACCGACCGTCGCGTGCACAGTGCGGAAAGCGCGAACACTGAAGCCAAGCTTAAGGCTCTTATAGAAGGCGGAAAGGTCGTTCTGGAAGCCCTGACCTATATCCGGGGGCGAAGCATTCCGCATCAGTTCATGATTGTGGATGAAGCTCAGAATCTGACCCCGCATGAAATTAAAACAATTGCCAGCCGGGTCGGCGAAGGAACCAAAATCGTGCTGACCGGAGATGCCGAACAGATTGATAATCCGTACCTGGACGCCAATTCCAATGGTCTGTCCTTTACCATTGAAAAATTAAAAAATTCCGACCTGGTTGGCCATGTCACCCTGGAACGGCCAGAGCGCAGCAGTCTGGCCAGCCTCGTGGTCAAAGAACTATAAACGCAGAAATCTAAGCGCCCAAAACCCGGAAAGTCGGGACTTGGGATTTAATCTGATCGCGTTGCGGGCTTTTAACCTTTTGGCAAACTCCAGGTGCTGACGAACTGGTATATCCCTGATTGCAAATGCAATTCCACTTTTTGCTTGTGCACGGCCGCAACGTGAACGCCGATAGTCCGGGCAATATCTTTTCCGCTTTCGGTAACATCCCCGGGCTTTTCCGCAGGTAAAAACAGCCGGGCCGTCGTGTTCACGGGAATTTCCACTTCCACGGACAGGCTGCCGTGGCGCAACTTCCAGCCGCAGACGATTTTTCCACTGATCGAATCATATTCCGCCCGCGCCCAGTTAAGCCCGCGGCCCGGCGTGGGCCGCAGCACAATATGCCTGTAGCCGACAGATCCAGGCTGAATACCCGCCACGTTTTGATAAAGATACTGGCCCACGGCGCCAAAGGCATAATGGTTAAATGAATTCATTCCAATGGAAGCGAAGCCCTGCGATTTACTCCAGCCGTTCCAACGTTCCCACATGGTGGTAGACCCGCCCGTCTTCACCTGATAAAGCCAGGACGGAAGCGATGTCTGGAAAAGCAGTTTGTACGCTACATCATCGCGTCCCGCCAGATTCAGCGCCGGCAAAAGTCTTGGAGTTCCGATAAACCCGGTAGCCAGATGCCAGCGGCGCCGCTGAATGTCGTTCACAAATTGTTGTGTCATTTTGTCGCGCATGTCCTTGGGTACCAGACCCATGGTAAACGCCAGCGCAAAGCCAGTCTGGCTGCTGTTGGCAATCGTGCCATCCGGGCGGATAAGCTTGCGGGCGAATGCGGTTTTTAACCCATCACACAAAGCACGGAAGCCCTGCGCGTCGTCAGACTTTCCGATAGCCGCGGCCATTTCCGCCATGATGTCTGTCAGCATGGCATAATATGCCGTGCCAATGACTTCCATACTTGCACCGCCACCCATGTTCAGCCAGTCGCCGAATCCCTGGGCGGTCATAATATTGTTGCGTGTCAGGCTCGCGGGATATTTAAAATAGCGTTTCATTGCGTTGTAGTGCCGCTCAATAATGCGAGTGTCACCAAAAGTTTTGAATATCTGATGCGTGCAGATAAGCGCCGCATCGCCCCAGGCTGTCACGCCGTCGTGCCCCCAGACGGCGGGTGCCACATCTGCAAATGATCCGTTGGCGGACTGTGAATCCTGACAAAGTGTGACCAGCCAACTGGTGAAAAACGCCGCCACGTCAAAGTTTATTGCGCCAGTCGGAATAAAAAACTGTGTGTCACCAGTCCAACCCAGCCGCTCATCCCGTTGGGGACAGTCGGTTGGAATGGAAACATGGTTGCCGCGCTGTGACCAGACAATATTTTGATACAATTGGTTAATCGCCGGACTGGAACAGGTAAAATGTCCGGTTCGACGGAAATCACTGTGAATCACAACACCGGTCAGATCGGCTAATTCCGGCTGGTAATCCAGCCCGCGCACTTCCACATAGCGAAAGCCGTGGAAAGTGAATGTGGGTTCCAGCAGTTCATCGCCATCTCCCTTGAGGAAATAAATATCGGTGGCCATCGCGCCCCGCAAATTTGACGTGTAAACCGTCCCATCAGGATTTTTCATTTCCCCATGGCGTACCACAATCTTCTGGCCAGCCCGACCGCGCACCTTCAGGCGTACCCAGCCGACCATGTTTTGTCCCAGGTCATACGTATGCAGGCCGGGGCGCGGCTCAGTAAGTACGCGTGGCGAAACGGTGCGGGAAATACGCACTGGTTCATCGGGAAGCGCCTCTATGGCTGGATTGGGGCCGGTGGCTTCTTCGCCCATCGGTCCGTAGGTGGCCCGCAGAACCCGGAGTGTTTTATTAGCCTGACCGATAGCCAGATTCTGGTTTTCCGGCACGTCCAGTACATAGGATTTATGGCCGATTGAAAAACGGATGTGAAGCATTTTGACTTTATTCAATGCCGGATCACGCCCGAAAAGGCTGTTGGAAACCGTCAGAAATAATTGATTATGGTGAATGGCTTTGCGCAGGGTTTCTGTCACATCCATCGGTGCCCCCGCAGTACTGGGCGCCAGACCCGAATTTACAAAAGACCAGCCCCTGGCGGTGAAGCCGGGCTGATCCCACGCCCCTGGATTCAGTCGCAGGTCCGTGCAGCAGCCGACATAAATATCATTATATCGAACCGGCCCATAACCGCCTTTCCACGTTTCATCTGTGTAAATATGTTGTGTACTTCCATCCGTCAGTTCCAGTTCCAGTTGTGCCGAAAACCGCGGCAGCCCGCCGTAATGCCGCCTTCCGAAAGATGCGACGTTTCCCGCAAACCAGCCGTCGCCCAAAATTGCACCAATCGCGTTGTGTCCTTCCTTAAGAGCTTCGGTGACATCATAAGTGTTGTAATAAACGCGTTTGTGGTAATCCGTCCACCCCGGTGTCAGGTAATCCTCACCGACCGGGCGGCCGTTAATGCGGGCCTTATAGAGCCCCAGCGCCGTGGCATAAAGTGTCGCCCGCCGAACCGGCGCATCCAGATAAAATTCCTTCTGCAAATAGCGTGCCGGAGAATAACTGAATCCCGCCTGACATGGGGTCTGCCACAGAGGAGCGTTCATTTCTTCGGCGTCCGTCCAGCCTGAATCATTAAAATTCGCCTGCTGCCAGTCTGCCGGTGCTGAAAGTGACGTTTTCCATTTATTGCTGATGGGAATAATCAGCGGGTCTCCCTCGATAAATTCCACCACAAGACGACCGACCGCGCTGGGCGGATAGCCATCTTGTTGCGTGATTTGAATCGTCGCAATATTCCAGCCCGGCTGGACCAAAGTGGTCATTTCCAACAGAGCGGCAAGCTCCCAGCGGAACGCGTGGCCAGCGACTTTTCCATTCATTGATATTTCCGCCGTATCGTCAGACGTCGCAAGAAAGGTGGCGCGGCGGATCGGTCGCCCGCCGGGAATGGAAAAGCGGTGTCGGAAATACACCGGCGGCGTGGAATGACCGGTGTTGGCCGCCTCGGCAGGTTGCCATGTAATATTATTGAACTTCCACAAATTCTCGGGGACCCGCGTCCATTTCAGGCCGCCAAATTGAATCAGCGGCGCATCCGCCGCGTCGCGGGTGCCAATAGCATCGAGTTTGTCCAGGCCAATCCAATGAGCCTTCCAATCCGTTTTTTTCAGCAGACCCATCGTCCAATGCGCCGGTTGGCTCCATGGTCCGGGAAGACCGGCCTGATTGAAGAGCCGCACCTTCCACCAGCATTGCATTCGCGATTCCATGGCCTTGCCGGCGTACGCAATTTGACTGACAGCGTCGGAAAGGACTTTTCCCGTCGCCCACAGGTCGCCGTGGCCGGCCGCCAGGGATTCCGGCGTACTTGCCACCAGTATTTCATAAGCGCTTTGAATCTGCCCGCGAATTTCCGGCTGCGGCGATTCCGGCAGCCAGCTGAGTCGGGGCGCCACTTCACCAATTCCAAGGGGATTTGTGCGGTATTCACATCGCAGATTCGTTGCCATAAGCAATGGCGTATTCGCGGGCGCAGCGGCCCGGACCGTGACGGCCGCCGCGGTTGCGGCCAGAATTCCCAGACCGATTATTTCGCGCCGATTCATCTGGCCATGCGGAGTCGGCTCGTGGACAACACCTGATGGATGACTCAACTGTTCCTCGTGCATTATCGATACCTCAAAACAAGTAGGGGTCAGCTGGATGTTCGCTTCCCATGACCGGTTAAGTGTAAACCGCCGCTGACCAAATTGCACCTGTTATGTCTTACGATGGACAGGAAGGTGAGGTTTGCCTGGCCGAAAAATGCACAGTCGCTGCCATGGATTAGCCGACGCAGGGAGGTGAGTTCCGCTGGATTTGCCGCCGCGGCAAATGGTGATGCAGGGCATGGGCGCAAGAAATCGGCTACGATTTCCAGATGGAGTTGTTTTGCAGGAGTGTTTCCGTTCCATGCTTCATGATGTGCCTATAGACCGTTATGCCTATCCGGTTGTATCTCCGGATGCCGTACCAACTGCCGCGTCAAGCGAAGCTAGCAAGCGGAAATCCGGGTTCCGGATTCTGATCGCAACCTTCGGCTCACTGGGTGATTTGCATCCCTATATGGCCCTTGGCTTGGGCCTGCGGGCGCGCGGCTATCAGGTCAGCATTGCAACGCTGGGCGCTTATCGACAAAAAGTCGAGGCGGTTGGTCTGGGGTTTTACGCGGTTCGACCCGATCTTTCCGATTTTGGCGCAGATCCGGATATGATTAAAAAGGCCATGGACCTTCGCACCGGCACGCGATATTTGCTTGAAAATATGATCCTTCCACATCTGCAGGCCAGCTATCAGGACCTGCTGGCGGCCAGTTATCAGTCGGATTTTTTAATCAGTCATCCAGCTACATTTGCCGTTCCGATTATTGCCACACAACGCGGCCTTCCCTGGGCAGCCAGCAGTCTGGCACCGCTCAGCCTGGCCTCATGCTATGATCCGCCGCTCATCTCTTCAGCCCTGTGGCTGCGTTATTTCCAGGCACTCGGACCAATGGCCAACCGCCTTTTGCTGGCACTGTTTCGCCAACAGTCGAAATCCTGGATAAGGCCGATTGCAACTTTGCGTCGGCTGGCCGGTGTGGAAACGGTTCTGGGCCATCCATTTTTTGAAGGGCAATTTTCACCACTTCTGAATCTGGCTCTGTTTTCGCCGCTATTCGGGCCGCCGCAACCGGACTGGCCTGCCCACACGTTGGCGACGGGATTTCAATTTATGCATTCGGATCCGCAATCAACGCCTTTGGAACCGGCGATGGAAGATTTTCTGGCCAAAGGCGATCCGCCAATTGTTTTTACGCTTGGCTCGACCGCGGTCATGACGCCGGGCAATTTTTATTTCATTGCGGCCGAGGCCACTCGCCAAATCGGACGAAGAGCCGTCTTGTTGGCCGGTCCGGCGGCAGACAAATTCCAATCGGGCTTCGACAATGTGTTTGCCTGCGCATACGCTCCTCATGCGGCTGTTTTTCGCCGTGCGGCGGTTGTGGTGCATCAGGGGGGCGTCGGTACCACCGCCGAGGCGTTGCGTTCGTCCAAGCCTATGCTGGTGGTGCCTTTCAGTCATGACCAGCCGGACAATGGCCGTCGCATTTGCCGTTTGGGTTCCGGGATGATGCTGCCGCGGCACCAATTTACAACCAAGGCGGTAGCGGCATGTCTGGAAAAACTGCTCAATTCTTCTGCCATGGCGTCCCGCGCTGTGCAAATCGGCAACGCAATTCATCAGGAAAACGGCGTTCAGACCGCCTGCGATGCCATAGAAAAGATTTTTCCGGCGGCATAAGCCGTCGTCATCGGACCGGGAATGCTGCGGAATCTGCTAAATTGCCGAATCGGGATTCGGCGTGGATTTCATTCGCTCCCGCAATACCACTATTTCGCGTTCGGCCATGGCTTTCTGATCTGGATCATGGAGCTTTTCGGCGGCGTTTTTGAATAAATCCATTGCCCGTTCAGGGCGATACAGATATCGGGCGTAAATCAGGCCCAGCATAAGCGCCACTTGGTCGCTGCCGGCCGCAGTGGGATATTTTTTCAGGTAGTCTTCGTATCCGTCTGCAGCCTGGGCATACAATCCCTCTGCCATCAACTGGTTGCTGACATCCAGTTGAGCCTCGGCCGGAAGGCAGTACATCGGGGCAAGCTGCCGTAATTCAAGGTATTGTCTAGCCGCCTCTGCCATGCGATGTTCGCGCCGCAACGATAGAATCGTTTCCTTAAGTTCGCTGATGCGAGGGTCGGCCGGTACAGGTGTAGCGGCGGGCGTAATCGGAATTCCCATGACCACCGGTCCACGGGTTGTGGTGCTCCGGCCACTGCCGAATGGATCATATCCTTTGGCCACCAGTTGGCGATATACATGGCGTCTTCGCCAGCGATTAATCAGTGCCAGCAGGTCATAGTGGTCCCGTTCCACCAGGCGGGTCAGGAGTAAAAAGATGCCAATTATAAAACCGGTGCAATATCCGGTCAGATGAGCATAATGGGCGACATCTCCGCCGCCGGAATAAACGCCGTACAAGTCGAAAGTCACAATTTCAAACAGCAGAAAAAAAGCGCTCGGAACTTCAAAGATAAAGTAAAAAAACCAGATGCGGATATTCGTAAGCGGGGCGAGCACCAGAAACAATCCAGCCACCGCGGCAATGGATCCGGATGCCCCAAGGGTTGGTGCGTTGGAGGTCAGTATCTGCCCACATCCGGCGAGCACACCGCCTGCCAGAAAGAACAGAAGATAGGGCAGATGCCCAAGTTTTTCATTGACCTGATTTCCGAATACCCACAGAAATATCATATTTCCGCCGATATGCAGAATGCTCTCATGCATGAACTGGTAGGTAATAAACTGATAAAGATGCAGATTTTCCGGATTCAGCATGAACCGGGCCCAGCCCGGCAGCATGACCGCAGGAATTCGCAAAAGGGTGTCTGTCTTGTGACTGATAACGAAGATGACCACGCACGCCGCAATAAGCGCCCAATTCATTAATGGAGTGCGGCGTTGCGGGGCATCAGTGCCGATTGGAATCATCTGGACCTCATGATTATCGTGGGGCGGTTCGCATTTCATGCGTTTGGCCGCCATTGTTCCGCCTGATTGTGCCAATGCTGGGCAAATCGTCGGCGTGCGTTTGCCGCCGATTGCGGCCCGCCATTTATTATGCCGCCGGATCAGGTTTCCAAGCTGCGGGAAATTCATGCCGGCACACGCTTCCAAGCCATGGGCGGCTCGTGGAACCCGTCTGCTCATGGTATCATCTTTTTGGAGTTTTTGTTGGAACCTCTGGAGCTGCCGTGCTGACTTTTGAGTCGGATTGTCCTTTGGAAGCCGAACCTGCCGAATTAGCCGCCCTTACCCTGGACCTCTTCGCGCAGGCGCGCGGCCAGAGCCTGGAACAGGCCCGGCCTTTTTATAAAAATCTGATGCGCTCCACCGATAACGGCCTTCTGCCGGATGCGACACGCGTGGTAGACTCCGGTGGCGCAATCAAATTCTGTCTGCCGGCTGGCGCTTATAATGGCAAATCTTTGGAAACTGAGTCGGTTATTCTGCCCATGCGCAACGCCCATGGTGGAACATGGTTTACCCTGTGTGTTTCATCGCAGGTCGGGTGCCGCATGGGGTGTACTTTCTGCCAGACTGGCCGCATGGGATTGCTTTCTCAATTGACCGCATACCAGATTATTCAGCAATTTCTGGTTGCCCGGCGGATGCTGCTGCAAAAAAGCGCCGCCAGAATGGATGACTCAACCGCGGCAATTTCCGCGACGCCTGCGGATCGCTCGCGCCTGGGTGGGCGGGGGAATCCGCACCGGATCGATTCAAATATTATCCGCAACCTGGTGTTCATGGGAATGGGCGAACCGCTCGATAATCTGGATGCGGTCGCGCAGGCACTGGCCGTGTTCAGTGACACCGCCGGCATCAATTTGCCGCTTTCGCGCATCACGGTTTCAACAGTTGGCCGCATTGACGGCCTGCGAAGGCTGGCCAGAATGAACCTGCCGGGCCTGAAACTCGCCATTTCCATAACTGCCGCCAATGATAAATTGCGCAGTGAACTGATGCCCATAAATCGGGCTATGCCGCTGGCGGAATTAAAACAGGCTCTCATGGAATATCCACGGGGCCGTCGGACGCGGTTTTTCATAGAATACGTTCTTCTGGCCGGCGTGAATGACAGCACCGCCCATGCCTTGGAACTGGTGCAATGGTGTCGCGGATTGCCTGTAAAAGTAAATGTTATTCCGTACAACCCGCAGCAACCGACAAACTTTGCCGCGCCGGCTGACGATGTGATTGTCGCGTTCATGGAAACTTTACGGATAAACGGTATTCTGGCCAAACGCCGCGTGACCATCGGACAGGACCTGATGGGGGCGTGCGGGCAACTTGGAAATAGCGCCCTGCGCCGCTGAAATG
The DNA here is from genome assembly GCA_027451365.1 of Phycisphaerales bacterium. Lineage (GTDB taxonomy): Bacteria > Planctomycetota > Phycisphaerae > WQYP01 > WQYP01 > JAJYPG01. The sequence goes on along the minus strand of DAIDJN010000078.1, from coordinate 450 downwards.
CGCGAGGCCCCAATTTCCGGATCAGCTGTCCCCCGTGGATTGGGGTTCAGGCGTCCGACGTGCGCTTAGAGGCGGGCGTCCCGCCAGACTTCATACGGTCAGCCGAGCCGATGGCCAGCCTATAGCGGCGAACGCGGCCTGCGGCGAGTTCCCCGGTCGATTAAGAATCGGGAATTCAGAAGCGTAGTCAATAAATGTGGATGGTGCCCATGCCTTGGGAACAATTTTCAAATTTTAATCCGTAGTTCCCCGCACGAAAAGCAGAAAACCCCTGCAAATACAGGGGTTTCCGTTGTTTTCGCCATTCAGCGTACTGGGTACAACCCCAGCAGTTTCAAGGCTCGCTCCTGTAGGGGCGTTGCATCGCTGATGACGGTGAATTTTGGTTCCTCTGTTTTTCCTTTCCTTTTCTGCTCTGTTTTGGCGGGGACTGGCGTCTTCTGCGCCTTG
>DAIDJN010000077.1:0-28209 GCA_027451365.1 Phycisphaerales bacterium | reverse complement strand
ATGGACTGAAGCATAATACGCAGGACGCTTTTTCGCCGAGATGAAACGCCAGTCCCACCCGCCTGCTCAAGAGCCGCCCTCGGCACCTGAAGGTGCCGTCGAGGATTCCTCGCGACTTTATACAAAGTGGGGAAACTCCAAGAGGGAGAAGAGAGAGAAGGGGGTTCGGGGGATGAGGGTTAATCCCCTGCGCCTTGTCGGGTATCATTTCGACGTATGAATAGAGTACCGATTGAGCAGTGGATTGATATCCGGCCGAACAAGGCGATGACAAGGTATGCAGCGGCGATCGCGCGGAGGGCCTAGCGGAAAATTCTCCCTACGCTTTTCGGTTTTCCAAGCCGTTGATCAGTCCGGAGAGCATTTTGGAAATTTCTTCCAGATCAGAACGGAGTCGACAATGGGCGTCTGCGGCCACCAATTTGCGGCGGAAAGCGATTTCCATTAGCGCCACGCATTCCTGCACGGAGCCTCTGGCAATCATGAAGAAGTTTTTACGATCAGGAATTGTAAAGCGTCCATTGCCTTCGGCAATATTGGCGGTGATGCAAACGGATGCGCGGTTGAGTTGGTCGGAAAGGAAGCCGTAGCCGCGCGGGAACTTTTCGGTTATGGCGCAAATGCAGTCGCCGTAGGAAATGGCTTTCTGGTAGACGATGAGTTTTTCAAAAGCGAAGGCCATTATTGCTCCATAATTGCTCTGGGATTGAAAGTAGAAAGTCGAAAATAGACCGCAGGTGGCGTTGTCTTTGTGTGCGTCAGCAAGTCTTTTTTCCCAGCCGAATTTTGCTCTACTATCTACTCTCTCAAAACCCCTGCTCTATTTTTTTGCCTGATGGCAAAAAAATGCTGGTTACCCGGCTCAGCCTTTCAGAGGCGAAGGCCATCTGTTCACCGCGGTTGAGAGTAGAAAGTCGAAAATAGACCGCAGGAGTCGCGTTGTGTCTCGGCGACAGCCACGCTTTTGTCCCAGCCGAATTTTGCTCTACTATCTACTCTCTCAAAACTCCTGCTCTATTTTTTTGCCGGCTGGCAAAAAAATGCTTGTTACCCGGCTCAGCTTTCCAGAGGCGAAGGCCATCTGTTCACCGCGGTTGAAAGTAGAAAGTCGAAAATAGACCGCAGGAGTCGCGTTGTGTCTCGGCGACAGCCACGCTTTTGTCCCAGCCGAATTTTGCTCTACTATCTACTCTCTCAAAACTCCTGCTCTATTTTGGCCCTTGGCCAAAATCGGGGCGACAGGATTTGAACCTGCGACCTCTTGGTCCCGAACCAAGCGCTCTAGCCAAGCTGAGCTACGCCCCGGAGAGCCACATATCCTACCTGAAGTTTTCCCACACCGCCAGATACCGCGAATTTGATGGTTGATTATACGTAAAATGGCCACCCTTTCCGCCAAACCATGCCTTCACTCCCGTCGGATGGGCAGATACGGATCAACTGTGCTGCCCCATAGGCCCATGCTCCTGGTCGCCGAAATAAGCCCAAAGCCGGATAGGAATTTATTCTTTGATTTCCATTGTGTCCCCAGGGCATTGGAAATTCAGAATATTGATTGGAAAAACACCGGCTCATTCGGCAGGTTATTAAGCCAGCAATATACAAACCGGCAAACCGATCTATAATACCCACTGATTGTTGAACCACGGAGTTTGTAATGGCGAAAAAATTTAAAGACCTGACCGAGCGGGAAATTCTGGCGTTGGCCATACAACAGGAAGAAGAAGACAGCAAAATTTATGCAGAATTTGCGGCGGCTTTGGGGACAGATTTTCCCGCATCACAGAAAATCTTCCAGGAAATGCAAAAAGAGGAATCTGAACACCGCCGCCGGCTGACGGAACTTTATGTGCAGCATTTTGGTCAACACATAGTGATGATTAAGCGGGAAGATGTCCGCGGCTTTATCAACCGGCGCCCGACCTGGCTGGTTTTGAAACTGGGATTGAAGGCCATGCGGCAGCAGGCGGAAATAATGGAACTTGAAACCAGCCGCTTTTATGAAACTGCAGCGGCACTAACCTCCAATGCCGCCATCCGCACGCTGCTGACCGATCTGGCCGAAGCTGAACGGAAGCACTCCGATGTCTCCGCCATGCTGCAGGAAGAACATTTGACCCCTGGCGTTCGCAAACAAGAGGACGAAGCCCGGCGGCGGCTTTTCGTGCTGCAAATCGTCCAGCCGGGCCTTGCCGGTCTTATGGATGGTTCGGTTTCCACACTCGCACCGATCTTCGCCGTGGCCCTGTACAGCCACAGCACATGGCCGGCTTTTCTGGCGGGCCTTGCCACTTCCGTGGGTGCGGGCATTTCCATGGGTTTTGCCGAAGCTTTGTCCGACGATGGCGCGCTAACCGGCCGCGGCCATCCGCTGGCCCGCGGAACCGTCTGCGGGTTAATGACCGCAGGCGGCGGATTGGGGCATACGCTTCCCTTTCTTATACCGCAATACCACGTGGCCCTGACCGTTGCCATTATCGTGGTGTTTCTTGAACTGATGACGATCAGCTGGATTCGCTTTAAATATATGGATACCCCGCTCTGGCAATCCTTCCGAACTGTTTTTATCGGCGGTGTGCTGGTATTTCTGGCCGGCATCGCGATTGGTTATTTCGGCGGTGGCGGTTAAGCCGCCATTCAATCAAACTCTTCGGAATGTTTGATTCCGTGCGGCCCGCGCCGAAGTCAGGCTCGCCGTTAAAACTCTGCCACCCATCAGAAAACTTAGCCGCCGGATGGAAGTTTCAGATTCCGAAAGACAAAAGGCAACCGGATGATGCGGGTGGACTCATAAATCCGCATTTTCATCCTGACCGGCCGGTCCGCAATTTTTGATCCGTTGGAATCGAGCGGCTTGTAGAAATACTGAAAATAACCCTTTCTCATCCCGAGCTTTCCCTTGTAACCGGCCGCTTTGAAGGAGCGTCCTGCCGCATCGGTTAAAACCGGATAATTCATTGGATTAAAGGAATCGACAACAGCCTGCGCCGAAGCGGAAAGAAGCGGTGTGTTACCATCGCGCGGTACATGATAATGCAAACGAACCAAATACATGTTATCTTGTGCATACATTCGGCCAAGCCGAAGCCGGACGTGGCGAACCAGCGCACGGCCACCCGCAAACGGCTTTGAAAATACCACGTCGGCAGCGGTGACATACACGCGAACCGGCATACCGCCGCGAACCTCCCGCAATAACGTCGCATGGTCCGGCCATTGACGGATCGGTCGCTGAAATTCAAACAATTCGTCGGCGGTGGAATAAAATGCATTCGGCCACGGATGGCTGAACGGCCAGGCGCGCCCTCGACCACGGTCATCCACGGCGGCGGTAATCGCCGGGGGCGATGGAAAACCCGCAAGGTGGGCACCCGGTTCCGCCAACAAGGTCAGATACACCGTCAGATGCCGCCCCGCCGGGCCGCTGGCCGGGGCACCGAGCGCGCGGGGCACGATCGCCGTGCGGGCACTGATTAGAAAAGCTCCATCACACTGAAATGGATCCCGCGGGCTAACCCGCAGAGCATCGTCGTGCAATGCAGAAAAAAGAAGGACAGTCCCCGGCACGTGTTCCGGATCCGCCATCAGCAGTCCGGCTTTTTCCGCTATTTCATGCAGCACCTCCAGCACCGGCTGGTGGCGGAAATCGAATGAGAACCGCCTGGTCGAAAGCGCCGGGACCGTTGTACCAAGCTTGATATGAAATTCCGGACCGACCGCGTTCTGAATCCTTTTTATAATCTGAGGCACAGTCTGATGATTCACCACAAGCGAAACAAGCGTGCCCCGGCGTATGGCCTGGTAATCGATTTGAAAAATCACCCGTCGGATGCGCCGCCGCAGTATTGGCGATTGGGCCGCCAATAAAGCCGCCTTCAGAGCGGGCACTGCCTGCGCACCAGCATCCACCAGTTTTTGCTGTGCATGAAATCGTACCGCATAAGATGGATCAGCCAACTGCTGTATCAACTGCGGCAGCGGCGCAGCCGGCGCGACCGTGCCACCGCGGGAAACCGAAACGAAGATTAAGCTGACAGCACATAGCACCAATAGTCCGAGGGCCAAATGACAGATCGTTTTCATAGCACAACTTCCTTTTGCCGACCGGCAATGGAGGAATTGTACCGCGATCCGGGTTTGGTTTCTAACCCGGACTGTTTCGATCCCCAAATTGCCTTGCCCGATTATGTCGGCGCGGACCGGTCAAGCGGGAAACCGATCGGGTGAAATTCCGTGGCTGGATCGGCGGGTTGCCGAACCATTCAATCAAGGGCGAATCGTATCCCGTTCCGGCCGGTTTTTGATTGTACTCTGGCATTACCGCCCCGGAGCGCTTATTATTCTGGCTTAATAGAGGGTTGGACCTTTTTGTGCATGAAAGGGCTTTCATGAAGCCGGAAGATGTAATTGAACTGCAACCGCCGCGGCTTAACGCCAGCGAAAACATGTTTTTGCCCGCGGTTCTTGCGGGCCTTGGTACCACCATCACGCACTTGTTCAAGTCCGTTGGCGGACATGTTCGCACCATGCAATACCCGGAAGAACGTCGCGAAAATCTGCCGGTGCTGGAAAGAGGCATGGACGTGCAACGCTATCGGGGCGTGCACCGCCTGAATCGTGATGAACAGGGCCGCGTGAAGTGCGTCGCCTGCTATATGTGCGCCACCGCCTGTCCGGCACATTGCATTCATATTGTTGGAGACGCGGCACCTCAAAGCTGGCCGGACCGTGAAAAATATCCGATTAAATTCGACATTGATGAACTTCGCTGCATCTACTGCGGCATGTGCGAAGAAGCCTGTCCGGTGGACGCCATTGAACTTACCTACGAATATGATATTGTCGGCTTGACCCGTGAAGAAATGATTTTCGACAAGGAAAAACTGCTGGCGATTTACGATCAAACGATTGAACGCCGGCCTATGTAAGTTACCCCCCGCCCAGACCGGGACCGGCCGCAGCAGCCTTTGGCGGCTCTCATTGGGCTTAGCCGGCCGCCTGCGTTTCAGCGAATAGCGCTTCAACAAAATCATCAGGTGAAAATGCGGCGATATCATCCGGCTGTTCGCCCAAGCCGACGAATTTTACCGGCAATCCCAACTGGTGTCGGATTGCCACGACGATGCCGCCTTTGGCAGTGCCATCAAGCTTGGCCAGGAATATGCCGGTAAGGTCCACCACTTTTTTAAATTCAACCGCCTGCCGAATGGCATTCTGGCCGATGGTGGCATCCAAAACCAGCAAAGATTCATGGGGGGCATTGGGGATACTTTTGCCGATCACGCGGCGAATTTTTTCCAGTTCACGCATCAGATTGTCTTGGGTATGCAGCCGCCCCGCCGTGTCCACAATTAATACGTCGATATGGCGGGCTTTGGCCGCGTGGCAGGCGTCAAAAGCAACGGCAGCCGGGTCGGACCCCATCTGATGCTTCACAATGTCCACACCAATGCGTCCCGCCCAGATGGTAAGTTGATCCACGGCGGCAGCGCGGAAGGTATCACAGGCGGCAACCATCACCGTTTTATTACGGGATTTCAAATATTGACCAAGTTTGGCAATGCTGGTGGTTTTGCCCGCTCCATTTATGCCTGTTACCAGAATCACGGTTGGACCTTCGGCGGCGAAGTTAAGTTCGCGGCTTTCCACGGGCCAATAGGCTTTCATTTCAGCCTTTAGAAATTCCAGAACATCATCACCACTGGCAATCCGCCCATCTTTCCAGGCGGCGTTTAGATCCGTCATAATCTTGTCGGTGGCGGCTACGCCCAGATCAGCCAATAAAAGCCGCTGGCGTAATTCAGTCAGCAGTTGCTGGTCCAGGGTCCGGCCGCGAAGTAAGGAGCGAAGCGATCCAACAAACGCTTCACGTGTGCGGTCCAGGCCGGTCCGCAGCTTTTCCAGCCCCTGTCCAATCACCTTGCCTAAAAATCCAAACGCCATGCACCTGATTCCCTGGAAAGTTCAACACCTTACGCCGGCTTTACCCGCTGCGGCGGTGGGCGGACAGCAAATCCGCACGACTGATGATACCGACAACCCGTTTGGGTTGCTTCTTTTCCACCACCACAAGCCGGCCGATTTTATGCCGCGCCATCAATTCGTCTGCCATGCGCAACGGGCATTCGGGATAAATGGTAACGGCCGGGTGATCAATGACTTCGTGAATGCGCATCGCCGCCGACAGGCCCGGTCGCAGCAATTCGCGCGTGGTCAAAAAGCCAATCAGTTCTCCCGCCGAGTCAATGACGGGGAAACCATGATGGCGCGGCGCGGATTGATGGTCAAGGATGTCGCGATGAATTTCTGCGACGGTTTTATCCGCTCGCAGACAAACCGGATCGAAATTCGCCGCATCGCGGACAAACAGCCGGTCCAGAAAATCAATCGCAAATTCACCGCTGACGCGGAGCCCTCGGCGGGCGATCTTTTCGGTCATGATGGTATCCCGCATCAGCAGGCAGGAAACCATGAACGCCATGGTGCAGCCGGTCAGCAGGGGCAGCAGGCCATGAGGCTGAAGCGTGGTTTCAAATGCAAACACAATTGAAGTGAGAATCGCCCGCGAAGCACCGGTGAACAGAGCGGCCATTCCCACCAGCGCCGCGACGCGCACATTGACACCCGCATGGGGGAACAGATACATCGCCGCGCTCCCCAGCAGCGCACCGCAAGAACTGCCGATGGTAAATAGGGGTGCCAAAGTTCCGCCGGATGTTCCTGAACCAAGTGACGCCGTCCAAGCTAACCATTTGAGTATCAGCAGCGTAAAAAGCCCCCCCACCGCCATGGTTCCCGACAAAACCTGATCTATGTGGTTATACCCTACGCCAAGCACCTGCGGATCTAAGTATCCGCAGACGCCGACGGCAACGGCAGCAATGGCCGGCCACCACATCCAGTGCAGCCGACAATGTTTTTCAAAGCCGTCTTCAACCATATATACCGCACGACTGACCCCGGCCGCGAGAATTCCCGCGGCGACTCCAATCGCCGCGTAAATCAGCAACGCGCAGGGTCCGGGTGAGGAAAATGCGTGCATAGGAAATACCGGTTGCGATCCAAACACCAGCAGACGCAATCCGGCGGCGGCAGAACTGGCAATGGCGACAGGTATGATAGATCGGGCGCGAAATTCAAACAGAAGCAGTTCGACGGCCAGTAAGACCGCGGCTACCGGGGATCCGAACGTGGCTGACATACCCGCCGCGGCACCGGCGGCCAGCAGGACTTTTCTTTCATCGGCGGTGGAACTAAAAAGCTGTCCCAGCAATGAACCAAAAGCGCCGCCAGTGGCGATAATCGGACCTTCCGCTCCAAAAGGGCCGCCGGTACCAATACTGATGGCAGCCGACAGAGGTTTAAGCCAGGTCAAACGCGCGGGGATAGAACTCCCCTTAAGCAGAATGGATTCCATCGCCTCTGGAATACCATGTCCACGAATTGCCGGCGACCCGAAACGCGCCATGATCCCTACAATCAACGCGCCAGCCACTGGTACGGCGATAATCCAGATTCCCAAATAATGATCGGTTGGGCTGTTGAAGGCAACGGAGATTCGTCCATAAAAGAAGATGTTCGTAAGCAGCCCAATGAGTTTAATTAATGTCCAAGCGGCCGCGAATCCAATTCCCCCCAGCAGCATCGCCAGCAAACTGACAAGGTAGACCCTTGGTCCCAGAAGCGTCGCATGGGGGCCTATGCCCTCACGGTAAAGAACGGGGCCAAGAGATGGAGCAATTCCAACACCTTCAGTGGTTGATCCAGATTGCCCTGTTGTGGCATTCCGGTCGCGCATCGGTAACGAATCCTTTGTCATCGAGAAACTGCCTCCTGTTTTACAGATGCAAGGTGATCCGGTTTCCCGGTTGATGAATATTACCCGGTAAAAATGGATCCCGGCATGCCGCGGCAGATTCGGCCGACATGCCTATTTTTTTCATGGCGGTTATTCGCTGGCGGCCGCAGGCGCGATTAACGCAAGATGTTCCTTCAAAGCGGCATCCAATACCCCATTTACAAAACTGGCGCTATCCTGGGTGGAGAATTCGCGGGCGATGTTGATGGCTTCATCAAGAACCACTTTGGGTGGCGTTTCCGGCACATGTGACAGTTCCCACAGTGCCATGCGAATGACATTGCGGTCTACCGGGGCCATGCGTGAAACCGACCACTTCGGCACCAGGCGGCTGATCCAGCGGTCCGCCGTTTCGCGGTAGTCCCACGCACCGCCAGCATAGCGTGTTGCAATTTGGCGCACGAGGGTATCGGTGGTTTGTTCGGCGACGAATCGAGGAAGTTGTTCAATTAAAAATTCCGGGCCTTGTACATCCGCCTGAAAAAGAACCTGAAGCGCCAGTCGCCTGCCTTCAGATTGCTCTCGATTAACTTTTTTTACAGACACTGAAACCACATCCTTTATTTATCTGATTGTTTTTTTAATTCAGCCATGACGCTGGCCATTTCAATCGCGCTGCAGGCCGAGACCCAGCCAATATTCCCCATTTTAAGCCCGGCGCGGTCCATGGCCTGTTCGACAGTGTCGGCAGTGATCACACCAAAAAGTGCCGGCACGCCTGTTTGCGGGCCAATGGCGGCGATCTGACTGGCCGATTGACCGGCGACATGGTCGTAATGGCCAGTTTGACCGCGAATGATACAGCCAAGGCAGATAACCGCCGCATATGCGCCCTCTTCGGCCAGACGGCGGGCCACGGTGGCCAATTCCAAGCTGCCAGGCACCCAGACCTGCAAAATTTGTGAATCAGCCGCCCCATGCCGCTGCAATGCATCTACTGCCGCAGCCGCCAGCCGACTTGTGATAAGGCTGTTAAATTCGGCGGTGACAATGGCAAATTTCTGATTGGGCAAAACCCTAAGCGAACCACGTATTTCCTTGAGCATCAGGCTGTTCTCCATGTATAAAGCCAATGGCAAGTGTAACGAACCAGCCGCGGACAATCCAATGCCTTTCATGACAAAATGTCTTATTTCGTATGTGACAATCTCCGGTAAGCCTTGCCCCCGATGAAATCCACGCCCATTCCAACGGCATTGTTAAAAATGCCGCTTTTATTTACTAACGCGATTAAATGGCAATTGACGGGTTTCATGTGGGGCCGGCTTTCGTCACGGCGGATTGCGCGATAGGCCACAGGCAGCGCATTGTAGTTCCAACGCCCGGTTGGCTGTCAAGTTCCACCGCTCCCCCCATGGCCGCAACGGCGTGTTTGACGATAGCCAAGCCCAGGCCTGTGCCCCTATCGGCTCCCCCCCGGCTGCGATTGACTGTATAAAACCGTTCAAAAACCCGGTGAATATCTTCAACGGGTATGCCGCAACCGGTATCCTGAACTTCCAGCACGAGCACTTCCACTGTGCCCGGGAGTCGGGGTTGAGAATGCAACGAATTTTCGGCTGGCACGGCGGGCAGAAGTGTGGCCCGCATCTGCCGGCGCCAGCGGACTTCGACAAATCCAGTGGCGGTAAATTTAAGACTGTTATCGATGAGATTTTTGAGAATCAGCATGATCAGCCGTTCATCACCGCGCATGATACGGGCGTCGGGCGCGATAATGAATCGAAGGGCCAGATTTTTATCCGCGGCAAGCGAGCCGAACATATCCAGAATAACCGGACGGACTTCTTCCAGGTCAATTTCTTCGGTTCGAATAAGCGCGCGGGGGTCTTCCGTGCGGGATAGATCCAAGAGGTCCTGCACCAGCAGTTGCAGCCGCAGAACATGGCCTTCAATGATGCTGAGGCAGCGGCGAACAATTTCCGCTTCTTCCAACCCGGTTTCATTAATTGTTTCCACTGCGGCGCGAATACTGGCCAGCGGCGTTCGGAGTTCATGACTGGCATTGGCGGCAAAATCCGCCTTGATCTGCGTGTTTTGAATAAAATCGGTCTGGTCATCCAGAAGAAGCAACAGACCCGTTATCTTTTTTTCCTCCAGAATCGGCCGAATGGAAACACGCATGGTGCGCATCCCCGAGAGCATGTTCAAGCGAACCTGTCGCACCGGAGGCGCGTGGCCTGATTTTGCCAACTGCATTAATTCGACAATCTGGGAATTCCGCAGAAGTTCACCGAAGCCGCCGGTCACACTGTTTGGTGAATCAGGTGAAACGGATAGAATTTCCGTGGCACGGGGATTCGCCAGTTCCACGTTGCCTTCCATATTGACAACAAGCACTGGCTGTTCCAATCCGGCAAGGAGCGCCTGAAGGCAACTGCCTTGCCTCCGCATATGCTCGCGTTCCGCGGCACCCACCACGGATAGCGAATCTATTAAACGCCCGATCTGGCCAAGTTCGCCAGCTTCCAGCAGATGCAACTTACGGGCCGCGCCGCCGCGGTCCATCGCTTCAAGAGTTTCAATCATCCGTTTGTAAATATAGCGCCGCCGCCACCCCCCCACCGCCATCATCACCACCAATCCCAGAATGACCGCCGCGGCAACAGCCAGCCACGCGGCCGGGGAAAGGGGTACCTGTGAAAAAGTCAAAATAGTCAAATTCAATGCCATGGAGCCAGCAATCCTGAACGCACAATAACGCCCGTACATGACCCGCTTCATGAATCGACGGCGTTATTTCGGCATGACCATCATCCCCGGAACAAATTTTCTGTCCAGTGCGGTCGTGTCGGAACGAACCGGGGCAAAAGCGATCCACATTTCGATACGCTGCGCAATTGAGACGGATGGTGCACAAATTCATTCAAGATATTATCAACGGGCCAGCTTCCAGCGACCCGTAAATCGGAGCGTTATCCTTCCTCTTCAAGGGTTTCCAGTAGCCGGTAACCAACACCGCGGACAGTATGAACCATCCATTGCCAGTCGCCAAGCTTTTTGCGAACCGCTGTTACATGCACATCAATCGCGCGGTCGGTCACCAGAACGCCGGCCCCCATAATACGATCGGTTAGCTGGTCCCTGGAAAGAACCCGTCCGCGGGCGTTGGCCAGCGCGCTAAGCAATTTGAATTCGGTGGGCGTGACACTTATCGGGCGACCTTCCAATGTAATCTCGTGGCGCGCCGGGTCAATAATCATCGGGCCGTTTGTGATCATCTGCTGTGATGACTCCGCGCCCGCCTTGCGTCGCAACACCGCGGCCACGCGGGCCATCAGCACTTTCATTGAAAAGGGTTTGGTCACATAGTCGTCGGCACCCAGGGAAAGCCCGACGATGATGTCTGTTTCTTCGCCACGCGCCGTAAGCATCAGAATGGGCAGTGTGGCTGTTTGCGGATCACCCTTAAGCCGGGTGGCGACTTCCTGACCAGTCAGGCCAGGCATCATAAGGTCCAGAAGGATAAGATCAGGCCCCTGCTTACGCGCCAATTCCAGTCCCATTTTGCCATCGTGGGCGGTCAGAACCTCATAGCCGTGTCGCTGGAGATTCATGGAAATTAAATCAACCAGGTCGCGTTCATCATCGACCACTAAAATCCGTTTTTTTCGGGACATATAAAACTCCACCCAAACAGGTTGGAAACCAACCGAAACCTGCAATAGTGTTAACAATTACCGCAGTGCCAGGTCGCGTCAAGACCATTGCGCAAAGTTTACTGGTTTGCTTACCAAGTCTTTACCAGCCGCTAACATTTTGGTTTGCTTTGCTCGGCGCAAGGATCGCTTAATCCCGCCGACTTTACCGTCGGCCTGTTAAGTGCAAATTTTGCGATTAAGGCCTGATTCAGCAAGCATCAGGCGAACTCCGGCACTTCGATTAATTTCTTTGCATTTTCCACAAAAGCGACATATTCAAACAATATGATTCCGACCAACGTATTGGATTTGTGATTATTTTCACAAGACTTTGCGCCGACCATTTGCTAACATAGCGTTTTGGAATGGGGACCCGGATAGCCGGGCTACCCGGAATCAATGCGGAAGAGGCTTTCATGACGGTTACAAACCCGGACTCCAATTGCGCCATACCGGAATCCTCGGACGCCGAGAATCTAAATTCCGACGCCAATCTTGCCCCATCGCATACTGCAAATATCGGATCCACCTCGAAAGTACCAACCGGGTCCTCGGCAAAACTGGCCGGCTCGGCACCGCCCCAATGGGCCATTGAGCGGTTCTTTAACCGGCTTGGCCAGTACCCGGCGGCCATTGGCAGCGCGCTAGACCGGCTTGCAGCGCGGCGCGGTCCGATCGGCAGGATTGTCTGGTTCTTCAGTTCCGTGCAGTTGGGACTGGTTTGGCTATTTCTTACTGCAACATACATTGCAATCGGTTCCGGAATGCCGTGGGTGCGCTCGGCGTTTGATGTCACGAGCATGGAATTTTTCGACGCGTTTCCCATGGTCATCCTGATGCTTCTGCTGATTACCACACTTACCGTGGTCACTTTGCGGCGAATCAGGCTTTCGCTTTACAAACTTGGCGTCTGGACGGTGCATACGGGCATTATTACGCTGGTGATCGGCTGTTTTTTTTACTTCGGCATGAAACATGAGGGAATGGTCCGCATATTTCTAAACCAGAAGGTGAACCACTATTATGATTCTTCGGTTCGCGCGCTCTATATTGTGAACCCACAAAATAAGCGGCATGTCATGGTCGGACTGCCGCAACTGCCTATTTTCAAAAAGCGATCCCCCGGCGACACTCCACTGAATATTCCCATTCCAGCCAAGGATCTTAGCCGACTCAACCCCGCCTGGGTACACGCGCATGTGGCCATTGTGGGATATTACCCATATTCGGAAATTGCGCCGACGCCATTTAGCCGGCCGGTGAATCATGCACCGCACAATCCGGCCATCGCGGTGAATTTAAGCGCCGGCGGAGTAAGCAGCGGGGCGCAATGGCTGCTGGGAAAGTTGCCCGCAGGGCGGGTAATGGACCGCGGTTCTCCATTTGGCATTGAATATCTTTATCATCCCTCGGCGCGGCGGCAGCGGGACATTACCACCAGTTTTCATGGCACTAATGCCATTATCGTCAATGTTCCCAAAGATCATGTCCGCCGGGTTTATATTATAAAACCCAATACGCCAATTGTCGTCAAAGGTACACCTTACACACTTTTGCCAGTTGCAAAAATCACCATGCCGCTTCGATCGCCCGGTTATCTGGGGGCAACCAGCCAATGCTACATGATTAACGTGACGCGAACAGATGCTGGCGGACTATTTAAGTTTCAGCGGGTGGCTCTTTTCCGCTATCCGACGCGCACTGTGGATTTTATTTTGAAACATGGCAAGCGCGAATTGATTCCCAATAAAATCGACCACCAGTTGCATATTCGCTATCTTGATGCTGCCCGCGACCAATTCTGGGTCGTGGAACACAAAAACGGAACCTTTACCCTGGTGCATCGTGCCGCGGGTGGAAAAGTATCGGTTCAGCCTATGAAACTCGGGTCTAATGCGCCAGTCGTAGTTCAGGGCATGCCGGTGCAGTTCAGCCTTCAGTCGGATGCGGATATGCGTTTCAGACCGGAACTCATTCCACCGGCAGATCGGCGGCCAAAGGTGGAAAACACCATGGGCAAATGCGTTCTAGAACTCCAACTTACGCGACCGGATCGCCGCCCGGAGTCTATTTACCTGCAATACCAGCAATTTGGCCTGTCCGGAGATTTGCCACCGGCTAAAGTGCGAATGGGGAACGGACAAACCGCCGATTTTATTTTTTCCCAGTTAGAGCGACCGCTGCCGGTGACCCTTAAACTGATGGCGTGCAAGGAACTTTTTTACAGCGGCGGCGAGAATTTCCCGCGAGATTTTATCAGCAAGGTTCGTATGACCAACGATAAGACCGGCCAAAACAAAATTGCCGTCATTCATTTGAATCACCCGGCACAGGCGGACGGGCTGCATCTGTTTCAGGCCCGCTTCGGCCACGATCCGGCGACGGGCAGTCCATTTACCGTTCTGGGCGTGGGCAACACGCACGGATTTTATGCCATGCTGGTGGGCGTGATCATGGTGATACTGGGGATCGGCTATGCGTTTTACATCAAGCCGATTCTGCTTAATATTAAAAAGAAGCAACTGGCTGCATACGCCGCGCGTCTGCAAAAATCTTCAACACACACAAATGCCTCCGTCTGACGGTGGCAGCTTACCTGGAGTTTCATGATGGGTTTTAATCTTCGACGTAGCGTTGCACGGGCCGGGCATGTGCGGATTCAATTTATGGCGTCTCTTGTGATCCTGTTGACCGCCATAACGGCGGCACTGCCGGGCGTGGCAGGCGGTGCGGTGATTAAGGTGGATGAAGCGGCCGTGCCAAAACTTCCGATGGGGCATCCGGTCATTGGGCCTGGTTCGCCCCAGGTCAACCCGATTCCGAGCAAATCTCGCATGCGGGAAACCAGCGATATCGTCAATCAAAATCGGACAATATTCAAAAAAGGGATTCATTTAAGCGCGCTGGAAATGTTGACGATTCAGAACAATGATGAACTTAAAACCCTGGATACCTGGGCGCGGGAGTCTATTCATGCAATCTGCGGCTACAGTTCCATCAATGGTGAAAAACCGCTCTATACGGCATTGGATATGGCCTTTCGGCCGCAGGCCTGGGACAACCGCAATTTCATCTACATAATGGCGGTGCCGATACGCGAGCGTCTGGGCAAACTGGTAAGCCCTCGGGAGGCGAAGCGCATTCTGGAACAGGGAACAGTCAGCCCGGTGTTTCTTGCCAATCCGGAAGTGCGAAAGTTGCTGATTCAGATCGGATCACAGTCCGTTCTGAGTTCCTCGGTGCAGCAGATCAGCATTGCCATGCAGACTTTTCAAACCCTGGGACAGCAACTTGCGATTGTGCCCCCCGCAAAAAGCGATCCGCACGGGCGATGGGTTGAGCCGATTCGACTTCTGCCGAATCTTGGAAAAATGATCGGTACGATTGCACCAAACCTGAAGGCCGCCAAGCCGCTGCCTGGTTACAGCACTGCAACCGCCAAAGCCGTTACCCTGGCCTATGTGGACCTTGGATATGGCTGGACCAGCAACAATGTGTCAGAAGCAAACGCGGGGATACACCAGCTTGCCGTGGCGCTGCCCGCGGTGAATCCGACGGTCTACCCGGAATATGCAAAGCGGTTTGTGGAAGTGTGGTACAACCGCGTATTCAATGGAACGCTGATTGGCGTATTTTTTTATTTTATATCTCTGACGCTGTTTCTGATTGCCGCAACCGGCGCATACCCCGCGGCGCGCAAACCGGCGATTATATTTTTTACCCTCGCGGTGCTGCTTCATGCGACATTCATGGGCATCCGCTGGTGGCTGGCCGGACGCATTCCGATTCAGAACGAATTTGAGAGCGTGCTCGGATCGGCATTCATCGGCTGCGTCGTCGGGCTTATACTGGAATACTGGAAACGCAACAGTCTGTTCGGACTGGCGTTCAGTTTTGTCGGCTTTCTGGCCATGACAGCCTGTTTCGTGGTGCCGTTCGTGCTGGGCAAAAGCATTGGTGCCAACATCAGCCATGTGGATGGTGTGCTGAACACCTATTGGCTTTACATTCATGTGAATGTCGTCATCAGCAGCTACGCGCTGATCGGCGCAAGTTTTTGTCTTGGACTTGTGTACTTGTTTACAAAATTGCATTATTCAAATACGCCCGCGTCGCTTGTAATTCAAAACCGCTTCAAATTCGCCACGGTCGGTGGCCCGGCCTTGGCCATGGCCGGTGGCGGCGGCGGATATCCGTCTGGTCCGACGGGTTACGGCGGATCAAAAACACCGGAACAACTGGCCGCCGAACTTACGGAGCAGCGCCTCGGATTTCTGACCCGGCTGGATCAGGCCAATATCATTGTGCTGCAAATGGCGTTCTGGTTTTTGGGAACCGGAATTATCTTTGGAGCCGTATGGGCGGATTACAGTTGGGGCCGGCCCTGGGGATGGGACCCGAAGGAAACCTTTGCTCTGGTCACCTGGCTCGTCTATCTGATTATTGTGCATTTGCGGTTTGTTTCGCCAAAATACCGATCCGACTGGACAGCGTGGCTTTCGATTGTTGGATTCCTGGTCATGATGTTTAACTGGATCGGCGTAAATTTTTTCCTGGTCGGGTTGCACAGCTATGCCTGAGGTCCACCTGAAACCCCGGTCTTGGCACGGCCCGTTTGGCTGCCGAAGCGGGAAGAATATGTTGGGAAAATTGCCGCCTGACCGATAGAATAGTTGACGGAGTGAAACGAAATGGGAACTGCCCGGAAGGGTGATTGGAGTTTCGTTTATGAATCTGGCCGGAATGCTGCAATTGGTTGCCCCATCCACTGCGGAAAGCGGTTATGCCACTTATTTCACCCGTCTGGAATCCGACTGGATCACTTCACCACATTCCCTGGACATGGTACGAGGCGGCATGACCGCAATACTGAAGAACGTCATTGGCCCATCCGAGGGCATCGCGGCCGGTATCGCCTTTCGCGCCGCACGCGCTGGAGATATCGCCCCGTTTCGGGAATTGATGCAATTGCTTTCCACGAAAAAGCTTCCAACAGATTTGTGTGCCGCTTCGCTGCGAACCGGGACCGCGCTATGGGAACAATCCCGGCGTTGGGAATGGACCAGTGCGGTGCATGCACAGCTCGACCCGCTGACCCTGCCGGCGGTGCATCATGCCGCCGCATTTGGAGCGCTGGTAAGTGAAACCACCGCCAACGAAATCCGTGCGGTGGCGACTTATCTATATCGGGCGGCACAGTTGCTTATCCGCGACGCCGCCACCGGCCTGCAGCTTGATGATACGAATGTGCAGCATCTTTTATGTGATTGCCAGGAACAGATCACCGTCCTGGCACAGCGCTTCACAGGGTGCACCCCGGCCGACATAGCGACCATTGCGCCGAATTAAATACATTTGGCCCTCCCGATCGCGAAAAAATCTTTGAAGCGTCGCGAGGCAGGCTCGTTCGCACACCCATCCCCGCGATGACGATGAGAGGCGCGTTAATCTGGCTGTGCGGACCTGACTTTGAAAATGCGGAATCCAGCCTCGTGCCAATCCTTGTCCAACGATGCCGACCCATTCGGTCGCATAGCTGCAAATCGGGCGATTGGCCGACGGATAACAACATCAATAAATTCGGTTAGAATAGCGCAGCATCATGGCAGGCAGAATGCTGCGGCCGACGCAGTGTTGTTTAAGGATGTCGTAATCAAGGGGTTGGCGGAAAGGCGGCGAAGATGGACAAAAACAGGATACGGTCGCAAATGCGGGAAACCCTGAAAAAAATAACACCTGAAGATCGGCACACGCGGTCGCTGGCGGTTTGCCGCCGACTGGAGGAAACGTCGGCGTTCCGCGCCGCACAAAGCGTGATGCTGTTTTTATCGATGAAGACCGAGGTGGAAACCGCCGCTCTGGCCCTGAGCGCCTGGCAAGCGGGAAAATCCATAGTGATGCCGCGCGTCCTCTGGCAGGAACGGTTGATAGAACCAGTGGAAGTCAATTCGCTGGAAACGGAAGCCAGCCCACACTTCCAGGGACTGCGGCAACCGAAAACCGGTTCTCCGGTGTCACTTTCCATGATAGATATCGTCGCGGTTCCGGGGCTGGCATTTGATTTACGCGGCTATCGCGTGGGCCGTGGCAAAGGCTTTTATGATCGCTTTTTGCCGCAAAAGGATTTGCGGGCGGTAACCGTGGCGCTTTGTTTTGATGAACAGTTGCTGGCCGATTTTATACCGGCTGAACCGCACGATGTGCCGGTGAAAATAATTGTCACCGACAAGCGGACGATTCATTGTGCGACCGACTGATTCCGGTATAAAACCGGAAAGACGTGCCGCACGAAGGCTTTTTTTTACCTGGTTCGCCGATGCGATATCGCTTGAAAACCAGAAAAGACACGCCATTCGGCAATTGGCTGATGTGGCTGTTCGTCAGTGTCCTGGTTGCGGGCGGTGCCTATCAGGCCCTGCGCATTCGACGGTCTATTCTGCATTCTCTTCATCGGAAAACGACACCCTCAATACAATCTTCAGTGCAAGTCGACGCGACCAAAGGCACTGCCGCCCATCCGGCCATTGGTCCGACGGACGGCTTAAACACACCTGCAGAAACAGACCCCACCGTGACGCTTCTGCAACGCCATCCGGATGTGCTGTTGGTTCTGGCTCCAGGCTCTATTACGCGGTCAGCAAAGCTCTTCACACTTGCTAAGCGGCAACTTGCCAATGGGAATCCGATTACGGCAAGGAATCTCCTGAATCGGGCGCTTAAGGAGGTGGCCGGACTCGGCGAGCACCAGGCATATCTGATTCGCGCCCTTCTCAACCGGATAAACCGCCGGACTCTTTTAAGTTCCGCATTGGCGCCAGGGGATCCGCTGTGTCGGCTGATCACGGTCCAACGCGGCCAGACACCGGATTATCTGGCGGACATTTACCGCATTACACCGGCCATGCTCCGCGTTCTTAATCCACAATTAAATCCGCGGGCACTGGATGCGGGAGAAGCAATCAAAATTCTGCTTGGCCCGGTGGATGTCACTCTGGTTTTACATGCAAATAGAATAGACTTGTCCATACGTTCGCAGTTTATCATGTCTTTGCCGATGCGCGCGGACGCCATTTTTCCGCCTGTGCCGGGCCGTTACCGTGTCACCGGCGAATATTATCAGGTCAAACAGAGCGGCACGATTAATCTGGACCATATTGACCTTGCACCCTCTTCCGGCGCGACTCAACAGGCGTTTGTCATCCGCTGCCTGCGGTCACAGACCGGTGGGGTGCGCGTAAGCAGCCGTGCCATGCGATGGCTTCACGCGGCAATCCGCCGGCCATATTCCCGAGTGGAAGTCGTTCCATAGGACCGCAAGCGTCCTGGCCAGCCGCTACGAAGGTGACCGGAGGCGGAAAATACGGGCGGTTAATCAATACCCATGTACCGGAAATTTCACTGTAAAATGCGACAGCACTTTTTTGCCATCCTTAATCGCTGGAAAAAAAGTCCAGAGGCGAACCGCATCCACGCACGCCTGGTCCACGGCCTTGACCCCGCTGGAATGAATCACCTGAATGGTACCGGCTCGGCCATTCGGCAATACCGCGATGCGCAGCACGGGTGAATGCGGAGGCGGCTCGAGCTGGTATTTAAGCGGAAAATCTGGATCCGGGTGCTTTAGCACCTGCGCCTGCGGATCGTTAAAGGCCGAAAGACCGCGGTCTCGCCCCTGCCCCTGGCCGGAGTCGCCGGTGCTGGGGGATAACCCGGGCTTCAGCAACGAAAACGGAGAGCCGTACCCCTCGTTTGGATCTACGCCATTGCGTGAACGGGTATTGTCAGACAGAGTTGGCTTGGGTCCACGCGACCGCACCGTCGGAAATGCTGGACCTTTCGGTGGCTGAACGGGCGAGGCCCGCAGTATATGCGCGGCGACCTCTGGGGGAATCTGTCCCGTCCATATCGGGCCGGGGCCGGGAATGCCAATCAGATGCTCGGCAGGAACGGAATTCCGCGATGGATTGAGCATGTTCGCGTCGGCAAGGGCCGATGCATCGGGCTGATTGGCCTGCAACACGGGTGGCCGTGGAAACGGGGAGGACTTCCAGTGTGTGGTTAGACGCGCAGATTTTCGGCTATGTGCGCCAGGAGGCTGTATGATCCCCCCCGCCGCGGTGGCCTGGTCGCCCGCAATTGCCAGCGTGCCGCCTCGACCGCCCGGGTGGTGGGCCGCCTGCCAGAGCAAAATAAAAACAAACAATGCCGCCAGCAAAGCCTCAAACAGCATCGCAAGAAAAAGGCTCAGCATCGCCGCATATGAAATGCCCGCCGGTCCGCGCGGCACAAGCACGATGATCCGATTACCCGCCAGATCCGCAAGTTTTTCGGCATCCTCTGAATCAATATGTTCGCGCCAAAGAATGGCGGACAATCCGGACAGGACTCGATCAGAAGCGTCGTAGGCGTCGGTGGCAATAAAATCAGCGGATTCATCTAGCGCTGCCGTGGGTGTTTCCGGCGGGTCATACTCGGCCACCGATCCGGATAATTCGTTTTCCGGATATCTGGCGCAATCGGCATGATCTGATAAATTGTTCATAACCATCCGATCAGCCATCGCCTGTTCGCGGCCGCACAAAGGGGCGGCCGCCGCACAATCGCCGTTCAGAATACCTCCATAATTTCGTAGTGAATTTCGCCGCGCGGCACACTCACCCGAACTTTTTCACCCACGCGGGCGCGCATAAGCGATTCACCCAGCGGGCTGTTAGCCGAAACTTCCATGATGTCTGAATCCGCATCGAAGGAGCCTTTGTTAATTTCACCCACAAGCCGAAAGGTTTCCAGATCGCCGGTTTTGCAATCACGCACTTTTACGGTGCTCCCCAAAAACACCATGTCGGCGGGAATATCATCTGGATTCACCACAGACGCATGGCGCAGGCGGTTTTCAAGGTCTTTAATCCGCGCTTCAAGCATGGCCAGTTCCTCGCGAGCCGCATGGTAATCGGCATTTTCCTTCAGATCGCCTTTTTCGCGGGCCTCAGCGATGCGCAGGGAAATTTCGGGACGTTTATCAATCAGGGACTTAAGAAATTCATCCAGTTTTGCCTTTTCTTGAATCGTAAGCAACTGAGCTTCCATCATAACCTCACAAGGCCGGCGAGTTCCGGCAACAGACAAACAACGTAACAGACCACCATCGGTTGCGTACCGGTGGGTAAAACCTCGTTACTGAATCCCTAGAAATTCCTTCATGTGGCCATCGTAAACATCCTGTGCAGCGGATTCAGTCAGGTTCAAACGTAGTTCGTTGATTACTTTTGTACCTTGGCGAATCCATAATTGGAAACAAGGATTGCATACGCTTTTATGAATTTCTTCGCCGAGTGGCCCGCTGAACGGACGTTCGTTCATTTTAGGTGCAACCCGTCCGCACCGCCGACATTGAATGTTGCCGGCCGCTGCGAGTTCCGGCGTAAATTCCACCGGCTTCTCTTCCGGCGGCGCGCTGCCGAGTTCCTGCAGCATGGCAGTCATGCGATTGCGCGGCATAAGATCGCCCTTTTCCTGAGCAACCTTATACCCCTTCTGCAGCGTGTGAATAGCACTTTCCGGGTCGCCAACCTTCCGTTGAGCCTCGGCCAGCAGAACATAGGCGGGGGAAAGCGACGGATTCAGTTTTAACGCCCGCATCAATGGCGGAATTGCCTGGCGAAATTCATCGCCATCTACAAGAGCTTTGCCCAAAGAGAAAAACCCCAGGTCGTTTTGCGGATCCGCTTCGGTCATTTGTGTAAAACGTTCAATTTTGGGAATATCCAGCATTCCATACTACTCCTTAATTGCACTATTCTAGCGGCTAAATGGCTGGCGACAAAGCGATTGTTTGCCAATTCACAGAATAGAATTTACGATGAATCCTTGGGAATTCGCCGGCGCGCTGCCCGAACCAGCGACAGTTGGGTTCGAAACCACCGACCGAAATTCCATTTAAGTATTGAAAGGCAGCCCATGGCTTCAAATCAACCAGTGCCACAGTCCGTTTCTCGCCGCGGATTTCTGCAAGCCACTTCCGCCGCGCTGGCGGCCACCGCCATACCTGGCGCAAGAGACAAAACCCATCCAACGCCGCCGCATCGGGTTCGCGTCACGCGTGACAGCATCGGGGCAGCCGAAAGTGAGCCAGCCGCCGGTACCGCCCTGGGCGCGCTGCATATTTCCCAGACCATCGCGACCGCTTCCGGCACACCATTGGGTGGAATTGGTACCGGGTATGTGGAAATTCGCCCCGATGGGTGCTTCCACGATTGGCTTATTTTCAACGCTGGTGCATGGGCCGGCGAACTGCCGCCAAAACAGGCCGGACAGCCACCTGTGGGACCGCAGTCGCTGCAATTTCTTTTGCGTACCGCGACCGATGATCCCAAGCAAACACAGATGCGGCGCCTGTATCTGCGCCCCAATGAAAACAATTTATATTCGCTCGGATATGTGCAGGATGTGCAGGCAATTGAATATGACGCCTGGTTCCCCATGACCAACCTGCGATATATAGACAGTCAATTGCCCGTGCGTGTCAGCGCGGCGGCATTTTCACCCTTTATTCCGGGGGACGCGAAATCCAGTGGAACGCCGGGGTTTCATTTTGTTTTTACGCTGGAAAATATTTCCAGCAAAACAGTTGCCGTCAGCCTGCTTTCCATGTTGGATAATCCGCTGGCCACGGGCTACCACCAGCGAGAATTGCACAATTCTATTGAAACTGCGGGTAAAACGACTCGGCTTCTGATGCAGACCAATGCGGGCGGCGAAAGCAAAACCGCCATTGGAGGAATGTGCCTTTCTGTGACCGAATCCGAGGATGACCCGCGCGGCAAAACCACTTTTATCACCGGAACTTTTCCTCAATACACGTCAGCTGGGCCATTCAATTGGAATACACCGCGACTGAATTACATGCTGGTGGATGTGCTGGGCGAGTTTTTCAACACTGGCCGACTGCCTGATTCTACCGCCAGCCATGATCCGGCGCAGACGTTTACCCTGATTGACGAACAGATTGCGAACCTGCCTGCGGCAAGCGCCGACCGCTGGCTTGCGGAATTATCTAAAGATGCGCTGCTGGGGCGCATCATTTCCGACGCCAAAAGGGCCGATCCACACGGAATGGCAACTGTCGCCGGAAAACGTGCAATTCTACGGGAAATCGCGGACAACATGACACGGCTGGCCGGAATCGATCGCGCCAATTCCACCTGGGGAAGTGGAGCCTTGGCCACCAAGATCGAATTAGCACCGGGCGAAAGGCGGGAAGTCCGCTTTACGCTGGCGTGGTATTTTCCGCATCACTTCAGCAAATATGGCCAGGACATGGGACACAATTACACGAATTGGTTCAACAACGCGCTGGACGTGAGTGAATTTCTTGATCGGAATTATGCCGCACATCGGGCGATTACAGAATCTTTCGCAAGCACGCTGGCGGACACTTCCCTTGGTGCCCCGATGGCCTTCGCATGGTCAAGCCACCTGGGCACAGCCGTCACCAACACATGGTGGGATAAGGCCGGACATTATTCAATCTGGGAGGGTCTGGGCTGCTGCGGCCAAAGCACGATGGATGTTGAATTTGATGCCAGTTTTTCGGTTGTCGCGCTGTTTCCGGAACTTAAACTCGGACAGATGCGGAACCTTCTGCAATTCCAAAAGCCCAATGGCCAGGTCCCCCACACCTACGATGGCGACTTTCATCACGTAGACCAGGGGGGCTGGGGCCGCGTGGATATGAACCCCCAGTTTGTCATGATGGTGCTGCGCGATTATCTCTGGTCCGCGGATCAGTCCTATATTCAAGACATGTGGCCGCATGTACTTAAAGCCATGGAATTCACCGCTTCACTGGACACCAACAATGGCGGCCTACCCAATTCCAATTGCGGATTTCAGACCTATGACCAGTGGGGATTGCGCGGATCTCCTTCATACATTTGTTCTTTGTGGATCGGCGCATTGGCAGCGGCGTGCCGCATTGCCACAGCCCTGGATCACAAACACCATGCCGCGAAATGGGCCGCGCAGTTGGAAAAGGCCGCCGCCGCCTTCGATCGGCTGCTGTTTAATGGCCAATACTACAGCCTTTGGGTGGATGGTGCCCTCCGCGATGAGATGTGCATGAGTGACCAGATCAGTGGCATCTGGTTTAGCCATCTGATTGGTCTGCCGACCAGCATTTCCAAAGCCAATCTGACTGCGGCGATGGAAAGCATCTGGAAAAATAATTTCAGTCCCGCAACCGGACTGCGAAATGCTTCTGCGCCAAGTGGCGGAAAGTCGCTGCTGGTGCTGGAAAACCTTCAGGCCGGCGGCGTCTGGTCCGGCATTGAATTCGCATTCGCTTCGTTCCTGATGGACCATGGGCAATATGAGCGCGGCGAAAAACTTGTGCGGGCAGTCCATGAACGCTATCTGCGGGCGGGCATGCCGTGGAATCATGTGGAATGTGGCAGCCATTATTCCCGCCCCATGAGCAGTTGGGCCGCGCTGTTGGCCGCCACAGGTTTTAAGCCAGACTTCCCTGCCGAAACTCTGACGCTGGCCCCCCCGGTTTCTGGAGATTTCCACGCACCATGGGCACAGCGCAGTGCCTTTGGCCGCTTGGCGCGCCGCGGCACCTCGCTGGAAATAAGCTGTGCCGTCGGCACTCTGACATTCCGCAGTCTGCTGGTAAACATGCCGGCCAAAAAGGTAACAATAAATGGGGCGGCAATTCCATTCACAAAACATGCCAATACCCGTTATACGCAATTAAATTTTACAACCCCCGTCAAACTGACCGCCGGGCAGACACTGGACATCGCTTAAATAGGCGGACGCCTTCTATAATGCCCTTCAGATCGCGTTCAAACCGATTTTTCATCCGGTGCGGTTCCGGGATTCCAGCAGCGGGTGCAAACCCGTGGTCCGCTGAAGCCGGGACAAATTGCGCCATTCATCCGCAGGCAATCGGCATTACGTAAACATACGTATTTGCACTGCGCCATACCCACTTAAGAGCTTTTTGCATTACAATAGCGGCATGCGAACCACTGCCCGCGGCCGAGCCGTTGAAGTATTGATTGCCTGGCGGAAACTTGCCTCCCCGCCAACTATCCCCCCGCACGACGCGCCAATATGGGAGAAGCTCCAGCCCGGAGATCGGGCCTTGGCCTTCGACCTTATTCATGGAGTCATTCGATGGCGTACGACGCTGCAATGCGTGTCCCAGGCGCTGCTGGACAGACCCTTTGACCGGCTGGATGGCTATGTTCAGACACTTTTACTGCTCGGCATGTACCAACTTCTAATTTGCGATGGCATTGCCGACTATGCGGCAATTGATACGACCGTTGAACTCGCTCGCAACTATCCAACTGCGGTTCGCGCGGGGGGGCTTATCAACGCAGTTCTGCGGGCGGCGCAACGACTGCTGGTGGAAATTGAAGACCGTGGCAGCCTCGCCGCCAATGCATTTCCACTGGATTTTCACCGCCAGGTGCGGTTGGCAAAACCGGTTTTTCCCGATCCAAAAACAGATTTGCCCGGCCACCTGGCCTTGGCCACCAGCCATCCGCTGATGCTGGTACGGGCAATCTTCACCTGGATGGATTCCACCGCGGTTTTACCCGTTTTAATTGCCAACAACGCCCGTCCGGTTATCGCATTGCGGGCGGATGATCCGGAATATTCACCGCCGCCGGGCCTCGGCCTGCTGGCGCATAAGCAAAAAGGATATTACCTGGCCATTCATGGCTGGTCTCCAGCATTGGCTAACGAAATCGCCATCGGCTTTCTATCTCCACAGGACCCCACCGCCGGAAAAGCGGCGGGCATGCTGGCCAAACTGCTGATGACAACGGCCCGGCAACCGTCGGGCAGCCACCAAATTCTGGATTTATGCGCCGGCCTGGGAACCAAAACCATGCAGCTTTCACGAGCGCTGCCGAACGCAAAAATTATTGCCAGCGATATTGATGGTTCCAAACTTGATCAGCTTATAGAACGTGCCCGCCAATTGCAGGCCCTGAATATTGAACCGCGCAATGCCGCCATGCTTGGCGAAAAAGCTAAATTTAATGCCGCTCTGGTGGATGTGCCCTGTTCCAACACCGGAGTTCTGGCGCGCCGAGTGCAGGCTCGCTGGCGATGGCCTTCGCTAAACGTCCCGGCAATGCGGCAGGCTCAATTGAAATTATTGCAGCAGGCGGCGGAACTGGTCGTTCCGGGCGGCGCACTGGTCTACAGCACCTGCAGCATGGACCCGGCGGAAAACAACCTGCTGGTCGACGAATTCCTGATATCCGCCGCCGGCAAAAGCTGGCAGAGAGTTGAAGAATTCCGCGCTCTGCCGAATCACACCGATCAAGCCTCGCAAAATTGCGATGGCGGCTACGCCTGCGGCCTGCGGCGAACTTAAACAATGTGAAAGTATCGTACTGTATTGATATTATTCGAGGTGCCCGGCAGTCTGCGGCCGCCGAAAGCACGCGTTGGAAAATCGAGCTGCACAAGCGAATCCTCCAGCCGTGACCCGATCATTTTTCCGCATTCTTTTTTGCCACGTTGTTTTATACGGCGGGGCCGGCGCTGAATCAGGGAACTGGTTGTGTTGGCGATTGGACAGGGGTGTTATTCGGATCAGATGTCGGGGGCGAATGGGAAGAGGCAGTGGTGCGTGAGTTGACAACGCCGCCGATACCGGCCAATGAAAGTTCCACAAGAATTTGAACGACCCGCAAAATGGCCACCGCCACCACCACGAGTTGGGGAATCCCCAACAGTGGTCCTAAAAACAGCATCTGCACGCCATCGCGCACGCCAAGACCGCTGGGTAAAAGACTGAACATCCCGAGGCTAACGGAAAGTGCAAACACGCCTGTAAGTTTGAGGATATCAATCATTGGCACCGGGTGGAGTGAACGCACCGAGGCCCAAAGGGCGATGCCGCCAAACGCCCAGCATGGAAGAAATCGGAGCACGGCGATAATCATATCGCTTAGCGCAAAGCGACGATTTGGTGGAATAGGGCCGCGTTTCATGGACTTAAGTGCGAGGTTAATAACAGTGAAAAACACGCGCGGGTGAAAGAAGCCCAGCAGCAGTGTAATAAGCACGACGCAGCAGACGATATAAAGCGGATGATCACGAGCCGCAACCAGCAGCGTCACCGCGCCCACCAGGCCGCCGGAGAGCGTGTACATGGCATTTTCCAGCAAGGTAGAAAGGAGACAGACTTCCCGTGTCATGCCGGCGCGATGGGTGCGGCCCAAACGGATAATGACCAGAAAAACTTTGCCGGGCGCGTATTTTCCAACCTGACTGTATACATAAGCGCCAAGCAGCGGAACCTTGGCTCCGCGGTCACCCATACGCCGCGCAAGCCAGAGCCACGTAAGCGCGTTGGTGGCCATTATGCCCACAAAACAGAGCGGAATCAGGGAGCAGTATCGCCAGTCCAGGTGCACAGAATAGGATCCAACATTCTGCCAGGCGCGGTGCAATTTTAAAAATACAAAGCCTAATATGGCCGCCATGACCGCAAATTTCAGGATGATGACAAGTGTTCGCTTCACGCAATCTCACATAAAGCCCGCAGGCTGATCCCAAGATAAATTCACCGGTGGCCGCGCATTCGGGGCAATGCGGCTGCCATTTCTTTAAACGTCGAATACGGTGGGTTGTTGCTGATCAGGCGGTTAAAGCGGAAAACGGCGTGCAGCCAAGCCGCACGCCGTTTGTATTTTTCCGAAGGAATTCACGCGACGAAAAAAATTAACGATAAAATTCAATAATCAGATTCGCATTAATCTGGAACGGAATCTGTTCCGGGTTAGGCAGCACAAGTACCTTGGCTTCCATTTGCGCCGGATTGAATTCCAGCCACGCGGGCAACTGATGGCCCGCCAGACCTTCCATATTTTCGCGCAAAAGTTTATGGATTTTTTCGCGGAATGTGACGACCATTCCGGGTGCGGTTTGAAAGCTTGCAACATCCACTTTTTTGCCATTTACAAGCACTTGACCATGCGCCACAAGCTGCCGCGCCGCCCAGATGGAGCGTACGACGCCCAGGCGGCGTACCACGTTATCCAGTCGGCATTCCAGCAGTTGCTGAAGTGTAACGGCGGTATTGCCCTTGGCCTGCTTGGCACTGGCCATATAGCGGCGAAAGGGCTTTTCCAGGACGCTGTAATGGGCCTTCATACGCTGCTTTTCGCGAAGACGAATGCCATATTCCGAGAGCCGCTTGGCACGAAAGCCATGCATTCCAGGGGCTACAAATTCGGATTTATTGTGTTTGGGAAGATCGGCAATAGCGACGCCAAGACGACGGGAAAGGCGGACTTTGGGGCCAAGGTAACGGGACATGAAAACTCCTTTTCGAGTCGATCAACGCATGGTCCGCCGGAATATGTCCCATTCCGGATAGCTCATGCACATATTTCCAACGAATTCAATCGCGGAAATTGCCTGATCGCTTTCAAAGCCGGCGTACCAGCGGAAGAAAACAGTCTTCCGAGGCCTTCTCGGCGGATGTATAGCCCATTTACAATACTGTTTGTCGGAGGCAGGGTCAAGTAGACAATTTTGGAGTTTCCCCACTTTGTATAAAGTCGCGAGGAATCCTCGACGGCACCTTCAGGTGCCGAGGGCGGCTCTTGAGCAGGCGGGTGGGACTGGCGTTTCATCTCGGCGAAAAAGCGTCCTGCGTATTATGCTTCAGTCCAT
>DAIDJN010000076.1:0-44067 GCA_027451365.1 Phycisphaerales bacterium | reverse complement strand
GCTTCAAGACACGCCATGATTCACCTTAGCTGCACAAAATTATTATAGCGTGCCGATGCACCATCAACAACGCCATCGGCGAATGGAAATCGCGGCGGAAGTGGCGACGCTTCATCTCGACGTCAATGCGCACTTTATCCACGGCGCGGTAAGCGATCGGTTTCGGCGGCGGCGCGCGACCGCGATAAACTTCCTCTGGCGTGCGGATGCCGCCATTTTTGCGCATTGCTGCACAAGCGGCCTGTGGTGAGGTTTTTCTTTTAAACCGCTCGTTGACACCGTCGGATTGTAATTTCGTTCTCGGTCTGGTTCCGCTCCATCACCGCAGGGCAATGAAACCCCCGTCTTGCGGTGCGAGATGTCGTAGGGAAATCAAGGTGGGACCGGTGCGACGCGTATTGACAACCCATCAACGAAATGTTTCCCCGGTCCGGTTCCACCTGTTAAACTGTTGTCCATGTCAGCGGCTGAAGAAAATGCGATTCTCTCCGGCAAACCCACGACGCGTGGCGCGTCCGGGCACAGGGCCTCCGCCCTGATCCTTTTTCTTTTAGCCGCTTTAATCGCCCTGGCTTCTGGCCTGGCTGGTCCGTCCAGCGTATCAGCCAAAACGCCTTGCACCCCGCAAAACCGCGTCCGGGAAAATTCCGCAGGAATGCTCCAATTGCATCCGATTCAGACGCCGCAAAGCCTTGAATTGCAACGGGAAAACTCCATTGGTCGGTACGATTCGGCGGTGGGTGATACTCTTGCCGCAAAGGGTGAACCAAATCTCAACCTCACCGATGCCAAGGGCCAACAACACATCTTAGAAGGCGTTGCCACAGGCGGAGGCCACGGACCTGGGCGGGGAGTTCCAGGTAAAAGTGAATTCCCGAGAAGTTGGAGCGATGGGCGCGTTCTGAACGAGGTATCAGATATCGCCACAGACCCTCTGAAACAGCAGGGATTCATCATCCGGCGGAACCAGCCTCTGGTGATGTCAAGCTCCTGTCTGCCCGGTGCCGCGCCGACCCAACGCTGTGGTCAGGGAATTTTCGGCCAGCAGAATCCGGTATCGGTTTCCCTGACGGGCCGAGTGGCGAGTTGGCGGCTCCGGAAAGCAGGAACGATTATACGGCAGCAGCGGGTTGTATTTTCTCCGGACCTGCACGGATTCCTTCCGCCCAATGTAACCTCCAACCCGCAGGCGTATCTGGATTCCCAGTTTACGCCAGCGGTTCGCAATCCAGATTCAGATACCCAATCTGGCGCGAAACATTTTTCCGATAGACACGGCGGGCACGTCGGTTTCGGTGATCGGGCCGCGCGGGTTTATGTCGCGGAATCAGTCGCGGTTTTTCCGGTTGCCCGGACTTTGCCAATAAGCCGCACCAACCGGTTACGTATTATTTTCGCAGGAAACCTTCAGACAATCCAGATTTACGTCACCGGTATTTTCCGCATCACGCCGCAGCATGATAGAATTACATCCCGACGCAAGCGGAAGATACATCGGCAGTTCCTGCCACGCGTTCCAATTCGGCAGACCGGGGATTTTCAGAACGCCGAACTGCACTCCGTTGACATACACATTGAGCGTCTGTGTGGTGGTTGGCGCGCCATTGGCTACGCGGAATCGTGCCAGATAGTTCCCCGCCTTCGCCCGCCGCAAATAGAACGTCGCACCTGTTCCAACAGAGGTAAATCCAGCTATAAAACCATTGCCAGTAAAGCCGGAATGATTCGTGGCAACCGTATTGCGGGTATCCGGAATCGGACCGAACAGGCTGGCATCCACATACATGCCGTTATTCGACTTTAGCGGGACTGTTTGCGGTGTTGGACCGGAAAGCGACGCATCACCCGCAGTCAATATTTCCTCTGTTTTGACTACGCGCTGGCTGCCCGCGGCCGAGATGACCAGAGAATCGAGTTGGCCTGCCGGCACCTTCACCAGTGTAACCGGGCCGTATACATCCATATCCGCGCACCAGCCTGAGGCTGCCTTTTCCAACGCCGCAGCGCTGGCGGCATGGGGCAAAGCGCGTCCGTTGGCGTGTACCATTGCCGCGGCCCGCCCGTGCAGACGGACTACAAAACTTTTGACGCTGGAGTTATAGGTGCCTTGCCTGGCACCGATATGAACATCGTCTCCATTCTGTGTCTTTCGGGCGGAAATAAGCTGCTGATGGAAATGCCCTGTTTGATAGTCATAGGATTCGCCATCATCATCATAAAATTCACCGTGCGTGGGCTTTTCCGCGGGAAATACATCCAGATACACCAGTTCCGGCTTGGATGTATGAATGGCGCGGACCGGATCGGCCAGCGGAATAATCGCACCATCTTTAATAAACAGTGGCCAGTCATTCCAACTGTTTGAATTCAGGGCGTAATCAATCCATTGGCCGCCCTTGTGGCGGGTTCCGCGGAAGTAATCGGTCCATTCACCGGCCGGCAAATAGATGCGCCGCGTCATTGTTTCGCCCTGGCCCGTTCCCATTTTTTCCATAATCGGCGCGGCCAAAATCCAGTCGCCAAACATCCACTGGTCGGACATGGTCGCGACATTCGGATCATCCGGATAATCGAAAGTCAGCGGTCGCACAATACCCACACCCGTGTCCACGCAGGCTGCATGTTCAAGTGCATAGGTGTAGAAGAACCAGCTGTATCGCTGTCGGATCGCCTGCTTGACGGTTTCACATGCCTGATCCCCATATACCCAGGGCTGGCGGCGTTCGCCCAGCGTGCAATGCGTGCGTAATGTCGGGCATACCGCCGTAAACTGGAACCAGCGGGTATAGACTTCGGGGGTCGGGTGCCCGTTAAAGCCGCCAGTATCCTGTGCCCAGCGCATTTGACCAAGATTAATGGTGTTGATCATGGCGACCGTCTGCTGCCGCATGACATGAAAGCCGGTGTCAATATCCCCGGACCATGTGGCGTAGGCATAACGCTGCGACCCAAGGTAAAAATTGCGGTTAATGGACCAGACCCGATTTCGCGGCCGGTCGCGCCGCTGCCCGTCCCACAAGGCCTGCTGCATGTACATGAATTCAAAATTTCCGGTTGCCGGAGAATCCGCTTCATCGTTCCAGAAGCCGGCGATACCCTGCTGCATGCACTGGTGTTTCCATGTGGCGTTCCAGTACCATTGCCGCGCCAGCGGATTGTAAAAATCTATATCTATCGACATCAGACCGGAAAAATAATCGGCGAACGGCTTTTCCGTGGGCGAATAAATGTCCAGTTTTTTTGCCGACGCCCCCTGTGTGGTCATTGGCTCAAGATGGCCTTTGACTGTGCTGATAATAATACGCGGCTTCATGATGCCCGTAATTTTGCATTCCAGTTCGCGCGTCCAGTTGATCAGCGCGTCGGGATTATCCGGCGTAAACAGAGCCTCGGAATATTTCACCGGATTCCAGCGGAATTCGCCGTAATTGCTCGCGCCCCAGTCTTTCCAGTCAAAATCGAGGGTGAAGTTGTCAATGGGAATGTCCCGGGCGCGGTACGTTTCCAGATATTCGCGCAGCAGATGCTGGTTCGTGCCCCATTGGGAATTGGTGAATCCATATACCCACTTGGGAAACATCGGCATTTTGCCGCTGACCATCGCCAGGCCGCGGAAAATATCCTTCGCGCCGCCCACCATAATGAACACCGTCAGACTGTTGGGACGGGCGAAATTGCGGCCATAATTCTGCGGGTTCGGGTTGCCGTAATAAAACCCGATTTCTCCGGATTTCATCTGGAAATAGCCGCCATCGCTGTCCACCAGAATGCCGAAGCCCGCAGTGGTCCAGGTGAATGGCGCGCCGCCGCCGCCTTCAATGGACGCCTCAATCTTGTAGGTATCGTGGGCAACGCCAGTGCCGTTTTTAAGCACTGGCTGATGCTTTTTGGACCAGCAGGCGGAGGTATGAATGCCGTAAAAATCAGCATTTTTATCGTGCCCGAATTCAAATCCGGATTGAGCCTGATTTTTCGGGTTCACATGCAGGCTTTGGCCGCCGTGTTGATCCAGCAGTATCTTTCCGGATTTATCCAGAATCGTAAGCCGACAAGGGTCGCGACTGATACGCAATTCAAATTCGCTGGTCCGCAGGCTGATGGGACTTCCCGCAGCGTCCAGTTTGCTTGATGGTTCGGCCGCAAATTTGGCTTGGGGGTCAAGGACTGGAGTGTGTGGATCGCTTTTGCCACCGGCCAGCAGGTCCAGGCGCAGGATATTCGGCGAAATGGCTTTAGCCAGCAGGGTGTCGGGGCCGACCGCAATTTTCAGGCCACCCTCATGAACACCAGAGGTCGACACAGCGCCCATTGCCGGGGCGGCATCACCATGAACACGCCCGATAACCGTCGATGTAAGGGCTGCGGCCGATGCAATTTTAAGGAAATCCCTACGATGTGGCATTGAAATCACTCCAAATACGCCTTCTAAAACGCCGAATAGATTTTTGTTAAACGACAGCTTTACCGGTTAACTAGAAAATGTCAAATGATCTGCGTTTTAAAAGGCCGTTGGCGGGGCAATTCAGGCGGGCCGCAAAGCGCGGATTTAATGCCGCCCAAGGCTGCCATAATTCACAAATCTGGCGAATGACTGTTGCTGGCCATTGCGGCAGCCGCCGAAGTATCGGCAATTTTACAGCTTGCGGTCCGATCGGATTAATTGAATTCTCAAAACGACTGTCACGCCATTTTGTGATTTTATACCATGTCGCGCGCCGCATATTGCAGAATGAGGCACGGGCCGCTTGGCGTCCACTGACGTTTTTTTACCGGCCAAGTGACGGAAAGCCTTTAGGCAATTTGGGTGTCGGTTGAGTCTGCGGGGCTGGTTTGCAATGGCACGTAACCAGCGTAGGCAGGTTATACCAGCGCCGATGCCTCCACATGTTTTTCGTAACGCCTATTGGCAGATTAATCCACCGACGAATTTTGGGGCCGGGCCAATTGGACGTAAGGGTTAATTCGCCGCTTACATGTGACTTTTTCGACCCGCCACTGATTTCAAAGCAGTAAAGCAGATAGCCATGGGAATTCTTGCCATC
The DNA here is from genome assembly GCA_027451365.1 of Phycisphaerales bacterium. Taxonomy (GTDB): domain Bacteria; phylum Planctomycetota; class Phycisphaerae; order WQYP01; family WQYP01; genus JAJYPG01. The sequence goes on along the minus strand of DAIDJN010000076.1, from coordinate 39,025 downwards.
ACAATAATGCAAGGGTTTGCCCGTAAACGCATTACTCGGGACGGTCTTGAAATATTTGGGAATAAGAGTCGCCAGCGCGGGCGGATATACGCCATTTGCGGCGCGAAACGCAGCCAGCGCCAGCCCAACGCGGGCCATGTTCCGCTCGCTTCGCTCCGATGCAAGTAAAACTGCGGGCCAAATTGGCACGTTGAAGCCGTAGTCGATCAATCGTTTGGCGACCAGCCTGGCGGGCATTTGGCTTGCCATGGGCGCGAAGTCCGCATCGCTGAATTGGTCGTACCAAAAGCAGGCCTGATTCAATGCGATTTGTTCCTCTTTATACGTCGCCTTATGCGCGGCGATAACGATTCGGTTACAAATAGTGTTCCATCTGACCATCATGGCGTTGAAATTCAATCGCGATCCACGCATATGTCCGGGGTTTAGATCACGGGAAAATCCGGCAAGACCATGGGTGGCCCAATATTGAAAATGGGTTAATCCAGCCAGTCGCTCTCCGGTGTTGAATGCGGCGGCCAGGGACGGAACCTTTTGCCAACGCCGCAGCGAGACCAGCCAGTGTTTGCACAAAGATGCGGGTATTTTGCCTGTTTTTGCCAACGATTCCACTTGGCTCATCGCGATTGAATTGACGGTATCACATGTCAGCAAATTGAGCAGAAATGGTCCGCGGCCGGCCAAATTGCCAAGCTTGTGAATCGTGACAATGTCGCGCCATGCTCCGGCATAATCGCCAGAACTGGCCAGAAGCATGCTTCGGGCGGCAAACGCTTCCGAAATATTGGCTATGTCGCCCAAAAGATAAAAAGGAGAATCCATATCCAAACACCCGCTTCGCTTTAACACAAACACGGGAAAATAGGCGTGCTTCATGCGAGCCGCAGCCGTCGCTTCGGCCAATGCCGTGTGCTGGCCAGCCAGCCACGCCGCGATGTGCGGGTGCTGCGCCGCGGCCCAGGGGTGGTGCCCCACGCCACTTGGCAGGCCTTTTTTATTCTTTAAGTCATGCAGTTTCTCATATTTAAAGAATGACATAAAAGGATGCGGGACATCCGGTGGTTTGATACCAAGCGTATGGAGAATTTTTCTGGTCACGGTTTTATTGCCCAGCACACCCGGCCCGGTTCCCGTGATTTTCGGCAGTGCGACCACGGCGTTGTTTGCCGGCGTAACGCCTCGGCTGTCGCGCTGGTTTAGCCAGGCGGCGTAATCCACCCCTCCATCTTTATCCAACGGGCCGGTAATCCAGGTGGTTTGCCGGGAAATGATAATGTGCTGCGGCTTAAATACCCCCACGCCGCGCAGCGCCGCAGTGCCCGCCAGCAGCAATAAAATGGCGCCAACGCATGAACCGATCCAAAGCCAGAATGTTTCGGCCATATGTCAACCGCTCCGGGTAATTTAGGCGTCCAGTCGTGCCGGGCATTGGACGCCCAATCCGCTTACCGCATAGCCAAATGCATGGTGTCCCATATCTTAATCTTTTTCAATTCGTCTTCCAGAAAGGAATAAATGCGATCTTTCGACCAAATGGATCGGTAAAATCCCTCGATTCCCTCATCGGCAAACCAACCGGCAACGTGCGAATATGCAAATTCCTTGACGCCAGCCGCAGGCGCACCGTCGCCTCGGGAATCCAGGAAGTGTTTAACGGAAATAGCGCGATCGGGATAGGCTAGATTCAGGGCGGCACACACCAGCCGCTCAAGAGTTTGTTTGCCGGGAAGATTGTCATTTGCCGGCTCGGCTGACGCCCAATTAATTATAGAGATATATGGATGTAGAGAATCTTGTGGTTTGAAAAGGCATGCGCCTCCTTTAATTGAGAATTTTCCGGCAAACTGATTGGCTAGAAAAGCCTCCAACGGCTGGCAGCCCGAGGACGGGGCATAACTCTCCGCGACTGCGTCGTGGTCATCATCCAATGAGACAAAGATACGCTGTTTGGGCTCGATCGCCAGATTAGATAGAAAATAAGCAAGGGCTTTCCAGATTTGCGTTTTACCTTGGCATGGCTGGACAGTTATGAGCCTGCTACCGTCCGGCGATATAAATGTATATTTTCCCTTGAGATTTACCGGCGCGGCGGTCGTCGCCATCCGCTGCCCATTGCGATAATCCTGACAGCCGGATTTTAGCAGAAATCCACTCCAGAAAGCCCTGTCGTGGTAGCCCTCGCAAAGGATAATATTGTCCGGATTCTCGCGCCAATCGCTCATCGCAGGTCTTCCTGCAGAAGTTCACGCGCCGTAACCACCTGTTCTCCCGAGAAACGGGAATTGATAAGTGTTCCATTTTTTAATTTTAGGCGGAAAAGCGAAATTTTGGGTAAATCTTCTGGCTCAGCGGCAGCGATAAGTTCATCAATAAATTCCAGACTATGTGTGGTAAGAATAATTTGGATTTGGCGACGGGTGGCCGCGAAAAGAGCCTTGGCGCTGAATTTCATTGTGCGAATATTCAAATGAGCTTCCGGTTCTTCCATCAGGATGGTGGTGTCGGCTGGCGCGGCAAGTTCCAGACTTTGCCGAAGGTAAAGCCTGGTTCCCTCGCCTGCCAGCGCTACTGGAACGGAATAGCCAGGATAAGTGATATGCAAAACAGGCTGATTGCTTTCGGTAAGTATTTCGATGTTTTCGGCGGTTTTTAATAATTCGAGAGCCTGATTTTTAATATCTTTGTTTAATCCTTGGCGCGTAGCTCGGGAATATAGGTCTTCAATGGTTTCAGGCCGATACCGCGGCGCGGTATCCACCAGCCGGATGTCCCTGATATCGGGAAAGGGCTTCAACAAGCCAGTTGGGAAGGCGTCCGCCTGCGCAAACGGGATATCGCGTAGCGGGACCGCGTTGGAGTATTGGATGGCGATATTCTCGTCAGCCCCACCCCCCGGTTTGAGTTGGGTGGTTCGCACCATCATCGATCCGTCATTCACGACTGCCCGGCCGCTGATCGCAAGAGGCGATGGCGCGGAAGGGGCGCGACTTTTCGTGGATACTTGAATAATGGAAAACTGAGCCGAGCCCTTATGAAAAAGCCATGTTTTATTAGCCTGACTGCCTGTTTGATTGTGCCCAGCCGCATTGGTTCTTTTGATCGGCTCCTGCCTGTCCAAAACGACATTTACCTGGTTTAGCGGGTCCTTGCTTGCTCCCAGCAGAAGCGCATCAAGCACGGTGCTTTTTCCGCAGCCATTGGGGCCAACCAATATGACCAGCGGAGTCAGGTTGTCAAGCCGGCCCCAGCCGATTCCACGAAAATCTTGAATTGTTAGACCGGTTATCATGGCGACTCCAACGTGGCACGTAAATTGTAGGTTCCGGACGCTCAACGCATTCCGGTTGATGGCATAGTCTAACATTCGCAGACAATTTTGGCAGCCGTGGCCCGCGTCGCTGGCCCAAAGACGGACAGCCGCCGTTAACGGTCAGCACACTTACCGGCTTGCGGAAATGCCCCGGTGGTGCGGGGCCTCAAAACCAAGCAGCGGGCCAAGCAGAAAAATCAATCGGAACATCAGTGGGGCAATCACCGCGGTATACACCGCGCTGCTGAACGTGACGCCGGCGAACAGCACGGGACTTATCGCGACGCCCGGCTGGCCGAAGGCCCAGGAAACGCCGGAATCAATCGCCGTCCGCCCGACCAGAAAAATAATGACGGCCAGAAAAGTCATGACAATCTGGCTAAGCGCGTTGTTGCGGAAAATGTGCTTGCGGATTTTCACCAGGCCCAGGGCTATCAGCCCCAGCATAAGGGCTTCGGAACCCAGAAGAGACTGGCTGGTCAGGTCATACACCAGGCCGCACCAGAAGCCAGCCAGAATGGCGGAATCTTCTTCCGCGAACAGTGCGTAGAAAATAGCCAGCAGCACCAGATATTCCAGATGGAAATATCCGACTTCGCTCCATTGCGCTAAATGCGCAGCCTGCAGCGCGGTTGCCAGATAGAGCAGAAGAAAAAAAGTAATCCACCGCATGATTCAAGTATCCCGCATATTGGCCGGAATGCAAAGCGCCCGCTTCAGCCGACGGGCTTAATCGGCGGGAATCAGCCGACCGACGGCCTGTTTTCGGCTGTATCGCCACCGGATGACCGATGCGGTGCCCGTCGGAATGCCAGCCAGAGCCGGTTTGGCCCGCTGCAGAAAAACGCGCCAATGCGGGTCGGCCGTGGGTGTGGGGTGCGGCTGCACCAGCCAGCGGGTTGCCGCAAGTGATGGCTGGCTTAGCTCCCGGACGGGCCGCACAAACAACGCATGCCCACCACCGGCTTGTGCCGCCAACTGAAGGCGGCGGCTTGTGGCCATGGTGCAGGCGGAACCATCTGCCATCACTGCGGCGGCCACCGGGCAACGCAGGGCCTGATCCAGCACCCAGAAACGCTGGTCGTCATCCGCCGGATCAACAAAAATGCATCGGTCCTGCCAATCCGGTATGCCCAGGCCGGCTGAAAGAATGTAAATACTTGGTCGACAGACCGGGCCGATCCAAAACAGATAACGACGCTGGGTGCGGACACACAACCTGCCACCCAGCCAGGTGAACAGGGTTAAGGGCGCGAAAAATGGAATATGACTTTGACTCATGGGCCGCGATAGGGGGCTTCTTTTTGATTGATGACTCAGTTCTTCACCCCGTCCGCCCCACTCTGGAACCGCATCCGCGGATTCGCCAGTGGATGGTGCATCAGGCATGCCGGTGGTCGCGGTCATATCATAAAACCATTCATGAATACCCGATTGCAGGCATTCACTGGAAAGCAGCGCCGCAACTGGCGAAGCCACCGCAACTGCCGGCGAACAGGTCGGCAATTCGCCGGGCGGAGTGGGAAAGGCGCGCAAGGATGGGTCTGCATATTCGGTATTTGTAGAAGCGGTATCGGGCGCCCATTGTTGCCCGGTGTGGCCATACAATGCCCGCAACTGCTTGAAAGTTAATCCGCCTGTTGGCCGCATGTTCCCGCACCTTTTAGATGCAACGGCAAGCCGCAAAAAAAAGAGGTTTGGCAAGCCATTTGTTAGGTATATGTTAGGTATTTCGGAAGCCTTGTCAAGCTATGAAAAAAACGCTTATACGCTGATGACGGCGCGGCCGAAAAGCCTAATTCCAAATTCCCGATAACTAACGGCACACCATTTTACGTGGCCGACGATTTTCCTGCAGACGCGACCTGCCGGTCATCCTGCGACAAAACAAATTAAATGAGGCAACGGCTTTTACAGATGCGGCAGGATCTGATCACGCGAGTTTGTGCCTGGTGAAAAGCACCCCGACTGGCCCGGCTGGGGCGGCACATCATTCACACTATCCTAAGACGGCGAGACCGGCGGGCAGGAACAGACCAGATTGCGGTCTCCGTAGGGGTTGTCAATCCTTCCTACGGCGGGCCAGAATTTATGATCCCGCAGTGAATCCAGCGGCCATGCGGCCTGTTGTCGGCTATAGGCGTGGTGCCATTGATCCGCCGAAACCTGCTCAGCGGTGTGCGGGGCATTTTTAAGCGGGTTGTCTGTGCGATCCATTTTGCCCTGTTCAATGGCGGCAATTTCCGCGCGAATGGCGATCAGTGCATCACAAAACCGGTCAAGTTCAGCGCGCGATTCGCTTTCGGTTGGCTCAATCATAAGCGTGCCGGGTTCGGGCCAGGAAACGGTGGGGGCGTGAAAGCCGAAATCCATCAGGCGTTTGGCAATGTCTTCCACGCGAATGCCGGCAGAAGCCTCAAATGCACGGGCGTCAATAATAAATTCATGAGCGCAAAAGCCGCTTTTCCCGCGAAAAAGTACCGGATAGTGACCTGCCAGGCGGCGGGCCATGTAATTGGCATTTAGAATCGCCACCTGCGTGGCGCGGCGCAGGCCCTGGGCACCCATCATGCGGATATACGCCCATGGGATGGTTAGGATTAAGGCGCTCCCATGGGATGCGGCGCTGACCGGTCCTATGGCGTCGTGGCCACCTTCACCGGGGACCGGGTGTCCGGGCAGATAGGGCTTCAGATGAGCGGCTACAGCGATGGGACCCATGCCCGGTCCGCCACCTCCATGGGGGATGCAGAATGTTTTATGCAGATTCAAATGGCAGACATCCGCACCAATATCCGCAGGCCGGCAGAGGCCGACCATCGCATTCATATTGGCTCCATCCATATAAACCTGTCCGCCATGGGCGTGCACAATAGAACAGATTTCCGTAATACCTTCTTCGAAAACGCCATGGGTGGAAGGATAGGTGACCATAAGGGCGGCCAGATCGTTCTGATGTTCTTGTGCTTTGGCACGCAAGTCGTCAATGTTCACATCACCATTTTCGCGGCATGCTACTACCACCACCTTCATGCCAGCAACCACTGCGCTGGCGGGATTGGTGCCATGGGCGGATTGTGGAATCAGGCAAATGTCTCGATGGCTGTGCCCACGCGACTGATGATAGGCGCGGATCACCATCAGGCCCGCATATTCACCCTGTGAACCGGCGTTGGGCTGAAGTGAAACGGCCGCGAAACCCGTGATCTGGCAAAGGGCGGATTCCATTTCATCAAACAGCAATTGATAACCGCCGGTTTGTGCGGCCGGTGCAAACGGGTGCATGTCCGCCCAGCACCGCCAGGTAATGGGCAGCATTTCCGCGGCGGCGTTGAGCTTCATGGTGCATGACCCAAGGGGAATCATGGAAGTGGTAAGGGATAAATCGCGCGATTCCAGCCGTCGCATATACCGCTGCATGTCTGTTTCGCTTTGATAACTGTTGAAAACCGGATGGGTCATAAATTCCGATTCCCGCGCCATGCCAACCGGATAGTTGATGGCAACGCCCTGAATCAGACTGTCAAGTGTAAACGGCAATGGCCGATGACGCGAAAAGATATGAAGGATTGCGCCGATATCTTCGGATGTGGTTAATTCATCAATTGAAATGCCGATCTGGTTGGTTTCAATCAGTCGCAGGTTTACGCCTGCCGCGACCGCATCGGCCAGAATCCGGCGGGCGGAATCTCCGGCGGCGGGTGTGATGCACAATGTGTCAAAAAAATCGCCCCCGTCCGGTTGATGCCCAAGTTCTACCAGGCCTGCAGCCAACACGGCCGCCCAGCCATGAATACGCCGGGCAATTGCACGCAGACCTGATGCACCGTGGTAAATGCCGTGCATCGCCGCAACCACTGCGGGCAGTACCTGGGCGGTGCAGATGTTGCTGGTGGCTTTTTCGCGTTTAATATGCTGTTCGCGCGTTTGAATCGCCAGGCGCAGCGCCGGCTTCCCCTGTGAATCCCGTGAAACACCCACGATTCGACCGGGCATTTTGCGCGCAAATTCCCGCCGGGTGGCCATGAATGCTGCATGGGGACCGCCAAATCCCATGGGCATGCCGAGCCGCTGGGTGGAACCGACGGCAATATCAGCACCAAATTCGCCCGGCGGTTTAAGCAGAGTAAGAGCCAGAATATCCGCCGCGACAACAACCAGCGCGCCGGACTTATGAGCCTGATCCACTAAGTTCGCATAATTGATGATTGTGCCGCGGGTGGTAGGGTACTGCAGAAGCAGGCCGAAATAGTTCCCCGCTTGGCTGAACGCGGCCTGTGCGTGTCCGACAGTGCAGACAATTCCAAGGCCCGCGGCGCGCTGTTGAACCACGGCAATCGTCTGGGGGTGACAATCCTGGGAAATAAAGAAGGTGGTTTTAGCCGGGTCCGTAAGCGAGCGGCACATGCTCATGGCTTCCGCGGCGGCAGTTGGTTCATCCAGAAGTGAGGCATTCGCCATAGGCAGCGCGGTCAGATCGGCGACCATGGTTTGAAAATTCAGCAGTGCTTCGAGCCTGCCCTGGGCTATTTCCGCCTGATAGGGGGTGTATTGGGTATACCATCCGGGATTTTCCAGAATATTCCGCCGAATGACGGGCGCGGTAATACAGCCGTGATAACCCATGCCGATAAATGAACGCATCGGATGATTTCGCGCGCCCATCATGGACAACTGATGCAGCATGGCATATTCATCCACCGCGGCGGGAATGTCGGGAAGTTCTTTGGCGGCAATAGCGGCAGGCACGGTGCGCGACGAGAGTTCATCTAATGAGGCTGCGCCAAGCAGGGCGAGCATTTCGGCGACATCCGCTTCTGACGGACCGATATGCCGCCTGGGAAAATAGCTTTCCGGATTTAAAAGGCGTGAATTCTGGCTGGTTTCAACGGTGCGGTTGGGCGATTGGGATTTAAGCGAATGCGTCACGATGAAAAACCTTCCTTGTCAAAGGCCGGGGACTCAACTTCCGAGGAGCATTATAGCCCAGGCGAGGAAATTTCTCGAAACATGCACAATGACCCACATGGAATCCCAAAACGGGCAGATTTACCGCCCTGAAGCGCCGGACCGAATTGTGAACCTTCGGGATGCGGTCCGGCACTCTTATGGGCTGGCTTAAATACGGGTGGACGTCCGCGTTAAACTGCGCTGATTAATAGTCAGCGAACCGAATACAGTGTCACCACCCGGCCGGCAACTGCGGGAAGTTTTGCCGCGAAACAAGGTGCCCGCCAGGTCAATTTCGTGCTATGAAGGTAGCGGATCGGATGGCCGAAACCATCTTTCACCATCACCACTCCCCATAGACGACCACCTTGGGGCATGGGTATCCAGCCTTTTACCAGGGTGGATTTTTGCAGGTAAGACAATGGGTCGGAACTGCAACGCCATTGCCCCGTACCATTTTGATGAGCAAACGCCTGCTGATAGCTGGACAGAAAGCTGTAAATGGCTGGCTTCCCCGCAACAATGCGCGGCGCGGGCAGACCCGTGGTTTCATATTGCCGCAGGCAGCCTTGCAGCGTGACTAAGTTGATGCGGGTAACGGTTAACGCCCGGGCACTGGAATCTTTATTGTGAATCCAGCAGACCATTCCGACCAGGACAAACAATCCGGCGATCAGTATCGGTGTATCACTGGTACGGACCTGAATATTTGGACGCAACTTTCCAATCAGATAAGACATGCTCATAAACCTCTCCCGTAAACCTAACCGCCCCGTGCGCTACGCCTCGGGACTGTTTCCTCGCTCTGGATATTATTGTATATCAAACTTTAGTAAAACCTAGGAAATTCCGGATATTTTATTGGGGAAATGTGGCCCATAATCGCCAGAGTGGTTATTGGCGCGTGGTTGCGGATGTTATATGACCATGGTTTGGGCCTGAAATATATGCGACGCGGCCCGGCTCAGAAATCGGTTGGACAATCATAATGGGAGATGGAAAAAAAACCGATCTGTCACCGATCATTGAGGATGTCTTCCCGGGTCACGCCAAAGGCCCGCCGGATTTTTGCCAAGTGCCCCGGCGCGAGCAGATCACCTTTTCTATCGGAATAGTTATGGCCGATCAGCACCGACTGTCGGTTTCGTAAAGGATTGCCATCTTTCGGAGCGATGATAATCTTATCGCCACCTGAATGCCGTATCTCATATCCGCGAATCATGAAATATCGCTCAACTGATCCCCATTTAATTGCCGGTTGCCCCATCGTCTAAACCGCCTCGGATAGCGCCGCGGTATAGGCATCCGTATTTTGCGAATCAACGGTATCGCTGCGGGCGCTGCTCGGCCAGGTTCCATGGGCCTTTTTATGCGCGACTTCAACCCACTCAATAGGGAATGGTTTGGCCGCCTTGACGATTTCAATCACCTCGTCGGGCGCCTTACGCAGCAGGCTGATTGTGCTGTCTTCGGCGGCCAGATGGAGCAGTTTATCTACAATGCGCATCAGTTCGGCCAAGGCATCTACGGGTGTGAGTCCAAGCCCGATCTGGTCCGTGTGAATACTATGGGCGATCCAGCTTTCATCCTCTGGGGAATGATAGATAATGGCGATGTCCTGCAGCGTCAGTTTTTTTGTTTTCGTTACCATGACCTAAATCATTGTAATCTGAACCGGGTGTTTCGCAAAGGGCGCAATTACCTGTTTTTGTACCCGTTGAAGGACCGGCTTTTATCGTCAATCGGGAAGTCGTCGCCGGCGCGCGAATCGGTCGAACCGGCGCTGCCGCTGCGGCCGATTCTTGTGGATGACGTGCTTTTTTATGGCGCGTAGCTGTACATATAATCGGAAGTGGTTAATTGCGCGCTGTAGGTTCCACTTGTATTATATTGGGTTCCCAAGCTGTAAAAGAAGGCACCATGGCCATTTGAACTCGCGGCTGGCAGCGTATAGCTTGAGCCGTTGACGGTTCCGTTTGTGAGCACAAATACGGCGCTGACAGGCGTTGTAAATATTGTGAAACTGCCGCTATTGACCGGCCACAGCGCCGTGCCTCCGGTTGAATTTGCCGGCGTTGGTGGTGGGCAATACTGAATCGGATCGCCAAAGCCGTCTAGAACTTCGCATACGCCGGTCATATTGGAACTTCCATTCGGAGCGGCAAAGGTACTGGTGACCACATTTTGTGCGGGCAACTGGGACAGCACATTGGAGTGTATCTGCCAGCCGCCGCCGGTAATCTGATACGCATGCATGCGCTGATAGGCTGCCAGAAAATCCTCCATGTTGTCCGGATACACACCCGTTTTATGATGATACCAATCTAAAGCGGACTGCAAATTGCGCAGTTCCATTTTGGTTAATTGAATCTGGGAATTCGCCTGCACTTGCATGCCCACGGCCAGCGCGATACCGATTAAAATGAAGATGATCAGAATCACCACCAGCATTTCAACCAGGGTGAACCCTTTGTTTTTTCGTTTATGGCCGAATGATTGCATACCTGCATCCTCTTTCGAATTTCGTCGCCGGTTCGCATTGCGATTGGCGCCATACCCTTGCGGCACGCCGGGCCGCCAATGCGCGGGTGCCAAGGCAATTTTGCGGGTACTGCCTGAGGCGGACAGGCAAACTACTTTTGCTGTCCGGATTATCAGCCCGAAAAATCTCCAGCCGTCTGATGTTATGTTACGCCTGTTGCCCCTCTGCGAGTAGCCACGGGAGCTGATTTTTCGCCGCCAGCAGCAGGCTGTCCGCCGTCGGTCCGGCAACCACCCGAACCCGCGGACCAATTGGTGACCATTGCCGCGGATCTCCCGCGGAAAAAAGGGTCAGGGTTGGCAAGCCTATAGCCGCTGCAACATGGCCCGGACCGCTGTCATTGCCGATAAAACCGGCTGAAGATTCAAAAAGATCAAGTAAATGGTCAGGAGTTTCGCATTTATAAATATTAAATTTATTCCTCAGGTCGGCGATTTCGACCGACGAAAATTTTTCCCACTCCACTGGGCCAAGCATAAATGCGACTTGATGACCAGACTCTCTTACCTCTCTGGCCAAGGCGATGAAATGCGTTATCGGAAGGCATTTGTGTCGGCTGCCCGCACCCGGGGCCAGAATGATTGGACCGGTTCCTGTTGCACGCGCGGGTGGAATGGGGTCCGGCGGCAAGTGCAATGCCACCAGTTGCCGCCGGTGAAATTCCGGAACACTCAAGACGTTTTCCGATAGCGGACGGGGTTGAAAAAAATGGATTTCCGCATCAGACGCTAGGTGGGCATTCTTGGACCAGGCATCCTCTCCGTTTCCAACAGCACTGATCAGCAAGTCGCAATTGGCCCATTCCGGAACGGGGACCAGTTCGCCTTGGCCGCTGCCTGTTTCGTGCCAGGCAAACCAGCGAGCGTGATCCACGGAATCCCCGTCCGCCCATGCCTCGGCAAGTTTCATGCGTACCAGCATCCTGCCGAATTCAGCCCGCATGACCACCGTGCGGCGGCACCGCGGCCACCGCGCCTGAAGGCTTCGCAACAATGGCGCAAGCAAGACAGTGTCTCCAAGAGCGCCAGCATGAACCAGGGTAATCCGCATACGAATATTTTACCCTGTTGGCACGTTTATGCGCGGATACCAAGGAGCGACCGCGACGGCGATTCTCACATTGCCAAGATTGTTAAAGTTGGCTGTGCTATCAGCCGGTGAAGGCTCAGGATTATAACGGGGAAATAGCGGACTAAGGTTTTAGCGTCTTTTTGATTTTTCGTAACCAGCGGATGTCACCGACCTGAAATTGACGCCGCCACAAAAATCAGCGCATATCCACATGGCGTATACATCCAGCAGTATTTTGCCGCAGTCGGCATTGGGCTATATGGTACGACCCGCGTGCGGTATAATCCAAGCCTGATTACTGCTCTGGTCCGTTATTATTTAGAAAGGTTGCCGCCATGCCACAGGTTTTGGAGTCATCTGAATTGGCTGGGAACAGTGAAATAGCGCCCGCGGTACGGCAGTTTCTGCGAAAGCCGTTGCGGCATTTTATTGGCGGCCATTGGATCGCCAGTTCCGATGGTGCCATGGCTGACGTGCTGAATCCATCTGACGGTCGCGTTCTGACACAGGTTGCCATGGGGCAGCAAAAGGATGTGGACGCGGCGGTGGCCGCAGCGCATAAGGCGTTTGCCGATTGGGCCGGAAGGGCACCGGCTGAACGGGCCGTACTTCTGCACAGGCTGGCGGATGTGCTGGAAAAAAATACGGCCGAACTTGCGCAGCTTGAATCGCTGGATGTCGGCAAGGCGATCGTAAATGCGGAAGGTTTTGATATACCGTTTGGCGTACAATGTATTCGCTATTATGCGGACCTTTCGGTTCAAGCCCGCTACGAAATACCCCTTGCGGTGAAAAATATTGAAGCCCGCACACATCGGGTTCCGTACGGCGTTTGCGGCTTCATTTTTCCATGGAATTTCCCATTTGACCTGCTTATGTGGGGTGTCATGCCAGCCTTGGCCGCAGGCAATACCGTGGTGGTAAAGCCGTCGGAAGTCACACCGTTAAGCACACTTTATGTATGTGAACTGGCTCAACAGATCGGCTTTCCGCCGGGCGTGTTGAATGTCGTCAATGGTGCCGGCAGCGTGGCCGGTACTGCCCTTACCGCCCATCCGCTGATTAAGCGCATGAGTTTCACCGGTTCGCCAACTGTTGGCAAAATGGTCAGTGAAGTCTGTGGCCGCAATCTTACGCCTTGCAAACTCGAACTTGGTGGCAAGGGCGCTGCAGTGGTGTTTGACGATGTGGATGTGGCGCAGGCGGCTGGTCAGTTGGCGGCGGCCATTACGCTGAACACCGGACAAGTCTGCTGCACGGCGACGCGATGGATCGTACATGAAAAAATTTATGAACAGTTTGTGCATTCGGCGGCCGCAGCTCTGAAGGCTGTTCGCGTTGGCCCCGCTCTGGACCGGCGAACACAAATGGGGCCATTAGTCAGCGAGGTCCAGCGGCAGCGTGTGGCCCGCTATTTGGAACAGGGAAGGCAGCAGGGGGCTACGGTGCTGCTGGATGGGCAAATGCCGCATGTGGCCGGCTATGAAGGTGGCTTTTATGTGGGGCCGAGTCTACTGGCCGGCGACAGCACGAATATCTGTTGTCGTGAGGAAATTTTCGGCCCCAGCGCATTTATTCTGAAATTCAGCGACGAATCCGCCGCGATCGCCGAGGTCAATCGGCTTTCTTATGGTCTGGCCAATAGCGTCTGGTCGGCCGATTTACAGCGGGCCGCCCGCGTTGCCGACCGTATGGTGGCTGGAAACAGTTGGATTAACGCACACAACGTGTTCGCCTACGGCCTGCCCTATGGGGGAACGAATTTAAGCGGAATGGGTGGGGGTGTGAACAGCCCGGAAACGTTTAATGACTACTTACGGCCACAAACCATCGCCCGACCGCTGGCGTGAATTGAGTGGCTATTTAAGTATTTTGATGGCCGTTTGAATAAAATTTTGCCAGAATTCGGAAAAATAATGTAAGTTTGGCCGGCCGTACGGCAACTAATATCAGATAAGAACTGCGGAGTTGACTTCACGCCTGCTGTGCATGTCCTGCCGCATAACTGTCAACAAGGAGAATCGTGATGAACTGGAAAAGGAAAATAACTGCTGCGGCAGTTGGAGCATGTGTTGGGGGGGCGGCAATGCTGGCTATTCCACTGACCATGGCCGCAGCCGGCGGCGCGGCGGCCGGGCCCGTGGCGGCAAACCCGATGGATGTGATGCAGGGTGTTAAAGTCCTGCAGGCGGCGATGCAGAAAGATGCCGCCAAAATGGATGCGATCATCGGCCACCACAGCCCGAGTCAGTTGATTACTGATGCGGCCTTTCAGGCCAAATATGCGCCGAAAGTGATCCCGATTTTTCGGGACATTGTCAACCAGGCCGATCATTTCAGTGCCCAGTATCCGAAATCCGCTCAAATGGTTGCGAGCCTGAAATATCATTATCTGGGGCTGTTGGCCTTAATAGGGGACAAAACAGCGGCGAAACAAATTTCCCAGGCGGAAAAATCCTCTAATCCGTCCACTATGCGGCAGGCTCATTATGCCGATCTCCAGATTCAATGGTGGCACAACCGCAAGAATGCTGCCGCGCAATCCAAAATACTTGATCAATATGAATCCCTGGCTAAGGCCAATCCGACCAGTGACAGCCTGGCGATGATGCTGTATGGAATGTCTCAAGGGGCGGGTGCCGCTGATTCCGCCCTGAGCCATCGCGCCCGGAAAATTATTGACAAAGACCTGAATGGTCAGATGGCCCAGCAGATCGCCCAGCAGGACAATCAGCAGGCGGCCATGAATGCAAAAATCGGCAAGCCGTTCGCGCTGACCGGTCGACTGCTGGACGGAAAAACCTTCAAGCTTTCCAAGTGGAAGGGCAAGGTTGTACTGGTGGATTTCTGGGCGACCTGGTGCCCCCCATGCCGCGGAAGCCTGCCCCACGTGATTCGTCTGTACGATAAATATCACGCCAAAGGGTTTAATGTTGTCGGCATCTCCAATGATTACCATCGGAGTGCACTGGTGAACTTCCTCAAGGCCAATCCCAAAATGGTGTGGCCACAGTTATTCGGAAAAAACCAGCACTCTTGGAACAAGCTTTCAATGGCGAATGGTGTCAATGCGATTCCTTCGCAGTTTATTGTTGATCGCAAAGGTATCTTGCGGGATATTGTGGTCGGTGAGGATCCCGCCCACGTGAAGGCCGATATTATGGCATTGTTGAAAGGCAAACCGGTGCCGCCACCAGCGGGCATTCAGTAACCGGCCCGCAACGCGAATATGGTCAAACTCTCCCTGGGATGTGACCCGCACAATAAGCGGGTCGCATCTTTTTTTTTATGCCATATACAAATATTCCCGGCCCAAAAAGGCCCGTCAGATTTTGCCTGGCGTTCCCGATACGCGCCTCATAATCAAATGAATTCGCAATTTGTGTGGCAATCCATTTCGCCTGGGGAGCCAGTTGGACGGAATTAATTATTTCAATTGGCCGCTGTGCTGCCGCAGTCGGTCAATGGCGCTTGTTATCTGGCTGATCATCGGTTCCCAATCCATCGGCGAATGGCTAAATCCGTCGGAGGATCCGCTCTGAATCGGCATTCCATATCTGATGGTGGCGCGCCGACGGCCCAGCACGTCGCGGCGCATATTGTCCTGCTGCTCGTGGTCGCCCAGCCAGGCTGGCACCAGGACAGCTCCGCTGCGGCTTGCCACCAGGGCGATTGCGCGATTGATCCGCAGCGTTTGGGCGGCGGATGCGGCCGCCGAAGGTGCAATCATTGCGACCACATTTCCGGCTTTCAGAAGTCGAATGGTCCGCCGGAGTGTCAGGAATTGTCCGGGGCCTTCAAGAATGGGAATAGCGCCCAGCGCGCGAAGAAAGCCGGGAATCAGCGGAAGATCAAAATAGTGTTGTGCGACAAAAAAATGAACCAGACGCTGCCGGCTGGAAACTGCCAAAATCAGTGCATCCAGCTCGCTGGTGTGATTGGCCACCACCAGCACCGGCCCGCTCGCTGGAATGCGACATGCCCCGATCATCCGCCAGCGGTGCCAGATGATCATATAGGCGCCGGCCAATCTGCGGGCGATCGCGGATGCCAGTGGCAGCGGTTGGCGTTTGTAATAAATGGCCACAAGGCCCAGTCCGAGCAGTGCGGTAATGATTGCGACACACAATAAAAGAACATGCGTATATGCATTGGCATTTGGCCACAGTGTGATGGGCACAGTCATGACGATCAGGCCGGATGTTGTCAGCATGTCGCGCACTGCCATCACCCTGCCGCGAATGTAATCTGGCACCACGCGCTGCAGCAGGGTGTCGACGCTGATAAACATGATGGCCGCAAAGAAAGATCCCACGATAAGGCTGGCCAGCATGCTCTGCCATTGTGCACAAAACGAGGCCAACAGCAGGCCGGCACCCACCAGAACGGTGGCCCAGGCAATGCCGATTTCCTTGGGGATACCCTGCTTGGCGCGGCTGATGGCCATCGCCCCGGCCACCATGCCCAGGCCCGCCATGCCCATGAAAATGCCAAAATCGCTCTGCGGCAGGTGAAATTTTCCGGTCAGTAGTCCTGGTAACGCGTTAAAGACCACTGCGCTGATGGAAAAAAATATCATTTCCAGGCCGATAACCTGAAACGGACGGCTATGGCTTTTCAGATAGCGGACGCCGATTTTCGCCTCGGAAATCAGCCCGGTCGACGCACTGGCCGACTGTGAAATATCCGCACCACGCGCCAGACGCATGGCCATCATGCACAGGGCGGATAACAGGAACGCGGCACCATCCACATACATGGCATAATCCAGCCTCCATTTAATCAGCATATCGCCCAGAATAAAACCGATAAGGGAAAAAATGGTGCCCGCGGCGCTGATCATGGCGTTGGCCTGCAGCAGTTGCCGCGGATGGACGAGATTGGGAAGAATGGCGGCCCGTGCCACGTAAAAAATTTCGCCTACGGATGATAGTATAATTTCTGATCCGAATACCAGCCACAGCAGAGTATCCACGCCAAGGCTGTGCGAGCGGGCCCCATGCAGCAACACGGTTCGCGCGACCAGCACAATAAGCAGGCGAACCAGATCGCCGACGATCATAACCGTGCGGCGCGGCAGGCGATCTGAAATAAGGCCGCCGAGAGGAGCCAAAATCAGAAACGGCACAAACATGGCCAGATTCAACTGCGCCGTCTGCTGGGAACCAAGCCCTTTCATGCCCAGCACGATGGTGCACAATAGCGTCAGCATGACCAGCCAGTGCACGCGGTCCGCCAATGCCGAGACCACATAGCCCAGCCAGAGCAGAATAAAATTTCGATTCCGCATCAGCGGCGGAAAATCCTGCAATAGCGGCGTGTCTAAATGCCCAGTTTGATTTGTCGTTTCGACCATCTAGCTTCCAAATCTTGATTCTGATTCACCAACGCGAATTCCGTGGCGACATTGCCCTTGTGGGATTGTCGGCTGCAATGAGATTCCATTCAAGGGGTCATTCGCCCCGTTCCACATTGTGAATCAGTCGTTTTTGCGATGGGTCTTCGCGGCGGTTAAATTTTTTCTGCGCGGGTCGATTCAAAGAGTTCATCGGGTGCTGCGCGGCGAAGGGCTGCGGTGACCAAGCCCAGGAACATTGCATCGGGTGAAAGTGGACGGCTGGTCAGGCAGGGATGGGCCTGCGTTCCAAAGAAATAGGGATGAATGTGGGCGGGCAGTTCCAGCATCTGCATAATCGGCTGATTGGGCGCGTGGCCACCGAAAATAAGGCCGTGTTCTTCCAGGCGGGAAATGTATCGTGGTTCGACTTCATAACGGTGGCGGAAGCGAAGGCGAATCTGGCGGGCACCGTTGTACAGGCGGCTTATTCCGGAATCTGTCTGCAGGATCACATCTTTGCCACCGAGGCGCATGTTGCCGCCCAGCCCCTCAATTTTTTTCTGCTCAGGCAGAATGTCAATAACCGGGTGGGGGCAATTGGGATCAAATTCCGTGGAATTGGCGCCCTGCAGACCACAGACGTTGCGGGCGTACTCAATAACCGCCATCTGGAAACCCAGGCAGATTCCGAGGAACGGAATATGGTTTTCGCGTACAAACCGGACGCACTCAATTTTGCCTTCGGCACCACGCGCCCCGAATCCGCCGGGCACAATCACGCCGTGGGCACCGCGCAAAATTTCAGCCACATTTCGGGAATTAATTTCGGTGGTGTCCAGCCATTGAATGTTGACCCGGCACTGGGCGTGCACGCCGCTGTGTTCCAGGGCCTTGTCAATGCTGGCATAGGCGTCACGCAGGGAGGCGTACTTTCCGGTTACGGCAATATTGACCGATTTATCGCGTGGGGCCAACATGCGGTCCACAAAGCCCTGCCATTTACGCCGGGCCTGATCCTCCGAACGCTGGTTCACCCGTTCATGCAGGTTCAGCAGGGTCAGCACTTCCCGGTCCAGGCCGGCGTCGTGCAGCATTTCGGGCACCATGTAAATGCTTTCCACATCGTGCATGGAAAAAACGCGGCGGAAAGAGACATTGCTGAACATGGAAATTTTTTCGCGGACTTTATCGGTGACCGGTGTGGGGCAGCGGCAACCGATAATGTGCGGCTGAAGGCCGGCCTGCATCACCTGTTTAAGGCCCAACTGGGCGGCTTTGGATTTCTGTTCGCCAAGGCTTTGGGGTTCCATAATATAGGTCAGCGCAACCACACACACGCTGTGTTCGCCTTCTTCATAGGCAAGTTCTCGAATTGCTTCAATGAAATAGCCGTTTTCGTGATCCCCGACGGTGCCGCCCACCTCCACAAATACAACATCGGCATTCGACGCCATGGCCAGTTCGCGCAGGGAATGTTTGACCTCGCCAGTGACATGGGGAATCATCTGGACATCGCGGCCCAGATATTGGCCGAGGCGTTCGCGGTCCAGTATGCGGGTGAATATCTGACCGCTGGTGGTAAAGTTTTTACGGGAGAGATTTTCATCCAGCATGCGTTCGTAGGTGCCCAGGTCCATGTCGGTTTCCATTCCGTCATCCAGGACAAATACTTCGCCATGGCGGAACGGATTAAGCGTTCCTGAATCAATATTCAGATAGCCTTCCATTTTGATGGGAGCGACGCGCAGGCCTTTATCCTTAAGAATTTTGGCCAGGCTGGAACTGAAAATGCCTTTGCCCAGTCCGCTCATGACCGTGCCCAGTACGACCACGAATTTGGTTTTGCCCTTCTGGTAACCTTTGGGAAATGGGGTGTAGAATTCGGTTTCGTGGGAACTGTTGCTCAGGGATGCGAGTAAATCAGGATTGGAACCATCTGTCATGGAAGAACCTCATAGGACAAGGAAAGATAACCGATTCCGGGCGCGGCGCAAAGTGGTGCGAAAAAATAATTGGTTCAACAAGCGGACGGACGATACAAAGCCCCAGGCGCCCGCTGAAAGACAGCTTGAAATTCAGTCCCGGTTAAACGCCGTAACCGGCAGCACGTTTTGCGGCGGTCTACCCTTCCAGTATTCTTTTTGCCCGCGCAAAGGAACCGAGGTTATAAACATTGGTGTAACCCATTCGTCGTAAATGCGATCTGGCCATCGCGCTCCGAGTGCCGCTCAGGCAGTGCAGCAAAATGATCTGCTGAAGGTCCGGAAAGTGTTTTGGGGCCTGCGTGGCAAGCTGGTCAACGGGAATATTGACCGCGCCGGGCAGTCGTCGGGCGTTGAATTCTTGCGGCGTGCGTACATCCACCACACGGGAATTCCGCTGCAAAAGAATTCGGGCTTTTGCTGCTGATACAAGTCCAGCACGCTTAATTATCGCCAGGGCCAGCACAGCTCCAATAACGAACGCGATTAGATACCAGTGTGTCAATCAAGGCTCCTTGTGCCCGCGTCCAACCGCGTGTTCAATTATGCGGGTCTGTTTTTTCCGTAAAAGGGCGGTTAACAGCTTTTGAATTATATGCGGCGGCTTGCGCGAATAACGGGCTAGTTTAAGAAGCGTTCCGGGGGCCGAGTGCATGTGCGTTTGTCCGCCGGTTTGCAGATAAAACTGTTCTTTAATGATACCCGCGTCCACCGTTTTTTTTGCTTCCCATGGGGCGTTGGAAGTGCTGAAAACCGCGCGGGTAAGCGCCATCCATTGGCCGTTTGTTTTGCGTATCCAGCCGGGACCATACAAGGCCCGCCGCACTTGCCGGGCGCTGCGCGTATTTCGGCGAAAGTCTTCAATGAATGCATAATATCCATGAATCTGGCCGGCGGATTTTCCGGCAACCGTCGCCAATGTGACCAGGTGCTTCCAATTTTGTTTTCCGGGTTGATAAAACCACGCGGCATATGCCGTACGGCGGCCGATGCGCCGCGAAACAACCGCAAAGTGATAGGTTATACCCGTGTGCCAAGCGTAACTGATCAAAATATGGGCACCCGTTCCTTCGCCGCCAAAGCGTGAGACATGAACATCCGGAGCGCAGCTGGTTACGCGCACCGGCTGGTGATTGGAATCCCAGGTTGAAAAGATAATGATATGTTTTTTGCTGGCCAGTTCCTGCAGGCCGAAATAGCCCTGACTAAAACCGCAAACCTGAAAGTAACTTCCCGGCTGTGATTGCTTGATACGCAGCGTATTAAAGAAAATATTTCCCGAAGGGGCCTGATAAAACAGATGGACGGAACGGGCCGCCCGCGGCGGCACTTTAGCCGCGTTCGCGAAGCCGGAACAAGCGATCACCAGCCCGATAACCAGATATGCAGGCGTGCATTTCATGGAAGCCTCGTTGCCTCGTGCCAGACTCGTGGGGTCGGGCGGCCGCGTAAAAATTGTCGGAAAATATCCAATTCGACCGCCCGGCCTGTGAATTCATATGGATGCCCGCCGCAATGGCACAGCATTCCAGGACCGCTTACAACTCGGCGAATTGCATCAGTTCCACTTTTTCCTGGCGCGCCGGAGGTGTAACCTGACCATATTGCGGTTTTCCGGCGTCAGCCATCATGCGGCGAACGGCGGCAGGATCATATTGGCCTGACAGGCCGAGGAGTTCCCAGAATACCGAACCGGTGGACCGTGACCCTTCCAGCGGCTGAATGGCCTGCACAAACGGCTGAATAACTCCCTGGCAATTTTCAAAAACGCCGGCCTTCTCCGCCCAGGTGCAAACAGGCAACGAGAGCGAGGCCTGCTTGACCAGACCATCGGGCCGGCTGGAAAGAACGGTCAGATTTTTCAATGGCTGGAAATAATTGGACATATCGGCGTCGTTATGGCCGATCGGGTCGGCACAGACCAGTGCGGCCTGAATATCACCAGAGGAAATTTTCGACGATAGATAGCTGAACATCAGCGAATTGCCGCCAAAGTGGGCGCGGATGTTTTCCGCACCGAGTCGATTGGGCGATTTATCCGCGCGAATGGTGTAAGTGACCGCTCCAGTGGTCGGGTTGGTGAATACCTGGTCCTGGCCATCAATTTTAGACAGATTCAGGCCCAGCGCACAGCCGGGATCCATTTTCCTTGCCCACGTCGCGGCCAGGAACATTTCTTCAGTGGTGTCGAACGGACTTAGCATAAGCAGCGTGGAACCGTGCCCCTTTTCGGCGACAGCTTTTTTGAAAGACCGCTCAAGCCGGTCGAGTCCCTGTCGCCAGGTCAGACCCTCCGGAGCATCGGCCGCGGAAATGGTTTGCAGCCGGTTATTATGAACGAAATCCCATCCGTAGCGGATGTCATCGGAAATCCACCATTTGTTGATGTCTTTATTAAACCGGGGTTTGATGCGGTAGATACGGCCCTGATTGTGTTCGATAAATATATTTTCCCCGCCGCTGGAAAATGGGGAAATACTCGGTGTGGACTTAAGAAACCAGACGCGCTGGGTGAAAAGAAAATCCTTGTCGAGCAAAGCTCCGACGGGGCAGATATCAATGACGTTGGCGGAAAGGGGATTATCCAGAGATTTGCCCTGAAAAACGTCAATCTGCTCTTTGTGGCCGCGGCCGAAGACGCCCAGTTCGCCGGTGCCGGAAATTTCGCGTGTGAAACGGACGCAGCGTGTGCACATGATGCAGCGGTCGGAATACAGAACAACATGCTTACCGATGTCCTTTTTCGGCTTTTTGGCTTTATCTTCGTCAAAACGGCTTTCAGCGCGGCCATATTTAAAGCTGTAATCCTGAAGATAGCATTCGCCGGCCTGATCGCAGACGGGGCAGTCCAAGGGATGGTTGATAAGCAAAAATTCCATGACCGCCTTCTGATTGGCCGCGGCCTTGGGCGATTTGCTGTGCACCTTCATGCCATTGACAGCGGGAGTCTGGCAACTTGGCACGAGTTTGGGAACTTTAACCAGCTTGGCGGGGTCCTTAGGATCCGGCGATTCAATTTCCACCAGACAGATGCGGCAGGACGCCACAATTGAAAGACCTTCGTGGTAGCAATATTGCGGCAGTTCCACACCGGCGTCATTGCAGGCCTGAAGAATCATTTTGCGGCCTTCCCAAGCCACTTGTTTTCCATCTACTTCCATTGTGGGCATTTTCAGTTCCTTCTTGATTACATCGTCGCAGTGATCTTTCGGGGCTGGTTTTATGTTGACCGAACCCCGCCGACCATTTGCCGAAATTTACACCGTCGCTCCCGCCGGAGTCAGCGTGACACCGCGCACCTGTTCGGGCTTCAGCCGGGACTTAAAGTCGTCCGGGAACTTTTGCAGGAAGGTTTTGACGGCCCAATTGGCACCGTCCGCCAGTCCGCAAATGGTCGTGCCCGGCATGGATCCCATACTTAGGCCAACCTCCATAAGCATGTCGAAATCGCGCGGGCGACCGAAGCCGGCCACGATGCGGTTAAGCATTTTGTGCATCCAGGCGGTCCCTTCACGACAGGGGGTGCACTGACCGCAGCTTTCATAGGCAAAAAAGCGGACAATATTCCGCAGCATCAGCACCAGGTCCGTGGTGTCGTTCATGACAATCACGCCTGCTGTACCCAGGCCCAGCACGTTGTATTTGCGGCCAATGTCAAAATCGAGCTCTGCATCCCACTGGTCGGTTCCCAGAATGCCCATCGATACGCCGCCAGGGATAGCCGCACGGTATTTGCCCTTCACCCCGCCGGCATACTTTTCAATAAGCGTGGACATTTTAATGCCCAGTTCATCTTCATAGACGCCCGGCTTGTGAATATGTCCGCTGATCCCGTAAAGCTTGGGGCCGGCGGAACTTGGCGTACCCATGCCTTTAAACCATGCGGCACCTTTTAAAACAATGTCCGGCAAGCAGGCGAGGGTTTCAACATTGTTGATGATGGTGGGCTTGGCGAATGCGCCAGCCACCGCGGGGAATGGCGGCTTGATTCGTGGCCAACCGCGTTTGCCTTCCAAGGCTTCGAGCAGGCCGGTTTCTTCTCCGCAGATATACGCCCCGGCCCCGCGATGCACGTAACAGTTGTGAACAATATCGGTTCCCGGCAGCTTTTTTCCAAAAATGCCGTTGGCGTAAGCTTCTTCCAGGGCTTCTTCCAGAATTTTGGCTTCATGGTGGTATTCACCACGAATGAAAATATAACTGGTGGTAATGCGATTGGCGTAGGCCGCAATGGCAATGCCTTCAAGCAGTATATGCGGGTCATAGTCGGTTAAATAGCGGTCTTTGAAGGTACCCGGTTCGGATTCGTCAAAATTTACCGCCAGGTAGCGCGGGTGAAGGTCTTTGGGCAGAAAGGTCCATTTGGTGCCGCAGGGGAAGCCGGCGCCGCCGCGGCCCCGCAAACCGGATTCCACCACCAGTTTAATAATATCTTCGGGCGGCGTGGTCCAGGATTTTTTCAGCGCCTCATAGCCGCCGGTGGCGCAATAATCGGAGTAGCGAATCAGGCGGCGCTTCGCTGGATCATCAGGAATGCGCTTCAGAAGGACGGGACCCGCAAATGCCATGGAAAAACCTCTTCAAAATTCAACGGCCTTACACCGTTATAAAGTCCTGCCCGCGAACTGCCGCGGATTGGGTTAATGCCCTTGTCCGTTACCTTTATGTGCGGCTTCAGCGGGCAACTGCTGAAGATGGCGTACAAATGTATCCGGTTTCAGGCAGCCGTGAAGGTCTTCATTGACCAGGGCGCAGGGCGCCTGTTCACAGGCACCAAGACATTCAACTTCAAACAGGGTAATCTGGTGGTCTTCAGTCGTTTCGCCGGGATCAATTCCAAATACCTGGCGGATTTTTTCCACGATATCCGCGTGGCCGCAAAGTTCACACGCAATCGACCGGCAGACATTCACAACATATTTGCCGGATGGAGTCAGGCGGAATTCCTCGTAAAAGGTGACGGCGTCCTGCACCTGTGCGCGGGTAATTTCAAGAAATTCCGCGGCTTCATCAATCGCCTGTTCGGTGATATAGCCGTATTCATGCATAATGATATGAAACAGGGGCAGCAAGGCGGCTTGTTTGGTTGGATAACGCGGAAAATATTTTTCCGCCACCCGCTTTTTTATTTCCGGTGTCAGATAAGGTTCCGCGCGTTTTGACTGATAGGGTTTCAGGCGATCTTCAACGAGCCAGGCCATGGTGATCCTTTTCTGCTTACTTCAAAAACCGTATTCAAGGGGCGGCGTCGCAAACACCGCGCCGCCGGGGCGGCTGAACCGCCCGTTCACGGGACCTTTACCGGTCAAGTTCCGCGGCAATAATATTCAAACTGCCCAGCACGGCGACCACGTCGGAAATCATGTGGCCTTCCATCATTTTGGGCAGCACGGAAAGATGAATAAACGAGGGCGGGCGCGTCCGTGCCCGCCACGGGTTCTTTCCGCCATCACTTACCAGGTAATAGCCAAGTTCGCCATTGGCGGTTTCACAGCAGCCATACACTTCGCCGACCGGCGTTTGAAATCCGCGGTTGGTCATGACCAGTTCAAAGTGGTGAATCAGGCCTTCAATGCTGCCGTAAACCTGCGATTTTGGTGGCAGAACTTCCTTGCCTTCAGGGCTGACATTCAACGATCCGCCGGGAATATTATCAATCAACTGGCGGACAATGTTTGCGGACTGCTTCATTTCTTCAAGTCGCACGAGGTAGCGGGCAAGCACATCGCCGGTTTTCATAATGGGAACTTTGAAATCCACCGCTGGCGCGCCTTTGCCGTCCCAGTTGTCCTTGAAGCAGAGGTAGGGGGCATCCTTTCGTACATCCCGCATGACGCCGCTGGCGCGGGCCAGCGGACCGCTGAGGCTCCAGTTTAAAGCTTCTTCACGGCTGATGGTGCCGATGCCCGCAGTGCGGTCAATAAATATGCGCAGGCGGTTGAGGAGCTTTTCAACATCGTCGATGGCGCGGGGCAGTGTTTCGTTAATAAAATTTTTCACCATGGGACGGAAAATATTGTCATCGGCATCTTTAAAGGCACCTCCGATGCGGTTCCAACTCGTATGAAAGCGGGCACCTGTGACATATTCCATGATGTCGTAGATCATTTCGCGTTCATTAAACCCGAAAAGAAACGCGGTAAACCCGCCCAAGTCCAGTGCCGCTGCGCCAACGCACAGCAAATGACTCTGGATGCGGGCAAGTTCGCCAAGGATTGTCCGGTAAACCTTGCAGCGGGGCGTCGGGTCTACCGCAAACAGAGTTTCGCAGGCGTTAATCCAGGCGATTTCGTTGCCCATCGGGGCAAGGTAGTCCATGCGATTGACAATGGTGATGTACTGATTGTAATCAAGAACTTCGGCGTTTTTTTCAAACCCGGTGTGCAGGTAACCGATAACGGGCACCACCCGCACCACACGTTCGCCATCAATTTCCATCACCAGTCGGATGACGGTGTGCGTGGCCGGATGCTGAGGGCCGAAATTGAGTGTCCAAAGATTCGAATCGCTGGAGAGTTGGGGTGTTGTCATCGGGTTGTCCATAAGCATGGACGCGCCTTTTTCAATGGTATACGGCATGAAAAGCTCCAGCATAGCTCCGCGGGCGACCAATCGCGGGCGGAAAAATCCTGAACAGGGTAAAACAGCCTTCCGGGCACCTGTCCAAAACCCTTGTGATACTATTCACAAACTCGATTTCCGGCAAGCCGCACGGTCTGGAATTCTGCAAACTCGGTCTGCCAGCTTTTTGTAGGGAACCCGAAAAAATGGACATGCGCCGGGTACCGCCCCGAATGCGTCACGGCGTGTTGGTATCAGGCGTTCCACGCCCCGGACCCATATCGCGGCGGAGCCGAGGCCAGAATGGAGACGTTGTCCATGGTGGCCCGCCAAATCGCGCGGTTTGAGCCGTCGCCCTGATTTCCGGCTGGCCGTTTCGCCTGGCTTTACCGTCCAAACGGCCGATTGGTTTTGCGGAACTCCGTGGGGGTTTGACCAATCTGTTCCTTGAACACGCGGTGCATGTATTCAACATAATTAAAACCGGAGGTGCGCGCCACTGAACTAATTTTCATATCTGTACCGATAAGAAGTTCTTTTGCCTGCTGCAACTGAACGCGTTGAATTTCCTCGTGCGGGCCGCGCCCCAGCGAACTGATAAATTTAAGTTCCAGCGTGCGGCGCGATACCAGCATGGCCTTGACCAACTCCCGAACTGACAGCCCCTCATGGGCACGGGCGCGAATCATGCGTACCGCTTTTGCCACCAGCGGATCGTCAATGCTGACGGTATCCGTCGATTGCCGCATGGTCACGCCGATGGGGTCCACAAATACATGTCCCAACGGTTTTTTTCCGGAAAACAGCCTGTCCAGAACCGCGGCTGCCTCAAACCCGACCCGTTCGGCATTCAACGCAATGCTGGAAAGGGTCGGACTGGCTATCGCGCAGATCAGTTCGTCGTCATCTACGCCAATGACCGCGATTTCTTCCGGCACCGCAATGCCATCCACCCGGCACAGATCAATCACTTCGCGGGCCGCAAGGTCATCTTGAGCCATCAGGCCGATCGGCTTGTCCAGTTTCGCCAGCCACGCCGCCAGTTGACCTTCCTCCGGCATATCCGATTCCGAATCCGCCGAAAAAATTTCACACGGCAGGCCGGCCGCTCTGATAATTGCTGAAAAGGCATTACGCCGGTCAATGCCCCAGTATGTCTGACGGCCGTAAAAGGCGAATCGCTGGAAGCCGCGGTCGCGCAGGTGTTCAAACGCCATCTCGCAGACCCGCGGCGTATTGGTGCTGACCCAGCGGTCGCCGCTGTAAGGGCCTGGTTCCAGCGGCACTACCGGAATGCCTCGGGCAAGTACTTCCCGAGCCACCTGGGGGCTGGAAATGCGGCCAATCACGCCATCCAGCCGCCAAGTGTTGCGCGGCGGAAGCGACTGATCAAAATCGCCCGGTTGAAGCGTGAAATTCCATGGACCGTTGGCTTTCGCGTAATTGCATATCCCGCGTATGACATTGCGCCCAAAGGCCCGCGATGTCTCCATTAAAATGCAGACTTGGGGAATTCCCGTGGCACTGGCCATTTTTCGGCGACGGTTCCTGGCTGCTTTTTTTGTAACACTCATATCTTACTTTCTGTTGCCCGCACGGGCAGAACGCCAATGGTCTACTATATCCCGCGGGCAATTTTCGCGAAATGATGTTTTGCGCAAAAACTATATACAATAGCGCAATTCGGTAAGCCTAAAACAGGGCCGACATAATTGCCGTAAAACGACTGCCGCGGCCTTGGTGCGGCGGATTGTGCTTCGACGCTATAATCATCATCGAACCTTCCGCCGGAGCGATGCAAAAAGCCGGAGGTTTGGGAGTTGCGGCCCACCGCATGATAAATGGATTTATCAGGATAGCTTTTGTGCATTTAAAATCAGATGGAATTTCCTTAAAGTCGGCGTTGTGCCTGTTTTGCGTGACCTGCATTTATGTGCTCGCAAATGCCATTTGGGCGGGCGGGCTGACCATTCCACCGATATCGCCGCGTTCACATCCTGCGCGGCCGTCGGATGCAAGTCCGAGCATCGGTGGGGGAGGTGGAAATTCCGTCCTGCTACCGTTGCCCCCGGCTGTTTTGCCAAAGGGCGGAGCACCTGTTCGGCCGCCCGCCGCCGGTTTTGCATTCATGGTTGTTGCAGTGCATCACCCCAGTGGCATTTTTCAGGTCAATCAACCCGGTTCTGTGAATCTGCTCATTCGCAATAATGCCTCCAGTCCATTGATTCTTCAGGGAGAGTTATTTTGGAAACATTTGCCAGATTCCGGCAACTCTCCCGGCGCATTGGCGCGGTTCGATTCCAATTTGTCGGCCGCCGGCAATGGACATTCAACACTGTTTGTTCCTACAACTATCCGGCCGACTCCCATTGGGCCGTCAAACACTATGCGGATCATCTTGCCAGTTCATTTCCCGGACGCGGGGTGTTATGTTCTGCTTTGGCGGCAGGGCAAAGTTCTCCGCCGTATCAGCGCTCCGTTCTGGGTTATTCCGCGACCGCATGGCGGTTCGCTGCCCGTGACGGACAGCCGCTGGATCAGTGCAATTCCAGGCGATTTTTATAAATCCCGCTCGCCGGACTACATTTCAGATTACATGCTGCAAACCGGTATCCGCCGCTATCTGGCTGATATTCCGATCGGCCCACCCTCAACCGCTTTTCCTGCGAGTCCGAATTCCACAGAGCGGCTTTTCCGAATCGCACGAGACATTCACAACCTTGGCGGCCAAGTTGTGGTGCGTTTAGATTTAGTCTGCAAGAACGGATCTCGGCTGACGAAGGACCGGTGGTTGGCTCCGCGCCTCGCGCCGATCCTTCAACAGCTTTCTCCAGATATTTTCGCCATCGTGGTAAATCCCATTGGCTTAAATGTTCCGTCGCACACGGCTTTGGCTCGCCGCGGTGTGCAATTGGCCGCCGCGCAGTTGGCCTACCGCAATATTGGTCGTATGGCCACAAAAATACTGCCGACGGTTCCAGTGGTTCCCCAATTAAAGTCACTGGGTGCCGACAGCTATTGTCCGTTGGATCCGAACATTCTTTTTAACTCTCCACTCGTGGAACATAAATCACTTATTTGCGCCGTATCGGATAAAAGACGATGGCTGCCGTTCATGCACACCGTTCGTCGGATGGCGCATCCACCGGTAATTTGGGTCCTGCCGCCGCCCGCCACCGGAGTCTTGGGAATCAACCAAGGCAAAAGTTGGATAACGCGGCCTCATAAGCCTATGGGGGCCGCGATGGCTCTGGCGGCGGGTGCCATGCTCGCTACGGCCAACGAGGGCGCTCGTTTCTCCGCGACGGCCCATTGGCTCGGAGATGCCGCTCGTTTTGCGGCGGTCCATTCGCATTTACCGCCGGCAATCACGGTTTTTCAGGCGAACAAACGCGCGGTCGCAATTGTTGTCGGTCTGGGTGCGGGCACTATTCACGATAGCTTTTGGCGGCCTTGGCAATGGGGGCATGTTCAATGGCGGCGCGCCGGGCCTTCATCTGGTGCGGGGGTGAACACCAGTTGGCATTATCTTTCGGCAGGGGAGTTTCCCGCAGGCCACTTGACCATTTTCGATCCGGAAGCTGTGCTGCATAGCTTTAATGCCGCCGATCAAAAACTTCCTACGCCATTTCCTGGCGAGCAGCAAATACCCTTGAACGCAAAGACTTATTTCGTCACTGCTCCTGGTTCCGCCAGAAATCTGGTGGCCGCGTTGCGTACGGCCGAGATTCATGGCTTTCCGCCGGCCCTGATGTTTCCGCAACTATTTACAAGTCGCAAAATAGTCGGTAATTCCGGCGTGTCCGGTACAGTATCCGGACAAAAGCAGCTGGACGCCAGACGTCTTAGTGGCACTAAAATAAATCGACATTTAATGGACGTGATACAGGTGCGATGGATCATTCGCAACGCCGGCGTCGGCCGGTTGGACGGTCGGTTCCGCGCTTCGATTCTGAAAAGTCGGCAGAACAAAAATCGACCTGACGCCAGGGCGGCTGCGCAAACGGCCTGGCAATGGCTGAAAATTCCTTCCGGCCAGTTTCGCACATTCTCTATTACCATCCCGAGAAATTTGTACCGCGATGGATTGATTTTGCGGGCTTCGCTCAAAGGTTCCAGCTATCAAGAGCGCGTCACCCTGCCATTGGCCTCCTTAGGCCGACCGACGAAGCGAGCGATTGAGACCCGGTCGGTTAGCCCGCAATGACCCGTTTAGAAAATAGATTGGGTCGAGATGACCACCAGTGGTCTGCCTAAAAATGATGCGAACCATTGGCTGCGTTTGCTGACTGCTTACAAATTAAGCATATGCCATTTTACAATCGACACCTTTTGTCCTGACCCGCAGTCAAATTTTACCGCCCCGTACCGGCTTGGCCGCCCGGATGTATAAGCCTTGAATTGTTGCCGCAATCATCACCTTCTATCTGGCGCGAAATTGAAAATGATCCGGCTGACCGAAAACGTCGCACTCTAAACCGGCAAACCGACCATAAATACAGGCATGGAAATTGCATAACCCGTTCGCTGGAGTTTACGCGTTTAGCCTCCGCAGCTTTCCTTCCTTGGTGTTTTGGATGGGGCGGCAGGCGGCGTTGCGCGGTTACCCGAAGAGACGTCCATGCGTTGAACGGGCTGGAGTAACGACCGTTTTAATGACATTTAGTGCGCGATTTTTAGAAATCCCGCAGATTTCTGGCGTGCATTTTGGCGCTGTTTGCTCAAAAATCGCGCTCTCGGTTAGAATACCCGGCTTCGTTGGCCGGGAGATTTAGTAGTGTTGGTCGGCCGTTGGCCGGGCGGATTACAAGAAGCCATCTTTTTAGGAGTTCAGTCGTTATGGGTGCATTCACAGCTCGTCGTGCCGCAATTGAGGCGCTTACACAGTTCCGGAGTGTTGCTCCAAGAATCAACTTCAAGGAAACACCGATCAGCGCCATTTATGGCAGCAATGTGTTTAATGAAGATGTTCAACGGCAGCGGTTGCCCAAGCCAATATTTAAAAAGCTGCAACAGACCATCAAACGCGGGGCCGCAATAGACCCCGGCATTGCCGACGTCGTGGCGTCCGCGATGCGCGATTGGGCTGTGGAAAAGGGAGCTACCCACTACACCCATCTGTTCTATCCGATGACCGGCCTGACCGCCGAAAAGCATGACAGTTTCGTTTCTCCGGAAGGGTGCAGCGCGATTCTGGAATTCTCCGGCAAGGAACTCGTGAAGGGTGAACCGGATGCCTCGTCGTTTCCGTCCGGCGGTTTACGGGCTACATTTGAAGCCCGTGGATATACGGCATGGGATCCGACTTCTCCGGCGTACATCCTGGAAAACCCCAACGGTACAACGCTGGTAATTCCCACAGCGTTCGTCTCCTGGACTGGCGAAGCGCTGGACAAAAAGATACCGCTTTTGCGGTCTATGGAAGCTCTATCCACCCAGGCCATGCGCGTGCTTAAGTTGTTCGGTAACACCACCGCTACCAAGGTGTTTACGACCGTCGGGGCGGAGCAGGAATATTTCCTAATTGACCGTAACTTTTACTTTGCCCGCCCTGACCTGATTAACTGTGGCCGTACCCTTTTTGGTGCCAAGCCACCAAAGGGTCAGGAAATGGAAGACCAGTATTTCGGCACCATTCCGGAGCGCGTGCTGGCCTGTATGCTGGAAGTTGAACAGGAACTCTACAAACTTGGAGTTCCGGTCAAAACCCGCCACAACGAAGTGGCCCCTGCACAATATGAAATCGCCCCGATTTTTGAAGATTCCAACCTTGCCCACGACCACCAGATGCTGACCATGGAAACATTGCGGCACGTGGCCGAACAATACGGACTTAGCTGTCTGCTGCATGAAAAACCATTTGCCCGCGTCAATGGTTCCGGCAAGCACAACAACTGGTCCATGTCCACCGATTCCGGGGAAAACCTGTTGAATCCGGGTGACACGCCGCACGAAAACGCCCAGTTCCTGGTTTTTTGCGCCGCCACAATCCGTGCGGTGAACAAATATGCCACACTGTTGCGCGTCGCGATTTCTTCGGCAGGGAACGACCATCGCCTGGGTGCCAATGAAGCCCCGCCAGCCATTATTTCCATTTACCTGGGCGAGCAGCTTCAGGATATCATGGATCAGATTGAAGCCGGCGGTGCCAAGAGCACCAAAGCTGGTGGACAGATGGAAATTGGTGTGACCGTGTTGCCGAAGCTGCCGCGGGACGCTGGCGACCGCAACCGCACCTCGCCCTTTGCCTTCACCGGCAATAAATTTGAATTCCGCGCCGTTTCCGCGGGTCAGTCCATTGCCGGCCCCAATACCGTGCTTAACACCATTGTGGCCGAATCGCTTGACTATGTGGCGACCCGGCTTGAAGCCGATGTAAAAGCCGGCAAGGATTTTAATAAATCCGTCCAGAGCCTGCTGGTTACGATGATCAAGGAAAACAAACGCGTCATATTCAATGGCGACGGCTACACCGAAGAATGGCACAAAGAGGCCGCCAAGCGCGGGCTGCCTAACCTCAAGACTTCGGTGGATGCGATTCCTCATCTCATCAGCAAGGAAGCGGTGGAGCTTTTCGGCAAATACAAAGTGCTTAGCGAAAAGGAAGTTCACAGCCGTTACGAGATTTACCTTGAGAACTATAAAAAGACCATCACCATTGAAGGTCTTATGACCGCTTCCATGGCACGCACCATGATCCTTCCAGCGGCCATCAGCTACCAGTCCGAGGTGGCGGGCTCAATTGCCGCGGCCAAGGCCGCTGGTCTTAAGGGCAAGTCTCTTTCCGAGCAGCAGAAGATTCTTGTGGAACTCGGTTCCGCGATCGCTGGTTTCCATCAGGCCATTGACAAGCTTGATGCAATTAACGAACACCACGCCAAAGGAGATTCCCTGGCCCACGCCAAGTATTCCCGCGATGTGGTCATACCGGCCATGAACGCGGTTCGCGAATTTGGAGATAAGCTTGAAGCGATGGTTTCCGACAGCGCATGGCCGCTGCCCACCTATCGCGAAATGCTGTTTATCAAATAAGCAGCGGCTTTGGTCAGTGGTTTTCCACTGATGATATTCTTGGATTAAACCCACAGGGTCGATCCGGCAAAGGCCGGATCGGCCCTTTTTTACTGGGCGGCCTGGTTTGCTAATTCCTGCCGGGCGCGCCGGCAATCGAACATTTCAATCTTGTACACCAGCGGATATGATACGCCGACTTGGCCGCCTCTACAGGCGGGCCCCTGACCTCGCATCCGGGCAGAGGCCCGCGACGGAATTGCCGGTATGCGAATGGTGGAGTCTCCGCCAGTCGTCCGAGTAAGTGCAGACAAAGCTCTAAAATAAGGCGTACGCTTATGGACCAGAATTTTGGAAAGTCCAATGTCGACCCCGCGAATCAGTCGGCCGCGCCCATGGCGCAATGCGAAATATCGGGCGAATGGGTGCCCGTTGACGAATTGGTTACATTTCAGGGCAAACGCGTGTCGGCCGCCGGAAAGCAGATGTTGCTGGATCAGCTTGCCGCCGGTGAATCGCCCGCCGGTACTGCAGCCGGAGTTGTGGCGATTGCCTGGGCACAACGCAGGCTGCTCCGGCTGGTGCTGATCTTTATATCGGGCGTTCTACTGGTGGCAGTTGTCGCGGTCTTGCGCCCGTCGGCCGGCTCGGTTGTTCTCACGGTTGTTCTTTTGATTGGCGGATTGGGTTATCTTGTAATGATGGTATTTTATTTAATAGCTCTTTACCGTTTAGCGGAGGCGTGTGGCAGCCGTTGGGCGTGGCTGTATGTGGTGGCGCAGTTCTTGTCCATTATTAACCTGATTGCCCTGCTTGTATTAATTACCAAATCGAACCGTATGCTGCGGGATGCGGGCTTAACGGTTGGTCTGATGGGTGTCAAAAAATCGGAAATCGAATCGATGGAAACCGGGCTTTCGCGTTAGTCTGTCCCGGTTCTCACGCGGACAATTGTGCGGCCTGTTGACTTACCAGATTCGGCACCAGATGCACTTTAGATAAAGTCCTTCCAGAAACTCGGTCATCACCGGATGGTCCGGGCCTGGCCCGGTGATCTGAAATATCTGCACCCGCCGCTGCGCGCTGCGGGCCGCGCCCTTTAATACATTCATAAACTCAGATATGTCCAACAATCCGCTGCATGAACAGGTTACCAGAAGGCCGCCCGGCTTGACCACCCCCATGCCCAGCTTGTTCAGGTCAAAATAGGCCTGGCGCCCATCGGCAAAATCGGCCCGTTGCGGAATCAGTTTTGGAGGATCCAGAATAACAGTGTCAAAAGACCGTCCGTTTTGTTTCATCTGCCGCAGATAGGGAAAACTGTCGGCGTGAACTGTCTGGTAGCGTGCCGCAGGTATTTTATTCAGGTTGGCGTTGCGCCGGGCCAGTTCAATCGCGTTTTCGTCAAGGTCAACTGCCGTCACATTTGCGGCATTTCCCAGTGCGATCGCATATATTCCGAAGCCCCCGCTGTAGCAGCACAGGTCGAGAACTTGCGCTCCGGCGGTAAACTGAGTCAGTCGCTGCCGATTATCGCGCTGGTCACAAAAAAAGCCTGTCTTATGTCCACCGGCCGGGTCCACCGCAAAGCGCAGCGCGTTCTCCGTAATAATACCGCCCGCAACTGGCCCGATTTTGGCCGCAGGCATAAAAAAGCCTTCCGTCGCCTGCACGGCGGTATCCGCGCGGAAAATCACCCGTTTGATATCCAGCAAAGAAAGAAGCGACTTTTCGATTCGCTCCC
The DNA here is from genome assembly GCA_027451365.1 of Phycisphaerales bacterium. GTDB lineage: Bacteria > Planctomycetota > Phycisphaerae > WQYP01 > WQYP01 > JAJYPG01. Next base: position 4,516 of record DAIDJN010000076.1, on the reverse strand, counting down.
GACGGCGGTGCATAGCCAGCGAAAAAAATTCCACTACCGCTGTATCGCCCAGTCGGTCAATAATCAGCCCCGGCAGGCCATCGCCTTCCGCATGGGTGATGCGGTACGCATTGGTGAAGGCATCTAGTTTCAAAATTTCCCGGCGAAAGTGGACAGCCCGTTCCAGCCGCTGTTCTAAAAAAGTTTCATCTACCGGAGTTGCGCCGAATTCAATCATGCGAAGTGCTACAGGGGCCTGGCTGTTATATACAGCGGTTCCGAAGGGCACGCCGTCCCGGTCATATACACTGACCATATCACCGGCGCGCAAGCCGTTGGCGATGCGGCCAATCATTTTACGAAAAACCGATGTGCCATATACCACGTTGCGCAGTTGCACCCATGGCAATGGTCCGCTGTGCGACAACGGTACCATGCGGCCTTTGGCACCGGCGACGGGTCTTTCTTCCGAGTCATCGCCGGCGATTTCCGGCCCGTTTCCAGCCCAGTCCGGCGGGTCATCATCCGGCTTTCGCTGCGATTCGTGGCGCGAATCGCCCGAATTGTCTTCCGCCGCTGGCTTTCGTGAATGTGGTTTTCCTTCCGAATGGCGTGTTTTGTGGCGCATAAAGCTTTTCCAGTTTTCCTGTCGATCTTTGGCCTACCGACATCTATATCGCTTTTCAGCCGGCCGCGGTTTCAGCAGACCGCACCGAAAGGGCAATCCCCGCAGCCAGTGCGGCCAGCAGGGCGGCGTAGGCGTAGGGCCATGTCCAGGATTTGCCCGTTTGATAAATAATTCCCATCATCAGATTGGCTGCAAACAGTCCAATGCTCCGCATTGCAGTCAGCGATCCCATGCCGCTGCCGGTGCTGCCTTTTGGGATGATACGCGAAATAATTGCTGGTTCCATTGTTTCAATCACACCCAGGGCTAACCCCATGACAGCCGCGACCGGATAATAAAACAGACTGTTTCCTCCACTGGCCCATACCAGGGCCATGCCGGCACAGCCCACACCACCGGCAAGATACCCGCCCAGCGCCAAGGCCGTCACACTTCGCTTTTTGCCGACCCGGCCTACGATTAAACCCGTGGCTGCGGAAAACCCGAAAAATACCACATAAGAGAGCACCGCCATCACGCGGCTGTGGCTGGATTGATCCACCGTCAAAATTGGAAAACCAAAGCTAAATGAACTAAACCCATACAGGGCCGTGGCAATCAGCAGCCGCCGGTAAAGCGACTTGTGCTGTGCGGACATCGGAATTGGCGATGGCATCGGACCGCCAGATGCCTCAATTGAGGGGCGTCTGCCCATTCGCGAAAACATAAGCCACACGCTGGACATAAGGAGGGGAATAATGGTCAGCAGAAAAATATATTTTATTTTAATCGCAGCCCAAAAAAGCAGCATAGTTCCCAGTGCCGCCAGAAAGCCGCCCCCAATGTCCAGTGCATGCAGAAAGCCGAAGGCTTTGCCCCGATCGTCCGCGTGTACAGCTTCAACCATCATGCCCCGGCGGGGGGGGGAACGGAAATTTCTCGCCCACCAGCCGCCACAGAACAACGCCACGGCGGCCGCCGAGGTGGAAGCCAGTCCGGAAAATGACAACAGTGGAATAAGGAGATTGCCGAACAGGGCGACTCGTTTTTGGCCGAACCGGTCGCCCAGCTTTCCGCCAATCAATGCAAAAATCGCCCCGGGGCCATAAGCTATTGCTGTCGCCAAGGCGAACACCCACACTGGCTGATGCAGCACCAGTACCAGAAACAAAGGGAAAACCGCCAGTACCGATTGATAGCCAAGGTCGGCGAAACAGGCGGAGAGCGAAATAAGCCAGACATCCTGAGTCAGCCAGTGCTGGCGCTTATCTTCCGCTGCCGAGGAACCGGACATGTTGATTTCTGAAGGCATGAGTAACCTTGTTTTAGACCGCCGTTCATGCCAGCAGGCTCCGAAGCCCATCGCAATTGCAGCCGTGCAAAATATTGCCGCCCGCATTCTAAAGCCCCGGCCCGCTTCCCGACAACCCGATACGCGATGGCCGTCGACTCTGCCCCGTCATGTTTCTTGCGAACCATGGATTTTCCCGAGGGCGCGGATGTCCTCATTCGCTTCAAATCGCCGGTTGGGTGGCCCAGCTTAGTTCAAAAAGTCGTGAAGCGGGCAGTTGGCCAAATCCCGATTAACGGCGGCATCCCTTGCAGGCGCGACATCAACCGCGGTCTTGGCAAAACCGGGCCGCCGCACCTATGATATTTATTGAAAGGGCCTAAGGCTATGACACAAACCGCATCTTCACCATCTTCCGCCATGAACCGCGCAGAGGCCGCAAGACGGCTTTCCTCGCGAACCATCGTGGACCCTGCTATCGGCAAAGCCTCCGGAAACGTGCCGGACTCACTGGGGCATTTTGGACCCTATGGCGGGGCATATGTACCTGAAACACTTATGATTGCTGTGCAACAGCTTGCAGAGGAATATGAACGCGCCATTCGTGACCCGGAATTTCGCCGACAGTTTGAATATTACCTGCGCGAATTCGCCGGTCGGCCCACGCGGCTTTATTTCGCCAAACGACTGACCGAATATGCCGGTGGGGCAAAGATTTTTCTTAAGCGCGAAGACCTTGCCCACACCGGTGCCCATAAAATCAACAACACCATTGGCCAGGGATTGCTTACCGTTCGCATGGGTAAAAAGCGGATAATCGCCGAAACCGGAGCCGGGCAGCATGGTGTGGCCACCGCAACCGCGGCGGCGGCTTTCGGCATGTCCTGCGATGTGTACATGGGTTCCGAGGATATCCGGCGCCAGGAACTGAATGTATTCCGAATGAGGCTGCTGGGCACGCGCGTGGTAAGTGTTGAATCCGGCTCGCGTACTCTTAAGGACGCCACCAACGAAGCGATGCGCGACTGGATGGGTTCTGTTGAACATACCCATTACATCATCGGGTCTGTGGTCGGACCGCACCCGTTTCCTCGCATAGTACGTGATTTTCAAAGTGTTATCGGTCGGGAAACTCGCGAACAGGCCATGAGCATGTTCGGCCGCCTGCCGGATTGCGTAGTGGCCTGCGTGGGCGGCGGTTCCAATGCGGCGGGCATGTTTTATCCATTCGTCAATGATACGCCCGTGCGGCTTGTTGGCGTGGAAGCGGGTGGCCGCGGCCGTGACCTGGGCCAGCATTCAGCCTCGCTTAGCATGGGCAATCCTGGCGTGCTTCACGGGTCGCTTTCCTATGTGCTGCAAGACCCGGACGGTCAGACCGCGGACGTGCACAGTATCAGCGCCGGACTTGATTACCCCGGCGTGGGGCCGGAACATGCCTATTGGAAAGATACCGGTCGCGTGCAATACACTTCCGTAACCGATGATGAAGCGCTGGCCGCGTTTGAACTTGTTGCCCAGCGCGAAGGCATTCTGCCGGCGCTGGAAAGCTCACATGCTGTTGCGGCGGCGGTTAAGCTGGCCAGCCAAATGGATTCGGACAAAATTCTTGTCATTAACCTTAGCGGTCGCGGTGACAAAGATGTCATGGAAGTTTCGCGGCTTATGGAAATAAAGGGGCGTGGCCAGGTTACGGGTTCAGGCGTCCAGAATAAACAATTATAGGCAATTAGATATGCATTATAATCCGTATTATCAATCTTTGAATCATCGGTCCGGGCGATCCTCGCGACGGCTGCCCGAGGGCGCTCGCGGACTGCTTGCGTTGATTCTTGGCATGCTGATGCTGATTGCCGGCTGCCAGACCCGGCCTCGCGGTCCAGGTACCGCCGTTCGCACGCCCGCGTTCGCCAATAATGGTGCCGAAACACTTTTCATGCAGCCGCCGCCCAAACCGGAAGTTGTAATTGGCCTGCCCAATCACCCTGGCCAGTCCGCCACCGTCACCACTGTTCTGACTCCAGCCCACCCCGTTGAAACCAGTTCCGCTGCGCCGGGGTATCCGCGACTGCCCACTACCACCAGTATTCATGAGGAAGTTCTTCCGCCGTCCACCGCGCCGGCGGCCTCGCCTGCGACAACCGCCCCCGCAGCCGGCTCGCCAGTTACTACCCAACAGGCCGCGAATGCCGCATCAACCCAAAAATGATTTTCCTGCGTGTGCCCTGCTCCACAGGCAAGCCGGCGCGGACGCCAGCATTTGCCGGTCGGCTCTGCGCCAAAGGGTGAGAATCAATATTTGGTTCAGGATTGACGGCCATCCCACAATTGACAATTGACCGGTCCCAATTGTCTTGGAGTTTCCCCACTTTCAAGTAAAGCGCGTAAAACCTCCGATGCAGTAGTTAGGTACAAAGACAAACTGCAAGGAGGCTTTTTATGGACGCAAAGGACGATTTCCATTGTACATCGGCATTATTGCGAGATTATCTTGAGCATTTTGACATGTGTACCAGTCGCGGTCCATTACGGGCGCTGGGCAACTTAGTCTCAGGAATTCTTTGGACCGGCTCTGTGCAATTGACCAATGCCGCACGATTGCTGGCCGATACGCCGCTGCGGCTGGCCCATGAGGCTGA